>NZ_VFNC01000003.1:663880-1327760 GCF_006715395.1 Streptomyces sp. SLBN-31
TCGACGGACACGTACAC
Organism: Streptomyces sp. SLBN-31; assembly: GCF_006715395.1. Lineage (NCBI taxonomy): Bacteria > Bacillati > Actinomycetota > Actinomycetes > Kitasatosporales > Streptomycetaceae > Streptomyces > Streptomyces sp. SLBN-31. Next base: position 663,898 of record NZ_VFNC01000003.1, read on the forward strand.
CCACCTGTCGACCACGGCGTACCTGCGCTGGTGCGAGCGCGTCGGCCAGGACCCGGTGTACGAGGCCTACCCGGCGCACGACCCGTGCGCGGGGGCCGTCGCCGCCGACCGGCTGCTGGCCCGCCCGGACCGCCCGGACGCCGTCTACGGCCTGTTCGACCCCAACGGCACCGATCTGCTCGCCGCCGCCCGTCGTTACGGCCTGCGCGTACCGGACGACCTGCTTCTGGTCTGCTGCAGCGAATCCGGGGTGTACGCCAACACCGACCCGCCCATCACCACACTCTCACTGAAGCCGCGCCGGATCGGCACGGCGGTGGTGCAGCTGCTCATCGACGCGATCGAGGGGGTCGAATCGGACCAACCGGTCGAGCAGGTGATACCGACGGAACTGATCGTGCGCACCTCGTCGCAACGACGTGCTCCGCGTACGACGGTGAGCCCGCCGCGTTCGCCCGAAGAGGAGTGAAACAAGCGCTGTCAGCAGCGGTCGAAGCCCTGCCCAATCGGGGCGAAAGCCGCGGTGAACTGGACTCTTGCGCCGATTCACCACCCCTGGGTCATCACATGGCGCGATCCGCATTCCTATGATGGGCCCACGACACCGCGGGCCGCTGCGACCAGGCAGTCCGAAGCGGTGCAGATGCGGCGCGATGGTGGAGGGGTCTGATGACTCAGGGGGCCGGTCAGGGACCCGAGACGGAGCGGACGGCGACGTTGCGCGACTTCCGGGTGCCTGCGTACGTCCACGAGACCGGTCCGTACGGCCACAGCACGCACCCCGGCGACGTCGTACCGCCCCACGAGGAGACGTATCCCGAGGGCTACACACCGACCGAGCGCGACCTGCCCGTCATCAACCGCGGTGACACGCTCCAGGTGCCCGTCGACCCGGCGGGCCAGGCGGTGCCGCAGCCGAACGACGGCGTCGGCCCGCTCTACGTCGTCGGCGACGTCCACGGTTACCTGGACGAACTGGTGGCCGCGCTCCAGGAGCAGGGGCTGATCGACGCGGGCGGGAACTGGTGCGCCGGCACCGCCAGGCTGTGGTTCCTCGGCGACTTCACCGACCGCGGGCCCGACGGCATCGGCGTCATCGACCTGGTGATGCGGCTGTCCGCGGAGGCGGCCGCGGCCGGCGGCTACTGCAAGGCGCTCATGGGCAACCACGAGCTGCTGCTGCTCGGCGCCAAGCGGTTCGGCGACACCCCCGTCAACTCCGGCGCGGGCACCGCCACCTTCCAGGCGGCGTGGTTGCTGAACGGCGGTCAGAAGACCGACATGGACCGCCTCCAGGACCATCACCTGCAGTGGATGGCCCGCCTCGACGCCGTCGAGGAGGTCGACGGCTATCTGCTCCTGCATTCCGACACCACCGCCTACCTCGACTACGGCGACTCGATCGAGGCGGTCAACGACACGATCCGCGAGACCCTCACCCGCAACGACGCCGACGAATGCTGGGACCTGTTCCGCAAGTTCACCAAGCGCTTCTCCTTCCGCGACGAAGGCGGCGCGGACGCCGCACGCTCCCTGCTGGATACGTACGGCGGCACCCGTGTCGTTCACGGTCACAGCCCCATCCCCTATCTCCTGGGTGAGGTCGGCTCCGAGGACGGCGAGGACGACGCGGGCCCCGTGGTCGAGGGACCCCACGTCTACGCGGAAGGCCTGGCCATCGCGATGGACGGCGGGGTGACCATGGCCGGAAAGCTGCTGGTCCGGCAACTTCCGCTGGATATCTGAGCGTTCACAGGGCAGGCGCCCCGACGACGGAGCCGCGATGAACGGCGCAGGCCAGGGCCCAATTTCCGGAAACCCCCTGTCGACGTGTGCCGTCCCGGCTCTACCATCGGCTTATCCGTAGCAGGCTCCCCTCCGTTTCTGCCCGACGGCTCGTTGGCATGCGAGCCCCAAGCCCTACGGAGCATCGGGGGATGCACATGAACAGCGTTCCGCAGCACCTGCTGAGCGAGGACCGCCAGGAGTACGAGCGGGTCCTCGATGAGGCGCTGCGCTCCGCCCCAAACCGCCCGGAACTGGCCGCTGTGGGACAGCGGCTGAACACCGAACAGCTGCGCACCATGGCGCTGAACGCCACCGCACTCATCACGGCGGCCGCGGCGACCGAGTACCAGCACTACGTGAAGGTTCGCGAGGAACTGCGCCAGCCGGCGTCGTCCACCCCGTCGTCCACCCGCGCGTCGGGCTCCACGGAGCCGGGCCCGGACGCGATGGGGCTCGCTGCCACCCTCGGCGAGGCCGTCGAACCCGCCGGCGCGGGCGCCGTCGCCGTCGCCGCCGTCCTGACACCCGTCCTCGCCGGAACGGCCGCGGTGATATTCCTGCTCGTCGGATACGTCATCAGGTCGGTCGCCCCCAAACAGATGTTCGGCAAGACCATGATCACCGCTGGCTGGGTGTTCGGCGCGATGACCGCTGCCGCCATCCTCGTGGCCGCAGTGGGACTGCTCCTGACCGCGCTGCGCAACCGTCCGGCACTCGAAGCCGGACCGTACGGAGAACTGAGCGGAGAGGTGGCCCGGGCCAAGGACGCCTGGCGCGAGGCGCTGCTGGAGCGTGGCGTCCTGCCGTTCCTGCGGGAGGCCCTCGCCGACCCCGGCGCGGCGGCCGCCCTGAACACCACGACACCCTCGGCGCCGACGAGCCGCATCCCGCAACTCGGTTACGACCGCCCGGGCTTCACCAGCCCGGACGACGGACCGGCGCGCGGCCACCGGCCGAGCTTCACGAGCCCGGACTACACCAGCCCGGACTTCGGAGGCCCCGAACACCAGCCGGAGTGAGCCTCGGCTTGCGCCCTCCACCACAGGAAGACCCCCTTCGGGGGAGCGCAAGCCGAACCTCGACTGCGAGACTGCGACGACGCCATGGAGACGCGTCGGCGGCCGCCCGAGCCGGCGAGGCCGCACCTCGCCGCGGAACGGGGCGGCCCACGCCTCGGCCGTGAGGCACGAGCCGCCCCGCGGGGCTACGGCTGTTCGGCGATCGGCAGATACACCCGGTTCCCGGCCGCGGCGAACTCCTTCGACTTCTGAGCCATGCCCTCCTCGACCTCCTCCCGGCTACCGCCGTGCTCGCGGCGGATGTCCTGGGAGATCTTCATCGAGCAGAACTTCGGCCCACACATCGAGCAGAAGTGGGCGGTCTTGGCCGGCTCCGCCGGGAGCGTCTCGTCGTGGAACTCCCGTGCCGTGTCCGGGTCCAGGGCGAGGTTGAACTGGTCCTCCCACCGGAACTCGAAACGGGCGTCGGACAGGGCGTCGTCCCACTCCTGGGCGCCCGGGTGGCCCTTGGCGAGGTCGGCGGCGTGGGCGGCGATCTTGTAGGTGATGACGCCGGTCTTGACGTCGTCGCGGTTGGGCAGGCCCAGGTGTTCCTTGGGGGTGACGTAGCAGAGCATGGCCGTGCCCCACCAGGCGATCATCGCGGCACCGATGCCGGAGGTGATGTGGTCGTACGCCGGGGCGATGTCCGTGGTCAGCGGGCCGAGCGTATAGAACGGAGCCTCATCGCAGATCTCCTGCTGAAGGTCGATGTTCTCCTTGATCTTGTGCATCGGGACGTGTCCCGGGCCCTCGATCATGGTCTGTACGTTGAAACGCTTGGCGATCGTGTTGAGTTCCCCGAGCGTGCGCAACTCCGCGAACTGGGCCTCGTCGTTGGCGTCCGCGATCGAGCCGGGCCGGAGGCCGTCGCCGAGTGAGTACGTGACGTCGTAGGCGGCGAGGATCTCGCACAGTTCCTCGAAGTTCTCGTAGAGGAACGATTCCTTGTGGTGCGCGAGGCACCACGCGGCCATGATCGAACCACCGCGCGAGACGATGCCGGTCTTGCGGTTGGCGGTGAGCGGGACGTACGGGAGGCGGACGCCCGCGTGGACCGTCATGTAGTCCACGCCCTGCTCGGCCTGTTCGATGACCGTGTCCTTGTAGATCTCCCAGGTCAGCTCCTCGGCACGGCCGTCCACCTTCTCCAGTGCCTGGTAGAGCGGCACCGTGCCGATGGGGACGGGGGAGTTGCGCAGCACCCACTCACGCGTGGTGTGGATGTTGCGTCCCGTGGAGAGATCCATGACCGTGTCGGCGCCCCAGCGGGTCGCCCAGGTCATCTTCTCGACCTCCTCCTCGATGGAGGACGTTACCGCCGAGTTGCCGATGTTGGCGTTGACCTTCACCAGGAAACGCTTGCCGATGATCATCGGCTCGATCTCCGGGTGGTTGACGTTGGCGGGCAGTACGGCCCTGCCCGCCGCGATCTCCTCACGGACGACCTCCGGGGAGACGTTCTCCCGGACGGCCACGTATTCCATCTCCGGGGTGATCTCGCCCCGGCGCGCATAGGCGAGTTGGGTGACCGCCTCGCCGCCGCGACCGCGGCGTGGCAGGCGCGGCCGTCCCGGGAAGACCGCGTCGAGGTTGCGCAGACCGCCGCGGGGCGCGGTGTGCTTGATCCCGTCGTCCTCGGGACGGACCGGGCGACCCGCGTACTCCTCGGTGTCTCCACGGGAGATGATCCAGTTCTCCCGAAGCGGTGGCAGACCCCTGCGGACATCGGTGTCGACGAGTGGATCGGTGTACGGGCCGGATGTGTCGTACAGCGTGACCGACTGCCCGTTGGTGAGGTGCACCTGACGGACGGCAACCCGCACATCGGGGCGTGAGCCCTCGACGTATGCCTTGTGCCAGCCGATGGACTTCCCGGCCTCCTGGGACGATGCGCCCTCAGCGGGCTGCTCGTCCTCGCTGGAGGCAGGCGTGCGTACGTCGTCCTTGTTGGTCATGAGACCTACTCCCTACGCCGGCATTACCCGGTAACAGGTTCGGCGGTCGACGCAGCGGTTTCCGTCTGCCGACATTTCGTGGGGAACATCACTCGACTTCGGTGATGTTCCACGTGAAACATCGCTGGGACGGAGGTCAGCGCCCTCTCAGCCCGGTGCTCCGAGCTCCCGCGTGTGCAAAGGTGCCTCCACGCTAGCGTCATTTCTGGCGCGGTGAACAGGGGGCCTCTGTCGTTCTTGCGATGATCGGGCGGTGACCACGACGCAGCAGCCCTCGTATCCGCCGGAGCAGCCCCGCCGGTCCGGCTCCGTAAGCGGCGATGCCCACGGTCCCCACGGGGGCCGTGAGCAGCACGCGCACGGGCACTCCTCCGGTGGCCATGAGCAGCACGCGCACCGGCATGTGTCCGGTGACCCCGAACACGACGTCGGCCAAGGGCACGGCTCCGGTGGCGGTCACGGGCACAGCCACAGCCATGGGCCGGCGGCCCCCGTCTCCCGGCATCTGCGCAAGGTCATCGGGGCGATCCTCATCCCCTTCGCCGCGGCCGTGGTGGTCGGGCTCGCGGTGCTGTGGCCCGGCGGGGCACCGGCGCACGAGCGGACCGGGGTGGGCTTCGACCGGCAGTCCCAGCAGGCGACGGTCACCAGGGTCGTCGAGGTCAGCTGCAAGTCCGTCAACGCCTCCGGCGGGGGCTCGGCCGGGGCCACCTCGGCCGCCGGTGGCACCTCCGCCCAGCAGGAGGACAAGGGCACCTGCAAGAAGGCCACCGTCCGCGTCGACACCGGCCACGACAAGGGCCGTACGTTCGTCGAGATCGTGCAGCCGGACCAGTCCCGGCAACTGCACCAGGGCGAGAAGGTCGTGGTCGCCTACGAGCCCTCGGCGCCGAAGAACCTGCAGTACTCGGTGAGCGACGTCAACCGGCGCTTCCCGATGGCACTCCTCGCCGGGCTCTTCGCCGTCGCCGTCGTGATCGTCGGACGCATGCGGGGCGTCATGGCGCTGGTCGCACTCGCCATCAGCTTCCTGATCCTGAACTTCTTCATCCTGCCCGCGATCCTTCAGGGCTCGAATCCCCTGGTCGTGGCGGTCGTCGGGGCGAGCGCCATCATGCTGATCGCCCTGTACATGTGCCACGGTCTGTCCGCCCGCACCTCCGTCGCCGTGCTCGGCACCCTGATCTCCCTGGTGCTGATCGGCATCCTCGGCTCGCAGTTCATCGGCTGGGCCGCACTGACCGGCAACACCGACGACAACACCGGTCTCATCCACGGCCTGTACCCGTCGATCGACATGAGCGGTCTGCTGCTCGCCGGCGTCATCATCGGCTCGCTCGGCGTCCTCGACGACGTCACCGTCACCCAGACCTCGGCCGTCTGGGAACTGCACGAGGCCAACCCGGCCATGGGCTGGCGCGGGCTGTACCGGGCCGGCATCCGCATCGGACGCGACCACATCGCCTCCGTCGTCAACACCCTCGTCCTCGCCTACGCGGGCGCCGCGCTGCCGTTGCTGCTGCTCTTCTCCATCGCGCAGAGCAGTGTGGGGACGGTCGCCAACAGCGAACTCGTGGCCGAGGAGATCGTGCGCACGCTGGTGGGCTCGATCGGCCTGGTCGCCTCGGTGCCGGTCACCACGCTGCTGGCGGCGCTGGTGGTCTCGGCCGACCGGCCGGAGGCCGCCATGGCGGCGCAGGCGTCTTCGGCACCGGCGCGCTCGGGGAAGGGACGGCGGCGCAAGCACTGAGCCCGGGTGGCGCCGCGGGTGTCGAAGCCCGAAGGCGCAGCAATGGTTCTGCCCGGGGCGGCTCACACCCGCGAGAGAAGCGTTCCTGCGTCTTCCGTGCCCCGCGCCGAGGTGGTCCGCCGACTCCGCGGCCCCGCCGGCCTCAGCCCGCGCTCTGCTCCTCCGCCAGGATCCGGTCCAGCGCCTCGTCGAGATGGGCGTCGAAGTCGGCGAGCGCACCCTCCTGGCCCAACGGCACGAGCTTGTCGGTGCGGTCGAGGAAGGCGATGAGCGGGGCGGTGGACGAACGGAACAGCGCCTGGTCGCAGCCGACCTGAAGCCGGATCAGGACATCGCCGAGCGACTCCGGTTCGACGGGCGAGACCCGCACGTCCCCGTCGCCGGACGGCCTGCCGACCCCGTCGATCAGCAATTCCCGGCCGAAAGCCCAGGTCACCGGGTCGTCGCCCGGGAGATGGAAGGTCAGCCGCACGGCATAGGGATCACAGGACTCGTAACGCAGCTCCACCGGAATACGGAAAGAGAGCTCCTCGGAGACGAGGAAGCTCATCATGACCTCTGCCTGTACCGACTCGCGCATCGCCTACCCCGTAATTTGTAGCCGTCTGGCCGGGAATCATCCCCTGACACAGGTGAAATATTGCTGAAAGTACACGGCAGATCACAAGGAGTGAGTTTTCACATACTGATAGAGATGGCGAGAGACCCCAGCAGACGCCCGATCTCGCTCTGCAGCTGCCGCGCCACCGGCAGCAGACGGTCTGCCTGATGGCACGGCAGGGAGATGGCCATCGTGGCGGCCGTCGTCCCCAGGGTGATGGGGATGGCCGCGCAGACCGTCCCCAGCGCGTACTCCTGCCGCTCCGTCACCGTCTCCATCCGCGGGGTCCGCTCGAGCCGGCGCAGCAGGGCGCGGCCGTCGGGCACCGTGTACGGGGTGACGGGCTGCACGGGGTGGCGCTCAAGGTGATCGCGGCGGCCCTGCTCGTCCAGCTGGGACAGCAGGCACTGCCCGATCGCGTGGGCGTGTCCGGTCTCGCGGAAGTCCGCCCATTCCTCGACCGCCGGATTGCCCGGGGTGTCGGAGACGCACCTGATCTCGATCTCGCCTTCCTGGTACACGGCGTAGTACACGGGAACGCCGATCGCGTCGCGGAATCCGGCGAGCGCGTCCATGATCGTGCTGCGACGTTTCTGCTGGGCTCCGCTGCGGCCGAGCCGCTCGGCCGCCTCGCCGAGGAAGAACAGGCCCTTGTCCCTGCGCAGATAGCCCTCGTGCACCAGGGTGCGCAGCAGGTGGTACGCCGTCGGCAGCGCCAGTCCGGTCTCGCGGGCGAGCTGCTTGGCGGGGGCTCCGTGCGCGTGCCCCGCGACGCATTCCAGCAGTCTCATCGCGCGCTGGACGGAACCGATGAGGGTCGCGGCCTGCGGCTGCGCGGCAGGGGGCGTGGGCGGCCGCGTGGTGTGCGACGACCTCGCTGCCGCGGAAGAGGCGCGTGACGGCGCCGGGGCCCCGGCCGCGCGTTCCTGCGTTCCGGGGCGCGTTCCTGGGCCGGGCTGTTCCGGGGGCCGGAGACGGGGTGTGGCGGGGGGCGCCGGGGTCGGTGGTGCGTGGGGGGAGGTGAGTGCGGTGTCTACGGTGGCCAAGGGTCACTCCAGAAGCACAAGGGGGCGGCCCGTGCTGTGGGGTAACACGGGGAGGGATGCGCCGCTCACCGGGGTCGTTCCCGCGACGAGTTCCGGACTCTAATCGCCCGCCACCGCTTGCGGACGGTCTGCCCGGGAAACTTCCCTCCCCCGAGGGAACCGGTGATTCCCGTTACCGGTCACCGGTCTCCCACGGCCCTCACCAGTCGCTGCGCGACGTGGAGCTCGATGTGAACTTCCGTACGACGTAGATCAGTCCACCGACGAGCGCCACGAAGACCAGCGCCTTGAAAAGCAGCCCGATGACGAAGCCGACGACCGTGGCGATCAGGCCGCCGAACACGACCAGGGCGATGACCGGCACCGCGATCCACTTCACCCACCAGGGCAGTCCCGAGAAGATCTCTCCCATTGCTCTCGTCCTTGTCTCTCCGCCCGTCGCTTATGCCGGGTCCGTCGGTGACCCGGGGCTCTGTGCCGGATCCTTCTTCTGTCCTGCCATCGATGCTAGGGCCGTGAGGGGGCCCGCCGGGGGCTTCGCATCCCTTGCCCTCCCCTGATCGAACCCCTAGGGAACCCCGAGGCCGCGGCTCAGCTTTCCGGCGGAGAGAACACCACGAGCACCCTGAGGTCCTCGCTGATGTGGTGGAACTTGTGGGCGACACCGGCCGGCACGTAGATCACGCTGCCGCGCGCCACCTGGGTCGTCTCCAGGCCGACGGTGACGGCGGCGCGGCCGCTCACAACGAAGTAGACCTCGTCCTGGTTGTGCGGCTTCTGTGGATCATGCTCGCCGGCGTTCAGCGCGTACAGGCCGACGGACATGTTCCGTTCCCGCAGAAACTGCAGGTAGGCGCCGTCGTTGGCGGCGCGTTCCGCCTCCAGTTCGTCCAGCCGGAATGCCTTCATCGCGGTTGTCGTCCTCGTCCCCGTACTCGTAGCCGATCTGGTCTGCCACGATCAGACACATGAAGAATTTCCTAGTCAAGACGATCGCCAACGCGGGCGCCCTGGCGGTCGCGGTGTGGCTGCTGGACAAGATCACCCTTACCGGTGACAGCACCGGCAAGAAGGCCTGGACGCTGATCCTCGTCGCCCTGCTCTTCGGCCTGGTGAACTGGCTGGTCAAGCCGATCGTGAAGCTGCTGTCCCTGCCGTTCGTCATCCTGACGCTCGGTCTGTTCACGCTCGTCGTCAACGCCCTGATGCTGCTGCTGACCTCGTGGCTGGCCGACAAGCTCGACCTGAGCTTCCACGTCGAGGGCTTCTGGACCGCGGTCCTCGGCGGTCTGATCATCTCGATCGTCTCCTGGGCGCTGCACGTCGTCCTGCCGGACGAGGACTGAGCGGACGATGAGCTACCGCGTCTGCTTCGTCTGCACCGGCAACATCTGCCGCTCCCCGATGGCCGAGTCCGTCTTCCGCGCCCACCTGCGGGAGGCCGGGCTCGACGGCCTGGTCGAGGTGGACAGCGCGGGCACCGGCGGCTGGCACGAGGGTGACGGAGCCGACCCGCGCACCGTCTCCGTCCTTCGCGCGAACGGCTACGACGGCGCCCACATCGCCCGTCAGTTCCAGCCCTCGTGGTTCGCCCGCCTGGACCTGGTCATCGCCCTCGACGCCGGCCATCTCAAGGCCCTGCGCCGGCTCGCGCCGTCCCCGGAGGACGCGGCGAAGGTGCGGCTGCTGCGTTCGTACGACCCCGCCGCGGGCGACGACCTGGACGTGCCCGACCCGTACTACGGGGGCGTGGAAGGCTTCGAGGAGTGCCTTGAGATGGTGGAGAGGGCGAGCGAGGGTCTCCTCGACGCGGTACGCGAGCAGGTGGAGGGACGGGCGGCATGAGTGGTTCCGCAACGGGCAGGCCTTCGGGCGAGGGTGACGGCACGCGCGCGGTGCGGGCGGGACTGCCCGAGACGGTCAAGAACGAGCCGACCCTGCCCGGGCCGGTGTTCGCCGCCCACTTCCACCTGCCGGGCGACGTCAGCGGCCCGTACACCTACGGCCGCGACGACAACCCCACCTGGACGCTGCTGGAACGCGCCATCGGCGAACTGGAGGCACCCGGCCGGACGGACGTGGAGACGCTCACCTTCGCATCGGGCATGGCCGCCATCTCGGCGGTGCTGTTCTCCCAGGTGAGCGCCGGGGACGCCGTCGTACTGCCCACCGACGGCTACCAGGTGCTGCCCATGGTCCGCGCCCAGCTGGAGGCGTACGGCGTCGAGGTGCGCACCGCCCCGACGGGGAACGACGCCCAGCTCGACGTCCTCGACGGCGCGAAGCTGCTGTGGATCGAGACGCCGTCCAACCCGGGGCTGGACGTGTGCGACATCCGGCGGCTCACCGAGGCGGCACACACGCGTGGTGCGCTCGTGGCCGTCGACAACACCCTCGCGACGCCCCTGGGGCAGCGTCCGCTTGAGCTGGGCGCGGACTTCGCCGTGGCCAGCGGCACCAAGCAGCTCACCGGGCACGGGGACGTCCTGCTCGGCTACGTCGTCGGGCGCGACGCCGAGGCCATGGCGGCGGTACGCCGCTGGCGCAAGATCGTCGGCGCGATCCCGGGGCCCATGGAGGCCTGGCTCGCACACCGTTCGATCGCCACGCTCCAGCTGCGGGTCGACCGGCAGTGCGCGACGGCCCTCACGCTCGCCGAGGTGCTGCGGGAGCGGCCCGAGATCAGCGGGCTGCGCTATCCCGGGCTGCCCGACGACCCCTCGCACAAGGTCGCCGCCCAGCAGATGCGCCGCTACGGGTGCGTCATCTCCTTCACGCTGCCCACGCGCGCGCGTGCCGAGCGTTTCTTGGAGGCGCTGCGGCTCGTGGACGACGCGACGAGCTTCGGCGGCGTGCGGTCGACGGCCGAGCGGCGCAGGCGCTGGGGAGGAGATCCGGTGCCGGAGGGTTTCATCCGCTTCTCGGTCGGCGCCGAGGACCCCGAGGACCTGGTGGCGGACGTCCTGCGGGCTCTGGAGGAGTCGGCGGAGTGACCGGCTTACGGGCGCCGAGCGGGCGTCCCACCGTGGATGACGGGCGATCCGAGCCTCCCCCCTCGTGGCTCGGACCGCCCTCGGTTCCGCGCGCGAAGAACCGCGCGACCAAGGCTAGTTGACTCTCTGTCAGTGTCCAATCACAGTAGCGACAGAGACCTATCGACTTATTTATAGTTGGGCCCTGCCCGGGGTCGGAGGAAGGGCGGGGAAAGGGGAAGGCGGACCATGGATCTGGCCTTGCTGCGCACGTTCGTCACGGTGCACCGGGCCGGCTCCTTCACCCGAGCCGCGGCCCTGCTCGGCCTGTCACAGCCGGCCGTGACCTCCCAGATACGCACACTGGAGCGGCAGCTGGGCCGCCCCCTGTTCCTGCGGCAGGCCCGCGGAGTGACCCCGACGACCGTCGGGGACGAGCTCGCGCACAAGGCCGCCCCGCACCTCGACGCCCTGGTGGAGATCGCGGAGACCGGCCTCGACGACGAGTCCTCCTTACGGACCCTGCATCTCGCCGGTCCCCCCGAGTTCACCGCGGAACGCGCGCTGCCCGCCCTCACCGAACTGACCGGCGAGGACGGCCAGGGTTTCGCGCTGCGCGCCTCCTTCGGGAACGCCGAGGAGACCCTGGAGGGGCTCGCCGCCGGGCATCATGATCTGGCCATCAGTACGGCCCGTCCGCGCGGCGCCCTGCTCACGGCGACTCCGCTCTGCGACGAGGAGCATGTCCTGGTCGCCTCCGCGGCGCGGGCCGAGAAGATCGGCCGCTTGAAACCCCGCCGCAGGGGCGCACCCGCCCTCGAAGACGTCCCCGTGATCGAGGTGCACGAGTCGCTGCCCTTCGTCTCGCGCTACTGGGCCGCCGTCTTCGACTCCCGGCCGGCCGCCCCGGGGACCGTCATCGTCCCCGACCTGCGCGCGGTCCTCGCGTGTGCCGTCGCGGGTGCCGGTCTCGCGGTACTGCCCCGCTATCTGTGCGCGAACGCGGTGGAGCGGGGACAGCTCGTCGCCCTGCACGATCCCGCGGTGCCTCCACTGCGGACGTACTTCCTCGTGGTGCGGACCGGCACGCTCGCGATGCCGCACATCGCACGGGCACACGAATGGCTGCTGGGGGCAGCGACCGACTGGTGCTGACCTGCGATTTTCGCTGTTCGCCGCGGCCGTCACACGGTGAGCTCGTCCGGTGACGACTTGCGATGTTTCACGTGGAACCATCCGGGCCACATTCCCCCCATGACCGTCCGACCCGTGGTCAAGCGCACCGCCCGTGCCGTTCTGCTGGACGGCGACGCCCTGATCCTCATCAAGCGCACGAAGCCCGGCGTAGATCCCTACTGGGTGACTCCCGGTGGCGGCGTCGAGCCCACAGACACGACCGTCGTCGACGCCCTGCACCGCGAGGTGTACGAGGAGCTCGGCGCGAAGATCACCGACGTGGTGCCCTGTTTCGTCGACACCGTCGAGCACATCGGCGAGGACGGCGGCGCGACCGGTGTGAAGGTGCAGCACTTCTTCGTCTGCCGTCTGGAGTCCATGGACCCGAACCTGCGGCACGGGCCCGAGGTCGAGGAGCCCGCCGGCGAGTACGAGATCGTCCGCGTGCCGTTCACCCGGGTCGGGATCGCCTCCGTCCATCTCGTGCCGCTGTCGCTGCGGCACTATCTGGACGGCAACATCGAGGGCGTGCGCGCCATGCACGCCCCGGACCTGGGCTGAGCCGCCGCCGACGGGTCAGCTACCGGTCATGGCGCACCAGCTCATACGCCTCCCACAGATCGCCGCCCAGGTAGGAGTGGGTTGCGAGACCTGACAGATGGCTGTCCGCGTTGACCGCCACGGAAACCGGCACCGCGCCGAACAGGTCCCTGTCGGACAGGGAGTCCCCATAGGCGACGCAGTCGGCCCGCGCCACTCCGAACTCGGCGCACAGCCGGTCGGCGATCTCGACTTTGGCCGCAGCGCTGAGTACCCCGGTCGGGTCCACCGGCTCGGTGAACGGCACAGCGGGAAAGCGCGACCCGTGCGCGGGGTGGGCACCCCAGCCGAGGAGCTTCTCCACGAAGAACGACGGCGACAGCGACACGACGGCGCAGTATCCGCCCTGCCGGCGGATCTCCTCCCAGACCTCCCTGATCCGCTCCAGCCACGGGGCCCCGTCGAAAGCCGCCGTCACATGGGCCTCGGTCAGCCCGGACCAGAGAGCGTGGACCTGGGCGGCGTACTCCGGTGGCCCTATCAGCCCCGCCGAGATCGCCTCGTCGAGCGCCAGGGCCTCGGCTTCCAGTCCCAGCTGCCGTGAGATCTCCACAGGCGACGTCGTGCCACGCAGCAACGTGCCGTCCAGGTCGAAGAGATGAAGTCTCGCCATGAGGCACGAGGCTAATCGCCGGGTGGTGTACGCCCGATGGCCGCGCTCCAATCCACCGTGCCGGTGTTTCACGTGAAACGAACAGCAGCTGTCGGCGTCCTGTGCAGTTGGCCACGACATGGCCAAAAGCTTCCTCGTCCCACCGGAAAGAGGTGGACGGCGAGGGCAACGGTCGGACAGCCTGACCTGCGTGCCGACGCCTCCCCTCATCTCCCTGCCCATCCGCCGTCTGACGCTCCGCGATCTCGCCGCCTGCGCCGACCTGTCCGAGGACCGGGGGTGGCCACGCGAGGAGCACAAGTGGGGCCTCCTCCTCACGGCCGGGAAGGGGTACGGCGTCGACGACCCCGGCGGCGGCCTCGTCAGCGCCTGCGTCGTCACCGAGTACGGACGGCCGGACCGCCCGGACCTCCTGGCCATCGGCATGGTGCTGGTCGCCGAACGGCATGCCCGCCAGGGCGTCGGACGGCACCTGATGCGGCACATCGTCTCGACGACGGGCACCACCCCGCTCACCCTGCACGCGACGCCGAACGGCCGTCCGCTCTACGAGGAGCTCGGCTTCAAGGTGACGGGCCGCGCCGAGATGCTGCGAGGACGGTTCGTTCCCGACGGGGCCGAGCCCAATGCCGTCACGCGCGCCGCGACCGCGGAGGACCTCACGGCCGTCCTCAGGCTGGACGCGGAGGTCTTCGGCACCGACCGCACTCATGTCATCGCCCGGCTTCCCGCCTTCGCCGACCATCTGCGGGTCGCCGAGGAGAACGGCCGGCTCATCGGATACGCGGCCGCGTGGCCCAACATGGACACCCATGTCGTCGGTCCGCTGATCGCGCGCGACACGGCGACGGCGAAGGCCCTCATCACCTCTCTCGCGGTTCTCAGCGACCGCCCCCTGCGGACCGACATCGACGTACGGCACGAGGAACTGCTGTCCTGGGCGAAGGAACGGGGGCTGGCCTCCGTCGCCTTCAACTCGGTGATGACCCACCGGGTCCCGGAGCTCCCCGGTGACTGGACCAGGCGCTTCGCTCCTCTGACGGTCGCGGCGGGCTGAGGTCCCGCCGCTCGGCATAGGGTGCCTGCCATGGGAGATCTTGAGATACGGCCCGCCACGGTCGACGACGTCCCCGAGATCGTCGCGATGCTCGCGGACGACCCGCTCGGTGCCCAACGCGAGTCACCGGACGATCTGGCTCCCTACCTCGTCGCGCTGGAACGGCTGACGTCCGATCCGAACCAGCATCTGGTCGTCGCTGTACGCGAGCACCGTGTCGTCGGCACGCTTCAGCTCACGATCGTCCCCGGGCTCTCCCGGCGCGGCGCCACGCGGTCGATCATCGAAGCCGTTCGCGTCCACACGGACGAGCGGGGCAGCGGGCTGGGCACGCAGCTCATCGAGTGGGCGATCGACGCATCCCGTCGGGAGGGCTGCCAGTTGGTGCAGCTGACCTCCGACAACACCCGCACCGACGCTCACCGCTTCTACGAGCGGCTCGGGTTCACGGCCTCACACGTGGGTTTCAAGCTCCCCCTGTGAAGCACCTTGTCGGGCCGGGAGGCGACGGGACGGGATGCGTCGGGAGAAGGCCCTGTTTCACGTGAAACAGGGCACGGCGCCGCGCGGACGCCCTATCCGATCCCTCGCCATCCATCCGGGTCCACTCCACCCGGCACGGAAGCCTCCTCGTCGTACGGCTGACGGGTGAACACGAAGGAGCCGAGGTCCAGGTGGCTCACGGTCCCGTCCGGCCGCCGTACGGCCGTCAGGGGCTCTCCGGCGTAGTAGCCCTCCAGTCCGGTCCAGGTGCCGTCGCCGTTCGCCCGGAAGCGCGAGCGGCGGCCAGCGCCGGACAGTGGCTCCAGCGAGACGAGCCCGTCGGCCGTGAGCCGCAGGGCGAAGCCGTACGTACCCCAGTACCACTGGCCGGCCAACTCCAGTACGTCCGGGTCGACTTCGCGCATCGGCCGCCACGGCTCGGGGATGCGCGGTTCCGCGTCGGCGACGATACGCACGAGATCGGCGCCCACGGTGGACAGCAGCGGACCGGAGGTGCAGTTGGCCAGCACGACGGCCGCGACGTCGTCCTCGACGCCGATGGTGAGATTCGCCAGGAAGCCCGGCAGCGAACCGGAGTGCCCCACGAGCAGCCGGCCGTGGCGCCGCTGGATCTGCATCCCGAGGCCGTACGACGTCCCGTCCATGACGTCCGCGGCCTCCGACGGTGCCGCGGGCGTCCGCATCTCGCGCACGCTCCCGGCGCTCAGCACCCGGTCGTCCCCCTGCGTCAGGAACACCGCGAACTTCGCCAAGTCACCTGTGGTGGACCAGAGTTGGCCGGCCGCTGCCATGCGCCCCAGGTCCTCGCTGGGCTCGGGCAACATGACGTCGGCCCAGGGGTGCACCGCCCAGCCGCCCGCGTGGGGCGCCCGAGGGTGGACGGTCGTACGGTCCAGGCCCAGAGGTTCCAGAACCTCGTGCCGGAGCGCCTCTTCCCAAGGTGTGCCGCGCAGCTTCTCGACGAGTGCCCCCAGCAGGGTGTAGCCGGGGTTGGAGTAGTGGAAGCGACGGCCCACCGGATGTGGCAGCGGGCCTTCACCCAGCACGTCGGCGAGTTCCGGCCGCAGGGATCCCGGCGTGCGCTCCCACCAGGGCCCGGGCGACTCGGCGGCCAGCCCGCCCGTGTGGGCCAGGAGATCGGCGACGGTCGCCTCCCCCACGCCGGTGCCGGGCAGATGCTTCTCCAGCGGATCACCGAGGTCGAGGAGCCCCTCGTCACGCAGGCGCAGCACCAGTACGGCGGTGAAGGTCTTGGTGATCGAGCCGATGCGGTACTGCACGTCCTCGTCCGGCCCGTGCCCGTCCACCGAGGTCCGCGCACCGTGCCACACGGGCCGCCCGCCCCGCACCACCGTCGCCACGAGCGACGGCGCACGTCCCTCGGCCTGGGCCACGGCGATGCGGTGCAGCAGCGCCCTGCGCGTGCCGGGGAGCAGCTCTTCCTGGGGTGTCGTCATGACCCCAGTCCATCCCGCGGGACGCCTGGTAGTCGAGTTCATTCGCGCCGGGCCGAATGCTCCGGTCAGGTCTGCGCCATGTCCACGAACCGCGAGTAGTGCCCCTGGAAGGCGACCGTGATCGTCGCCGTGGGACCGTTTCGGTGCTTGCCCACGATGATGTCGGCCTCGCCCGCGCGCGGCGACTCCTTCTCGTAGGCGTCCTCGCGGTGCAGCAGGATCACCATGTCGGCGTCCTGCTCGATGGAGCCGGACTCACGCAGGTCGGAGACCATGGGCTTCTTGTCGGTGCGCTGCTCGGGGCCACGGTTGAGCTGCGAGAGCGCGATCACCGGGACCTCCAGCTCCTTGGCCAGGAGCTTGAGGTTACGGGACATGTCCGAGACCTCCTGCTGACGGCTCTCCGAGCGCTTGGAACCGCCGGACTGCATCAGCTGCAGGTAGTCGATGATCACGAGCTTGATGTCGTTGCGCTGCTTGAGCCGCCGGCACTTGGCGCGGATCTCCATCATCGACAGGTTCGGGGAGTCGTCGATGTAGAGCGGCGCGGAGGACACCTCGGGCATCCGGCGGGCCAGGCGCGTCCAGTCCTCGTCGGTCATGGTGCCGGACCGCATGTGGTGCAGGGCCACTCGTGCCTCGGCCGACAGCAGGCGCATCGCGATCTCGTTGCGCCCCATTTCGAGGGAGAAGATGACGCTGGCCAGGTTGTGCTTGATCGAGGCCGCGCGCGCGAAGTCCAGCGCGAGCGTGGACTTTCCCATCGCGGGACGGGCCGCGATGACGATCATCTGGCCCGGGTGCAGACCGTTGGTGAGTGAGTCGAGGTCCGTGAAGCCGGTGGGCACGCCGGTCATCTCGCCGCTGCGGGAACCGATCGCCTCGATCTCGTCGAGGGCGCCCTCCATGATGTCGCCGAGCGGCAGATAGTCCTCGCTCGTGCGTTGCTCGGTGACGGCGTAGATCTCGGCCTGGGCGCGGTTGACGATCTCATCGACGTCGTCGTCGGCCGCGTATCCCATCTGCGTGATGCGCGTACCGGCCTCGACGAGCCGGCGCAGGACCGCGCGCTCGTGCACGATCTCCGCGTAGTACTCGGCGTTGGCCGCCGTCGGCACCGTCTGGACGAGGGTGTGCAGGTACGATGCGCCGCCGACCTTGTTGATCTCGCCGCGCTTGGTGAGCTCGGCGGCGATCGTGATGGGGTCGGCGGGCTCGCCCTTGGCGTAGACGTCGAGGATCGCCTGGAAGATCGTCTCGTGCGCGGGCTTGTAGAAGTCGTGGCCCTTGATGATCTCGACGACGTCGGCGATGGCGTCCTTGGACAGGAGCATGCCGCCGAGCACGGACTGCTCGGCGTCGAGGTCCTGGGGCGGCACCCGCTCGAAGGCCGTGCCCCCGCCGTCCCAGCCGCTCTCGTCCCGGCCGTGGTCGTGCTGTTCGCCGCGACTGCGGCCGCCGTCACCGCGTCGGCGGGAGGCGGGCAGACGATCGCTGGGACCGCTGTCGGCCCACGGGTCGTCCAAGGGCTCGGAAATGCTCACCGAGCCACCTCCTCCCGTCCGCCGAGCGGACCTAGCCGTGCCCTTAGTTCTACGGCACGGCACTGACAAATGAGAGGCCCAACTCCGCTTGTGGTGCGTCAGTTTTGGGCTGCTTTCCCGGCCGACGCACGGAGTGGGCGCCGGACCACGGTAGGCCCGCGGGCACCGTCAGCCAATCTGGTTATCCACAGCCCATGTGGACGACGGCCCGGATGCTGTGGAGAACTCCGCGAAACCTGTGCACGACACGGTGGACAGCCCTGTGAACAAGCTCGCCCCTCGCCTACCGCAACCCTTCTGAACTGCTCATTTACCATCCACCGGCTGTGCAGAAGAAAAACTTCCCCAGTCGGGCCAAGATCGTGTCGAACGGTGCGCGAATGAGCGCACGAAGAGGCGGTGGGTAATAGTCACTAAGCCTTTGCATCTCTTACCTGTGGACGATTACATTGGTGCACATGACACAGGCTCCCGCGACCTCCAGGGGCACCCGGCGACAGCACGACCGAGAGATCGTCGCCCTGGCCGTCCCGGCCTTCGGCGCACTCGTCGCCGAGCCTCTCTTCGTCATGGTCGACAGCGCGATCGTCGGCCACCTCGGCACGGCCCAGCTCGCCGGTCTGGGGGTCGCCTCGGCCCTCCTCACCACCGCGGTCAGTGTCTTCGTCTTCCTCGCCTACGCCACCACGGCGGCGGTCGCGCGACGCGTCGGCGCCGGCGATCTCCAGGCGGCCATTCGTCAAGGCATGGACGGAATCTGGCTGGCGATCCTCCTCGGCGCCCTCGTGATCGCCGTCATCCTTCCCACCGCACCGGCCCTCGTGGACCTCTTCGGCGCCTCCCACACGGCGGCTCCCTATGCGACCACATACCTGCGGATCTCGTCCCTCGGTATCCCCGCCATGCTCGTCGTCCTCGCCGCGACCGGGGTCCTGCGGGGACTGCAGGACACGAAGACCCCTCTCTACGTCGCCGTCGCGGGCTTCGTCGCCAACGCGGTCCTCAACGCGGGTCTCGTCTACGGCGCCGACCTCGGTATCGCCGGCTCCGCCTGGGGCACGGTGATCGCACAGTGCGGCATGGCGGCCGTGTACCTGGCGGTGGTCGTCCGCGGAGCCCGCAGGCACGGAGCCTCCTTGCGGCCCGACTCGTCCGGCATCAGGGCTTCGGCTCAAGCCGGCGCACCTCTGCTGGTCCGTACGCTCTCCCTCCGGGCCATCCTGATGATCGCCACCGCCGTCGCCGCCCGGCTCGGGGACGCCGACATCGCGGCGCATCAGATCGCGCTCTCCCTGTGGAGTCTGCTCGCCTTCGCTCTCGACTCCATCGCCATCGCCGGTCAGGCGATCATCGGGCGCTATCTCGGCGCGGACGATGCCGTGGGCGCCCGTCGGGCGTGCCGTCGCATGGTGGAGTGGGGCGTCGCGGTCGGCGTCGTCCTCGGAGTGCTGGTCGTGCTGGCCAGGCCGGTGTTTCTGCCGCTGTTCACCAGCGACTCCACCGTGAAGGACATGGCGCTGCCCGCTCTGGTGATCGTGGCGCTCTCGCAGCCGATCTGCGGGGTCGTCTTCGTCCTCGACGGCGTCCTGATGGGCGCGGGAGACGGACCGTACCTGGCGAAGGCCATGCTGGTCACGCTGGCTGTCTTCGCACCGTTCGCCCTGCTCGTCCCCGTACTGGGCGGTGGACTGACCGCTCTGTGGGCCGCGATGACGCTGATGATGACGGTACGGATGCTGACCTTGTGGCTGCGGGCCCGTTCCGGACGCTGGCTGGTGACCGGGGCGACTCGCTGACGGTTTCACGTGAAACATCGCAGGGTCTGCCCCACTGACCGTTTCACGTGAAACATCACGACCATGCAGAAGGGGCCGTACCCCACGGGTACGGCCCCTCTTCCCAGCTCTACAGCCTAAGCTGCTCAAGCCGAGCGCGGCGTCAGGCCGCGACAACCTCGATGTTGACCTTGGCGGCAACCTCGGGGTGCAGACGCACGGACGTCTCGTGGGCGCCCAGGGTCTTGATGGGAGCGGTCAGCTCGATGCGGCGCTTGTCGACCTCGGGGCCACCGGAAGCCTTGATCGCGGAAGCGATGTCGGCCGGGGTGACGGAACCGAAGAGACGACCGGCGTCGCCGGAGCGGACGGCCAGACGGACCTTGACGGCTTCGAGCTGGCCCTTGACCTGGTTGGCCTGCTCGATGGTCTGGATCTCGTGGATCTTGCGAGCACGACGGATCTGCTCGACGTCCTTCTCGCCACCCTTGGTCCAGCGGATAGCGAACTTCCGCGGGATCAGGTAGTTACGAGCGTAACCGTCCTTGACGTCGACGACATCGCCCGCGGCACCGAGGCCGGAGACCTCGTGGGTCAGGATGATCTTCATGCGTAGCTCACCCTTTCCTTAGCGCGCGGTGGACGTGTAGGGCAGCAGCGCCATCTCACGGCTGTTCTTGACGGCCGTGGCGACGTCACGCTGGTGCTGCGTGCAGTTGCCGGTCACGCGGCGGGCACGGATCTTGCCGCGGTCGGAAATGAACTTCCGCAGCATGTTCGTGTCCTTGTAGTCCACGTACGTGACCTTGTCCTTGCAGAAAGCGCAGACCTTCTTCTTAGGCTTGCGCACAGGCGGCTTCGCCATGGTGTTTCTCCTGTGTGATCAAGAAGTTTGGGTAACGACCCACCCTCGACCCGTCAGGCCCGGAGATCCGGACCCGAAGGTCTAGAAGGGGGGCTCGTCCGAGTAGCCGCCGCCACCGCCGCCGGAGTTGCCACCCCAGCCACCGCCGCCGCCCTGGTTGCCACCGGCGGGAGCGCCGGTCGCCCACGGGTCGTCGGCGGGAGCGCCGCCGCCCTGCTGGCCGCCACCGGAGCCGCCGCCCCAGCCGCCGCCACCCTGGCCGCCACCGCCGCTGTAACCGCCCTGGCCCTGCCCACCGCGGCCGGCGGTCTTGGTGACCTTGGCCGTGGCGTTGCGCAGGCTGGCGCCGACTTCCTCGACGTCCAGCTCGTAGACCGTGCGCTTGACACCCTCACGGTCCTCGTAGGACCGCTGCTTCAGCCGGCCCTGCACGATGACGCGCATGCCCCGCTGGAGCGATTCGGCGACGTTCTCCGCCGCCTGACGCCAGACCGAGCAGGTGAGGAAGAGGCTCTCGCCGTCCTTCCACTCGTTCGTCTGACGGTCGAAGGTGCGGGGGGTGGACGCGACACGGAACTTCGCGACCGCCGCACCGGAAGGGGTGAAGCGCAGCTCGGGGTCATCGACAAGATTGCCGACGACCGTGATGACGGTCTCGCCTGCCATGGGGGAACCTCTCGGCGGGTTTGCTGCTGGCTGCTTGTGCTGCTACTCGAATCCCGAGATCGGCTGAGCGGAAGCTCAGTGGGTCTCGGGGCGGAGGACCTTGGTCCGGAGGACCGACTCGTTCAGGTTCATCTGGCGGTCGAGCTCCTTGACGACCGCAGGCTCGGCCTGCAGGTCGATGACCGAGTAGATGCCCTCGGGCTTCTTCTTGATCTCGTACGAGAGACGACGACGGCCCCAGGTGTCGACCTTCTCGACCTTGCCGTTGCCCTCACGGACGACGGAGAGGAAGTTCTCGATCAGGGGGGCGACAGCGCGCTCCTCCAGATCGGGGTCGAGGATGACCATCACCTCGTAGTGACGCATGTGGAACCCACCTCCTTCGGACTCAGCGGCCACGGTCGTTCCGTGGCAGGAGGGTTGTGATGCGTACGCAACGGTATCGGCCGCCACTGACAATCGGGGTGACCTCGCGGTTTAGCCGATCGGGGCTGGGCAGACACCAATGCAGACGGTACAGACTACCCGTACACCGGCTTCCGGTTGAAATCCGGCCCGGGGGACCGTCAGTCTGTACACATCGGGTGTGTATGGCGCTACGATGCGCCGCCTTTCGCAGGAGGTGCCCCATGGCACAGGCATTGCGACCCAACACCGCCGGAGGCCTCTTCGCCACGGACGGAAAGTCCCACCCCATCCAGGGCACGCTGCTGGCGGTCACCCTGGTGCTCGGTGTGACGGCGTTCGTGACGGGCTTCTTCCACGACCTGCACCTGCTGAGCTCCTGGGCCGGCCTGGTGGGCATCCTCACCGGGGCGTACGGCCAGTGGATCTCGGAGACGACACGCGAGCGCTTCGGACTCATCCTGGGTCTCGGCGCCTCCGGCGTCGGCTTCTTCCTCGGCATGGCGCACGGTGGCCTCTTCGGCGGAGTCATCGGCGGCTGACGCCTGGGACACCGTCCCCTCCACTCGACACAAAGCACCACGGAACGCCCCGGCGGCCCATGAGCCGGGGCGTCGGTTCCGTATGCCCAGCCGGGGCGCGCGCAAGGCGCAGTAGGCTTCGGCCCCAGAGCCGGAGCCCCTGTACCCATGGGGACACACCAGCCCGAGGAGCGCCCCGACATGAGCCTGACCCTGAGGACGATCAGCCGCGAGCAGCATCTGGCGTACATCCAGAGCCTGCCGGCGGCGAGCCACATGCAGGTCCCGGCCTGGGCCGATGTCAAGGCCGAGTGGCGGTCCGAGAGCCTGGGCTGGTTCGACGAGCGGACCGGTGAGATGGTCGGCGCGGGTCTCGTCCTCTACCGCCAGCTGCCGAAGATCAAGCGCTACCTCGCCTACCTGCCCGAGGGCCCGGTCATCAACTGGTTCGCGCCGAATCTGACCGAGTGGCTGGAACCGATGCTCGCCCACCTCAAGCACCAGGGCGCGTTCTCGGTGAAGATGGGCCCGCCGGTGATCATCCGGCGCTGGGAGGCCACGTCCATCAAGGCCGGCATCCAGAACCCCGACGTGAAGCGACTGCGCGACATCGAGGCCGACTTCATCGAGCCGCGCGCCTTCGAGGTGGCCGACAAGCTGCGCCGCATGGGCTGGCAGCAGGGCGAGGACGGCGGCGCGGGCTTCGGTGACGTCCAGCCGCGCTACGTCTACCAGGTGCCGCTGGCGAACCGCTCCCTGGAAGAGGTCCACAAGAACTTCAACCAGCTGTGGCGCCGCAACATCAAGAAGGCCGAGAAGGCCGGCGTCGAGGTCGTCCAGGGCGGCTACCAGGACCTCGAGGAATGGCAGCGGCTGTACGAGATCACGGCCGTGCGCGACCACTTCCGGCCGCGCCCGCTGTCGTACTTCCAGCGCATGTGGACGGCCCTCAACACCGAGGACCCCAACCGCATGCGGCTGTACTTCGCCCGGCACAACGGCGTGAACCTGTCGGCGGCCACGATGCTGATCGTCGGCGGGCACGTCTGGTACTCCTACGGCGCCTCCGACAACATCGGCCGTGAGGTCCGGCCCTCCAACGCGATGCAGTGGCGGATGCTGCGCGACGCCTACGCGCTCGGCGCGACGGTGTACGACCTGCGCGGCATCTCCGACTCGCTGGACGAGACCGACCACCTCTTCGGCCTGATCCAGTTCAAGGTGGGCACGGGCGGCCAGGCCGCCGAGTACCTCGGCGAGTGGGACTTCCCGCTCAACAAGCTGCTCCACAAGGCGCTCGACATCTACATGTCACGCCGCTGAATCCCCGTGTCGCGCCGCTGAGGCCGCGTCCTTCGCTTCAATAGCTCTCATACCTCTGCTACACCGCAGCCACGAGAAAGGTTCCAGGTCCGGCCATGGCGCTCACGCTCTACGTCGACACCGCGCGCTGGCGGGCGCACCACAAGCAGGTGCAGGAGCAGTTCCCGGGCCTCGTCCCGGTCTGCAAGGGCAACGGCTACGGCTTCGGGCACGAGCGGCTGGCGGAGGAGGCCACGCGGCTCGGCTCGGACGTCCTCGCCGTCGGCACGACGTACGAGGCCGCGCGCATCAAGGACTTCTTCGGCGGGGACCTGCTGGTGCTGACGCCGTACCGGCGTGGCGAGGAGCCCGTGCCGCTGCCGGACCGGGTCATCCGCTCGGTGTCGTCCATCGACGGCGTGTACGGCCTCGTGGGCGCCCGGGTGGTCATCGAGGTGATGTCCTCGATGAAGCGTCACGGCATCAGCGCCCAGGACCTCCCGCAGTTGCACCAGGCCATAGAGAACGTGCGCCTCGAAGGCTTCGCCATCCACCTGCCGCTGGACCGCACGGACGGCTCGGACGCCGTCGAGGAGGTCATCGGCTGGATGGACCATCTGCGCGCGGCCCGGCTGCCGTTGCACACGATGTTCGTCAGCCACCTGAAGGCCGACGAACTGCACCGGCTGCAGCAGCAGTTCCCGCAGACCCGCTTCCGCGCCCGGATCGGCACCCGGCTGTGGCTGGGGGACCACGACGCCACCGAGTACCGCGGGGCGGTCCTGGACGTCACGCGCGTCGCCAAGGGCGACCGCTTCGGCTACCGCCAGCAGAAGGCGGCCTCCGACGGCTTCCTGGTGGTCGTGGCGGGCGGTACGTCGCACGGGGTGGGCCTGGAGGCCCCCAAGG
Source organism: Streptomyces sp. SLBN-31 (assembly GCF_006715395.1). Classification (NCBI taxonomy): domain Bacteria; kingdom Bacillati; phylum Actinomycetota; class Actinomycetes; order Kitasatosporales; family Streptomycetaceae; genus Streptomyces; species Streptomyces sp. SLBN-31. The sequence continues at coordinate 688,465 of NZ_VFNC01000003.1, forward strand.
CGCTGCACGGCGTCATGCCGCGTGCCAAGGGCGTCGCCAGGGCCGGCCTGGCCACGGTGAACCGGAACCTTTCTCCGTTCGTCTGGGCGGGCAAGCAGCGCTGGTTCGCCGAGCCGCCGCACATGCAGGTCTCCATCCTGTTCGTGCCCTCGGACGCGCCCGAGCCCAAGGTCGGGGAGGAGCTGGTGGCCCATCTGCGGCACACCACCACGCAGTTCGACCGGATCGTCGACCGCTGAGCGACAGTCCCACAGCAGCCGGAAGGCCGTACACGAGCACTTCGTGTACGGCCTTTCGCGTGGGACTTTTCGAGGTGTTCGCTCAGAGCGAACGGTCCGTCGGGGACGCCGTCCCGTGGCCGCCCCACTCGACCTGCTGCCCCTCGAAGTGGGCCGCGTGCCGCGGGGGATGGGCCGCGGCACCGACCACGAAGACGTCCTCGGCACCGTCCAGCACACCCCCTGAGGGGTCGTCGTCACCCGCCCTGCGCACGGGGTCCCGGTCCGGCATGAGGATGTCGCGTACGACGACGGCGCACAGGTAGAGCGTCCCCAGCAGGTGTACGCCGATCGCCCACTGGTAGCCGACCTCGGGCAGGCCCTTGTGGGCATCTCCGCTGGTCGTGTACGCGAGGTACATCCAGATCCCGAGGTAGTACACGACCTCGCACGCCTGCCAGATCAGGAAGTCCCGCCACTTGGGGCGGGCCAGGACGGCCAGCGGGACGAGCCACAGGACGTACTGCGGCGAGTAGACCTTGTTGGTGACGATGAACACCGCGACGATCAGGAACGCGAGCTGGGCGAAGCGCGGCCGACGGGGAGCCGTCATGGTGAGCACCGCGATGCCGACGCAGCCGAGCACCACCAGTGAGGTGGCGATGTTGTTGACCGTGTCGGTGGACAGCGGGTCGGTCGAGTGCTGGGCCAGGACCAGCCAGAAGGACCCGAAGTCCACGCCCCGGTCATGGCTGAACTTGTAGAACTGCCACCAGCCGTCCCAGGCGAAGTACATCACCGGCCCGTTCACCACGAGCCATGAGACGACCGCGCCGACGAGCGCTGTTCCGAAGTCCCGCCACTTGCCCGCCCGCCAGCACAGCAAGAACAGCGGGCCCAGCAGGAACGCGGGATACAGCTTGGCGGCCGTTGCAAGGCCCAGGAGGACGCCGAAGGCGAGGGAACGGCCCCGGGACCACATCAGCATCGCCGCGGCCGTCAGAGCGACCGCCAGCAGGTCCCAGTTGATGGTGGCGGTCAGCGCGAAGGCGGGCGCCAGGGCGACCAGCAGACCGTCCCAGGGCCGGCGGGCCTGCGTACGGGCCACGCAGACCGCGATGACCGCCGCGCACACCATCAGCATCCCGGCGTTGACCATCCAGTACCACTGCTCCTGGTCCTGGATGCTGCCGCTGCCGGGCGTGAGCCATGCGGCGACCTCCATGAACACCCCGGTCAGGACCGGGTATTCGAGGTACGGCATGTCGCCGGAGAGCTTGTCGAAGTACGGCACGAGCCCGTCGGCGAAGCCGCGCCCCTGATAGAGGTGCGGAATGTCCGAGTAGCAGGCCTTCGTGTACTGCGAACTGGCGCCGAAGAACCAGGCGCTGTTGTAGCAGGGCGCCTTCTGGATCATTCCGAGGGCGAACATGCCGATCGCGACCAGCGCGACGACCCGGACGGGGGTCCACCAGGACATTCCGAGCAGGGCCCGCCGGCCGAGGGGGCCACCGATCAGCTCACTGCCGGACCGGGCAACCGGGTCCTCCCTGGTCGGACGCACCGTGTCCGGCTCGTGCACGCTCGCTTGCGTCGATTCTGCGCTGGGCATGTCGCACATCCTGCCGTACATGTCTGGGAATACGCCGAGGGCCGCCTCACCCTCTCAGGTGCGGCGGCCCTTGTTTCACGTGAAACACATATGCGCGTTTCACGTGAAACACCCGTGCTGGGCGTTTTGGCGGCTAGCCGCTCGAGCCTCCGAAGAGGCCCCCGTTGCCGTTCCCTCTCGTGCTCCCGGTCCCGGACGTGTCCGTGGCCGTCGGTGTCGAGGTCACGCCTCCGTCGGTCCCGCCGGTGTCAGTGCCGCCGTTGGTGCTGCACTGCCAGCTGAACTTGCAGGACTCGCTCGGCGAGGGCGACGGGCTGGTCAGCGTCTCGCTGGGCGTCGGGCTCGGCGTCGGACTCGTCACCGTCTGGCTCGGCGTGACACTCGGCGTCGGGCTGGGCACGTCGTTGACGATCTTACCGATGGGCTCCGGCGTCGGGAAGTCCTTCGCCGGCTGACCCTTCAGCGCCTGCTCCATGTAGTCGTGCCAGATCTCGGCCGGGAACGAGGCACCGTGGATCTTCTCCTGGCCGCCCGTGCCGTACATCTCAAGGAACTCGCGCTGCTTGTTCTTCTCGTTGTCGTCCAGCCGGAACATGGTGATCGCCGTGGACAGCTGCGGGGTGTAGCCCACGAACCAGGCGGACTTGTTGCCGTCGGTGGTACCGGTCTTGCCGGCCACCTCACGCCCGGTCAGCCGGGCGCTGGTGCCCGTGCCCTTGTCGACCACGGTCTTCAGGACGTCCGTGACGTTGTCGGCGACCTGGGGCGTGAACGCCTGGTCGCTGACGACCTTGTGGTTGAAGACCTCGCCGTCCTTGCTCGTGACCTTCTGCACGGAGTACGGGTCGCGCTGTTCACCACTGGCGGCGAAGGTGGCGTACGCGCCTGCCATGCGGATCGCGCTGGGGTCGGAGATACCGATGGAGAACGAGGGGAAGTTGGTGCCGGCGAGGCTGCCCTTCAGGATGCCCGCGTCCATCGCGGACTCCTTGACCTTGTCCAGGCCGACGTCCATGCCCAGCTGAACGTAGGCGGAGTTCACCGAGAACTGCATCGCCTCGCGGAGGTCGATCCGGTAGTTCGGTGGGTTGCCCAGCGACTCGTCGCCGTCGTTGGTCTGCAGCCACTCCTTGCCCTTGTCGTCCTTCCAGAAGTCGCCGTTGTACTCCTTGATCTTGAGCTTGTTCTTGCCGCTGTAGAGGCTCTTGGGCGAGACCTGGGTGCGCTCGTCCTGGGGCTGCTCCGCCGGGCCGTCGGGGTTGCGCACGCCCCACTTCATGGCCGCGGCCAGCACGAACGGCTTGAAGGTCGATCCGACCTGCGCACCGGTCGAGTCGGCGTTGTCCGTGAAGTGCTTGGTCGCGTCCTCACCGCCGTAGATGGCCCGGATGGCTCCGGTCGCCGGATCCACCGAGGCACCGCCGAACTGGACGTGGGTGTCCGTCTTCGGACGCTGCTTGGGCTTGATGTTGGTCTTCTGGACGTTGGTGACCGCGGCCTTGAGCTGGTTGACCTTCTTCTTGTCGAAGGTCGTGTAGATCGAGTAGCCGCCCTGCTGCAGCTTGTCGGCGCTGATGATCTTGTTGTTGACCAGGTACGCCTTGGCTAGGTCGACGAGATAGCCGATCTGGCCGCTGAGCTGGGTGTTGGACCGCGGGTTCTTCACCGCGGGGAGCCTGGTGTACTTGGCCCGGTCCGTGGGGCTCAGGTAGTGGTACTCGACCATCTTGTTGAGGGTGTCCTGCATCTGCGCCAGCGCACGCCTGCTGTTGGCGTCCGGCGTGGCCGCCGGGTCGATGGAGGTCGCGCCCGCCGGGTCGTAGTACGTGGCGCCCTTGAGCATGGCCGCCAGGAAGGCGCACTCGCCCGGATTCAGGTCGACGGAGTCCTTGTTGAAGTAGGCGCGGGCGGCCGCCTGGATGCCGTAGGCGTTGCGTCCGTAGTACGCGGAGTTGAGGTAGCCGGCCATGATCTCCTCCTTGGAGACCGTGGCGCCCACCTTTATGGAGATGAAGATCTCCTTGAACTTACGCGTGATGGTCTGCGACTGGTCGTCCAGGCGGGCGTTCTTCACGTACTGCTGGGTGATGGTGGAGCCACCCTGGGTGTTGCCGCCCCGGGCCATGTTGAACACGGCGCGGGCGATGCCCTTGGGGTCGACACCGCTGTCGGTGTAGAAGGTCTTGTTCTCCTGGGAGACGACGGCGTGCTGCATCGCCTTCGGGATCTGGGAGATGTTGACGATCTGCCGGTTGGTCTCACCACCGGTGGCGACCATCTCGCTTTTGTCAGACCAGTAGAAGACGTTGTTCTGCGCGGTCGCGGTCTTGGCCGGGTCGGGAATGCTCACGAGCGCGTAGCCGACGCCGGCGACGGCCACCATGCTGCCGACGAAGCCGATGAACAGGCCGGCCACCAGCTTCCAGGACGGCATCCAGCGCGCCGCCCCGTACTTGCCCGCGCGCGGATAGTCGATGATCCGCTTCTTGCCGGGAGGAGCCGCGCGGCCCCTGCCCCGGCCCGGGCCCCCCGGCCCGCCGGGCGGCGCACCGCGTCGGCCTCCGCCGGCGGGCTCGGGCGCCCTGCGGCGACTTCCCGTACTTCTCTGTGCCGCACGCCGGGCCTCGGCGCGGCCGCTGTACGGCCGCTCCTCCTCAACCGGCTGCTGTCCCAGCCCGTAATCGGCCGGGGACCCGGTGGCGCCTCGCGGTGCCGCGCGGCGGCCGGAGGACGAGCCGGACTGGCCGCGTCGGGCCGCGGCACGTCCGCCTCCCTGCGGCTGCGGCGGTTTGCGACGGTGCTCGCTCATCGAACGACTACTCCTCGGGCAGGCGCACCCTTGCGCGCCTGGAAACGGCGGCTGGTTTCCGGTCCCCCCGAAGTACGGATGTGGTCGATCCCGCATTCATCCGTACCGACCCCGGGACGCCGACGCCCCCATGCGTCACTCGGCTCCCGGTGGTGTCCATGGCGCACAGACTACGCACCGTCAAAACCCGCCGAGCACACAAGTTCACCCCAAATCAGGCAACTTACCTCGGATGAATAAGTGATGTGATCCCGTTCACCGTCTCCCCACTTGTCGCATCCGGAAGGCCGTTCTATCGTCTTGATGTATCGAGTCGATACATCGGAGCGAGATAAAGCGAGGAGGCGAGCGGATGAGCCGGCGTTCCGGCATCCTCGAGTTCGCCGTCCTCGGCCTGCTCCGCGAGTCCCCGATGCACGGCTACGAGCTGCGCAAACGGCTCAACACCTCGCTGGGTGTGTTCCGTGCGTTCAGCTACGGAACGCTGTACCCCTGCCTCAAGACGCTGGTCGCCAACGGCTGGTTGATCGAGGAACCGGGGACCTCTTCGGAGGACGCCCTCGCCGCACCACTGGCGGGGCGTCGCGCCAAGATCGTCTATCGGTTGACGGCGGAAGGTAAGGAGCACTTCGAGGAGCTGCTCTCGCAGACCGGTCCGGACGCGTACGAGGACGAGCACTTCGCCGCCCGGTTCGCCTTCTTCGGACAGACGTCGCGCGACGTACGCGTGCGTGTGCTGGAAGGCCGCCGCAGCCGGCTGGAGGAGCGTCTGGAGAAGATGCGCACCTCCTTCGCACGCACCCGGGAACGACTCGACGACTACACGCTTGAGCTCCAGCGCCACGGGATGGAGTCCGTGGAGCGCGAAGTGCGCTGGCTGAACGAGCTCATCGAGAGCGAGCGGGCCGGACGGGACCTCCGCGGTTCCGGATCCGGGGGGCCCGCTCAGCAGGACACCACACATGGATCGACGGGCGGCCTGCCCCGTTCCGGGGACAACCCCGGCGCGGATACGCCCGACGACACCGCCACGTGAGCGCCCAGTCAGGGCCTCACTCGTACACACAGGGAGCAGCCGGAATGGGTTCGGTTCGCGTAGCCGTCGTCGGCGTGGGCAACTGCGCCGCGTCGCTGGTGCAGGGAGTCGAGTACTACAAGGACGCCGACCCGGCGTCGAAGGTTCCCGGCCTGATGCACGTGCAGTTCGGTGAGTACCACGTGCGCGACGTGGAGTTCGTCGCCGCGTTCGACGTCGACGCCAAGAAGGTCGGCCTCGACCTCGCGGACGCGATCGGCGCCTCCGAGAACAACACCATCAAGATCTGCGACGTGCCGAACACCGGCGTGACCGTCCAGCGCGGCCACACCCTCGACGGCCTGGGCAAGTACTACCGCCAGACCATCGAGGAGTCCGACGCCGAGCCGGTCGACGTCGTCCAGATCCTCAAGGACAAGCAGGTCGACGTGCTCGTCTGCTACCTCCCGGTCGGTTCCGAGGACGCGGCGAAGTTCTACGCCCAGTGCGCCATCGACGCCAAGGTCGCCTTCGTCAACGCCCTTCCGGTCTTCATCGCCGGCACCAAGGAGTGGGCCGACAAGTTCACCGAGGCGGGCGTCCCGATCGTCGGTGACGACATCAAGTCCCAGGTCGGCGCCACCATCACGCACCGCGTCATGGCGAAGCTGTTCGAGGACCGCGGTGTCGTCCTCGACCGCACCATGCAGCTGAACGTCGGCGGCAACATGGACTTCAAGAACATGCTCGAGCGCGAGCGCCTTGAGTCCAAGAAGATCTCCAAGACGCAGGCCGTCACCTCCCAGATCCCCGACCGGGACCTCGGCGAGAAGAACGTCCACATCGGCCCGTCCGACTACGTGGCCTGGCTGGACGACCGCAAGTGGGCCTACGTCCGCCTCGAGGGCCGCGCCTTCGGTGACGTCCCGCTGAACCTGGAGTACAAGCTCGAGGTCTGGGACTCCCCGAACTCGGCCGGCGTCATCATCGACGCGCTGCGCGCCGCGAAGATCGCCAAGGACCGCGGCATCGGCGGCCCGATCCTGTCGGCGTCCTCGTACTTCATGAAGTCCCCGCCGGTGCAGTACTTCGACGACGAGGCCCGCGAGAACGTCGAGAAGTTCATCAAGGGTGAGGTCGAGCGCTAACCACGCGCCCCCGCACTGAAAACGCTCCTGCCAGGGCTCCGAGGGTCCTCGGGTACTCCACCCGGGGACCCTCGCCTGTGTGAGGCTGTGCTCCATGGCCGTCGTCCGTGACCTGCGCGTCCTGCTCCGCTTCCGGTACTTCCGGCGCCTGCTCGCCGTACGACTGCTCTCCCAGGGCGCGGACGGCGTCTACCAGGTCGCGCTCGCCGCCTACGTCGTCTTCTCCCCGGAGAAGCAGACCTCGGCCGCCGCCATCGCCTCCGCCATGGCGGTCCTGCTCCTGCCGTACTCCCTCGTGGGTCCCTTCGCCGGCGTCCTCCTGGACCGCTGGCGCCGCCGCCAGGTCTTCCTCTACGGCAACCTGCTGCGGGCCCTGATGGCCTCCGCGACGGCCCTGCTGATCCTCGCTCACGCCCCGGACTGGCTCTTCTACGTCTCCGCCCTGTCCGTCACCGCCGTCAACCGCTTCGTCCTGGCGGGCCTGTCCGCCGCCCTCCCACGTGTCGTGGACGCCGAACGGCTCGTGCTGGCGAACTCCCTCTCCCCGACCGCCGGCACCCTCGCCGCGGCCGCCGGTGGCGGACTCGCCTTCGTCGTACGGCTGGTGGTGGCCGACTCCGACGCCGCCGTGGTGCTGCTGGGCGCGCTTGTGTACCTGTGCGGGGCACTCGCGGCCCTGCGCCTCAGGCGCGAACAGCTGGGACCCGACGCGGACTTGATCCAGCCCCGCCTGGCCGCGGCGCTCACCGGCACCGCACGCGACCTGGCCGGGGCGATACGCCACCTCGCCGCCCCGCCCCGCCGGGAGGCGGCCTGGGCTCTCGTCGCGATGACCCTGATGCGGTTCTGCTACGGGGCCCTGCTGGTGATGCTGCTGATGCTGTGCCGGTACGCCTTCTCCTCGACCACCGAGGAGGGGCTGCGTCTGCTGGGGCTGGCGCTGGGGACGTCCGCCGCCGGTTTCTTCGCGGCGGCCGTGCTGACGCCCTGGTCGGCGGGGCGGCTCGGCCCGGGCCGCTGGATCGTCGTCTGCGCCGCCGCCGCGGCGTTCCTGGAGCCCGCTCTCGGCCTGCCGTTCGCCATCGGGCCGATGCTGGTCGCGACGTTCGTCCTCGGACTGACCACGCAGGGAGCGAAGATCGCGACCGACACCGTGGTGCAGTCCTCGGTCGACGACGGCTTCCGCGGCCGGGTCTTCTCCGTCTACGACGTCCTGTTCAACGTCGCCTTCGTGGGCGCCGCCGCGGTGGCCGCCCTGATGCTGCCGCCGGACGGCCGCTCGGCAATGCTGGTGGTCACGGTCGCCGTCATCTACGGGGCGGTTGCGGTCGCTATGGCCCGCTTTGGCCTTCGGTAAGGGTCACATCAAGGCCACAGAGTCCCTCCCGGTGACAGGAGTGTCAGTGGTGGCCGGTAACTTACCTGCGTCTTACGCCGCTCTTATACAGAGCATTCACCAACTCTCCAGGGGGAACCCACCGTGTCCACTCCGCCCCAGGGTCAGAACCCGTTCGCACAGGGACAGCAGCCGCAGGACCAGGCTCCGTACCCGCCCCAGGGCGGCTACCCGCAGCAGCCGGGTCAGCCCGGGTTCCCCCAGCAGGCCACCGCGCCGTACGCGCCGGTCCCCCCGCAGCGCAGCCGCAAGCTCAGTTTCAAGGCGATCCGCATCATCCTGGTCATCGTCGTCGCCCTGGGCTTCGGCGCCTACAAGTTCCTATCCGGCCAGGACGACGCCGACACGGCCAAGGTCGGCGACTGCATGCACCGCGGCAGCACCAATGACAGCAACCCGGACCTTGAGGTCGTGAAGTGCAGCGACGCGAAGGCGCAGTACGTGGTGCTGGCCAAGATCAGCGGCGACTTCTCCCAGACCGAGGCGGAGACGAAGTGCACCGCCGCGGCGAAGGACTTCGAGTACTCGTACACCCAGAGCGGTGACGGCAGCGACTTCCTGCTCTGCCTGAAGGACTACAAGAAGTAGGCCGGACAGACCGAGGGGCGGTGTTTCACGTGAAACACCGCCCCTCGGTCTGTCCCCGGGGTCATGTTTCACGTGAAACATGACCCCGTTTTCGTGCCCTCAGCTCTGCTCGGCCCACCACTCCTTGAGTGCCCGCGTCGCGGCTTCCTCGTCCATGGGGCCGTTCTCCAGACGCAGTTCCAGCATGTGCTTGTACGCCTGGCCGATGACGGGACCGGGGCCGACTCCGAGGATCTGCATGATCTGGTTGCCGTCGAGGTCCGGGCGGATGGCGTCCAGTTCCTCCTGCTCCTGGAGCTGAGCGATGCGCTCCTCCAGGCCGTCGTAGGCGCGCGAGAGCGCCGCCGCCTTCCGCTTGTTGCGAGTCGTACAGTCGGAGCGGGTGAGCTTGTGGAGGCGGTCGAGAAGCGGGCCGGCGTCACGGACGTAGCGGCGGACGGCGGAGTCCGTCCACTCGCCGGTGCCGTATCCGTGGAAGCGCAGGTGGAGTTCGACCAGACGGGAGACGTCCTTCACCAGTTCGTTGGAGTACTTGAGCGCGGTCATCCGCTTCTTCGTCATCTTCGCCCCGACCACCTCGTGGTGGTGGAACGAGACCCGTCCGTCCTTCTCGAACCGGCGCGTGCGGGGCTTGCCGATGTCGTGCAGGAGGGCGGCCAGGCGCAGGGTGAGGTCGGGTCCGTCCTTCTCCAGGGCGATCGCCTGCTCCAGGACGATGAGGGTGTGCTCGTAGACGTCCTTGTGGCGGTGGTGCTCGTCGCTCTCCAGGCGCAGGGCCGGCAGCTCGGGCAGCACGTGGTCCGCGAGACCGGTGTCGACGAGCAGCGTCAGACCCTTGCGCGGGTTCGCGGAGAGGATCAGCTTGTTCAGCTCCTCCCGCACTCGCTCGGCCGAGACGATCTCGATACGCGCGGCCATCTCCTTCATGGCCGTCACGACCTCGGGAGCCACGTTGAAGTCGAGCTGCGCGGCGAACCGGGCGGCCCTCATCATCCGCAGCGGGTCGTCGGAGAAGGACGATTCGGGAGTGCCCGGAGTGCGCAGCACACGCCTCGTCAGATCGGCACGCCCGTCGTGCGGGTCGATGAACTTCTTCTCCGGGAGCGCGAGAGCCATCGCGTTCACCGTGAAGTCACGCCGGACGAGGTCCTCCTCGATGGAGTCGCCGTACGACACCTCGGGCTTGCGCGACGTCCGGTCGTAGGCCTCCGACCGGTAGGTCGTCACCTCGATCTGGTAGCCGTCCTTCTGCGCGCCGACGGTCCCGAAGGCGATACCGACCTCCCAGACGGCGTCCGCCCAGGGCCGGACGATCTTCAGGACGTCCTCGGGCCGTGCGTCGGTCGTGAAGTCGAGGTCGTTGCCGAGCCGGCCGAGCAACGCGTCCCGGACCGAGCCGCCGACCAGGGCGAGCGAGAACCCGGCCTCCTGGAAGCGACGGGCGAGGTCGTCGGCGACAGGGGCCACCGACAGCTGCTCACTCGGCATGCGGGGCGGCACCTCACTCTGGGCACGGGGGTTGTCTTCGTTGGCGTTCGGCACAACAGAAGAGAGTACGTGTCCCGGGGGACCCGGGGCGCCTCCATTGAATGCGCACAACTCAGCCGGGGACGTCTGCTTCGATAACCACCCAAGACCGATGCTGGTGACCTACGACACCGTCCCCTTGCATTCCTGCATATATAGGACGGCCAGGCGTCGCCGACCGATCTTGCGGAGCAGACCGCGGCACTTCCCCTCAGCGCGCATCGTTACCATGCGTGGACGCACATTGCGACGACCACTGACGAGGACGAGGGACGGGCGAGCGCGTGGCCGAAGCGGCAGACTTCCAGGGGACCACTCCCTCACCTGCCCGCCGGTGGCTGCGGCGCTCCGGAGCACTGCTCGCCGGAGCGCCCCTACTGGCCGGTCTGCTGCAGCTGCCCGCGGGCGCCGCCACGCAGGCCTCTGTGCAGGACGCCTCCGGCGCCGGCTCGGTGTCCGTGGCCCTGGACTCGCTCAGTCCCTCCGCCCCCGCGGAGGGCGACACGCTCACCGTGTCCGGCACGGTGACCAACAACGGCAAGCAGACCGTCACCGGCGCCCACGTGGGGCTGCGCGTGGGCCCCGAGGTCAGCACCCGCTCGGGCATCGACGACATCGCCCGCAGCAGCGACAGCGTCCAGGGCGCGAGCGGCGCGGAGGTCGGCGGCAAGTACGCCGAGAAGTTCGCCAAGCTCACTCCGGGGGTCGCCGAGCACTTCAGCATCTCGGTGCCGGTCGACAAGCTCGACCTCGGCGGCGACGGCATCTACCAGTTCGCCGTCGCGCTGTCCGGGCAGACCGCCGCCCAGCCCTGGCTCCAGACCCTCGGCGTCCAGCGCACCTTCCTTCCCTGGAAGGCCGAGGGGGCGGACACGAAGACGAAGACGACCTTCCTGTGGCCGCTCGTCTCCACCGTCCACCTGACCGCCGAGACGGGGCCGAACGACCAGCAGACGCCGGTCTTCCTCAACGAGGACCTCGCCAAGGAGATCTCCCCCGGAGGCCGCCTGGACCAGCTGCTGACCCTCGGGGAGGGCCTCGACGTCACCTGGGTGCTCGACCCCGACCTGATCGCCTCCGTCGACGCGATGACCGGCACCTACAAGGTCAAGAACCCGGACGGCTCCACCACGCTCGGAACCCACCAGGCGGTCGCCAAGCAGTGGCTCGACGAACTGCAGAAGGCGGTGGCCGACCAGGAGGTCGTCGCCCTGCCCTTCGCCGACCCCGACCTCGCGTCCCTGGCCCATAACGGCACCGGCGTCACCGGCTCCCTGAACCACCTGAACGAGGCCACCGACGTGGCGGCCACCACGGTGCGGACGGTGCTGCACGTGACGCCCGCCACCGACTTCGCCTGGCCCGTGGACGGCGCCGTCGACCCGTCGATCGTCAAGGTCGCCACCTCCGCCGGCGCCGACAAGGTGATCGTCCGCAGCGACAGCCTCCAGGAGACCGGCGGCCTGACCTACACGCCCTCCGCGGCCCGCCCGATCGGCGGCGGCACCACGGCGGTCGTCGCGGACGCCCGGATGTCGACGGACTTCCAGGGCGATCTGACGAAGGCTTCCTCCTCCACGCTCGCCGTACAGCGGTTCCTGGCCCAGAGCCTGGCGCTGAACGCCCAGTCGGACAAGCAGCGCAGCATCGTCGTGGCACCGCAGCGCATGCCCACCGGCTCCCAGGCGCAGGCGATGGCGGACGCGCTGTCGGCCCTGCAGAGCGGCAACTGGTCGCAGACCCAGAAGCTCTCCGCGGCCGCCAAGGCCAAGCCGGACCCGGGCGCCACCACCAGGCTGCCGTCGGCCTCCGCCTACCCCTCCTCGCTGCGCAGGCAGGAGCTGCCACGCTCCGCCTTCGAGCAGATCGCGCGGACGCAGGACACCCTCGACAACTTCAAGCTGATCCTCACCAACGACTCGCGCGTGGTGACCCCCTTCGGGCTCGCCATGAACCGCGACATGTCCACCTCATGGCGCGGTCGCGCGAGCGCGGCGGAGAGCTTCCGCAGCAGTGTGGAGAACCACCTCGGCGTCCTGACCGGCCAGGTCAAACTGATCGAAAAGTCCGACACCAAGCTGTCCGGACGCAGCGCCACGATCCCGGTCACCGTCCAGAACAACCTGGTCCAAGGCGTCCAGCACCTGGTGCTGCGCCTCACCTCGACCAGCCCCAACCGGCTCAAGATCGGCGACTACGCCTACGACGAGCAGCGCATCACGGTCTCCGGCGGCCACAGCCAGACGGTGAAGTTCACCACGACGGCCAAGGCCAACGGCCAGGCGACGGTCGTCGCCCAGCTGTACACGCAGGACGGTCGGAAGTACGGCGACCCCGTCAGCTTCGACGTCAAGGTCACCGAGTTCACCGCCACCGTCATGCTGGTCATCGGCGGCGGCTTCCTCCTGCTGGTCCTGGCCGGCTTCCGCATGTACACGCAGCGCAAGCGGGCCGCGCGCCGGGCCGAGGAGAACGGCCCCGCCGACGAGACGGACGGGACGGACGAGGGCGACGAGGAGCCGGAGAACCCGGAGAGCCCCGCGGCACGTCTCAAGGAGGAGTCGGGCACCGATGCCCGGGCAGGCGACCCGCAGCAGCCGAGTGACCCGACACCGGACACCGCAGCGGAAAGCGCCGACCCCTCGGCCACGGGTGAGAGAGTGGACCGTTGAGCGATGTCGTGGCCGGTGGGCCCGGGACGATGAGGTGGGGTAACCATGAACGCGCCGTACGACGGTGACCGCGGCCAGGCCGCGGGCAGCTCGGGGCACCCCGAGGGCCCGCCGCCCGAGCCCGGCCAGGTGCCGCCGCAGCCGCCCGCCGACATGTACCTGCAGGACGCCTACGACCAGGACCCCTACCGGGAGCAGGACCTCGCCGCCCAGGACCCGGTCGCCGAGGCGCTCTACGACCGCGCCGCGCACCCCCCGCCGCCGTCCGGCGCGTACGAGCCGCAGCAGCCCCCGTACGGCCGGCCGCCGCAGTCGGCGTACGCCCCCGACCCGCACGTGTGGGCCCAGACGCCCGCGCCGGAGCCGGACGGCCCGACCCAGTACCTGCCCTACGGCGACAACCGGCGCACGGCCCAGTACGTGGGCGTCGACGATCTGGTGACCCAGGCCGGCGAGGAGCGCCACGAGCCGGACGCGTTCGCGCACCTCTTCCGGGACCAGCAACAGGCCAGCGGACGTCCGACGGATCCCCCGTCGGTGCCGGGCCCCGCGGCCGCCCCCGGTGGGTCCGCCCCGGCGGCGCAGTACCCGCAGCCGACGGCTCCCGTGCCCGCGGCCGACCAGACCATGAACCTCACTGCCACACCCGGGGCCGACCAGACGCTGAACCTGGGCGCCGCACCCGTCGTGGCCCCCGCGGCCCCTGCCCCCGCCGCGAAGAAGGGCGGGAAGGCCGGCGGTCTGCTCAAGTCGAGCGCCGTGATGGCGGCGGGCACGATGGTCTCCCGCCTCACCGGCTTCGTCCGCTCGGCGCTGATCGTCTCCGCGCTGGGCACGGCACTTCTCGGTGACACCTTCCAGGTCGCCTACCAGCTGCCGACCATGATCTACATCCTCACCGTCGGCGGCGGTCTCAACTCCGTCTTCGTGCCTCAGCTCGTGCGGGCCATGAAGGAGGACGACGACGGTGGCGAGGCCTTCGCCAACCGGCTGCTCACCCTGGTGATCGTCGCGCTGGCGGCGCTCACCGCGGTCGCGGTGTTCGCGGCGCCGGTGCTGGTGCGGGTGCTGTCGGTGAAGGTCGCGGGCGACCCGGCCGCCAACGAGGTCGCCGTCACGTTCACCCGCTACTTCCTGCCCTCCATCTTCTTCATGGGCATCCATGTGGTGATGGGCCAGATCCTCAACGCCCGCGGCAAGTTCGGCGCCATGATGTGGACCCCGGTCCTCAACAACATCGTCATCATCGTGACGCTGGGCATGTTCCTCTGGGTCTACGGCACGTCGGCGAACTCGCACATCACGGTCACGAGCATCCCGGCGGAGGGCCAGCGGCTCCTCGGCATCGGCGTTCTGCTCGGACTGGTCGTCCAGGCCCTGGCGATGATCCCGTACCTGCGCGAGACCGGGTTCCGGCTGCGCCTGCGCTTCGACTGGAAGGGCCACGGTCTCGGCAAGGCCGCGATGCTCGCCAAGTGGACGGTGCTGTTCGTCCTCGCGAACCAGGCGGGCGCCCTCGTCGTCACGCAGCTGGCTACGGCGGCCGTCAAGGACACGAACATCGCCGGCACCGGCTTCAGCGCCTACGCCAACGCCCAGCTGATCTGGGGCCTGCCGCAGGCGATCATCACCGTCTCCCTGATGGCGGCCCTGCTGCCGCGCATCTCGCGTTCGGCGGCCGAGGGCGACAGCGGAGCGGTCCGCGACGACATCTCCCAGGGCCTGCGCACCACGGCCGTGGCCATCGTGCCGATCGCCTTCGGCTTCCTCGCCCTCGGCATCCCGATGTGCACGCTCATCTTCGGCACCTCGGGCACCGGCGCCGCCACCAACATGGGCTACATGCTGATGGCCTTCGGCCTCGGCCTGATCCCGTACTCGGTGCAGTACGTCGTCCTGCGCGCCTTCTACGCCTACGAGGACACCCGGACGCCCTTCTACAACACGGTGATCGTGGCCGCGGTCAACGCGGGTGCCTCGGCGCTGTGTTACTTCGTGCTGCCGCCCCGCTGGGCCGTGGCGGGCATGGCAGCCGCCTACGGCCTCGCCTACGCGATCGGCGTCGGCGTGGCCTGGAACCGCCTGCGCAAGCGCCTGGGCGGCGACCTGGACGGCGCTCGCGTGCTGCGGACGTACGCCAGGCTCTGCATCGCCTCGGTGCCGGCCGCCGCCCTCGCCGGCGCTGCCTGCTACGGGATCGGCCACACGCTCGGCCAGGGCGTCGTCGGATCCTTCGCGGCGATGCTGGTCGGCGGGGCGGTACTGCTCGGAGTCTTCTTCGTCGCCGCCCGCAAGATGCGGATCGAGGAACTGAACTCACTGGTCGGCATGGTCCGCGGGCGTCTGGGGCGCTGACGCGGGGGTACGCGCACAACCATCGTCCGCCACCGCGTGTCGTGCATAGCGGCGGACTGTGGGCACAATTGGTTTCGGCGTCGGACGGCGCGCACGGAAGTCGGTCGGCGCGCGATGGATGGGGAGGCAGGGACGACGGTGGCGGAACGGAGCACGGCTGCCGTCGACGTGGCAGACAACAGCGGCGATGAGCCGCTGACCGCGGAGGCGGACCAGTCCACGGCCGACGGGGTGGCCCAGAACCGGGAGCGGGACACGGACATCGACGAGGCACAGGGGAGTGGCGGGACCGAAGGTTCCGGGAAAGCCTCAACGCCCGAGCTGCACAGCGGGCACAAGCTCGCCAGACGGTACCGGCTCGAGGAGTGCGTCACCCGTCTGGACGGATTCAGCAGTTGGCGGGCCGTCGACGAGAAACTGCGTCGCGCCGTCGGCGTTCACATCCTGCCCGCGGACCACGCGCGGGCCCGTTCCGTCCTCGCCGCCGCCCGTTCCGCGGCACTCCTCGGCGACCCGCGCTTCGTCCAGGTCCTCGACGCCGTCGAGGAGAACGACCTCGTCTACGTCGTCCACGAGTGGCTGCCCGACGCCACCGAGATGACCACGCTCCTGGCCTCCGGACCGCTGGAGCCGTACGACGCCTACCAGATGGTCAGCCAGATCTCCGCCGCCATGGCCGCGGCGCACCGTGAGGGCCTGGCCCATCTGCGCCTGAACCCCAACGCCGTGCTGCGGACGTCGAGCGGCCAGTGGCGCATCCGCGGCCTCGCGGTCAACGCCGCCCTGCGCGGCATCAGTTCCGAGACCCCGCAGCGCACCGACACCGAGGCCATCGGCGCCCTGCTGTACGCGGCGCTCACCCAGCGCTGGCCGTACGAGAGCGACGCCTACGGTCTGTCCGGGCTGCCCAAGGACGTCGGCCTGATCGCGCCCGACCAGGTGCGGGCCGGTGTCCACCGCGGCCTGTCCGAGCTGTCGATGCGCGCCCTCGTCAACGACGGGGCGACCGCCTCCCGACACGAGTCCGCGTGCACGACGCCGGAGGAACTGGTGAAGGCGATCGGCGAGATGCCCCGCATCCGCCCGCCGGAGCCGACGTTCACCGCACCGCCGGAGTACCAGCGCACGACGTACCAGCAGGGCACCTACGGCCGGCCGGCGCCCCACCCCGGCGCCACCCAGCCGGTCCCGGCTCCCCCGGCGCCCCTGCAGAGCCGCACCGGCAAGGCACTGAAGTGGGCCGTCTCGGCCCTCCTCATCGCCGCGCTGGGTCTTGGCAGTTGGCAGCTCGCCGAAGTCCTCATGGACAACGGCAGCAAGAACGACGACACCAACAAGACGCAGACGACGGACGGGAACGACAAGAACAGCGGCAAGACCAAGCCGGCCAAGCCCCTCAAGATCCAGAGCGCTCAGGAGTACGTCGCCAAGGGCGACGCCCAGCACCCGGGTGACGTCGGGAAGACGTACGACAGCGACAGCTCCACGTACTGGCGCACCGCCAGCTACAAGGACGGCCCGGACATGAACCCGGTCTTCAAGCCGGGCGTCGGCATCGTCTACGACCTCGGCTCGGAGCAGGAGGTCTCGGGCGCGTCGATAGGGCTTCTGTTCGGCGGCGACCACACGACGGTCACGCTGTATGCCACCGATTCGATGAGCTCGTCGGTTCCGCTCACCCAGATGAAGAAACTGGGGTCGGTGAAGACCACGGCCACCACCGCCAAGGTGAAGGTCGCCAAGCCGGTGAAGAGCCGGTACGTGCTGGTGTGGTTCACCGCCCTGCCGTACGCCCAGGGCGACACCTACAGCAACGCGGGTTACAAGCAGGCCGTGACAGACCTCAAGTTCACCGGCTGAGCAGTCCAGGGGGAGGGGGTCCGATGGCAGATGACACCGCATACGGCGACGCGAGCGATCAGGATCTCCTGGCCCGCCATGTGAAAGGCGACCCGGACGCCTTCGGTGAACTCGTGCGGCGGCACCGTGATCGCCTCTGGGCGGTCGCCCTGCGCACGCTGGGCGACCGCGAGGAGGCCGCTGACGCCGTCCAGGACGCCCTCGTCTCCGCCTACCGGGCCGCCCACACCTTCCGCGGCCAGTCGGCCGTCACGACCTGGCTGCACCGGATCACGGTGAACGCCTGCCTCGACCGCGCCCGGAAGGTCGCCTCCCGCAAGACCTCCCCCGTCGACGACACCGAGCGGCTGGAGCAGCTGCTGGAGCCGCACGAGGAGGCCTCGGCCCCGGCCGAACGCAACGATCTGCACCGTCAACTGCTGGAAGCCCTCGGCACCCTGCCGCCCGACCAGCGTGCCGCCCTCGTCCTCGTGGACATGCAGGGATACCCGGTCGCCGAGGCCGCCCGCGTGCTCGACGTCCCCACCGGCACGGTGAAGAGCCGCTGCGCACGCGGCCGAGCCAGACTCCTGCCGCTCCTCACCCATCTGCGGCCGGAACGCGCCGGTGGCGGAAAGGAACCGGGCGAGGAGCGGAACCGGACCCAGGGGACATCCGTCCCACCGGCAGCGGGACAGCCGACTGCCGGCCCCCGTGATACCGGGCCGAGCGATCCAGCTGCTGTGAAGGGCGGAGGTGGGCGAGCGTGACATCCACGACGGACATGGCCGGGCACCCGGACGTCACCGAGATCTCCGACCTCACCGAGGGCCTGCTCCCGCCGTCCCGGACCGCCGACATCCGACGCCATCTGGACGAGTGCGAGCTCTGCGCGGACGTATACGTGTCGCTGGAGGAGATCCGGGGGCTGCTCGGCAGCCTGCCCGGTCCGACCCACATGCCCGCCGACGTCGCCGGGCGCATCGACGCCGCACTCGCCGCCGAGGCGCTGCTGAACGCCACGGCGCCCGAGGCGGAGGACTTCACGTCGCCCGCCACCGCATCCCGGCCGGATGCCGACGCCGACGACAGCGCTCATGTTTCACGTGAAACATCGGTGGCTGCCGACCGCCCGTCCGGCCACGCGCGCTCGTCGTCGACCGGGCCGGGCCGCAAGGACCGCAAACGCGGCGGGCGCCGCAGGATCGCCGTCCTCGGCGGCGTTTTCGCCGTCGCCGCTCTCGGACTCGGTTCGGTCCTGGTCGCCACCTTCGACGACGGCAAACCCAGCGGGGAAAAGGGTCGGCAGACCACCGCAGCCGACACCTTCTCCGACAAGAAGCTGGGGCAGCAGGTCTCGGACCTTCTGTCCAAGGGGCACTCCGGGCGGGGTTCCGTCGCCCCGCACAACAGCGTCGGCATCCAGGGCGGTCCCAGCATCATGTCGCCGAAGCTGGACCGGGCGCTCACGGTGCCCTCCTGCGTCCTGAAGGGGATCGGACGCAACGACGCCGCGCTGGCCACCGAGGAGGGCGTCTACAAGGGGGCCGACGTCCTGCTGGTGGTGCTCTCCGACCCGTCCGACAGCAACAGGGTGAACGCGTACCTCGTGGAGACGTCCTGCGTGACCCATCCGTCGTCGGCCAAGGCCAAGGTTGTGCTGACGCACTCCTACGCCAAGCCGTAGAGGCCGACGCTTCGACTCCGCCCCGCGTGGTAGCCGGTACGGAGGCATGTCCGGAGCACGCCCCGGCTCCGTGCTCCGTGTGCCCGGACACAGCGGGAATGCGCGCCCCTTAGGATCCGTTGGGTGGGGTGAGAGCTTCGAGAGGAGCTCCCTCCGGTCCGACGACGCAGTCCAGAGACGAGGAATCAAGCCGTGAGCGACGTCCGTAACGTGATCATCATCGGCTCCGGGCCCGCCGGCTACACGGCGGCGCTCTACACCGCGCGCGCGTCGCTGAAGCCGCTGGTCTTCGAGGGCGCAGTCACCGCCGGCGGTGCGCTCATGAACACCACCGAGGTGGAGAACTTCCCCGGCTTCCAGGACGGCATCATGGGCCCCGAGCTCATGGACAACATGCGAGCCCAGGCCGAGCGCTTCGGCGCCGAACTCATCCCGGACGACGTCGTCTCCGTCGACCTGACCGGTGACATCAAGACTGTCACGGACACCGCCGGCACCGTGCACAAGGCGAAGGCCGTCATCGTCACCACCGGCTCGCAGCACCGCAAGCTCGGTCTGCCGAACGAGGACGCGCTCTCCGGCCGCGGTGTCTCCTGGTGCGCCACCTGTGACGGCTTCTTCTTCAAGGACCAGGACATCGCCGTGATCGGCGGCGGAGACACCGCGATGGAGGAGGCCACCTTCCTCTCGCGCTTCGCCAAGTCCGTCACGATCGTCCACCGCCGCGACACCCTGCGCGCCTCCAAGGCGATGCAGGAGCGTGCGTTCGCCGACCCGAAGATCAAGTTCGTGTGGGACAGCGAGGTCGCCGAGATCCAGGGCGAGCAGAAGCTGTCGGGCCTGAAGCTGCGCAACCTCAAGACCG
This sequence comes from Streptomyces sp. SLBN-31, assembly GCF_006715395.1. Classification (NCBI taxonomy): domain Bacteria; kingdom Bacillati; phylum Actinomycetota; class Actinomycetes; order Kitasatosporales; family Streptomycetaceae; genus Streptomyces; species Streptomyces sp. SLBN-31. The sequence goes on from NZ_VFNC01000003.1 coordinate 708,196, forward strand.
GCGAGCTGAGCGACCTGGCGGTCACCGGCCTGTTCATCGCGATCGGCCACGACCCGCGCACCGAACTCTTCAAGGGCCAGCTCGACCTGGACGAGGAGGGCTACCTCAAGGTCGCCTCCCCCTCGACCCGCACCAACATGACCGGTGTGTTCGCCGCCGGTGACGTCGTCGACCACACCTACCGCCAGGCGATCACCGCCGCGGGCACCGGCTGCTCCTCCGCTCTCGACGCCGAGCGCTTCCTCGCCGCCCTCGCGGACGAGGAGCAGGCCGAGCCCGAGAAGACCGCTGTCTGACCCCCGCCCACCCCGCCCCACCGCACACCAGTAAAAGGAGCCCCCGCCGTGGCCGACCTGAAGAACGTGACCGACGACTCCTTCGAGCAGGACGTCCTCAAGAGCGACAAGCCCGTCCTGGTGGACTTCTGGGCCGCCTGGTGCGGTCCGTGCCGCCAGATCGCTCCGTCGCTCGAGGCGATCGCCAAGGAGTACGGCGACAAGATCGAGGTCGTCAAGCTGAACATCGACGAGAACCCGGGTACGGCCGCCAAGTACGGCGTCATGTCCATCCCGACGCTGAACGTCTACCAGGGTGGCGAGGTCGCCAAGACCATCGTCGGTGCCAAGCCGAAGGCCGCGATCGTCCGCGACCTCGAGGACTTCATCGCCGAGTGAGGTTTCACGTGAAACATGAAGGGGCCGACCCGTGGGGGTCGGCCCCTTCGCGTTGCAGAATCTCGATCAGAGGGGACGGAGAGCCGGCTCCTTCTGCACAGCTCCCAGCAGTCGGTCGAGCGCCATCTCCACGTCTTCCTTCCAGGAGAGCGTCGTCCGTAGCTCCAGCCGCAGGCGCGGGTGAACAGGGTGCGGCCGCACGGTCTTGAAGCCCACGGCCAGGAGATGATCGGCCGGCAGGACACACGCCGGCTCCTTCCACCGCGCGTCCCCGAAGGCTTCAATCGCCTTGAAGCCCCGGCGCAGGAGGTCCTTGGCGACGGTCTGCACCATCACCCTCCCCAGTCCCTGCCCCTGGTAACCCGGCATGATGGACGCGGTGATCAGCTGCACCGCGTCCGGTGACACGGGGCTGGTGGGAAACGCCGTGGAGCGGGGCACATAGGCGGGCGGGGCATAGAGCACGAAACCCACTGGCGCGTCGTCGACATAGACGACCCGGCCGCAGGACCCCCAGTCCAGCAGGACGGCGGAGATCCACGACTCCTTCTCCAGGGCGGCCGTGCCGGCCTTTACCGCGGCCTCTCCGCTGACTGGGTCGAGTTCCCAGAAGACACACGACCGGCAGCGGTTGGGAAGGTCCTGAAGGTTGTCCAGCGTGAGCGGTACGAGCCGACGCCCCATGAAGGCTGTTCCTCGCTTCCTCCGCTCGCGGCGCCGCGAGCGGCTGTCATAGAGCTCCGTTCCCTCAGAAGGCTGCCGACGAAGCCGCCGACCGCCCCCAGCCCCAGGGCCGCGCTCATCAATCCGGTCCGGCTCACCGTTCCCATGGCCCCTGCCTCCCCTCAGAGGTTGCCTGGTGAATGCGCCACACCCGATCGCATCGTATCCACGATGCGATTCCATCGATACCGACTGACAGCAAAGAGCGGGCCGTGTCCGGTACACACCGGACACGGCCCGTCTGGCCGGTCACCGGCCCACAGAGGGTCGGCGGCCACACTTCCTACGCCTCGGACTCCTCGGAGTCCCCGTCGTGAAGGCCCTGCTGAAACACCGGTCCCTCGCCGGGAGCGAGCGTGCCGAGGATTCGCTCAAGGTCTTCCATCGACGCGAACTCGACGGTGATCTTGCCCTTCTTCTGCCCCAGGTCGACCTTCACGCGTGTCTCGAAACGGTCCGAGAGCCGGGTGGCGAGGTCCGTCAGCGCCGGGGAGACCCGGGTGCCGGCACGGGGCCCCTTGGCGCGCTGAGCGATCTGCGGCCGCGAACCCATCAGGGTCACGATCTCCTCGACGGCCCGCACCGAGAGCCCCTCCGCGACGATGCGGTGGGCCAGCCGATCCTGCTCCTCCGAGTCCTCGACTGAGAGCAGGGCCCGCGCATGACCGGCCGACAGCACGCCGGCCGCCACCCGGCGCTGCACGGCCGGCGAGAGCTTCAGCAGACGCAGTGTGTTGGACACCTGCGGGCGAGACCGGCCGATGCGGTCGGCCAGCTGGTCGTGGGTGCAGTTGAAGTCCTTCAGGAGCTGGTCGTAGGCGGCGGCCTCTTCCAGCGGGTTCAGCTGCGCGCGGTGCAGGTTCTCCAGAAGGGCGTCCAGAAGGAGCTTGTCGTCGTCCGTGGCCCGCACGATCGCCGGGATCGCGTCCAGGCCCGCCTCACGGCTGGCCCGCCAGCGCCGCTCGCCCATGATGAGCTCGTAGCGCGAGGGAGCGACCTGACGCACGACGACCGGCTGGAGAAGGCCGACCTCCTGAATGGAGGTCACCAGTTCCTGCAGAGCGTCCTCGTCGAAGACCTCACGGGGCTGGCGCGGGTTCGGGGTGATGGAGTCGAGGGGAAGCTCCGCGAAGTGAGCGCCCACCGGGGCCGCGGGAATCTCCTCGACACTGTGCTGCGACGGCACCTCGGTTTCATGTGAAACCGGCGGCAGCGTTGTCACCTTCGCCGCGGCCACTCCGCGCTCGGTCGTCAGCACCGGGACCGACGACGAGGACGCGGCACCGGCGCCTCCCACCGCGGCCGACGCCGGCGTCTTCTCCGTCGGGGCAGCGGGGATCAGTGCGCCGAGTCCACGGCCCAAACCCCTCCGTCGCTCGCTCACTGAATACCCTCCACCATGCTCGGGTTGCTCTGGGCGCCGATATGGGCCTGCGTCGGGTCGTAACTGACGCCGACACCCTTCAGCGCGATTTCTCGTGCCGCCTCAAGATAGGACAACGCACCGCTGGACCCCGGATCGTAGGTCAGCACTGTCTGTCCATAGCTCGGCGCCTCGGAGATACGGACCGAGCGGGGAATGCTCGTCCGCAGCACCTCGTCACCGAAGTGGGTGCGCACCTCTTCCGCGACCTGCGACGCGAGCCGCGTCCGGCCGTCGTACATGGTGAGCAGGATCGTCGATACGTGCAGGGCGGGGTTGAGGTGCCCCCGCACCAGGTCGACGTTGCGCAGCAGCTGGCCCAGACCCTCCAGCGCGTAGTACTCGCACTGGATCGGGATGAGGACCTCCGCACCGGCGACCAACGCGTTGACCGTCAGCAGACCGAGCGAGGGCGGGCAGTCGATGAGGATGTAGTCCAGTGGGTGCTCGTAGGCCTGGATCGCGCGCTGGAGCCTGCTCTCACGTGCCACCAGGGAGACCAGCTCGATCTCCGCACCGGCGAGATCGATCGTGGCGGGCGCGCAGAAGAGCCCCTCGACATCCGGGACGGGCTGAACGACGTCGGCCAGCGGCTTGCTGTCGATCAGAACGTCGTAGATGGACGGCACTTCGGCGTGGTGGTCGATCCCCAAGGCCGTCGACGCGTTGCCCTGCGGGTCGAGGTCGATCACGAGGACCCGGCCTCCGTGGACGGCCAGCGAAGCCGCGAGGTTGACCGTCGTCGTCGTCTTGCCCACGCCACCCTTCTGGTTGGCGACCACGATGACGCGGGTCTGCTCGGGCCGCGGCAGGCCCTCGCCTGCGCGACTCAGAGCTTCCACGGCCAGTTGGGCAGCACGACCGATCGGAGTGTCGTCCATCGGGGGCGGTGTTTCACGTGAAACATCCTCCCCCATCGACTCGGTACGGGGACCGGGGACCGGATCGGTCATCGGTCCCGCGATGTTGGCGTCGGACCGCAAGGATTCACTCTCCTCGACTTCAGGCTCGCAATGAACAGAGCCTCCCATGCCTTCGGGGTCGTGAACCAGTGAGGCCTGGGGTTCTGTGGAGAAATCCACCTCTGTGGACAGCTCCGTTCCCTCATCGAGTGAACCGAAAGGCTTGCGGTCGCGGGGTTCGGCCGCGGCGCGGCCCCGGCTGATGATGCCGTGCAGCAATGAGCGACGTTTCACGTGAAACACGATGCAGCGCAGCGGCGATCGAACTGTCGCGACACTCCGGATGCATAGGTTTGGCGCCTTGTGTGGAGTAAGTCTCGTCGTCAGGATGGATCACCGACGCCGACGAGTCCTGCCCGTCCGGGCCGCCTTGGCCCGCTTGGCCGCGAAGCGGACGCCGCCCGGGCTCTCGCCGACCTCCACTCGCACCACGGTGGACAAGGGATCCACCACGCCCTCACCGACGTGCAGGACCGACGTCTCCACGGCGCCGAGCTTGCTCAGGGCCGTGGCGGCGGCCTTCAGCTCCTCCTCGGCCGTGTCCCCCTTGAGGGCCAGCATCTCCCCGTACGGCCGCAGCAGCGGAATGCCCCACGCGGCCAGGCGGTCCAGCGGGGCCACGGCCCGTGCGGTCACGACGTGCACCGCCGGCAGCTTGCCCATGACCTCCTCGGCCCGGCCCCGCATGACCGTCACATGGTCCAGGCCCAGCAGCTCCACGACCTCCGTGAGGAAGTTCGTGCGCCGCAGCAGGGGCTCCAGCAGCGTGATCTTCAGGTCCTCCCGGACGAGGGCCAACGGAATACCGGGCAGACCGGCTCCCGAGCCCACGTCGCACACGGTCACGCCCTCGGGCACGACCTCCGAGAGCACGGCGCAGTTCAGCAGGTGCCGCTCCCACAGGCGGGGCACTTCGCGTGGCCCGATGAGACCGCGCTGCACACCCGCCTCGGCGAGCAGCTCCGCGTAGCGAACCGCGTCCGCGAAGCGATCACCGAACACCTCACGCGCCTGCTCGGGCGCAGGGGGGAGCTCCGCTGCCTCCGTCACGGGGACCGTCCTTCCGTACCGCATCGGCGCATCACAGCGCCGGCCACCAGAACTACCAGGCTGACAAAGTCCGGCCCCGTCTGCGCTACAGACGGGGCCGGAGGAACGTATGGATCCGATCAGGCGGGAAGCACGACGACGAAGCGCTGCGGCTCTTCGCCCTCGGACTCGCTGCGCAGGCCCGCGGCCTTGACCGCGTCGTGCACGACCTTGCGCTCGAAGGGCGTCATCGGCTTCATCTTCACCGGCTCACCGGTGTTCTTGACCTCGGCCGCGGCCTTGGAGCCCAGCTCGGAGAGTTCGGCGCGCTTCTGGGCGCGGTAGCCGGCGATGTCCAGCATCAGACGGCTGCGGTCGCCGGTCTCCCGGTGCACGGCCAGGCGCGTGAGCTCCTGGAGTGCCTCCAGCACCTCACCGTCACGGCCGACCAGCTTCTGCAGGTCTCGGCTCCCCGTGTCGCTGATGATCGAGACAGCGGCGCGGTCGGCCTCGACGTCCATGTCGATGTCGCCGTCGAGATCGGCGATGTCCAGCAGACCCTCGAGGTAGTCCGCCGCGATCTCGCCCTCCTGCTCCAGGCGGGTCAGGGTGTCTGCACCCTCGGCAGCGGCGGAGGTGGTGCCTTCCGTCACGGGATGGGCTCCTTCTTACTTCTTGGACGGGGACTTGGGGCGCTGCGGGCCCTTGCGCTGCCCGGACTGGGCCTTGCTGCGGGTGCCGCTGGCGGGCTGCGAGGCGGCCTTCTTGGCAGCGGCGGCAGGCTTGGCGTCCTCCGGCTTGGCGTCCTCGGGCTCGTCGGACTTGCTCAGCGACGTGGTCGGTCCGGAGTCGCCCGGCTTGGTCGGGCCGGACTGACGCTGGGCCTTGGTCTGACGCTTGGGCTGCTGACGCTTGGGGGCGGCGGCGCCGGTGGCCGGCGTACCGTCCTCGGTCTGCGTGACCACGGCGGCGTCGCTCTTCACCACGGTGCCGTCGGCCTGGGCGGCGAGGCCCGCCTTGGTGAGACCGTTGATGAACTTGCGCTCGAACTCGTTGCGGTCGCGGCCCTTGGCGACGATCGCCTTCACGATGGTCTTCTCGCTGCGCCGGCGGACCTTGCCGTGGTGCGTGACGTGCTTGGTCAGACGCTCCAGGTAGGCGGCCTGGGCCTTGGAACCCGGGGTCGGGTTGTTGTGGATGACGTACATCTGCTGGCCCATGGTCCACACGTTGGTGGTCAGCCAGTAGACGAGGACACCGACCGGGAAGTTGATGCCGAAGACGGCGAACATAACCGGGAAGACGTACATCAGCATCTTCTGCTGCTGCATGAACGGCGTCTTGACCGTGGTGTCGACGTTCTTCGTCATCAGCTGGCGCTGCGTGTAGAACTGCGACGCCGACATCAGGACGATCATGATCGCGGTGACGACCCGGACGTCGGTCAGGGAGGCGCCGAGCGACTCCACCTTCGCCGAGCTGTCGGTGAACTTCGCCGCCAGCGGGGCGCCGAAGATGTGCGCCTTACGGGCGCTGGCGAGCAGCGACTCGTTGATGACGCCGATCGTGGAGCCCGTCGCGATGCCGTTGAGCACGTGGTACAGGGCGAAGAAGAACGGCGACTGCGCCAGGATGGGAAGGCACGAGGAGAGCGGGTTGGTGCCCGTCTCCTTGTACAGCTTCATCATCTCTTCGGACTGGCGCTGCTTGTCGTTCTTGTAGCGCTCCTGGATCTTCTTCATCTCGGGCTGGAGCGTCTGCATCGCCCGAGTGGCCTTGATCTGCTTCACGAAGAGCGGGATCAGGCAGATCCGGATCAGGATCACCAGGGACACGATGGACAGGCCCCAGGCCCAGCCCGTGTCAGGACCGAAGATCTTCCCGTACACGGAGTGGAACTGGACGATGACCCATGAGACGGGTGTCGTGATGAAGCTGAAGAGGCTGGCAATCGTGTCCACTAATCATGCTCCTTGGGCATGGGACGAGGTCTCTGCGGCCGGGCTCGAAGGAGGATTCTCTTCGGTGCTCGAAACAGGATTCTCTTCGGGGGCCGTTTCGGCGGCGGAGGACCCGCCCCTGCGTGCACGCCACGCGTCACGCAGCATTTCGTGCCATCGCGGACGCTTGCGGGGCGGTACATGGTCCACACCGCCCAGCGACCACGGATTGCACCGCAGGATGCGCCAGGCGGTGAGCGCCGTGCCCTTGATCGCGCCGTGCCGGTCGATGGCCGTGTAGCCGTAGTGGGAACACGACGGGTAGTACTTGCACACCGGCCCGAGCAGCGGACTGATCGTCCACTGGTACAGCTTGATCAGAGCCAGCAGTGGGTACTTCATCGCGCGCCCCCTCCCAGCAACCGCTCGATGGCGGCATCCAGGTCTCGGGCCAGTTGTGCATGGTCGGCATCGCCCGCGCCGGGCAACGCTCGTACGACTACCAGGCTACCGGGGGGCAGGAGAGCCACCCGCTCGCGCATCAGATGACGCAGTCTGCGCTTGACCTTGTTGCGTACGACCGCACCACCCACGGCCTTGCTCACGACGAAACCCGCACGCGTCGGGGGAGCGCTCTCCCCAGGCGCGTGCGGGTCCGTGGCACCGCTACGAAGATGGACGACGAGGGACGGGCGTCCGGCCCGGCGCCCTCGTCGTACCGCGGTCGCGAAGTCCTCGCGCCGCCTCAGCCGGTTCTCGGTGGGCAGCACGACGGCATGACCTGACCGGGATCAGGCGGACAGGCTGGCGCGACCCTTGGCGCGACGGTTCGCGAGAATCGCACGGCCGGCACGGGTCCGCATCCGCAGACGGAAGCCGTGGGTCTTGGCGCGACGACGGTTGTTCGGCTGGAAGGTGCGCTTGCTCACTCGGGGGCTCCAGAGATCAAATCGGTGGTTGCGGGTGCCGTGCTGGCTGTCACCGTGCGCCCACGAGTAGCTCGCAGTTACGCCCGAGTGCACCGCTTCCCGATCACCTGACGCGATCTGTGCCCTTCGGAGGCAGGCGGCAGCAGCCATCGACAACTCGACCTGGTTACGGTACGCGGGGCTACGCCATCCGGTCAAACCAGGGATCACGGAGAGACACTATCCACAGGCTGGGGACAACAACTTGAACCGCACCCGTCGCCCTGACTACCGTGGCTGAACTCCGATTCATTCCCTTGAACCCTTGTTCATGGCTCCACCCCATTTGAATCCCGACCCGTCCCACAACCACACGTTCGTGGGACTCGTGAGAGAGCGTGCCCTGTGGCTGACGTACCTGCCGATCTTGCCGCAGTGTGGCCACGAGTACTCGAACAGCTCCTGGGTGAGGGCCGGGGACAGGGTGTGGAGACGAAGGACGAGCACTGGATCCGCCGCTGCCAGCCCCTCGCGCTCGTCGCCGACACCGCGCTGCTCGCCGTACCGAACGAGTTTGCGAAGGGTGTGCTCGAAGGGCGGCTCGCGCCGATCGTCAGCGAGACCCTGAGCCGCGAGTGTGGTCGTCCGATCCGCATCGCGATCACGGTCGACGACTCCGCGGGCGAGCCCCCCGCCCCTCCGGCGCCCCCGGCCCGCAGCCAGCAGCGTTACGAGGAACCCGAGCTCCCCTCCGGTGGCTACGACAACGGTCAGTACGACGGCTACGGCCGTCACCGCGCCGACGACCACCGCCCCGGCCGACCCGACCAGCTCCCCGGCGCCCCCGGGGACCAGCTGCCCACGGCCCGTCCCGCCTACCCGGGCGAGTACCAACGCCCCGAGCCCGGCGCCTGGCCGCGCCCCTCGCAGGACGACTACGGCTGGCAGCAGCAGCGTCTCGGCTTCCCGGAGCGGGACCCGTACGCGTCCCCGTCGCAGGAGTCCTACGGCTCCCCGCAGGACTCGTACAACCCCGGGGCCCAGGACTACCGCCCGCAGTCGATGGAGCGCCCCTCCTACGACAGCCCGCGCCCCGACTACGACCAGGGCCGTCCCGACTACGACCAGGGGCGTCCCGACTACGACAAGCCCCGCTCCGACTACGACCAGCCGCGCTCCGACTACGACCACGGGCGCCAGGACTACGACCAGCGGGACGGCCGCCGCGAGCTGCCCGAGCCGTCGGCCGGCTCCGGACACGTGCACCGCGGCGGCCCGGTCGGCTCCCAGCTGCCCGCCTCCAGCGGCGCCCCCGGCCCGCTGGCCGCGAAGCCCGCGCCGGCGAGCGGCCCCGGCGAGCCCACCGCGCGCCTGAATCCGAAGTACCTCTTCGACACGTTCGTCATCGGCGCCTCCAACCGCTTCGCGCACGCGGCCGCGGTGGCCGTGGCCGAGGCGCCGGCGAAGGCGTACAACCCTCTGTTCATCTACGGGGAGTCGGGGCTCGGCAAGACGCACCTGCTGCACGCGATCGGGCACTACGCGCGCAGCCTCTACCCGGGCACGCGCGTGCGGTACGTGAGCTCGGAGGAGTTCACCAACGAGTTCATCAACTCCATCCGCGACGGCAAGGGCGACAGCTTCCGCAAGCGCTACCGCGAGATGGACATCCTGCTCGTCGACGACATCCAGTTCCTCGCGGACAAGGAGTCGACGCAGGAGGAGTTCTTCCACACCTTCAACACGCTCCACAACGCCAACAAGCAGATCGTGCTCTCCAGCGACCGGCCGCCCAAGCAGCTGGTGACGCTGGAGGACCGGCTGCGGAACCGTTTCGAGTGGGGCCTGATCACCGACGTCCAGCCGCCCGAGCTGGAGACGCGGATCGCGATCCTCCGTAAGAAGGCGGTGCAGGAGCAGCTCAACGCCCCGCCGGAGGTGCTGGAGTTCATCGCCTCACGGATCTCGCGGAACATCCGTGAGCTGGAGGGCGCGCTGATCCGGGTGACGGCGTTCGCCTCCCTCAACCGGCAGCCGGTGGACCTGGGTCTGACGGAGATCGTCCTGAAGGACCTCATCCCCGGGGGCGAGGACTCGGCGCCCGAGATCACCTCGACGGCCATCATGAGCGCGACCGCCGACTACTTCGGCCTCACCGTCGAGGACCTGTGCGGCACCTCCCGCGGCCGCGCCCTGGTCACCGCCCGCCAGATCGCCATGTACCTGTGCCGTGAGCTGACGGACCTGTCGCTGCCGAAGATCGGCGCGCTGTTCGGCGGCCGCGACCACACGACGGTGATGCACGCGGACCGCAAGATCCGCAATCTGATGGCCGAGCGCCGCTCGATCTACAACCAGGTGACCGAGCTGACGAACCGCATCAAGAACGGCTGACACCGGCCGGCTCACGACGCCGAGGGCGCCTTTGGGGACGAGATCCCGGGGGCGCCCTTCTTCATGCCGTCGTAGCCGACTGTTCGATTACCTGCCTGGTTACGGCCTCCGTCCACAGATTCGGTGACTTTCTTCCGTCCACATCCTGGGGACTGCGAAGTTGTCCAGATCACGGTCCACAGGCACGCTGGCGAAAGACCGTCGGGCCAGGTCAGGTGGCTGTGGATTCGTGGACGAAGGATCTCCACAGACTGTGGACAGACGCGTGATCCACAAGCTGTGCACGAAGTTGTCCACCGACAACCCACAGGCTGAGGGCGGTTGTCCCCAGCGATCCCCAGCTTCTCCACATGGCTGTCCACTGTTCGGCAACGCGACCCGCCCGATCACCGGGCCGAGTGAAAGCCGTCACACGAAGGTGCCGGCTTGGGCTGTGGGAAAGGTGGGTAAAGCTGGGGACGACGCTGGGGAGAAGTCGCCTCAGCCTGTGCACGGGGTGTGCAGAACTTTCCGTTCTCCACAGAACCCCTGAGTTGTCCACCGGCTTCGCCCACAGGGCCCGTGGACAAAATCTCGCACCTGAGCTGGGAAAACAGGGTTATCCACGGTATCCACAGGCCCTACTACTACTCCCGACTAGAGAGAGCGAGAAGTCCGTTTCGAAGAGGGCCCTGTGCACAACTCGCCGTCCGGCTCCCGGCTGCCCCTCGTCACGACTTGACCCCGAGAGGCACCTACTGTCAGTGCCGTGCGTCAGACTGTTCCCCGGTGTCCTTCCCCTCACAGGGGGCCCACTACACCGGGACGAGCACCGAGACAGACGACGAGCCACGCAGGCCGAGAAGCGCCGGCAACAGCAGGAGGCGGCAACAGTGAAGATCCGGGTGGAACGCGACGTACTCGCGGAGGCCGTGGCCTGGGCGGCGCGCAGCCTTCCGGCCCGTCCGCCGGCGCCTGTCCTCGCCGGCCTCCTGCTGAAGGCCGAGGACGGGGCTCTGAGCCTGTCCAGCTTCGACTACGAGGTCTCCGCGCGTGTGTCGGTGGAGGCGGAGGTCGAGGAGGAGGGCACGGTCCTCGTCTCCGGCCGGCTGCTCGCCGACATCTGCCGCGCCCTGCCCAACCGCCCGGTGGAGATCTCCACAGACGGTGTACGGGCGACGGTGGTCTGCGGCTCCTCGCGGTTCACCCTCCACACCCTGCCTGTGGAGGAGTACCCGGCGCTGCCGCAGATGCCGAACGCGACGGGCACGGTCCCCGGCGAGGTCTTCGCCTCGGCCGCCTCCCAGGTGGCCATCGCGGCCGGCCGTGACGACACACTGCCCGTCCTGACCGGTGTGCGCATCGAGATCGAGGGCGACACGGTCACGCTGGCCTCCACCGACCGCTACCGCTTCGCGGTCCGCGAGTTCCTGTGGAAGCCGGAGAACCCGGAGGCGTCCGCCGTGGCCCTGGTGCCGGCGAAGACCCTCCTGGACACCGCCAAGGCGCTGACCAGCGGCGACAGCGTGACGCTGGCGCTGTCCGGCTCGGGCGCCGGCGAGGGCCTGATCGGTTTCGAGGGCGCGGGCCGACGTACCACCACGCGGCTGCTGGAGGGCGACCTCCCGAAGTACCGCACGCTGTTCCCGACCGAGTTCAACTCCGTCGCCGTGATCGAGACCGCCCCCTTCGTGGAGGCCGTCAAGCGTGTGGCCCTGGTGGCCGAGCGCAACACCCCGGTGCGGCTGAGCTTCGAGCAGGGCGTGCTCATCCTGGAGGCCGGCTCCAGCGACGACGCACAGGCTGTGGAAAGGGTCGACGCGCAGCTGGAGGGCGACGACATCTCGATCGCCTTCAACCCGACGTTCCTGCTGGACGGCCTGAGCGCGATCGACTCCCCGGTGGCCCAGCTGTCCTTCACGACCTCGACGAAGCCCGCGCTGCTGAGCGGCAAGCCGGCTCTGGACGCCGAGGCGGACGAGGCCTACAAGTACCTGATCATGCCGGTGCGGCTGAGCGGCTGACGCGGCCGAACGTCCGTCGGGTTGTCCACAGGACGTGGACAACCCGACGTCCCTCTGGGGAGAAGCCGCAGGTGAGGGCGTACGTATGAGCGCGTATGCCCACAGGTGTGCGCGAGCGTCCAGGTTTAGGCTTTCGGACACAGGTACGAACGTGCCTCACACGCCACACAGCGACCTAAGGAACAACTCTGATGGAGCTCGGTCTCGTCGGCCTCGGCAAGATGGGCGGCAACATGCGCGAGCGGATCCGCCGCGCGGGCCACACCGTCGTCGGATTCGACCGCAACCCGGACCTCGCGGACGTCCACAGCCTCAAAGAGCTTGTGGAGAGCCTCGCGGCGCCGCGCGTGGTCTGGGTGATGGTCCCGGCCGGTGCCCCCACCCAGTCGACGATCGACGAACTGGCCGAGCTGCTGCAGCCGGGCGACGTCGTCGTGGACGGCGGCAACTCCCGCTGGACGGACGACGAGAAGCACGCCGAGGAGCTCGCGGCCAAGGGCATCGGCTTCGTCGACTGCGGCGTCTCCGGTGGCGTCTGGGGCCTGGAGAACGGCTACGCGCTGATGTACGGCGGCGACGCGGAGAACGTCGCCAAGGTGCAGCCGGTCTTCGACGCCCTCAAGCCCGAGGGGACGTTCGGCGCGGTGCACGCCGGCAGGGTCGGTGCGGGCCACTTCGCGAAGATGGTCCACAACGGCATCGAGTACGCGATGATGCAGGCCTACGCCGAGGGCTGGGAGCTGCTGGAGAAGGTCGACTCGGTCACGGACGTGCGCGAGGTCTTCCGCTCCTGGCAGGAGGGCACGGTCATCCGCTCCTGGCTGCTGGACCTGGCGGTGAACGCCCTGGACGAGGACGAGCACCTCGACAGGCTGAAGGGTTTTGCACAGGACTCCGGTGAGGGACGCTGGACTGTGGAAGCCGCCATCGACAACGCCGTGCCGCTCCCGGCGATCACGGCCTCCCTCTTCGCGCGGTTCGCGTCGCGCCAGGAGGACTCTCAGCAGATGAAGATGATCGCGGCGCTGCGCAACCAGTTCGGCGGCCACGCAGTCGAGAAGAAGTAATCCACAGGGCCGTCGAGAACGGCCCACAACCTGGGGGAGATCGGCGACCGACCATGCACGTCACGCATCTGTCGCTGGCCGACTTCCGCTCGTACGTCCGGGTCGAGGTCCCGCTCGACCCGGGCGTCACCGCCTTCGTCGGCCCCAACGGCCAGGGCAAGACCAACCTCGTCGAGGCGGTCGGCTATCTCGCCACCCTCGGCAGCCACCGCGTCGCCTCCGACGCCCCCCTGGTGCGCATGGGCGCCGACCGGGCGGTCATCCGGGCGCAGGTCAGACAGGGCGAGCGGCAGCAGCTGGTCGAGCTGGAGCTGAACCCGGGCAAGGCCAACCGGGCCCGCATCAACAGGTCCTCGCAGGTCAAGCCGCGTGACGTGCTGGGCATCGTACGGACCGTGCTGTTCGCGCCGGAGGACCTGGCCCTGGTCAAGGGCGATCCCGGGGAGCGGCGGCGCTTCCTCGACGAGCTGATCACCGCCCGCTCCCCGCGCATGGCCGGCGTGCGCTCGGACTACGAACGCGTCCTCAAGCAGCGCAACACCCTGCTGAAGAGCGCCGCGCTGGCCCGGCGCCACGGCGGCCGCTCCATGGACCTGTCCACGCTCGACGTGTGGGACCAGCATCTGGCGCGCGCGGGCGCGGAGTTGCTCGCCCAGCGCCTGGACCTGATCGCCGCGATCCAGCCGCTGGCCGACAAGGCGTACGAGCAACTGGCCCCCGGCGGCGGACCGGTGGCCCTCGACTACAAGCCCTCGGCCCCCGGTGAGGCGCACACCCGGGAGGATCTCTACGAGCAGTTGATGGCGGCGCTCGCGGAGGCTCGCAAGGGCGAGATCGAGCGGGGCGTCACCCTCGTCGGACCGCACCGGGACGATCTGCTGCTGAAACTGGGTCAGTTGCCCGCCAAGGGGTACGCGTCGCACGGCGAGTCCTGGTCGTACGCGCTGGCGCTGCGGCTGGCCTCCTACGACCTGCTGCGCGCGGAGGGCAACGAACCGGTGCTGGTGCTGGACGACGTCTTCGCCGAGCTGGACACGCGCCGCAGGGAGAGGCTGGCGGAGCTGGTCGCGCCCGGCGAGCAGGTGCTGGTGACGGCCGCGGTGGACGACGACGTGCCGCACGTACTGACCGGGACGCGGTACACGGTGTCGGAGGGGACGGTGGAGCGCGTATGACCGACCAGGAGCCCACGCCCGAGAAGCCCGCCGAACCCAGTGGCGTCGACCTCGCGCGCGTGGCGTTGCGCGCGGCGAAGGAAGCGGCACGCGCGCGTGGGGACGCCGCGCAGCAGAAGAAGCAGGCGCGGCGCGGCGGGCTGCGTTCCGGTGCCCGGGCCGACGGGCGCGACCCGATGGCGTTCGGCGCAGCGATCAACCGTCTGATCACCGAGCGCGGCTGGGAGGCGCCGGCCGCGGTGGGCGGGGTGATGGGGCGTTGGCCGCAGATCGTCGGTGAGGACGTGGCCAAGCACTGTGTGCCGGAGAAGTACGACGAGGACGAGCGGGTGCTCGTCGTGCGGTGCGATTCCACGGCCTGGGCGACGAATCTGCGGTTGCTCGCGCCGACCTTGGTGGCGCGTCTCAACGAGGATCTCGGGCACGGCCGCGTGCGGGTGATCAAGGTGCAGGGCCCCGGCGGCCCCGCCCGTCGCTACGGTCCTCTGCGCGCCCCCGGCAGCACCGGCCCCGGCGATACGTACGGGTGACAGACCTCACATCCACAGGCTGTGGGCGGCCTGATCGCACACCGGTCGGCCATGCCGTCGTACGTCCGCGCGCGGTCGCCAATCGGGACCTGACTCCCAAGTAGCCAAGGGTTGACAGTCAGAAGCGCTGAACGCCTCTGTGAGCCTCTTGGAGCCCCGCTCCGTATATGGGGACCCGGAGAAGACCGGTTGAGGGCGGCACATGCGGACTCAGGTACCGGCAAACCCCCATCACTGTCGGCGCTACCGGTAGACTGGAAGCCAATCCCGCCCCAGTCGTGGGGACGCCCGGGAAAAGCTGAGCAACGCTGATCAAGGCTTACCAACGCAACATGCCGCAGCCGCTCCGGCAACCTGCCGCCGAGCCCGGCTCGTGCTGTGCCAGAAAGGGCGCTTCGTGGCCGATTCCGGCAACCCCAACGAGAACATCCCGTCCACCGACGCCGGCGAGAACGACGCGGTGACTTCGTCGAACGGCGAGGTCACCGCCTCGTACGACGCCAGCGCCATCACCGTCCTCGAAGGCCTGGACGCGGTCCGCAAGCGCCCCGGCATGTACATCGGTTCGACCGGTGAGCGAGGACTGCACCACCTCGTGTACGAGGTCGTCGACAACTCGGTCGACGAGGCACTGGCGGGTTACGCGGACACCATCGACGTGACGATCCTGGCCGACGGCGGCGTGCGCGTCGTCGACAACGGCCGAGGCATCCCGGTCGGCATCGTGCCCTCCGAGGGCAAGCCCGCCGTCGAGGTCGTGCTGACGGTGCTGCACGCGGGCGGCAAGTTCGGCGGCGGCGGCTACGCGGTCTCCGGCGGTCTGCACGGCGTGGGCGTCTCCGTCGTCAACGCCCTGTCGTCGAAGGTCTCCGTCGAGGTCAGGACCGACGGCCACCGCTGGACGCAGGACTACAAGATGGGCGTCCCGACCGCCCCGCTCGTCAAGCACGAGGCGATCGAGGAGACCGGCACGGCGGTCACCTTCTGGGCCGACGGCGACATCTTCGAGACCACCGAGTACTCCTTCGAGACGCTCTCGCGGCGCTTCCAGGAGATGGCGTTCCTCAACAAGGGACTGACCATCAAGCTCACCGACGAGCGCGAGTCGGCGAAGGCGACCACCGGGGCGGACGAGGCCGGCGCGGACGTCAAGGACGAGGTCAAGACCGTCACGTACCACTACGAGGGCGGCATCGTCGACTTCGTGAAGTACCTCAACTCCCGCAAGGGAGAGGTGGTGCACCCCACCGTCATCGACCTGGAGGCGGAGGACAAGGACAAGAGCCTGTCCCTCGAGGTCGCGATGCAGTGGAACAGCGGCTACAGCGAGGGCGTGTACTCCTTCGCCAACATCATCCACACGCACGAGGGCGGTACGCACGAAGAGGGCTTCCGCGCCGCGTTGACGAACCTGATCAACAAGTACGCGCGCGACAAGAAGCTGCTGCGGGAGAAGGACGACAACCTCACGGGCGACGACATCCGCGAGGGTCTGACCGCGATCATCTCGGTGAAGCTGAGCGAGCCTCAGTTCGAGGGCCAGACGAAGACCAAGCTGGGCAACACGGAGGCCAAGACCTTCGTGCAGAAGGCGGTCTACGAGCACCTCCAGGACTGGCTGGACCGCAACCCGAACGAGGCGGCGGACATCGTCCGCAAGGGCATCCAGGCGGCCACCGCGCGCGTGGCGGCCCGCAAGGCCCGCGACCTCACCCGCCGCAAGGGCCTGCTGGAATCGGCCTCCCTGCCGGGCAAGCTGTCGGACTGCCAGTCCAACGACCCCACCAAGTGCGAGATCTTCATCGTCGAGGGTGACTCCGCCGGCGGCTCGGCCAAGTCCGGCCGCAACCCGCAGTACCAGGCGATCCTCCCGATCCGAGGCAAGATCCTCAACGTCGAGAAGGCGCGGATCGACAAGATCCTGCAGAACCAGGAGATCCAGGCGCTGATCTCGGCCTTCGGCACGGGTGTGCACGAGGACTTCGACATCGAGAAGCTCCGCTACCACAAGATCATCCTGATGGCGGACGCCGACGTCGACGGCCAGCACATCAGCACCCTGCTGCTGACCTTCCTGTTCCGCTTCATGCGGCCGCTGGTCGAGGCCGGGCACGTGTACCTGTCGCGCCCCCCGCTCTACAAGATCAAGTGGGGTCGGGACGACGTGGAGTACGCCTACTCGGACCGCGAGCGCGACGCACTGATCGAGATGGGCCGCCAGCGTGGCAAGCGCGTCCGCGAGGACTCCATCCAGCGCTTCAAGGGCCTCGGCGAGATGAACGCCGAGGAGCTGCGCGTGACGACCATGGACCAGGAGCACCGCGTCCTCGGCCAGGTCACCCTCGACGACGCCGCCCAGGCCGACGACCTGTTCTCGGTCCTGATGGGCGAGGACGTCGAGGCCCGGCGCCAGTTCATCCAGCGCAACGCCAAGGACGTCCGCTTCCTCGACATCTGAGTCGGTCTCAGCTGACCGCACCAGGAAGGATCTTCACCAGCAATGGCCGACGAGAACACCCCCGTCACCCCTGAAGAGGGCGGCGACCTCGTGATGCGTGTCGAGCCCGTCGGGCTCGAGACGGAGATGCAGCGCTCGTACCTGGACTACGCGATGTCCGTCATCGTGTCCCGTGCGCTGCCCGACGTCCGGGACGGTCTCAAGCCCGTCCACCGCCGCGTCCTGTACGCGATGTACGACGGCGGCTACCGCCCCGAGCGCGGCTTCTACAAGTGCGCCCGCGTGGTCGGCGACGTCATGGGCAACTACCACCCGCACGGCGACAGTTCGATCTACGACGCGCTGGTCCGGCTCGCGCAGCCGTGGTCGATGCGGATGCCGCTGGTGGACTCCAACGGCAACTTCGGCTCTCCGGGCAACGACCCGGCGGCGGCCATGCGCTACACCGAGTGCAAGATGGCGCCGCTGTCGATGGAGATGGTCCGTGACATCGACGAGGAGACCGTCGACTTCACGGACAACTACGACGGCCGCTCCCAGGAGCCGACCGTCCTGCCGGCCCGCTTCCCGAACCTGCTGATCAACGGCTCGGCCGGTATCGCGGTCGGCATGGCGACCAACATCCCGCCGCACAACCTGCGCGAGGTCGCGGCCGGCGCCCAGTGGTACCTGGAGAACCCGGAAGCGAGTCACGAGGAGCTCCTTGACGCCCTCATGGAGCGCATCAAGGGCCCCGACTTCCCGACCGGCGCCCTCGTCGTCGGCCGCAAGGGCATCGAGGAGGCCTACCGCACGGGCCGCGGCTCGATCACCATGCGCGCGGTCGTCGAGGTCGAGGAGATCCAGAACCGCCAGTGCCTGGTGGTCACGGAGCTGCCGTACCAGACCAACCCCGACAACCTCGCGCAGAAGATCGCCGACCTGGTCAAGGACGGCAAGATCGGCGGCATCGCCGACGTCCGCGACGAGACGTCCTCGCGCACCGGCCAGCGCCTGGTCATCGTGCTCAAGCGGGACGCGGTCGCCAAGGTCGTCCTGAACAACCTCTACAAGCACACGGACCTGCAGTCGAACTTCGGCGCCAACATGCTGGCGCTGGTCGACGGCGTCCCGCGCACGCTCTCCCTGGACGCGTTCATCCGCCACTGGGTGACGCACCAGATCGAGGTCATCGTCCGCCGTACGCGCTTCCGGCTGCGCAAGGCCGAGGAGCGCGCGCACATCCTGCGCGGCCTGCTGAAGGCCTTGGACGCCATCGACGAGGTCATCGCGCTGATCCGGCGCAGCGACACCGTCGAGATCGCGCGCGGGGGCCTGATGGACCTCCTGGAGATCGACGAGATCCAGGCGAACGCCATCCTCGAGATGCAGCTGCGCCGGCTCGCGGCCCTGGAGCGGCAGAAGATCGTCCAGGAGCACGACGAACTCCAGGCGAAGATCAACGAGTACAACGAGATCCTCGCCTCCCCGGTCCGCCAGCGCGGCATCGTCAGCGAGGAACTCGCCGCGATCGTCGAGAAGTACGGCGACGACCGCAAGACGAAGCTGGTGCCCTTCGACGGCGACATGTCCATCGAGGACCTGATCGCCGAGGAGGACATCGTCGTCACCGTCACCCGCGGCGGTTACGTCAAGCGCACCAAGACGGACGACTACCGGGCGCAGAAGCGCGGCGGCAAGGGCGTGCGCGGCGCGAAGCTGAAGGAAGACGACATCGTCGACCACTTCTTCGTCTCCACCACCCACCACTGGCTGCTGTTCTTCACCAACAAGGGCCGGGTGTACCGGGCCAAGGCGTACGAGCTTCCCGACGCCGGCCGTGACGCGCGCGGCCAGCACGTCGCGAACCTGCTGGCCTTCCAGCCGGACGAGGCGATCGCCGAGATCCTCGCGATCCGTGACTACGAGGCGGCGCCCTACCTGGTCCTGGCGACCAAGGGGGGTCTGGTGAAGAAGACGCCTCTGAAGGATTACGATTCGCCACGTTCCGGAGGCGTCATCGCGATCAACCTCCGTGAAACGGCGGACGGTTCCGACGACGAACTGATCGGAGCGGAGCTTGTATCGGCCGAGGACGATCTGCTTCTGATCAGCAAGAAGGCGCAGTCGATCAGGTTCACCGCCACGGACGACGCTCTGCGGCCCATGGGCCGGGCCACCTCCGGTGTCAAGGGCATGAGTTTCCGCGAGGGCGATGAACTTCTGTCGATGAATGTTGTTCGACCCGGTACGTTCGTGTTCACTGCCACAGACGGCGGGTACGCGAAGCGGACCGCAGTCGACGACTACCGCGTCCAGGGTCGCGGAGGCCTCGGTATCAAGGCCGCCAAGATCGTGGAGGACCGCGGTTCGCTGGTCGGCGCGCTGGTGGTCGAGGAGACCGACGAGATCCTCGCCATCACGCTGTCGGGTGGTGTGATTCGTACGCGAGTCAACGAGGTCAGGGAGACGGGCCGTGACACCATGGGCGTCCAACTGATCAACCTGGGCAAGCGCGATGCCGTGGTCGGCATCGCACGTAACGCCGAGGCGGGGCGCGAGGCGGAGGAGGTCGACGGTGACGACACCGTGGACGAGACCGCCGAAGGTGCCGCGACCACCGGCACGGACGAGGGTGAGTCGCCCTCGGCCGAGTAGCACGAGGAGTGAGTCATCGTGAGCGGAGCCACGGGCGCCGGATCGCCCGGTACCTCGACGGGTACGGATGCGGACGGCGGCGGCCGTGGCTCCGCCGCGCGTGCGGCGGATCCGCACACGACCCAACTTCGCAAGGTCGAGGCGGACCCGACCAGTCCGCCCCCGGCCGACTCCCAGGGATCCCAAGGGGGAACCGTGACGGACACCCGTGGTCCGCAGACGCAGCAGCCGGCCGGCACGGCCCCGCCCGCGCCGGGCGACCGGCCCACGGCGCAGCCCTCGGCACAGGCCGCCCCGCCGCAGCAGGCGGCCTCCCCGCTCCCGGGTGAGCGGGGACCGCAGCAGCCCGCCGGGCCCTACCACCCGCCGCAGGCCTACCCCAACCCGGCGGCCGCGGGGCCGGAGCGGACCTCGACCGGTGCCGTACGCCGTCCCCGGACCGGCGCGCGCACCACTCCCCGTATCCGCAAGGCCCGTCTGCGGGTGGCGAAGGCCGACCCGTGGTCGGTGATGAAGATGAGCTTCCTGCTCTCCATCGCGCTGGGCATCTGCACGGTCGTGGCCTCGGTGGTGCTGTGGATGGTCATGGACGCGATGGGGGTCTTCTCGTCGGTGGGCGGCACCCTCTCGGAGGCGACCGGCTCCAACGAGTCGAACGGTTTCGACCTCCAGTCGTTCCTGTCGCTGCCGCACGTGGTGATGTTCGCCTCGATCATCGCGGTCATCGACGTCGTCCTCGCGACGGCGCTGGCGACCCTCGGCGCCTTCATCTACAACCTCTCCGCGGGCTTCGTCGGGGGCATCGAGCTGACGCTCGCCGAGGACGAGTGAGCCCTGACGGCTATCGATTTTGGGACTGCCCACGTCGTGCGCTAATCTTCAGGAGTCAGCGCGCGGGACACACCCCGCAGAGCGCGGCGGGGCTATAGCTCAGTTGGTTAGAGCGCATCCCTGATAAGGATGAGGCCACAGGTTCAAATCCTGTTAGCCCCACCAGCGAAAAGACCTCCTGCTCACGTGAGTAGGAGGTCTTTGACATCTACGGCTGACATCAGCCGATGAGCGGGTCTTCCAGAAGCTCGGCGAGCATGCCGACCGCTTCGCGCTCGCTGTCGCCCACAACGTGCGTGTAGACGTCCATGGTCATGCTGATCTGGCTGTGCCGCAGGATTGCCTGAGCGACCTTGGGATGCACCTTCAGGAAGGCGAGCAGGGTGCCGCAGGTGTGCCGGGCGAGCCGGACCGTGATTCGCCGCACACCGGCCCTCCGGACGAGGCGGTCAAAGGTCCGGGAGAAGCCGACCGGGTCGATCATGCCGCCGTGCTCAGACGAGAAGATCAGGTCCTGCCCTGCATCCTGCGCCCAATGGGCACCGGCAATCTTGCGTTCCAGCTCCTGGAGCTCCCGACGCTCCTCCAGGGCCCGCGCGCAGAACGCCGGCAGCGGGAGGACCGCCTGTGAGGACTCGGTCTTGAGGTCTTTCAGCACCAGACCGGCGCCCTTGACGCGCTGCACCTGCTTGACCGGGGTGAACTGGTGCGCCTCGAAGTCGACGTCCTGCCAGCGCAGGCCCAGGACCTCACTGCGGCGCAGACCGAGGACCAGGACGAGCACGCAGGCCGCGTAGAGCCGGTGAGCTCGGACAGCCCGAAGGAAAGTGATCGCCTCACGCGCGTTCCAGGCCGTACCCCTGTCCTTGGTGACCTTGGGCATGTCGACCAGGAGCGCGACGTTGCGGGTGATCAGCTCCTCGCGCATGGCCCTGTTGAGGGCGTTCCGCAGGACGCGCAGCACCTCGAATCGAGCCGAGGCGCCCACCTCCTCCCGCTTCAGCGCGGCCATGAACGTACGGACCTGGGCCGGAGTGAGCTTGACCAAGGACTTCTTGGCGAGATGCGGCAGCAGATACAGCCTGACCTTGGACTCGTACTTCACGTACGTGTTGTGCTCGCGCTCCGGTTTCACGATGTGCTCAAGCCAGTAGGTCAGCCACTCACCCACCGTCCAGGAACGAGACGGCACGGGGATGCCGTTGCGCTCCTGGTCCTGGAGCTTGCCGAGCTTCTCGTTCGCCTCGTCCCAGGTGGCGCCATAGACGTACTTACGGACGCGGTTGCCCTCGGTGTCGGTGACGTACGCGGCGCCCTGATAGCGGCCGTCCTTGCGCTTGGCGATCGTCCCCCCGCCGTTGGGTCGCCTCTTGGCCATCAGGCACCCCTCTCGATCTGCCGGCGGATGAAGTCCGCGACCGAATCGGCCGGGATGCGGCGGCAGCCATCGACCTTGATGGAGACCAGGCGATGCGTACGGATCAGGTCGTAGACCTTGGTCCGGCCGACCTTGAGTAGCGCCATGACCTCAGGCACCTTCAGCAGCTCGGGCGAGGCGGTGGTCATGCGGCTACTCCTTCCAGGTCGGATTGGTCTTGCAGGGCCTCGCGTGCGATCTCTCGGTTCAGTTGGATGTCGCGGTGGATGTTGGCGGCGAGCCAGGATTCGCCGGGGGTGTGGCCGTGGCCGGCGTAGGTCCAGTGGGCGAGGGTGAGCGTGGTCGCCTCCGGGTTGTCGTCGGGGTCGGGGAGGCCGAGGGCGGCGCGTTGCTGGGCGGCGCGGTAGTCGGCGCGGGTCTGGCGGAGGGCGCCCAACGTGGTGGAGTAGCGGCGGGACTTGGTGGAGAAGTGGCCGCGGAAGCCGAGCATGTGGGCCCAGTCGCGCAGTTTCCGGTCCGGGTAGAGCGGGTGGAGATCGAGGCATGCGGCGATGAGTCGGGCGGGGTGGTCGGGCACGCCGAGGAGGACCAGGGCCTCTTTGTTGCCGATCCGGCGGTCCACGGTGCCGATGG
Source organism: Streptomyces sp. SLBN-31 (assembly GCF_006715395.1). NCBI lineage: Bacteria > Bacillati > Actinomycetota > Actinomycetes > Kitasatosporales > Streptomycetaceae > Streptomyces > Streptomyces sp. SLBN-31. Next base: position 730,961 of record NZ_VFNC01000003.1, read on the forward strand.
TCTCGGCCGCTTTGGTGGCGTACTTGGCGACGTAGGAGGCCACAGCTTGCTCGGTGATCTCTTCGCCACGGCCGAAGGCGCCGATGGGCTGGATGTCGAGCTGAGTGCCCCAGCACAGGGTGCGCTCCGGGAGCTCCCCCGCGGCGGGAACATCGATGGCGACGCGGGCGGCGGCAGCGCGGATTGCGTCGGTGAGCAGGTCGAGAGTGGCCCAAGCCGGAGGCGGATCGTCGGGCCCATCGGGGCCGTCGAACCGGATCACGGCATGGAAGTGCACGGCACCCCGCTTCTGATACTCGGCGACCTTGCCGAAGGAGACCCGCGACTGTTCCCGTGCTGCCTTCTGCGTGAGTCCGGCCCGCTTGGCGATCTCGCGGCGCAGGTAGATCGTGAAGTAGCGCCACAGCTCGGAGGCGTGGTTGTTCCACAGCACCGCGCCCGCGTAGTCGTAGGACTCGGGATCGAGCGGCGTGCCCAGTTCGGGCGCATCCTCACCGTGACGGAGGCCGCAGCGGCAGGGCCGGTTGCCAGGCCGGTTATGGACCGGCCCGAAGCTCGGAGCGGTGAGGGTGGCAAAGACCCGGGGATGATCCCGAATGGTGTGCGGGGTGCCCTTGGCGGGATCGCCGACGAGACCGGCCCGGATGAGGTGGTAGGTGTCCCCGGCGTAGGTCCAGGCGCAGGCCGGGCAACGCGAGGCGCGCCGATTACCGCACGCGATCCGGAGCATGCCCCCGGGCTCGGTCTCCGTGGAGTACGCGTGCAACACGGTCTTGGTCGCCGGGTCGATCGTCTTCGTGGCGCCGATCAGCCGGATGGGATCAGAGCAGCCGCCCGTGCGGCGGATCTGTTCTTGCCAGCGGTCGAAGTCGGTCCGATTGGCCACCCTCAGCACGTCGGCGAGGGTGACCGCATCAAGGCCCGCCAGGGTGGCGGCATCGGTCACGTGGTCACCTCCGGTTGTGGGCGGGGCCGTGGCTGGCTGTGTAGCCCTCGACAAGTGCACGGACCTGGGCGTCGCCCTTAGCCGTGGCGGAGGCGCCGCAGTGGCAGACCGCCGAGGCGGTCGCGGGGGCGGTCGGAGACGGCTTGCTGACGTGGAGGCCCGGACGCTCCAGGGTCGGAGTGAGGGCAGCCACGGGGCTCACCTCCCGGTCCGGGCGAGGGCGGGGGCGGGGAGGGCGTGGCCGGTGCCGTCGCAGACGGGGCAGACGACGCGGAGCAGGGTGCGGGAGCCGTCACGGTGACGCGTGCCAGTGGTGATCGAGACGGCGCAGAAGCCGTCGCAGTGGTGGCAGACCGGACGGTTCGGGGTGTGGACAGGCATGATGAGGACAGCCCTTTCAGGTCGAAAGATCGGGAAGTGGTGGAGCCGTCCGGGGCGGCGGAAACTTGGCGGTTGAGGCCGCCCCGGAGGGCGCTACTTGCGGTAGCGGCGCGCGGACCGGACGGGCCGGGGGCGCGTCTTGCGCGGCGCGCGGGAGCGCCGGGGGGCGCCCGCGCGGGATAACTCTTTGTGCTTGCCGTGGTGGAGCGTGTAGCTGATCCCGCCGGATGCGGAGAGGACCGCGACCGCGGCGGCGGCGATGACCTGGACGACGAAGGCGACCACGAGCAGAACGGCGATCGATCCGGCCGTGATGACGAGCGCTAGGACGATCGGGCCTTTGTAGGAGCGCGGGGCTTCCTGGACGATCACGACCTTGTGCAGGTCGGTGCCGTGCGGGATGTGCCGGTAGATGTCGGCCGGGATGTGGCCGGCACGCATCTGGTCTTCGGGTAACTGCACGGTTCTGCCCTCCCTGTCAGGCGGTGCAGCGGTGGGTGCGGGCGGCGAGTTCGGCAGCCGAGCGGTCGCCGTGCTCGGTGGAGAAGCCGCAGTTGGGAGCGGTGCAGGCGGCGGTGTGCTTGGTCTGGCCACGGCCGTTGTTGAACGTGCCGACCTTGACGGGGCCTATGCGGATCACGTTGTAGAAGCGGTTCGGGCGCACGGGTAGAACCTCCATTTCTGTTAGGCGAGTTGGGCGACGATGGCTCCGGCGAGGTCCTCCGGGATGCCCAGGCGGGTGCGCAGGGTCGCGGTGTCGATCTCGGTTCCGGTGCGGGTGCGGTGTTCGGTGGCGACTTTGCGGGCGTGGTCGATCAGCGCCGGAGGCACGGATGGGGTGTTCGCTTCCGGCAAGGCCGGCGCGGGCTCCGGTTTGGCGATCTCCGGGGGAGGTGCGGGCGTTTCGGGGCGGTCAACGACCGGCGCCGACTCGGATGCGGGTTCCGGTGCCGAGGCCGGGGTGTGGGGTGCGTGGGCGAGCAGGGTGCCGCCGAGAAAGGCCAGGGCAGGCCATCCGGCGATGCCGAGGCGGAGCAGGGCGGGCGGGTCGGCCAGGTCAAGGAAGCCTGCGGTGGCGACGTTGGCGCCAAGTGAGGCGACCAGGGCGACCAGGAACCAGCACCAGGCCAGCCGAGAACGCTGTACTCGCAGCCGTCGCCAGGCGGCGACCATCAGCAGGTCGACCGAGACCGGATAGGCCCAGGCTTTCCAGCCGGTCTGTCCGGCAGCGGCGGCAAGGTCGTGCACGTGGGCGAAGGAGAGCGCTCCGGCGATCACGGCCTGTACGAGGACAGCGTCCGGGCGGAGTGAGCGGGGCATGGTCTTCACCTCCCTTCGGTTCAGAACAGGGGTAGTTGGGCGTGCGAGGCGGCCGGACTCGTGGCCGGAGCCGTGGGGCGCGTGGCGTTGAGGACCCGGTCGCGCCAGCGCATCGCGTAGTCGAAGCAGTTAGCGCAGTTCTTGTGGGTGTGGCCTGGCATGGCCGGGCGGCGGCGGGCATGGGAGCTCCAGGCGGCAGAGTCCGCGGAAGCCAGCAGATGGCCGACCTTGGCCAGGCCGAGCGTCTTGAAGCCAAAGCCGTGCAGCTTGAAGCCGTGCGCGGCCATGGCGGTCACGATCGCGGTCCCCTTACTGGTGGACTGCAACCGGCACACCGAGCCCAGGCCGACGATCGGTTCGGCCCGCAGGTCCACGCCCGCCTTCTCGTACATCTCCACGCACCGCTCGTAGGCGGGCACGGTGTCGCCTTGAATGACGGGCGCGATGCGCAGGTCAGGGGCGAGGGAGCGCAGTTCGACGAAGTTGTTCACCGTGCGGCGCTGGTGTTCTTCCACACTCAGGTGGGTGCCGACGAAGTACTGACCACCGAACCAGCCGCCGTTGATGATGGCTTCTTCGCACATCCAGTCCTGTGGTGCAGCCCAGTCGTAGGGGCCGACGTGCTCCCAGATGCGGCGCAGTTCATCGACGTACTGCCGGGGCGGGCGAGTCCAGGTGCCCTTGTCCTTGAGCTCCATGAAGCCGCCGGAGTCGATGGCGTAGGGGCCCTGGGCTTCGTCCCACTTGATCGCGCGGTCGAAGTGCTCGGACTTCAAGAACAGCGGCACGTCGGTCCAGCGCAGCCAGTGCCGCTTGTGGGTGGTCAGGTAGAACCGCATCGGGGAGCTTCCTCACGCATCCGGGTTGGGGTCGGCGCCGGTGCCCAGGCAGTTCAGGCAAAGACCGGACTGTTCGCCGACGGCGCGGCGCTTGCGGCCCACGCGGACGGTGCGGGCAACCTCGCCGGTGCCCTGGCAGACCGGGCAGTCCTTCGCTTCGGCCTTGCGGGTTTCGGTGTCGGGTGTGGCCATCGGTGGTGCGCTCCTTCCGGTTTTCGGCATGGCGGGGGTAAGGACCTGGCGCGATGCGGTCGCCGACCGTGGAGCGGACAGGGGGTTACTCGGGGACGGGCCGAGGCTGTACCCGCGGCGGGGACACCGGCATCGGCGGGACGATCCCCGAGCCGACAGGGCGGAACGGCGCCAGGAACGGCAACTCCGCGGTGAGGTGGGCGAATTCGCGGCAGACCGCGGCCGCTTCTTCCGCGCTGATCTCCGGGGTGCGGATGCGGGACCAGCCGCCGGAGGTGTCGCCGGCCACCGCGAGGCCGGGACGATCGGCCGGGATGGCGGTAGCGGCGACGACCGCGTCCGGGGAGATGTCCCCGAGGCCCATGTCCGCGCTGGCCTTGTCATTCACGCGGTGGACCACGCGGCCGGTGAGCTGAGCGCGTAGGGCGGTGGCGCCCTTGCCCTGGTCGGAGCCGAAGCGCTGGCCGCATACCTCCAGGTAGATGCCGATGGCGCGGGCCATCTGCCCCAGGCGGACCAGTTGCATGACCACCCGGTCCCGCTCCGGTTCGTCCTTCTTGGACAGGACGAAGAACAGTTCCGCCACCTCGTCGATCAGCACCACCAGCGGCACCGGTCGCACGTGGTCGGGCAGTTCCCAAAGGTCCGAGACGCCGTAGAGGGCCAGCAGGTCGAAGCGCTCTTCCATCTCCGCGACCAAGGCGTCGATCAGACGGCCGGCCGAGGGCAGATCTGTGGCCAGGGCCGACAGGCGCGGCGCGTACCGGTTGTGCTCCACACCGCGCTTGCAGTCGATGCCGACCAGCCCGACCGGGAGCTGAGCGAGCCCCTTGATCAGGTTGCGCTGATACACCGACTTGCCCGACAGCGTCGCGCCGAGCGTGAGGGCCATGGGTACCGCGCGGTAGTCCCGCTCGAACACCGAACCGTCCTCCCGCAGCGCCACCGGGACGACCAGGTCCCGGGGCCGGGCCTTGCGCGGCAGGGTGACCCGGTTCAGGACGTCCCAGCCGGTCATGCGCAGTTCGACGTAACCGGGCTTGGTCTCCGCCACGGTCACCGACCGCACACCCCACGCATGGCGTAGGCGCTCACAGGAGGCGGCCAGGTCGGCGGGCTCCAGACCGGCCGGCAGCCGCAGCGTGACCCGCAGACCGGTCGAGGTCCCACGGACCCGACGTACCTTGGGCGGCACCGGCCGCACCTCACTGTGGGCCAGGTTGCGCTTGACGAAGGCACGGAAGCCGGACGGCTGCACCGTCAGCCCGCACACCTCCATCGTGTCGCGGTAGGTCCAGGTGAACCGGCCCCAGGTGACCGGCAGGCCCACCAGCGACCAGTACACGCGCGGGGCGCGGTGCTTGGCGTAGCCGATGCCACCGGCGCCGGCCGCCAGTCCCCCGGCCTCCAGCCAGGTCGCCAGGTCGGTCATGGTCAGACCCCCGCCGTCACGGCGACCGCACGGAAGGAGATCCCGTGCCGCTTCTGGCCGTTGAACTCGTTCTCCCAGTCACGGGCCTTGAGCCCGACCACCCGCACCGGCATACCCGGCATCAGGCCCTCGGGGATACCGGTCTCGGGCACGGTGACCTGGTAGAGGTTGCCCTCTCCCTCGTCCGAGATCAGCAGGCCCACCGTCGACAGGCCCGCACCGGTCTCCCGGTCCATGGCCCGTTCCCCGGTCTGCTTGTTGGCCAGCTTCGGCGTCGGCGCGGTCGCCACGAACACCACAGCAGTCGAAAGATCGATCTTGAAGGACGGCATACTTGGCTTCTCCCTTAGGGGATGAGCCCCGGGCTGCGTTGTGATCTTGGCGGATGCACGCAGTCCGGGGTGACTTGTTGGTGCGACACCAACGAAGCTACCCGCAGAAAAACTGCGAGTCAACAGAAAAACTGTGACTAGTAGGAGTTCTCCGAGTCTGCGAGACTGTGTGCGACGACAAGGAGGAAAAAATGGCCAACTTCGGGCTTTTTGTTCGCTTCACCCTGCGTGACGGTGCTGGCGAGGAGTTCGACGCCCTCATGCGGGAGACCACGGAGGGGATCAGGGCGCACGAGCCCGGCACGCTCATCTACGCATGCCACGAGGTCGAAGGCGCTCCCAATGAGCGGATCTTCTACGAGCTGTACGCCGATCACGCGGCCTTCGAGGAGCACGAGCGCCAGCCGCACACCCGCCACTTCCTGACCGAACGTGCCAAGTACGTGGTGAAGACCGAGGTTGACCGTCTCCAGCCGTACGCCGGCAAGTACCCCGCTGGAGATGTGAAGTGACCGTCTCTGACGCCAAGGTCGTTGGTCAGAGAGTCAAGGAACTCCGCCGAGCCGCAGGTATGTCCCAGAGCGACCTAGCTGCCGCCATGGGACGCTCCGAGAGTTGGGTATCGCAGGTCGAACGAGGGGTGCAGCCCGTCGAGCGGCTGTCAATTCTTCAGGCTCTCGCGGACGCACTCAAAGTTGCTGTACAAGAGGTGCGACCCGACGCCAGCACCCCGACGGCGGAGCCCGACGCCGAAGAGCTCCCGCGGAGCAACGATCTCGATGGTCTGCGCGTAGCTCTCACCGGTCACCCAGCGCTGGGAAGCCTCTTCGGGCAACCGCCGGCCGAGCCTGCTCCGGCCCTTGCCGATTTCCGGCAGGGTGTCGATGAGGCATGGACTCTCGTGCACGCGTCGCGATACGCGGTGCTGAGCGACCACCTCGCGAGGCTTCTCCCCAGCATCGAAGCGGCGGTACGCAACGCGCCGGCAGCGGAGCGGACAGAGCTCCACTCTCTCCGGGCCAAGGCGTACCAAGTGGCTGCCACGAGTTTCACCCGGCAAGACCAGGCGGACGCAGCGTGGATTGCGGCCGACCGAGCGCTACAGGCAGCCGAGCTTGCAGGCGAGCCGTTGGAAGTAGTCGCGAGCTTGTTTCGTATGGCGCACGCCTTCATGCGACAGAAGCATCTGGATCAGGCCGAACAGGCAGCGAAATCCGCTGTAGCTGTCATGGCTCCGAGGGCGGAGGCCCCTACCTGCCCGCCAGAAGAGTTGTCGCTTCTGGGTGCGATGAACTTGGTCCTCGCAGTGATCAACGCGAGGGAAGGCAACCGTAGAGAGACCCGTGCACACCTTGACCGGGCACGAGAAATCGCCGCGCGGCTGGGCGAAGATCGGAACGACTTCGACACGGAGTTCGGGCCGACGAACGTCGAAATCCACGCGGTGAGCACGGCCGTTGAGCTAGGAGATGCTGGCCTTGCTCTGGAAGTCGCCGAGCAGGTTGACACATCAGGGCTCTCCCCCGAGCGGCAGGGGCGTTTCTTGCTTGACGTGGCGCGAGCACACGCGCAGCGGCGACACGTCGGCGAGGCCACAGCCGCACTACTAGAGGCCGAGGCTCTGACGCCCGAGCAAGTTCACGATCACCACTCGGCCCGCGAAGTCATCCGCGATCTGATTCAGCTCTCCGAGCCTCGGGTTCCCGAGTCCCTTCGCGGCTTGGCTGAGCGGAGCGCTGCGGGCTAGAGATCTTGTTACAGATTTCTCTACCTCATCAAGCCCCGCCGTTCCGGCGGGGAGGGGTGATCGCTGGACCACGGCCCGCATGATCCAACGAAGCCCAAGCCGTCGCGCACTTGGATGAACAGGACTCGACAGCTCACCCAAGGGAACCTGGGCTCTCCCATGCTTCACGAAGCCCCAGGGCTTCCGCCTCCATCCCCGGCGGTCAGCGGCCCACGACGCCATGGGCCTTGGCTTCGGGGGGCTCTTGCCTTCGGCATCCGGTTGCGCTGTCCCTTCCGGCTTCCGGCCGTCGCTGCGTAGATCACACCCCACCGGCCCCCACGGGGCCGGCGCGGGCTCGGGGCTCGGGGCTTCGCTCCTGCCTTCGGCCCGCGCCGCCCCGGCCCCGGCCCCGCGCCACACGATGCCCCGGGATGATCACGCTTCACGCTCCGATCCCGCCGAGGGGCCGATGCACCGGACCGATCCCGATTCCCCTCCCCGGCCCACACCGCCACACCGCACCCTGGGGAGACGGCATGGCCCACAGGCCCGCACACACGGTGCCGCCACGGACCCAAAAGACGCTTTGTGCTCCACAAGCAGGTGCGCGACGGCTTGGGCCTCGTTGGATCATGCGAGCCGTGGTGGGCGGGATCGTGGGGGCTGAAAACACGATCACACGTGAGTGGTCAGAACGATGCCTCCGGCGGGGGATCGGCCGGCACCGGGATGGAGGGGGCGCCGTCGCCGACCACGGGTCCGTAGTGGCGTGCGCGGGGTGCTTCCATCCCGTCCACCGCCGACCCAGGCAGAGCCGAGCAGACGCGGCCCATGGCGTCCAGGTCGTTCGTACAGTGGCGCGCTCCACCTGGACGCCATGAACCACGCCCGCTCCACGGTGTGTGGGTCGACGGCGGACGGGATGGAAGCCGGGGATGGTGGTGGGAACCGGTGGGTGGCGAAAAGGCTGAGCGGTAAATTTTAGTGATCTGCATCACGCCATAAAAGCGGACGTTAAACCCATAAGGTTCGATACCCCTAGTATAGCCATCGCGGTGTGGGGGCTGATTTGTCAGTGGCGTGTGGTATGTAGGCGCGTTCCTGCAGGTCAGGAAGTCGGCTTGTGGTGACCGAAGTTCGCCAAAGCTAGCCGAAGGGTGTCTCGCGCAGGAGCGTTGTGCTCACGTCGAGGACTTGACCCCGAGAGGCACACAGTGTCAGCCCCGTGCCATAACGTTGGAGCACCAACACCGAAGGGCGCGCCCGCCTTTGGGAAGAGGCTCCGGGCGCGCCCTTCTGACAACCAAGGAGGACCATGCCCATCCCGGGTCTCGGTGGATTGTCGGTGCTTGACACCCACCTGCTTGCAACTCTCGCACGAGGGACTGACAGCCGCAAGAAAATCATGATCCCGCTGGCGGTAGCCATCGCGTGCGTGATCAATGGCGACACCATGACTGGCGTTCTACGGCAGGCCACTTGGCTGGTGGTTGCGGTGATCGTTCTGGTCGTCGTGCAGGCGGTTGCCGCACATCTCCCGCAGTCGCATGTCAAGGCTGCCTTTTCGCGTGACATCAGCGGCTGACACCAACAGCCACGTACAGAGTCGGACTAAGGCGGACCACGGCGACCCATGCTTGGGCGTTAAGAAGGGGAGTGCCAGGCTCTCCGGGCCGCCTTGATCGACCTGATAAGGATGAGGCCACAGGTTCAAATCCTGTTAGCCCCACCAGCCTGAAGGCCCCCGATCCGGTGGATCGGGGGCCTTCAGCGTTGTGATCATGTGAGCCTAGACTCTGCGAATGACCTTGGAATGGGAACAGGTAATCGTTCACTCGGCGGACCCGGTGGCGCTTGGGCAGTGGTGGGCCGACGCTCTCGGCTGGGTCGTCGTCCACTCCTCCGATGACGAGTTCGAGATCCGTCCGGCGCCGGACCGTGTGCCGGGGCTGGACTTCGTCCGGCTGGAAGAGGCCAAGCAGTCCAAGAGCCGGCTGCACCTCGACTTCAGGCCGGACGACCAGGCGGCCGAGGTGGCGCGTCTTGAGGCCCTCGGTGCGAAGCGCGTCGACATCGGCCAGGGCGACCAGTCGTGGATCGTCATGGCCGACCCCGAGGGCAACGAGTTCTGCATCCTCGGCCAACTGCGCCCCGAGAGCGCCTGAGCGCACATGAAAAGACCCGACCGCTGGCGACGGGGGATGCACCAGCGGTCGGGCTATGGCCAAGGGTAACAAGGCCGGTTGTCCGGCGGGAGCCAACTGTTCGGCCGGAACCAAGAGTTGTGATCCGGATCACGAGGTTCCGCACGGAGGGTCGTAGGAGAGCCGCGGCAGGTACTCGTGCCACTTCTGAGGTGTCAGCACGCCCCGCGTGGTCGAGCAGATGCGGCGGATGGCAACGTCCACGTCGAGGTTCCACAGGCGGATCGTGTCGGAGCCGCTGGAGACGCCGAGCATGTGCGTGGACGGGCTGAAGGCGAGGAAGTTGCCGGTCTTGGCGTTGGGGCTCATCGACTGGCCGATGGGGTCGGCGTCGGACGGGTCGCCGACGTTCCACAGGCGGACCGTGCTGTCGTTGCCGCCGCTGGCCAGGGTGCGGCCGTCCCGGCTGTAGGTCAGCGAGACGACCGCCTCGGAGTGGCCGGTGAGCGGGGAACCGGCGGGGTGCGCGCCGCGGGGGTCGGTGACGTCCCACAGGCGGACCGTGTCGTCGTCGCTGCCGCTGGCCAGCGTATGGCCGTCGGGACTGTAGGCGAGCGCGTTGACCGGGCCGAGGTGACCCCTGAGCGGCTTGCCGAGCAGCTTGGCGCGGGTCGGTTCGGTCACGTCCCACAGCCGTACGGCGCCGTCCTCGCTGCCACCGGCGAGCGTGCGGCCGTCCGGGGTGAAGGCGAGGGAGTCGATGAACCCCTTGGGGCCGGAGAGCGGGTTGCCGAGTGGTTTCACGTGAAACGGGTCGGCGATGTCCCACAGCTGGATCGTGCGGTCGTCGAAGGGCGTCGCCAGAATGCGGCCGTTCGGACTGAAGACGATGGCCTTCGGGCCCATGAACCTCGTCTTCAGGCGGATGTCGGGTCCGGCGGCGGCCGGGTGGGCCGGGTCGCCGACGTTCCACAGGGCCACCGAGCGGTTGCCCGTCAGGACGGCGAGGGTGCGGCCGTCGGGGGAGAAGGCCGGGGAGCGGTCGCTGCCGTCCGCGGCCATGAACGGCCTGCCCAGCAGCGCGGGCCGGGCGGCTCTGCGCACGTCCCACATGCGCATACGTCCGTCGCTCCCGGCCGTGGCCAGGACCTTGCCGTCCGGCCGGAAGGTGCCCCGGTGGCCGATCAGGTCGGAGGTCGGGATCGACCACAGGCGGACCTTGCTGTCGCCGCTGCCGGTGGCCAGGGTTTTGCCGTCGGGACTGAAGCCCAGGGCGTACATCTCGCCGCTGCTGCCCGCCAGCGGCTCGCCGACCTGGGAGGGATAGGCCGGGTCGCTGACGTTCCACAGGCTGGCCGTGCTGTCGGCGCTGCCCGCGGCGAGCGTGTTGCCGTCGGAGTTGAAGGCCACCGACCAGACGGGACCGGTGTGCCCGGTCAGCGGGGAGCCGAGGGGCCTGGCCCGGGCCGGGTCGGTGACGACCCACAGTCGTACGGTGTCGTCGACGCTGCCGCTGGCGAGGGTGTGGCCGTCGGGGCTGAACGCCACCGAGTGCACGGTGCCGGTGTGACCGGTCAGGGCCGGGCCGTTCCGTTTCGGACGGTGCCGGTCGCTCACGTTCCAGAGCATCACCGTGTCGTCGTCGCCCCCGGCGGCGACGGTGCGGCCGTCGGGGCTGAACGCGAGCGAGCGCACGGCGGCGGAGTGGCCGGTCAGCGTGGTGAGGGAGCGGGGCCGGTTGCCGGTCATGTCCCACAGACGGACGGTGTGGTCCTCGTTCGCCGTGGCCAGGGTGCGGCCGTCCGGGCTGAAGGCGATCAGATAGATCGTGCCGTCGTGGCCGGTCAGGGGCGTGCCGAGCGGCCTGGGGCGGTGTGGGTCGCGGATGTCGTACAGCCGGACCGTGCCGTCGTCCGAGGCGCTGGCGAGGGTGTGGCCGTCGGGGCTGAAGACCGCGCTGCTCACCCAGCTGGTGTGGCCGGTCAGCGGCCTGCCCACGGCCTTGGGGCGGGTGCGGTCCGCCACGTCCCACAGGCGTACCGTCCGGTCGCCGCTGGCGGTGGCGAGGAGGCGGCCGTCCGGACTGAACGTCGTCAGGTAGACGGCACCCGTGTGACCGAGGAGCGGGGTGGCCAGCGGGGCGTTGACGATCGATATCAGACGGCTGTCGGTACCGGCGTCGTCCGAGCGCAGCCGGTGGGCGACCAGGTCGAGCTGGGCCGACAGCGAGGGGTCCGTGTACTGCACCCGGTCCGCCTCCGCGAGCACCTGCTCGAACACGGCGTCGTCGCGCTGCTGCCAGGCGATCACGGCCGCTCCGCCGGCCACCACCGCCAGTGCGACCAGGGCCGCGACCGCGCCGCGGCCGATCCAGACCATGCGCCGGCGCAGCCGGACCGAGGCGGCCAGGAACTCCACCGCGCCACGGGTGAGGAACGTGTCACCGGCCGACTTCGCCCAGCTGTGGGCCTGCCCCAGCCTCGACCCCCGGTACAGCAGCGAGGAGTCGCGGCCCGACTCCTCCCAGGCCCGGCCGTCCTCCTCCAGTCGCTGGCGCAGCAGATGGTCCCCGCGGTCCTCGTCGATCCACTCGCGCAGCCGCGGCCAGGCGTGCAGCAGCGCCTCATGAGTGATCTCCACGGTCTCCGCGTCCAGCGTCACCAGCCGGGCGCGGACCAGGGCCTCCAGGGACTCCTCTGTCTTGTCCGGGTCCGCCGACTCCTGGGCCAGTTGCCGCCGGGTCCCCCGCCTGCGGGTCGCCTGGGTGTCCTCGCCGAGCCGCACGAGCCGCAGCAGCAGCAGCCGGGCCGCCGTACGGGCCGCCGGGTCCAGGCCCGACCAGGCGCGCTCGGCGGTCGCCGCCACCGCCCCCTGGATGCCGCCCGCGGCGCGATAGCCCGCGACCGTCAGCCGGCCCGCCTTGCGCCGCTGCCAGGTGGCGAGCAGGGCGTGCGACAGCAGCGGCAGCGCGCCGGCGTCGTGCGCCCCGCGGGGGCCGTCGGCGCTCACCTCCCGCACGATCAGCTCCGCGAGACCGGGTTCGAGTTCCAGACCCACGGCCTTGGCGGGGCCGGTCACCGCCTCGCGCAGTTCCGCGGCGGTCAGCGGGCCGAGCACCATGTGCCGGTGCTGGAGGGCGTCGGCGAGTTCGGGGTGGGCGAGGCACTGCTCGTAGAAGTCGGCGCGGATGCCGAGGACGACCAGCACCGGGGCGAGGGTCCCCGGTCCGGGGGGCGAGCACGCGGCATGCAGAACCCGCACGAACGTACGCCTGGTCGCCTCGTCGGCGCAGAGCGTGAAGGTCTCCTCGAACTGGTCCACGATCAGCACCGGACGGGCCGCGGAAGACGCCTCCCGCCGTGCCCACGCCGCGACGGCCTCCCGCACCGCGCCCGGCTGCGCCCCGGCGGCGACGGCCTCGGCGAGTTCGGGGATGCGGCGGGTCAGCTCGGCGAGCGGATCGGCACCGGGCAGGAGCTGCAGCACGGGCTGCGGTTCGTTCTCGCCGCCCAGGGCGCCGCCACGGACCGCGTTGACCAGGCCGGCGTTGAGCAGGGAGGACTTCCCCGCGCCCGAGGCGCCGACCAGCATCACCAGGCCGCCGCTCTTCTCCGCGGCGCGCAACTGCTCGACCAGGGCCCGGGTGCTGCGCTCCCGGCCGAAGAACCAGCGGGCGTCCTCCTGGCGGTAGGAGGCCAGACCGCGGTACGGGCACACGCCGCCCTCGGCCGGCGGGGCCTCCTCCGCCTCCGTGGCTGCGGGCCGCTCGCCGGCCGGGTCGGCCACGGCGCGCTCCCACAGGCGCTGCCACTGCGCCAGGTCGTACAGTCCGGCGGACACCGGTGTGGGCCGCGCGCGCCGCGCCTGGGGGATCAGGATGTGCAGCACGGCGGCGAGGGCGGCGAACTGCGCCGGTACGTTCTTCGCCCGCCGCCAGTCGCTGATCCGCTGCGCGGAGACCCGCACGGGCCGCCCGCGCTCGTCCATCCGCTGCAGCTGTACGACGGCTTCGGCCACGCGCGCGAGGGGAGGGTTGCCGGCCTCCTTGTAGAGCAGCGCGAGGCGCTCCGCGAAGGCTGTGCGTGCCCCTGAATCGGAACGCAAGGCCTCCACTCCTTACTTCCCCCGCCGTTGAACATCCGGACCGGAAAACTCACCTTATACGCCTGACCTGCGGATTAAGGGTCCGGAACCAGACCGGAATCTCCTCGGTTCAAGCCACAACTGGCAGGATTCTGCGCTGTAGCGCGCCCGTCACGCTTCGTTCGCGCAGGCCATCGGCTCAGCGCCCGTCCGAGCCCGACTGATCCGTGGAGAGAGTCCCGGCAGTGCCGCTCTCATGCCGACCACGGATCCGGTCCTTCCTCCTTCCGCGTCACCGCGACGTGTGAGGAGGCGCCCGCAGCGTTCGGCGCCGGTCCCCACGAGGGGAGGGACCGGAGCCGGACGACGCGGGTCTCGCGCGGGGCGTGAAGAGCACGCGGGAGCGCACTGGCTATCTGACTGGTCGTCAGTTATGGTCCCCCCTGCCGTGCAGCTTCCGAAGGGGTGAGCGCAGTGCCGACACGTCCCCAGAGTCCGCAGCCGTCAGGAACTCCCCGCTGGGTCGCGATGGTCTACCGGCCGTCCTCCGAGGCCTGGGCCGTGTGCGCGGAATCACCGCATCGCTCACCCGTGCAGTACGCGCTCGCGGAGATGGCGCACACGGTACGCGCGCGTGGGGGCGACCTGGAGGTCGCCCTGTGGGGCCCGGGAGCGGGAGCGTGGGAACGGTTCGACGCCTTCGCCGCTACGACGGCCACGGCGCCGGTGCCGGCGGCCGAGGCCTCTTCCAGTGGCCCGGAGCGGCCCAGCAGGCTCACGGAACGCATGGACGGCCGGCGTCGGCAGGTGCTCGTGGCGGGCCTCGGCAAGGCGGGCCTGCACGACCTCGGTCCGGACGACTTCGGTGCGGTGGAGGCTCTCGCCGAGCGGCTCGACGAGACGACCGTACGCAGGGTGGCCCACTGGCTGGCGCTGGCGGCGGGCCGGCGCTAGAGGGCCTGTCCCGGACGGAAATCCTGGTCGGGGTCCTGGCGGAAGTCCCGGTTGGGCGAGGGTGCCGGCGATGCGGTGAAGTACATGTGCGGCTGCTTCGGAACGTCGGGCGCTTCAAGTCTTCGGGTGTTGCGGGTACTGCGGGTGTTGCGTGTTACCGGTCTTGCGGTGCTGCCGGTGTGTCACGTCTTCGGTGCTGCGGATACCGCGGGTACTGCGAGGAGTCTCAGGGTGTTCCGTGGCGTCCGTCGGGTCACGCGCACGGGGCGGCGGCGGCCGGTTCGGGGGAGCCGTCCTGCACGGTCGCGTCCGTCTCGTCGAGCGGGCGGTGGCGGCAGCTGGGGGACTTGCCGTGGGCCTCGGCCCCGATGCGCTGCTTCATCGTGGGCGGCAGGGCCGCGGCGTGGGACCAGGACCACTGGTGCGACGCCGTCGGCATCGTCACGTGGTGTCCCGTGACGCCGGTGCCGGCACCGGCGGTCGTGTTGCCGGTCGCCTCGGTCCGCGCTACGGACGCGGTGGCGGTGGTCGTGACGAGTCCGAGCGCCGTGCACAGCGCGAGGAAGGCGGTGACGAAGGCGGTCCACAGCTTCATGACCTGGTTCCGGGCCATGGTCCCTCACTTTCGGGTTGGGCGATTTGCGTACTTTCCTCATGATGTGTATGAGGCTCGCGAAGTGGTGGACCGACGCCCGTGGCACGTCGATCTTCAGATGAACACCACACGAATGGGTGCAAGGAGCCAGAAAAGTGGAGGAGAATACGCAAGCAGGGACCAAGTGACCGTCCGTGCGGGTGTGATCACCGTCAGATAGGAGCGGTCGGCTCCGGTTCTACTGCGTTCCCCCGGAGGGAAGTTGGGGGGCGTACACAGGTCACCGATCGGTATCGGTCGGTGTGTATAGTCGGGCGCCAGAGGTCCCCTACGTCAAGGAAAGACGAGGTCGCGCGGTGAAGAAGCTTCTCCTGGTCGCACTGGCCGCCATCGGCGGGCTCCTCGTGTACCGCCAGATCCAGGCGGATCGCGCCGAGCAGGATCTGTGGACGGAGGCGACCGACTCCGTGCCCACGGGTTCCTGAGCACCGACATCCGATTCTGAGCAGACCCCGGCCGTCCGACGGTCGGGGTTTTGTGTTGCGGCGAGTCGTCCGAGGGGTTGGGGAAGCCCCTGGAAGCGGGCGTTTCGGACGCTCGTACGCAATGCGCGGGTGACGCGCGGCGCCGCGGGGCAGGATGGGCGACGGTCCCGCCTTGGAGGGCCGTGACGACGAGGGGTGGCGCGAGATGGGGTGGCGTACGGCGGCCGTGGCGGCGGTGCTGTGCACATCGGCGGTCGGCACATCGGCTTTCGCGTCCGAGGTCACGTCCTCCTCGCCGTCCTCCTCGTACGGCTTCGCCCCGGACGCCAGGCCGATCGAAGGCGCGACGCAGCCCACGGAGGCCGAGACCCTCCGGCCCGGCGGGAGTTACCGCAGCTCCCTCCCCCGGGCCGCGACGCGCTACTACCGTCTCGAACTCGACGCCGACTCCAACGCCTACGTCTCCGCCACCGCCGTACCGCGCACCGACGACAAGCTCTCGCTGAGCGACGGTCTCAAGGTGTCGGTGCGGTCGCCCGAGGGCCACTCCTGTTCCACCCAGACCGTCCGCTTCGGCGCGTCCGGCAGCCCGCACCCCATCACGGCGTCGGGCGCGCGCACGACCTCCCCGCGCACCCCGCTGTGCACGGACGGCGGTACGTACTACGTCGTCGTCGAACGGCTCGGCACCGCCGACTCCCCGGGCGCCGACTGGGACCTGGAGCTGACCGCCGCGACCGAGCCGGGCCTGCGGCAGGCCGGGGAGGCGACCGCCCCCCGGTCCTGGGACTCCGCCACGCCCGCTCCCCCCACCGGCGAGGCCCGGTCCCGCGCGGGCGGCCCGGGGTTCGCCCAGGCGGCCTCCTTGGGCCAAGGGGTCTGGCGCACCGGGCTCTCGCCCGGGCAGACGCTCTTCTACCGGGTCCCCGTCGACTGGGGCCAGCAGCTGTCCGCCACGGCCGAACTGGACGCCACCGGCGGCGACGCCCGCGGCTACACGGCCGACGCCCTGGACCTGACCCTGTACAACCCGGTGCGCGCCACCGTCGAGGACACCGACAGGGGATACGACGGCAGTCGCCGGGCCGCCGCTCTCGCCCCGGTGCCACCGGTCGACTACCGCAACCGCTACACCGGCGTCCCCCGGGTCAAGGGCATGCGCTTCGCGGGCTCGTACTACCTCGCCGTGCACCTCTCCGCCGCGGTCGCCGACGACTTCGGCGACGGTCCCTTCGGACTGACCCTGCGCGTGCGGATCAAGGGCACGGCGCAGGACGGCCCCGGTTACGCGGGACAGTCCGTCCCGCAGCACCTCTTCCAGGTCAGCCCGCAGGAAAGGGCGACCGGCGCGGACCTCGGGACCGGGGGCGGCGACACCGCCATGAGGGCCCTCGCCGTGGGCGGGATCGGGGCGGGGACCGTGCTGCTGGTCGTCCTCGGCGTGTGGACCCTGACGGCCCGGCGGCGGGCCGTGGTTCAGATACGGGCCAGGGCCCAGAACCCCACGGCGTAACAGGCCAGCGCCAGCAGCAGGAGCGGGAACACCACCGTCGCGGGCGGGCCCGGTCGGCGTGCGCGGCGATGGCCGGCACGACGGTCCCGGCGCCCGGCCCCGCCGGGGACCTCCGGCGCGGAACGGGGAACCAGCGGAACCTCGGCGGTGTACGAAGCCGTGGAGGCCTCGGCGCGCTGATCGGGCGCCGGGGGCGCGGGCCGGGGGAATGACAGGGCGTACGTGGCCTCGTCGGGGGAGTGGCGGACCGGCGGCGGGACGGAGGGGACCTGGGGCCCGGCGTACAGCGGTGGCTGTGGGGGGCGCGCCGGAGGTGCGGGAGTGCGCGGGGAGGAACCGGTGTCCTGCGGGGGCGGCAGCTGGAAGCTGCCGGTGTCCGACATGCTCGGCGGCTGAACGGGAGTGCGGGCCGCCTGCCGGGGCCCGGTGCCTGGGCGAGGGTCGCTGTGCGGCCGTGACCCCGTCGGCGTGGATGCCGTCCCCGGAACCGGCCCCACGGGCGACGCCGTCCCCGAGAGCGACGCATGCTCCTCCGCCGGTACCGAGCCGGTCCCGGCGTCCGTCCGCCCGCCCGGCCCCGACGGCGCGTCCCGCTCGTCCGGCCGGGACGCCGGCCCTCTCCGTACGTCGCCGGTGGCGAAGGTCGCTCCCGGCCTCGCGCCGACCCCCGGCGCCCGTTTGAGGGGACCGTCGGCGGTGAAACCGGTCGGAAGGGGGCCGAGTTGGTCGAATATCTCGATCAACTCGTCGTCCGGACCGGGCTCCGGCAGGAGCTCCGTGGCCGCGGCGAGCGCCTTGCGCGCCCCCGTGGCAGTGCGGAACCGCGCCTGCGGATCGGGCTGCAGCAGCGACGCCACGACCTGCCACAGCGGCTCCGGAATGCCCTTGGGCGCGCTGGGCGTCCCGTGCGCCGCGAAGTACTCCACCAGCGCCTTGGTGTCCGGTTTGGCGCCCTCCAGCAGATACAGCGCGACCAGGCCCACCGCGAACAGGTCCGCCGGAAAGTCCGGTTCGGCGCCCAGCATCTGCTCGGGGGCCAGGTAACCGGGCGTCCCCACCACGAGGTTGGTCTCCGTCAGCCGCGGCTCGCCCATCCGCATGGCGATGCCGAAGTCGGAGAGCCTCAGGTGCGGGCGGCCCGTGCCGGTCGCCTCCAGCAGCACGTTGGCCGGCTTGATGTCACGGTGCACGACGTCCTCCGCGTGCACCGCGGCAAGCCCCGACAGCAACTGGTCGAGCAGCGTGCAGACGAACGCCGGTGGCAGCGGCCCGTAGTCGCCCACCAGGTGGACCAGTGAGCCGCCCCCCACCAGGTCCATGGTGAACAGGACCTTGTCGTCGTCGGCGGCCCAGCTGGCGGGCGCGAGCACATGAGGGTGGTCGATCCGCAGAGCCTGCTCGCGCACGAAGCGCAGCAGCGAGTGCGCGTCGCGCTGCTGCAGCACCTTGGCGGCGACGTAGCGGCGACGGCGGTGGTCCCAGGCGCGCCAGACGGCGCCGACCCCTCCGCGCCCGATCGGGTCGACCAGTTCGTACCGGCCGGCGAAGACCTCACCCATGGCTGTACGTCGCTCCTCCCCCTGCGGCTACCCCCCTTGCTTCCCCCTCGACGAGCGATACGACTCCCCCTCGCGCCCCCTGCTCCGGAACTCCCCCGCGGCGGCATCGGCATCCGCCTCGTCCGTGGCCCGGTCCGCCGAACCCCCTTCGGTGGACCGGGCCTTCGGCTCAGTTCTGGTGGGACTGGTAGTGCGCGACCGCGTCCGAGGTGCGGCCGGCGCCGTACACGCGCAGGAACTCCGCCAGTTCGGGGTGGGTCGCGGCGAGCGTGTCCGCGGCGTCGATGATGTCGCCCGCGGCGGCCACGGAACGCAGCAGTGACTGGATCTCGCGGACCACCCGCTTGACCGTCGGCGCACCCGAACTGCTGGTCGTGGTCGTGGTGTTGCTGAGCACTGATCCCCCCTGGGACTTCTTGATCTCCTCCATGCGATCGGTGGCCTCGGCGGCGCTGACACTGCCGTCCGCGACCTGCCCCGCCAGGTCCTGCAGCAGCTGCACCCGCTGAACGACCGCCGGATTGCCGATCTTCGCCCGCTGACCGCTCATCAGCTGCGACAGCATCGGAGCGGACAGACCGAGTACCCCCGCAAGACGAGCCTGGTTGAGACCGAGATCGTCTATGAGCTTACGGAAGAGCGCCCCCAAAGGCTCCCCGTACCAGTTCCGCTGCAGTTCCCGCGCTCTCGCGGTCGCTTCCTGCTGTGCGGCGTCCATTGCGTCTCCCCATCGCTTCCCCAAGTACTGTGGTTCGCTGTAGCGAACCACGCCGAGCATCTTACGGAGCGTGGTCGCCTGCGGGGACCCCCAATCTTTTTGCGAGATCCCGGGGGTGACCCGGTACTCTGGTCCCCGGCGGCCGCCGGTACGTGGTTCTTCCGGCAGGGCGTCTCGCTCACGGGGCCTTAGCTCAGTTGGTAGAGCGCTGTCTTTGCATGGCAGATGTCAGGGGTTCGACTCCCCTAGGCTCCACTTATCAACCCCTCCGACCTGGCACGACGCGGTCGGAGGGGTTTTTCGTGCCGTCGGCCGCACCGCCGGGCGGGAAGCGGGCCTCCACGCGGCGGAGCCGGGGAGGCGACAGGCGGTCATCAAGGGGCGGCCACGGTCTCCCGGGCGCTGCGGCCACCCCGCGCGGTCCGGCCGCGGAGCTGCCCGCTCCCGGTCTCCGCTCCCGGGCGGGAGCCGGCGCTCCTGCCGCCGGGTTCGGCCACCCGGACGGCCCATGGGCGTGACGTGCGTCACGGGCCTGGACCCGCAGCCGTCATGTCGATTTGCGCAAACGTCATGGGTGGGCCGGGTCCGTGGGATCGCGGTGCAGGTCGCGTAGGGCGCTCGTAGGTACTGGTCGTTGCAAACGTCATCGCGAACGGACGGCGTTGAGGGATGTTCCACGTGAAACAACGCCGTGGGGCGGGAGACCCTCAAGTCTCCCGCCCCACGGCGTTGTCGGCGTGGAAGGCCGTCAGTTTCCCTCGTCGTGCCGAGCGGCCTCTTCCTCGGCTTCCTTGACCTGGACCTCGGGGTCCAGAGCGGCCTGGCCGCTGCCGTCCACCGACGTCAGCCGGCTCGACTCCGGAACCTCCGTCGCGGCCGGCGGCTCCACCAGCCAGTCGGGGTTGGCCTGCTTGTCCCACCACTTCCAGGCGGCGAAGGCACCGCCTGCGACGGCGCCGAGCACCAACAGCACGCGTGCGGCCCGACCGGCCCGCGCCCGCCGCTCGTGCTTGCGGACCAGCTTCTGGATCTCCTTCGGCGAGACCTGGCCCCGCAGCGCCGCCAGTGCGGCGACACCGCGGGCGGTGGCCTCGTCCCTGACTGGCCCGGCCGCGGCCACGGCCTGCTCGATCTTCGGCCGGGAGTACTCGGCGGCCTGCCGGGCCGCCTTGCGGGTACGAGCGGCGGCCTCATGAGCGGCCTGGTCGACCTTGGGCGGCACATGTGTACGGGCCTGTTCGATGCGCGGTGCGACGTGGGCGCCGTACTGGACGCGGGCCTGACCGGCGGCCTGCGTCACTACCGGCGCAAGCCGTACGCGGGCCTCCTGTGCGTAGTACGCGGTCCTGTCCTTGGCCGTCTCGGCGTAGGGCGCCACCACTTCCGCGGCGTGCAGCACGCTGTCCTTCGCCGAACCGGTCGCGGCGCGCACGCTGTCGATGCGGGTCACGGGTTCCTCCTCCTCGGTGGCGTACGGTAATTCGACTTTCCACCCTTTTACGGATCATGCCTGCCAACGAATCACCAGGCATGCGAGGGCGGGCATCCGGGTCATGAGGATGAATACGGGGCAACGAGAGCTTGTCGTCGACAATGCCACGGATCGCCGCGCAGCGCTTCGGTACCCGGGGGTACGAGCCGGTTTTCCGCAACCGGATACCCCGGATCTCCCACGGGAAGCAGGTGCCGGGCGACGCGGGGCGCGTAGCGTGCGAGGATCGGGGGGTCACAGGAAGACAACGGAAGGCAGATCGTGGCTGAGCAGCTTTACGCCACCCTGAAGACCAACCACGGCGACATCGAAGTCCGGCTCCTGCCGAACCACGCCCCGAAGACGGTCCGGAACTTCGTCGAGCTCGCCCAGGGCGAGCGTGAGTGGGTCAACCCCGCCACCGGCGCCAAGTCCACGGACCGGCTCTACGACGGTACGGTCTTCCACCGGGTGATCAGCGGTTTCATGATCCAGGGCGGCGACCCCCTGGGCAACGGCACCGGCGGTCCCGGTTACCAGTTCGAGGACGAGTTCCACCCGGACCTCTCCTTCAACAAGCCCTACCTGCTGGCCATGGCCAACGCCGGTCCGGGCACCAACGGCTCGCAGTTCTTCATCACCGTCGCGCCCACGACGTGGCTGAACCGCAAGCACACCATCTTCGGCGAGGTCACCGACGCGGCGAGCCAGAAGGTCGTGGACGCCATCATCAACACGCCGACCAACCCGCGCACCGACCGTCCGGTCAACGACGTCGTCATCGAGTCCGTCGTCGTCGAGACCCGCGAGGGCTGAGACCGCGAGGGACGACTCCCCACAGGCGAGTCCCCGCACGGCAGGAACCAAACGCCCCGCTCATCCGTAAAGATGGGCGGGGCGGTGCATTCGTGCCCGGCACCAGGACGACGACCTAGGGGATGTCATGGAACACGCGGCAGGCAGCTCGCAGGACGCCCAGAGCGTGCCCGGCTGCTACCGCCACCCGGACCGCGAGACCGGCATCCGCTGCACCCGCTGCGAGCGCGCCATCTGCCCCGAGTGCATGGTCAACGCCTCCGTGGGCTTCCAGTGCCCCGAATGCGCCCGCGGCGACTCCGGTACGGGCCATGCCCCGGCCGCCTCCCGGCCCCGCACCGTGGCCGGCGGTACTGTCACCGCCGACCCGCGGCTGTGCACCAAGATCCTCATCGGCATCAACGTCGCCGTGTTCATCGCGGTGCACGTGCGGTCTTCGCTGCTGAACGACCTGGTTCTCCTCGGCGCCTGGCCACCGGCCCCCTACACGCCCAACCAGGGCGTCGCGGGCGGTGAGTGGTACCGCATGGTCACCTCGATGTTCACGCACCAGGAGATCTGGCACATCGCCTTCAACATGCTGAGCCTGTGGTGGCTGGGCGGACCGCTCGAGGCCGCACTCGGCCGCGCCCGCTACCTGACCGTCTACTTCGTCTCCGGTCTGTCGGGCAGCGCCCTGGCCTACCTCCTGGCCTCCCCGAACACCGCCACCCTCGGTGCCTCCGGCGCGATCTTCGGCCTCTTCGGCGCCACCGCCGTGCTGATGCGCCGGCTCAAATACGACATGCGGCCGATCATCGCCCTGCTGGCCATCAACCTGGTCATCACCTTCGGCTGGGGCGGCATCTCCTGGCAGGCCCACATCGGCGGCCTGGTGGCCGGCGTCGTCACGGGGTACGGGATGGTCCACGCCCCACGCGAGCGCCGCGCCCTCGTGCAGTACGGAACCAGCGCGCTCGTGCTGGCCGCCGTGGTGGTGGTCACCCTGCTCAGGACGGCTCAGCTCACCTGACGTGCCCGGTTGTCCACAGCCTGTGGCGAATCTTGTGCATGATGCGCGGGAACAGCTGTGCCCCCTGTCACTGAGCGGTGTTTCCGCAGCTCAGGCAGGGGGCGAACAAGCTTGCGATGATGGGTGCGACAGTCGTACCGGCGTCAATGGCGGACTGGTTATCCACAGATCGTCGTTCTTTATCCCCAGGGCTCCTGTGGATATTTCGCGGGCTGTGGATAACTCAGCGCATACCCCTGGGCAGAGCTACTTCCACTGGGTGGAGACACCGAATCCGGCGGCAATGAAGCCGAAGCCCACCACGATGTTCCAGTTGTCCAGTGCGTCGATGGGCAGTGAACCGTCCGTCACGTAGAAGACGACGATCCAGGCGAGCCCGATGACGAACATGGCCAGCATGACGGGCGCCACCCAGGCGCGGTTGGTCAGCTTGATGGCGGTCGCCTGCTTCGCCGGGGGCGGCGTGTAGTCGGCCTTCTTGCGGATACGTGACTTCGGCACGAGGGTCTCTCCTGTCGATGCGCTGCGTGGCCGCGCAGGGAACTGTGGCTGGCTCCGGAGCAGCGTACAAGGGGACTCTTAGTGCTCCCCCGGGCGTCCGTTAGCGTAGTGCTTCCGCGGTGCCGAAGGAGATAAGGGTACGTTGAGCAATTCTGCCGACTCCCCCCGGTCCGGATCCAGTGCTGCCCCAGGCCGCCGTTTCCGGCCCGTACGGGTGCTCACAGTGGCCGTCTTCGCCCTCGCGGGGCTCATTTTCTTCACCAGTTTCAATACGGCCAAGGGCACCAATATCCGGACGGACACGTCCTTGCTGAAGCTTTCGGACCTCATCCAGGAGCGCAGCCGGAAGAACAAGGAACTGGACGACTCCAACGCCTCCCTGCGCGGTGACGTCGAGTCGCTCGCCGAACGCGACGACGGCAGCAGCAAGGCGCAGGACGAGAAGCTGTCGGCCCTGGAGAAGAGCGCCGGCACGCAGAAGGTCAAGGGCACGGCGATCACCGTCACCCTCAACGACGCCCCGCCGAACGCCACCGCCAAGCTCCCCGGCTATCCCGATCCGCAGCCGGACTACCTGGTCATCCACCAGCAGGACCTGCAGGCCGTGGTGAACGCCCTGTGGCAGGGCGGCGCCAAGGGGATCAAGGTCATGGACCAGCGGCTGATCTCCACCAGCGCCGTGCGCTGCGTCGGCAACACGCTGATCCTGCAGGGCCGGGTCTACTCACCGCCGTACAAGATCACCGCGGTGGGGGACCCGGACAAGCTGAACAAGGCGCTGTCCGACTCCGCCGCGATCCAGAACTACATGGTCTACGTGAACGTCTACGGCCTCGGCTGGAAAGTGACGCAGGACGGGACGGTGACTCTTCCCGGCTACTCGGGCACAGTGGATGTGCACTACGCCCAGCCCGTGGAGTGAACTGAGCGGTTCGGGAGCTGCCGGTGCGCGTTGTCGTCAGGACCCTCAGCGAGCTGTGCATCACCGTCGGGACCCTGATCTGCCTCTTCGTCGTCTACGTGCTGTTCTGGACCGGCGTGCGCGCGGACGGCGCGATGAACCACCAGATCGACGTGTTGCACGACCAGTGGTCGAAGCAGACGGCACGGCCGAAGTCGACCGCCGGGGCCGCGAGCGGACGCTCCACCGCTCCCGCCCGGCCCGCTCCGTATGTGGCGGGCCGACCCTTCGCGATCATGTACATCCCGCGGCTCGGTTTCACGTGGAACAAGCCGGTGCTGGAGAACACCGAGGTGAACACCCTGAAGAAGGGCCTCGGGCACTACGCGGACACCGCGCGGCTCGGCGAGGTGGGCAACTTCGCGGTCGCCGGGCACCGGCGCACGTACGGCGATCCGTTCGTGGACTTCCCCAGGCTGCGGCCCGGGGACGCCGTCGTCCTGACCGACGGGACGACCTGGTTCACGTATCGGATCGACAAAGGCCCCTACAAAACCGTTCCCACCGACGTTGAGGTGATCGACCCTGTCCCACGTAAGTCGGGGTATACGCGTGCGGGCCGGTATCTCACGCTGACCACGTGCGATCCCGAGTGGGGGCACAGTCACCGGCTCATCGTGTGGGCGCACCTGGACGGCACACAGCCTGTGGAGGAAGGCGAACCGGCGGCGCTGCGCCGTTAGTCTGGTGCGGATACGGCGTGAGTATGGAGCCGTGGCGGAACGGAAGGGACGGCATGTACGGCTGGATCTGGCGGCATCTGCCGGGGAACGTGTGGGTGAGGGCGCTGATCGCGCTCGCACTCGTGCTGCTGGTGGTCTATGTCCTCTTCCAGTACGTCTTCCCGTGGGCCGAACCGCTGCTGCCCTTCAACGATGTGACGGTGGACAACCAGTGAGCGCCCGCATTCTCGTCGTCGACAACTACGACAGCTTCGTCTTCAACCTGGTCCAGTACCTGTACCAGCTGGGCGCCGAGTGCGAGGTGCTGCGCAACGACGAGGTGGCGACCGCGCACGCCCAGGACGGCTTCGACGGAGTGCTGCTGTCGCCGGGCCCGGGCACGCCCGAGGAGGCCGGCGTCTGCGTCGAGATGACCCGCCACTGCGCCGCCACCGGTGTGCCCGTCTTCGGCGTGTGCCTGGGCATGCAGTCGATGCAGGTGGCGTACGGCGGTGTCGTGGACCGCGCGCCGGAGCTGCTGCACGGCAAGACCTCGCTGGTGGAGCACGAGGGCAAGGGCGTCTTCGCCGGCCTGCCCAGCCCCTTCACCGCGACCCGCTACCACTCCCTGGCGGCGATGCCCCTGACCGTGCCCGCCGAGCTGGAGGTCACGGCCCGCACGCACGACGGCATCATCATGGGCCTGCGTCACCGCGAACTCCCGGTCGAGGGCGTGCAGTTCCACCCCGAGTCCGTGCTCACCGAGCACGGGCACCGGATGCTGGCCAACTGGCTGGTCGAGTGCGGCGACGAGGGCGCGGTGGCGAGGTCGGCGGGGCTCGCCCCGGTGGTGGGCAGGGCCACGGCGTGACCGCACTGCGCCCCGAGCGCGAGACCGACGCCTCGTACGGGCAGCAGCCCTACGAGGCGTCCGGTGCGTTCGAGGAGTGGTACGGGGATGCGGCGGGACGGCACGCGGACCAGGCGGGGCGGCACGGGAGACACGCGGCACCGGCCGAAGAGCCGTACGCGGCGCCGGTGACGGAGGAGCCGTACCGACCGTACGAGCCGTACCTGCCGCCGATCGACGAGGAGACGGTGGCGCTGCGGATCCCCGATCCGCCGCCGGGCGCGTCCAGAACGCCCTCTGACGCCTCAACAGCAACACCGGCATCGGGAACCCCTTCGGGCGGACGAGCGGCCCGCAGAAAGGCCGCCAAGCGCCGTGGTGGGCGTCATGGGGGCGCACACGCGGCATCGGAGTCGCCGGAGAGCGCCGAATCGCCTGATTCCTCCGGTTCGTCCGGTTCCGGCGGGCCCCTCTCCCGCGTCGAGGCCCGTCGGCAGGCCCGCGCCCGCAAGCCGAGTCCGGGCGTCATCGCGAGCCGGGCCGTCGGGGAACTGTTCATCACCACCGGTGTGCTGATGCTGCTGTTCGTGTCCTACCAGCTGTGGTGGACGAACGTCCGGGCGCACGCGCAGGCGGACAAGGAGACGAGCAGCCTGCAGAAGGACTGGGCGAGCGGGAAGCGCGAGCCGGGGGAGTTCCAGCCCGGTCAGGGCTTCGCCATCCTCCACATCCCCGAGCTCGACGTCGTCGTACCCATAGCCCAGGGCGTCAGCAACAAGAAGGTCCTGGACAAGGGCATGGTCGGCCACTACAGCGAGGGCAAGCTGAAGACGGCGATGCCCTCGGACAAGACCGGCAACTTCGCGCTCGCCGGCCACCGCAACACGCACGGCGAGCCGTTCCGCTACATCAACAAGCTCAAGGCGGGCGACGAGATCGTCGTGGAGACGCAGGACGACTACTACGTCTACAAGATGACGTCCATGCTGCCGGTGACGTCGCCGAGCAACACCAGCGTGATCGACCCCGTGCCGCCGCAGTCCGGCTTCACCCGGCCGGGCCGTTACATCACCCTCACCACCTGCACGCCGGAGTACACGAGCAAGTACAGGTTGATCGTCTGGGGCAAGATGGTCGAGGAACGGCCGCGCAGCAAGGGCAAGCCGGATGCGCTCGTCCAGTAGGGACAGATGAACGTGGCAGCGACCACCGACGGCACACAAGAGGACACCGACGCGCCCGCGGCGCCCCCGGCACGGCGCCGGCGCCCGGGCCGTATCGCCATGGCGGTGAGCGTCTTCGGCGAACTCCTCATCACCGCCGGCCTGATCCTCGGGCTCTTCGTCGTCTACTCGCTGTGGTGGACGAACGTCATCGCCGACCGGGCGGCGGACAGGCAGGCGGACAAGGTGCGCGACACCTGGGCCCACGAGCCCGGCGGCCCCGGCGCCCTGGACACCAAGAACGGCGTCGGCTTCCTGCGTGTCCCCGCCATGAAGAACGGCGAGGTCCTGGTCGAGAAGGGCACCTCGACGGACGTCCTCAACGAGGGCGTGGCCGGCTACTACACGGACCCGATCAAGGCGACGCTCCCGATGACGGGCAAGAAGGGCAACTTCACCCTCGCCGCCCACCGGGACGGCCACGGCGCCAAGTTCCACAACATCGACAAGCTGCGCAAGGGCGACCCGATCGTCTTCGAGACGCGGGACAAGTGGTACGTCTACAAGGTCTACGACATCCTCGACGAGACCTCGAAGTACAACGTCAAGGTCCTCTCCCAGATCCCGAAGGAGTCCGGCCGCAACAAGGCCGGCCACTACATCACCCTGACGACCTGCACCCCGGTGTACACCTCGCGTTACCGGTACGTGGTGTGGGGCGAGCTGGTCCGGGTGGAGAAGGTCGACAGCAAGCGGACCCCACCGAAGGAACTCCGCTGAGTGCCGGGCGCCCCTTCCTGAGGAACGGGCGCCCGTGCCGTATTTCCGACTCCTGTTACGACTTCGGGGCGTAGTCCGAGCACTGGAACTCGGCCCAGTCGGATGTGTTCACCCGCGCCTCGATGAAGATCACCTTCAGGCCCTTGGGCTGCTGGAGGGTGAGGTCGCTGAAACTGCTGACGACGCTCCTTCCCTGGGCACCCTTGTGCCAGGGGAAGTTGGTCACCGATCCGTCTTTGTTGGCGGACTTGAACCTGATCTGCGGGGCGCGAGTGTCGTCGATGAGGTCGATGACCTTGAGCGCGGCGTCGTACTTCGCGGTGGGAGCGCCGCTCCCCTCAAGGGTTCCGTAGGCCTTGAACGTGTTGTGCTTGTCGTGGCACGACATCTTGATGACGACGTCGGCCGCCTGGGCCGGGGACGCCGCGAGCGTGGCGGTGGCCATCGCCGTCAGGCTCAAGGCGAGTGAGGTGGCTATGTGTCGTTTGCGCTTCTTGGTCGCCGCAAGCGGCATGGGATTCCCCCGTAAGGGTTGGAGCTGTGGTCGACACACATTCGATCATGCTGTGCGGAGCGCTACAACGCCTTGACGAAGAAGCCTTGGTACTCCGGGGAGTACCAAGGCTTCGACGAAGGTCGGCAGACGTCAGCCGAAGATGCCGCCGTTGTTCCCGCCGTTGTTGCCTCCGCCGCCGACGGTCACGAGGGTGATCGTCGTGTTCCCGGGGTCGTCGACGCCGGTGTTGGCCTGCGGGTCCTGCTGGATGACGAACGCGTCGTCGCTCTGGTCACTGCCGTTGGCGAACTGGATGTTGTTGAAGCCCGCCTGCTGCAGCGCCTTCTTGGCGTCCTTGACGCGCTGGCCGACGACACTCGGGACCGCCGTCTGCTGCTGCTTCTGACCGATGCTGATCTGCACCGCGGTGTTCTTCTTGACCGGGGTGCCGTTCGACGGGTTGGTCGAGATGGCCTTGCCGACCTGGTTGTCGTCGGTGGTCGGCGTGTTGACGCAGTTGCCGTTCAGACCGACGTTCGAGAGCGCGGCCTTGGCGTCGTCGCAACTCTTGCCGGTGACGTCCGGGACGGCGACCGTCGAGGGGGCCTTGGCGATGGTGAGGGTGATCGTGGATCCCTTCTCCACCTCCTTGCCGCCGATCGGGTCCTGCTCGAGAACCTGGTTCGCCGGCTGCGAGGACTCCCGCGTCTTGGTCTCGACCCTGAAGTTGTAGTCGTCGCCTTCGAGCTTCTGCTTGGCGTCGGCGAGGCTCAGACCGACCACACCCGGAACCTGGACCTTCGGCGCCCCCGTCGACACCACGAGGTTGACCGAGGTTCCCTTCTTCACCTCGGACTCCTTCGAAGGGTCCTGGGAGCAGACCGTGCCCTTGGCCTGGGCCTCGCACGGCTTCTTGGTGACCGAGCCCACCTTGAGGTCGCTGTTGGTCAGCTGCTTCTCGGCGTCCGTCAGCTTCAGGCTCACCAGGTTGGGGACCTGGACGGTGCCGTTGCCGGCGCCCCCTCCGCCGAACGCCCACTTGCCGATCAGGATCGCGCCCACCAGCACCAGGATGCCCGCCACGACCAGCAGGATCGTGGAGGTGTTGGACTTCTTCTGGCGGCGGCGGTCGACGCGGTCGTCGTAGCCGTAGCCCTGGTCGTCCGGGCCTCCCATGGGCGGCAGCATCGTCGTGGCGCCGGCGCCCGCGTCGGCGCGCAGGGCCGTCGTCGGCTGGTCGTCCGGGTAGCCGCCGTAGCCGACCGAACCCATGGCCGCGGTGGCCCCGACCGGCTGGCCGTCGAGGCAGGCCTCGATGTCGGCGCGCATCTCGTCGGCCGACTGGTACCGGTAGTTCGGGTCCTTGACCAGCGCCTTCAGGACGATGGCATCCATCTCCGGCGTGATCTCGGGGTCGAAGACGGACGGCGGCTGCGCCTCCTCGCGGACGTGCTGGTACGCCACCGCGACCGGGGAGTCGCCGACGAACGGCGGGCGGACCGTCAGCAGCTCGTACAGCAGACAGCCCGTCGAGTACAGGTCGGACCGAGCGTCCACCTGCTCGCCCTTGGCCTGCTCCGGCGACAGGTACTGCGCCGTGCCGATGACCGCCGCGGTCTGCGTCATGGTCATGCCGGAGTCGCCCATGGCGCGGGCGATGCCGAAGTCCATGACCTTGACCTGGCCGTTGCGCGTGAGCATGACGTTGGCCGGCTTGATGTCGCGGTGGACGATGCCGTTCCGGTGGGCGTACTCCAGGCCCTGGAGGATGCCGATGGTCATCTCCATCGCGCGCTCTGGCAGGAGCTTGCGACCGGAGTGCAGGAGTTCGCGCAGCGTGGAGCCGTCGACGTACTCCATCACGATGTACGGGATCGAGACCCCGTCGATGTAGTCCTCGCCCGTGTCGTAGACCGCGACGATCGCGGGATGGTTGAGCGAGGCGGCCGACTGGGCCTCCCGGCGGAACCGGGCCTGGAAGGACGGGTCGCGCGCGAGGTCGGCGCGCAGCGTCTTCACCGCCACGGTGCGGCCGAGCCGGGTGTCATGCGCGAGGTATACCTCCGCCATGCCACCACGGCCGAGCACCTGGCCCAGCTCGTACCGGCCGCCGAGGCGACGCGGCTCTTCCATGCTTCCTACCAGCCCTCTCCGTCGGTCCCGACCGACACGGGTGTGCGGTCGGAGGCTGCCGTCCGGGCCTACCGTACCCGGCTAGCTTTGTGTGACCTGGCCAAGTGCGTCACCCGATACAGGACCGGTATCGCAACGTGCACCGATGTGAAGGCGACGTGAGCGGGGTCACTTCTTGGAGCCGATGACCGCCTCCATCACACTCTTCGCGATCGGGGCGGCCAGACCGCCACCGGAGATGTCGTCACGGTTGGCTTTGTCGTCCTCGATGACCACGGCCACGGCGACGGGCTTCGAGCCGTCGCCGAGCTTGGCGTAGGAGATGAACCAGGCGTACGGGTTCTCGCTGTTCTCCACACCGTGCTGGGCGGTACCGGTCTTGCCGCCCACGGTGACGCCGTTGATCTGCGCCTTCGTACCCGTGCCCTGCTTGACGACCGTCTCCATCATGGACTGCAGGACCTGAGCGTTCTTCGCCGACAGGGGCTGGCTCATCTCCTGCGGCTCGGTCTGCGAGAGCGTGTCCAGGTTGGAGGACTGCAGCTTGTCGACCATGTACGGCTTCATCAGCTTGCCGTCGTTGGCGACCGCGGAGGCGACCATCGCCATCTGCAGCGGGGTCGCGGCCGTGTTGAACTGGCCGATCGAGGACAGCGCGGTCTGCGACGAGTTCATGTTGTCGGAGAAGACCGAGGCGCTGGAGCGGACCGGCGTGAACTGCTCGGAGTCGAAGCCGAACTTCTTCGCCTCCTCGAGCATCTTGTCGTTGCCGAGGTCGGAGCCGATCTTGCCGAAGACGGTGTTGCAGGAGTAGCGCAGGGCGACCCGCAGCGTCGCGTCCTTGCAGGGGATGTTCCCCTCGTTCTTCAGCTCGGTCGTGGTGCCCTTCATGATGTAGGGCAGCGGCGAGTCGGTCTTCTCGTCGGCCGTGGAGTACAGCCCGTTCTCCAGCGCGGCCGCGGCCGTGACCACCTTGAAGGTGGAGCCCGGCGGGTAGGTCTCGCGCAGCGCCCGGTTGAGCATCGGGTCGGACGGGTTGTTCTTCTTCTGCAGCGCCGTCCAGGCCTTGGAGTCCGTCGACGTCGAGTTGCCCGCGAACGTCGAGGGGTCGTACGACGGGTACGAGGCCAGCGCCAGGATCTTGCCGGTGGACGGGTCGAGCGCGGCGACCGCGCCCTTGCCGCCCTGGGCCTTCAGACCGTCGTAGGCGGCCTTCTGCGCGGCGGCGTTGAGGGTGGTGACGACGTTGCCGCCCTGCCGCTGCTTGCCCGTGATCATGTTGAAGGTGTTGCGGAAGAACAGCCGGTCGTCGTTGCCGGTGAGGATGCCGTCCTCGATCGACTCCAGCTGGTTGGCGCCGAAGGCCTGGGAGGCGTACCCGGTGACCGGCGCCCACATGGGGCCGTTCTTGTAGGTGCGCTTGTACTTCAGGTCGTTCAGGCCGCTCCTGCTGGACTCGGTGGAGCCGGTGATCGGGTCTCCGTCGACGATGATGTCGCCGCGCGGGGTGGAGTAGCGGGCGATGGTGACGCGGCGGTTCTTCGGGTCGTCCTTGAGGCTGTCGGCCTTGACGTACTGGAGCCAGTTGTCGCGGATCAGCAGGGCGAGGACCAGAAGACCGCAGAAGATCGCGATCCGGCGCAGGGGCTTGTTCATGACGGGCGGACCACCTGGGTCATCTCGGCGTCGGGGTTGATGGCGGGGGTGGGCGCCGGGCGGCGTGCGGTGTCGCTGATTCTGATCAGGATGCCGATGAGGGCCCAGTTGGCGAGCACAGAGGAGCCGCCGTAGGCCAGGAACGGCATGGTCATACCGGTCAGCGGGATGAGGCCCATGACACCGCCGGCCACGACGAAGACCTGGAGGGCGAAGGCGCCGGACAGGCCCACCGCGAGGAGCTTGCCGAAGGGGTCGCGGGCGGCGAGGGCGGTGCGCACGCCGCGCTCCACGATCAGGCCGTAGATGAGCAGGATCGCCATGATGCCCGCCAGGCCGAGCTCCTCGCCGAAGGTGGCGAGGATGAAGTCGGAGTTGGCGGCGAACCGGATGAGGTCGGAGTGGCCCTGGCCGAGGCCGGAGCCGAGGGTGCCGCCTGAGCCGAAGGCCCACAGCGCCTGCATTGACTGCTCGGAGTGGCCGGCCACGCCGGCCTGGCTGAGCTTGTACTCCTTCATCGGGTCGAGCCAGGCCTGGACACGCTGCTGGACGTGCGGTTCGAAACTGGCCACGCCGACGGCGCCGGCCGCGGACATCAGCAGACCGAAGACGATCCAGCTGGTCCGCTCGGTGGCGACGTACAGCATGACGACGAACATGCCGAAGAACAGCAGCGAGGTACCGAGGTCGGTCTCGAAGACCAGGATGAGGATCGACAGCGCCCAGACGACCAGGATCGGGCCGAGGTCGCGGCCGCGCGGCAGGTACAGGCCCATGAAGCGGCGGCTGGCGAGCGCGAGGGCGTCGCGTTTGACCATCAGGTAGCCCGCGAAGAAGATCGCCAGGGCGATCTTCGCGAACTCACCGGGCTGCAGGGAGCCCAGGCCCGGGACCCGGATCCAGATCTTGGCGCCGTAGATGTTGGCGCCCAGGCCCGGCACCAGCGGCAGGATGAGCAGCACCAGCGCACCGAACATCGAGATGTACGTGTAGCGCTGCAGGACGCGGTGGTCCTTGAGGAAGATCAGCACGACCACGAACAGGCCGATGCCCAGCGCGGTGTAGAGCAGCTGGCGCGGCGCGGCCGTGAAGTAGTTCGGCAGCGACTGCAGCAGCTTGGACTGGTCGAGCCGCCAGATGACGACGAGTCCGAGACCGTTGAGCAGTGTGGCCAGCGGCAGCAGCAGCGGGTCCGCGTACGGGGCGAACTTCCGTACCGCGAGATGGCCGATGGCCGCGAGCAGTCCGAGCCCGAGGCCGTAGCTGAGCAGGCCCGCGGGCACCTTGTCGTCAATGGCGAGGCCCACGTTGGCGTAGGCGAACACGGGGATGACGACGGCGAACACCAGCATCGCAAGCTCGGTGTTCCGTCTGCTCGGTGCGCCGATCGCGCCGATCGTGGACGTGTGGTGCGTCGGTGTGTTGGTAGTACTGCTCATCGTGTGACAGGGCCTCTCACGGCTTGCCTACTGCTTACCGCACATCGAGACGACCTTCTGCTCTTCCTCCGAGAGGCTGGGGCCGGGGCTGGGAGTGGCGGTGGTCGCGGACGGGGTCGGGCTCGGGGACTTCGACTTCGGCGACGCCGTCGACGACGGCGTCGGTGACGACGTGGCCTTGGACGTGAGGGAGGTGCTGCTGGTTCCCGTGGTGCCGCCCGCCTGGCCTTCTCCGGTCTTGGAGTTCTTCTGGCTCTCCGCCGTCTCCTGCGCGGCCTGCTTCTTGCACGCGGAGGCCTGTACGGCGAGCTCGTCGACCTTCTTCCGGGCGTCCGTCAGGCCGCCCTCGGCGATCGTGTTCTTGACCTGCTTCTGCTGGTACGGCGGCAGGTACTTGAGTTCGATCTCGGGGTGGTCCTTCTCCACCTTCGACAGGGAGACCCAGGCCAGGTCCTGGCTGATGCCCCGGTACAGCGCGACGTGCTCGCCGTTGGTGCCGACGTAGTACTGGGTCTGCGTCCAGCGGTAGCCGCCGTACAGACCGCCGCCGATGACGGCGAGCGCGAGCACGCTGTAGAAGGATCGCTTCAGCCACCTGCGGCCCTTGCGGGGCTTGACGAAGTCGTCGTCGGTGTAGTCGCCGAAGCTGCCCGCCGGGATGTAGCCGGTGGTGTCGCCGGAGCCGGGCGGCCCGAACTCGCCGCCTCCGCCGCCCTGTCCGGGCACCTGGCGGCCGAGGCCGGAGGCGCGGCCCGCGGGCGTCTGCATGATCCCGGGGTCGTGGTGGAGGTGGTTCTGGTTCTCGGCGACGGCGCCGACCACGACCGGGGTGTCGGAGAGCTGCCCGGCGAGGGTGTCACCGGTGTCCAGGTCGAGGACGTCGGCGATGATGACCGTGATGTTGTCGGGACCGCCGCCGCGCAGCGCGAGCTGGATGAGCTCCTGGACGGTCTCCTGGGGGCCCTGGTAGCTGGCCAGGGTGTCCTCGAGGGTCTGGTGCGAGACGACGCCGGAGAGGCCGTCGGAACAGATCAGGTAGCGGTCGCCGGCCCGGACCTCACGGATCGACAGGTCCGGCTCGACGTGCTCGCCGCTGCCCAACGCCCGCATCAGCAGGGAGCGTTGGGGGTGGGTGGTGGCCTCTTCCTCGGTGATGCGGCCCTCGTCGACCAGCCGCTGCACCCAGGTGTGGTCCTGCGTGATCTGAGTGAGGACGCCGTCGCGCAGCAGGTACGCGCGCGAGTCGCCGACGTGCACGAGGCCGAGCCGCTGGCCCGTCCACAGCAGGGCGGTGAGCGTGGTGCCCATGCCCTCCAGCTGCGGGTCCTCCTCGACCATCGAGCGCAGCTGGTCGTTGGCGCGCTGCACGGCCGCGCCGAGGGAGGTGAGGATGTCGGAGCCGGGCACGTCGTCGTCGAGGGCGACGATGGTGGAGATGGCCTCCGAGGAGGCGACCTCGCCGGCGGCGGCGCCGCCCATGCCGTCGGCGATCGCGAGCAGACGCGGGCCGGCGTATCCGGAGTCCTCGTTGCCCTCCCGGATCATGCCTTTGTGCGATCCGGCGGCGAAGCGCAGTGACAGACTCATGCGCACCTCGCCCGTCGGCTCCGGGTACATCCGCACGGTGCCCACCCTCCGGTCGGGAGCGCGCCGGGGCCCGTCGTGGGGGCCGCCGCTGCGTGCTCGCTCCGCTCGCTCATTGTCGTACTACTTCCGCAGCTCGATGACTGTCTTGCCGATGCGGATCGGCGCGCCCAGCGGAATCGGCGTGGGGGTCGTCAGCCGGCTCCGGTCGAGGTACGTGCCGTTGGTGGAGCCCAGGTCCTCGACGATCCAGTTGCCGTCGCGGTCCGGGTAGATCCTGGCATGGCGGCTGGAGGCGTAGTCGTCGTCCAGCACGATCGTGCTGTCGTGCGCCCGGCCCAGGGTGATGGTCTGGCCCTGCAGCGCGACGGTGGTGCCGGTGAGGGTGCCCTCGCTCACGACGAGCTTGGTGGGGGCGTTGCGGCGCTGACGGCCGCCGCCGCCCTGCTGGCGCTGCGGCGGCGGTGCCGCCTGCTGCTGCTGTCGGGCGGCCTGCTGGGGCCGGTTGGCCTCCCGTCGCGAGCCGCGCTGGGTGACGCGCGTACCGAACAGGTCGCTGCGGATGACCTGCACGGCCACGATCACGAACAGCCACAGTACGGCCAGGAAACCCAGCCGCATGACCGTGAGGGTCAGCTCTGACATTGCCCCCGCTTCACCCTTCGGCTTGCCGGTAAATGATGGTGGTGCTGCCCACGACGATCCGCGAGCCGTCGCGGAGCGTAGCGCGGGTGGTGTGCTGCCCGTCCACCACGATGCCGTTGGTGGACCCGAGATCCTGGATCGTCGAGGGCGTTCCGGTCCGGATCTCACAGTGCCGGCGCGAGACGCCGGGGTCGTCGATCCGCACGTCGGCTTCGGTGCTGCGGCCCAGCACCAGAGTCGGGCGGGAGATCTGATGGCGGGCGCCGTTGATCTCGATCCAGTAGCGGGTGCGCCCGCCGGCCGCCGGGGCCGCCGGGGGACGCTGAAGGTAGGGCGCGCTGCCGCCGCGGCCGCCGGGCGGCGGTGCGGCCGGCATGGGCGGGGCCCCCGCCGGGGCGGCGGCCGGCGGGTAGCCGTAACCGCCGGGACGGCCCGCGGCCGGGGCCGCGGGAGCCGCCGGGGCCGGGGCTCCGGGGGCCTGCTGGTTGGTGGAGGAGGCGAGCGTACGGCTGCGCACCCGGTACAGGCCGGTGTCGAGGTCGTCGGCCTTCTCCAGGTGGACCTTGATGGGGCCCATGAAGGTGTAGCGCTGCTGCTTGGCGTAGTCGCGCACCATGCCGGCGAGCTCGTCACCGAGCTGGCCGGAGTAGGGGCTGAGCCGCTCGAAGTCCGGCGTGCTCAGCTCCACGATGAAGTCGTTGGGTACGACGGTCCGGTCGCGGTTCCAGATCGTCGCGTTGTTGTCGCACTCGCGCTGCAGCGCGCCGGCGATCTCCACGGGCTGGACCTCGGACTTGAACACCTTGGCGAAGGTGCCGTTGACCAGACCTTCGAGACGCTGCTCGAACTTCTTCAGGACTCCCATGGGGCACCTCCTCCGTAGTCTCTGTCGTCCTGCGCCCCGCCTCGCGGGTACTGCACTGCCTGGTACTGCTTACTGATCGTATCCACGCGCCGGGTAATCGGCTGGTTCCCCCTGTCGGCCCCGTCGACGGGTGTCGACGCCTGTCGAGGTTCCCTCCGGAGGTTCCCTCCGAAGCTCCCCTTCGAACTCGTCCCTCGAACTCCTTCTGCCCAGGATCGTAGAGGTGGCCGCAGACAAGTGTCCCGCACCTGACTGTGGACCCGGTCCGGCTCCTGTGGAGACGGGCCGTACCGGTACGAGGTTGATACGAGAACCGGTACTCCTTGATACGGAGCGGAGCGCTCCGATGATCGACCGGGGCGCGGCCGGATCGGGAGAGCTCCCTGGTCGGCGGCTGCCCCGGGGTAAGGGACGTGAACCCACCCCCGCCAGCGTGCTAATGTTCTGCGTGTCGGAAGGCGCCAACCCCGCAGGGGAAGGAGCCGGAGGACACACCCAATGCGCGGGTGGCGGAATAGGCAGACGCGCTGGATTCAGGTTCCAGTGCCCGCAAGGGCGTGGGGGTTCAACTCCCCCCTCGCGCACCAGCCGGAAGCCCCCAGGTCTCGGACCTGGGGGCTTCCGCGTTGTCTGAGGCGTGTGAGCCGTATTACCTGGTGAGGACAATCACACGGATGTGACTCGGGTCCGGTCCGGGGTCGGCGGCCGGAGTTTTCCACAGGGTGAGAGTTGTCCACAGGGGTCTGACGCGTTTCGGCCACCGGCTGTACGGTCTCCACGAGTTGATGTTCGTGGGCGCGCGTGCGCGGATGTGCGGGGGAGGCGGTCGGTGTGACTGAAGGTGTTGCGGGGACGGACGTGCGCCGGTTGCCCCGGGTGCGCGGCTTCGCCGAGTGGCCCGCTGAGGGTTCGCCCAAGCAGGAGGGCAAGGCGCTGCGCGGGGCTGTTCCGCGCAGTGCGCACGCCGCGCTCGACCTGGACGACTCCCGGCCGGACGCCGTGGGGGCGATCGAGGAGTCGCATCGAGGCCGCATCCCCGAGCTCACGCCGATACGGGCGGGCCGGATGGCCGCCACGCCCTTCGCCTTCCTGCGCGGCTCGGCGGGCCTGATGGCATACGACCTCGCGCGTACACCCATGACGAGGATCCGCGCGCAGATCTGCGGAGACGCGCATGCCGCGAACTTCGGTCTGTACGGGGACGCGCGCGGTGGTCTGGTCATCGATCTGAACGACTTCGACGAGACGGTCAGCGGCCCCTGGGAGTGGGACCTCAAGCGGCTCGCCGCCTCCCTGGTGCTCGCGGGCCGCGAGGCCGGCGCGGACGAGGACTGCTGCCGCAAGGCGGCGTACGACGCGACCGGCGCCTACCGCCGCACCATGCGGCTCCTGGCCAGGCTGCCCGTGCTGGACGCGTGGAACGCGATCGCGGACGAGGAGCTCGTCTCCCACACCGACGCCCATGACCTGCTCGGCACCCTGGAGCGGGTCTCGGAGAAGGCTCGGGCCAACACCAGCGGGCGGTTCGCGGCGAAGGCGACGGAGGAGACCGCGGAGGGCGGGCGCCGCTTCGTGGACGCGGCGCCGGTGCTGCGGCGGGTGGACGACGAGGAGGCGGCCGCGGTCGCGGCGGCCCTCGAACAGTACGTGGGGACGCTCTCCGAGGACCGGCTGCCGCTGCTGGCCCGGCACGCGGTGCACGACGTGGCCTTCCGCATCGTCGGAACGGGCAGCGTGGGCACGCGCTCCTACGTCGTCCTGCTCCTGGACCACCGGGGCGAGCCGCTGGTGCTGCAGGTGAAGGAGTCGCGGCCGTCGGCCCTCGTCCCGCACCTGGTGACCGCCGGCTTCGAGGCGCCGGCCGTCGAGCACGAGGGTCGCCGGGTGGTGCTCGGCCAGAAGCGGATGCAGGTGGTCAGCGACATCCTGCTGGGCTGGACGTCGGTGGACGGCCGGCCCTTCCAGGTACGGCAGTTCCGCAACCGCAAGGGCAGCGTCGACCCCGCGGCTCTGGCCGCCGACCAGATCGACGACTACGGCCGCATGACCGGAGCCCTGCTGGCCCGGGCCCATTCCCACAGCGCCGACCCGCGGCTGGTCGCCGGTTACTGCGGCAAGAACGACGAACTGGACGAGGCCATCGCCGACTTCGCGGTCGCGTACGCCGACCGCACCGAGGCGGACCACGCGGATCTGGTGGCGGCGGTGCGGGCGGGGCGGGTCGCGGCGGAGATGGGGGTCTGAGGGCGGGAAGGGTCGCGGCGGACCGGTCCGCACCGGCCGTGGCCTAGGCTGGTCGGGTGACGAGCCCGGAAGCTGAGCAGGGTGGGGTCGCCGGCGAGGCGCAGGCGACGCCCGAGGACGGTGCGCCGCGCCCCGAGGAGCGCCTGGAGCGGGCCGTGCGCGCCGCCGAGCAGGCGCTGATCGAGTACGAGATCGCGGTGGAGACCTTCCGGGTGGAGGTCGAGAACTTCTCCCGGCTGCACCACCAGAAGCTCGGCCCGATGTACGCCCGCCTGGACGAGCTGGACGCCCAGATCGCCGAGGCCAGGGCCGAGCGGTCCGGCGACCCGGAGGACCGGCGCCGCGCGGACGAGGCCCGGGCGCGGGTCATGCCCATGCCGGGGGTCGAGGAGCTGTTCCACGGCTGGATGGACGGCGAGGGGCTGTTCCCGGAGGCGGCCGCGATGCTCACCGACCAGCCGGTGCGTCCCCCGCAGCGGGTCCGCCCGAGCGACGAGGCCCGCAAGCTCTACCGCGAACTGGCCCGCAAGGCGCACCCCGACCTGGCGCCGGACGACACCGAACGGCAGCGGCGTGAGGAGTTCATCACCCGGGTCAACGCCGCCTACGCCCGCGGTGACGAGACGCTGCTGCGGGAACTGGCCGAGGAGTGGGCCAAAGGCCCGGCGCCGGCCGAGCGCGGCCCGAGCCGCAGCGAGGAGCTCTACGCCCGCCTCGAATGGCTGGCCCAGCGCAAGGAGCTGCTCTCGCTGGTCGCCAAGGAGCTGGAGGAGGGCGCGATCGGCTCGATGCTCCGGCTGGCCCCCGACGACCCCGACCGCCTCCTCGAGGAGATCGCCGAGCAGCTGCTGGCGGACGTGGCCCAGCGGGAGCGCGAGCTGGCGGAACTGCTGGGCGGCTAGCCGGGCCGGTCCCCGCCGGTCGGTCGGTCACTTTCGTGTCCGGTGGCGTCGGGTAGCGTCGGGGGCATGAGTTTCGGAGCTGGTGTGCCCACCGTCGAGGTCGGTGACCTGAAGGACGGCGACTTCCTGCTGGACGTCCGCGAGGACGACGAGTGGAAGGCGGGTCACGCCGAAGGCGCGCTGCACATCCCCATCAGCGAGTTCGTGGCCCGTTACGGCGAGCTCACCGAGGCCGCGCCGCAGGACGGGCGCGTCAACGTGATCTGCCGCTCCGGCGGCCGCTCGGCCCAGGTCACCATGTACCTGGTCCAGCAGGGCATCGACGCGGTGAACGTCGACGGCGGCATGCAGGTGTGGGCGGCCGCCGGCCGGCCCGTCGTGACGGACGAGGGCACGCCCGGGTTCGTGCTGTAGGAGGCGCGGCGGGCGCTCAGCCCAGCGGGTGTGCCGCCAGCAGGTCGCCGAGGGCCTCCTCGTGCGCCGCCGCCGGGCCGAGCGACAGCTCCAGGTGCTTGGCCCAGGCGTGGTACCGGTGCAGCGGGTACTCCACGTCCGCGCCGAAGCCGCCGTGCAGATGCTGCGCCGTCTGCACGACCCGGCGCACCCCTTCCGACGCCCAGATCTTGGCGACGGCCACGTCCCCGGAGGCGGGCAGCGCACCGGACGCGCCGGAGGCGATCCGCCAGGCCGCCTGCCAGAGCGTGGCCTCCATGGCCCGCAGGTCGATGTAGCGGTCGGCGGCCTGCACGGCCACCGCCTGGAACGTGGCGATCGGGTGCCCGAACTGCTCCCGCTTGCCCGCGTATTCGCTGGTCATCGCGAGGACGCGCTCGCCCAGCCCGAGAGCCAGGGCGCAGGTCCCGGTGGTCAGCAGATCACGCAGCCACTCCCAGGCGCCGTCGGCGTCCATGACGTCGCGGGCCGGAACGCGCACGGAGTCCAGGCGCAGTTCGCCGAGCCGCTCGCCGGACGTGGAGACCTGCTCGGCGAGTGCGACCCCCTCGTGGCCGGGCGGCACCACGGCGAGCAGCGTCCGGTCCGTGGCGGTGCGGGCGGGCAACAGCACGAAGTCGGCGTTGTGCGCCCAGGGCACCGCGGTCTGCACACCGTCCAGAAGCCAGCCGTCGCCGTCCTGCCGTGCGCTCACGGCGAGTTCGGCCGGGTCGTGCCCGGTGCGGCCGTGTGCGGCGACGGTCAGCACCAGCTCCCCACGGGCCGCCCCCGGCAGCAGCGCCGACCTCAACTCCTCACTGCCGTAGGCCTGTACGGCAGCGGAGGCGGCGCTGCTCTCCAGCAGCGGCACCCGGGCCAGCTTCCTCGCCGACTCCCGCAGCACCAGGCACAGCGCGATCGCGTCCAGGCCCGCCCCGCCGTATCGCGGGTCGAGGAGCAGGCTCAGCAGGTCCGCCTCGGCGAGCTTCGCCCACAGCGCCCGGTCCAAGTCGTCGGCGACGGCGCCCGCGACGAGCGAGGGAGAGGGCACCGTGTCCGGCGCCACCCCGGCGAACACTCCGCGCGCCGCCTCGGCCGCCGCCTGCTGCTCCTCGGTGAAGGTGAAGTCCACGGTCCTGTCCCTCCGGAGGGTCCGCTGATCTGACGGACCGTCAAGATAGAACAGGTTCTAGGAGAAGGGAACGGGCCCGTCGGCCACGAGCGGGCCGACGGTGTTCAGGAGGGCGCGGCGCCGGCGTTCACCTGTCGAAGTCCAGCTCCACCTTCTCCGTCACCGGATGCGACTGGCAGGCCAGCACGTAGCCCGCCTCGGTCTCCTCCTTCTCCAGCGCGAAGTTGCGGTCCATGCGCACCTCGCCGGAGACCAGGAACGCCCGGCACGTCCCGCACACCCCGCCCTTGCAGGCGTAGGGCGCGTCGGGACGGTTGCGCAGGACCGTCTCCAGCAGGGACTCGCCGTCGCGGACGGGCCAGGTGCCGCCGCGGCCGTCGAGGCGCGCGGTGACCGAGCTGTGGACCGGGGCGGAGACGGGGGTGGCGGCCGGGGCGGCGCTGTCCACGTGGAAGATCTCCTCGTGGATGCGGGCGCGCGGGACGCCGAGCGCGCGCAGCGTCCGCTCCGCCCCCTGCACCAGCCCGAACGGCCCGCACAGGAACCACCCCGCCACCTGACCCACCGGCAGCAGCGCCGGGAGCAGTCCGGTCAGCCGCTCCTGGTCGAGCCGGCCGGACGGCAGCCCCGCCTGCTGTTCCTCCCGGGACAGCACCGTCACCAACTGCAGCCGGTCGGGATAGCGGTCCTTGAGGTCGGCGACCTCCTCCAGGAACATCGTCGAGGCGGCGGTACGGTCGCTGCGTATCAGGCAGAACCGGGCCCCGGGTTCGCGCGCGAGCAGTGTCGAGACGATCGACAGCACCGGGGTGATGCCGCTGCCGCCGACGACGGCCGCGTACAGGCCGGGCGCCGGATCGAGGGTGAAGCGGCCGGCCGGTGTCATCACCTCCAGCTCGTCGCCGAGGTCGATCTCCTTGAGCGCGTACGTCGAGAAGGCCCCGCCCTCGACCAGCCGCACCCCGACCCGAAGGATGGCCGGGCCCTCGTCGCCGGGGGCCGGTGCCGGGGAGCAGATCGAGTACGTGCGCCGGATCTCCGTGCCGTCGACCCTCCGGCGCAGCGCGAGGTGCTGGCCCGGGGCGTGCCGGTACTCCTCGCGCAGTTCCGGCGGAACGGCGAGGGTGAGGGCCACGGAGTCGTCGGTGAGCCGTTCGACCGCAGCCACGGGGAGCGAGTGGAAGCGGGCCATCTACAGCTCCTTGAAGTGGTCGAAGGGTTCACGGCAGGCGAGGCAGCGGCGCAGCGCCTTGCACGCCGTGGAGGAGAAGCGGCTGAGCAGCTCGGTGTCGGGGGAGCCGCAGTGCGGGCAGTGGACGGGGTCGGCGTCGAGGGACCGGTGCGGGACCGAGCCGGCCTGCGGACCGTCGCCCGCCGTCCGCGTCGGGCCCAGTGGCAGCGGGACCGGTCCGGCCGCCGCTCGGGTGCGCGGCGGCGCGATCCCGAACTCCCGCAGCTTGCGCCGTCCTTCGTCCGTGATGTCGTCGGTCGACCAGGCGGGCACGAGCACCGTGCGGACCTCGACCTCGCGCACGCCGTGCGCGTGCAGCGCCCGTTCTATGTCCAGGGACATGGTCTCCAGCGCCGGGCAGCCGGTGTACGTCGGCGTCAGCTCCACCTCGACCGAGTCCGCGCCGCGCAGGTGCACCGCGCGGACTACGCCGAGCTCCCGCAGGGTGAGCGCGGGCAGTTCGGGGTCGGGAACCGAACCGGCGATCCCCAGGAGCTCCGCCTCCAGTGCCGTCGTCCCGGTGGCCGTCACCATGACGCCCCCGGGTGGCTGCGGTGCAGGTACTGCATCTCGGCGAGCATCCGGCCGAAGGGTTCGGTGTGCACGCCCTGCCGGCCCGCGCCGGCCGTCCAGGCGCCGGACCGGGGTCCCTCGGGGACCGTGAGGGTCGCCCGGCGCAGCACGCCCCCGACCGCGTCCAGCCAGGCCGCCTCCAGCGCGGACGGGTCGACGTCCAGTCCTTCCACCGGCTGGAACATCTCGCCGGTGAACCGCCACAGGGCCGCCGTCGCCCGCAGCATCCGCTCGCGACTGGACTCGGTGCCGTCGCCGATCCGCAGGGTCCACTGCTCGGCGTGGTCGCGGTGATAGGCGACCTCCTTGACGGCCTTGGTGGCGAGACCGGCGAATAGGCCGTCACCGGCGGCCAGTTCGGTGTACAGCAGGTGCTGGTAGGTGGAGAAGTAGAGCTGGCGGGCGATGGTGTGGGCGAAGTCGCCGTTGGGCTGCTCGACCAGCTGGAGGTTGCGGAAGGACCGTTCCTCGCGCAGGTACGCCAGCTCGTCCTCGTCGCCGACCATGGACAGCAGCACGCGGGCCTGGCCGAGCAGGTCCAGCGCGATGTTCGCGAGGGCGACCTCCTCCTCCAGGACGGGGGCGTGGCCCGCCCACTCCCCCAGGCGGTGGGAGAGCACCAGGGCGTCGTCGCCGAGGGCGAGGGCGGCGGT
Source organism: Streptomyces sp. SLBN-31 (assembly GCF_006715395.1). Lineage (NCBI taxonomy): Bacteria > Bacillati > Actinomycetota > Actinomycetes > Kitasatosporales > Streptomycetaceae > Streptomyces > Streptomyces sp. SLBN-31. Next base: position 774,384 of record NZ_VFNC01000003.1, read on the forward strand.
CGTGGGGACGGGCGTCGTCCGTGGTGCCGTCACAGGTGCTTCACCCCTTCCGGGATCTCGTAGAACGTGGGGTGCCGGTACGGCTTGTCGGCGGCCGGATCGAAGAACGGGTCCTTCTCGTCCGGTGAGGACGCGGTGATCGCCGCGGACGGGACGACCCAGATGGAGACGCCCTCGCCGCGCCGGGTGTACAGGTCGCGGGCGTTGCGCAGGGCGAACTCGGCGTCCGGCGCGTGCAGGCTGCCGGCGTGGGTGTGGGCGAGGCCCCGGCGCGAGCGCACGAAGACCTCCCACAGGGGCCAGTCGGTGTTCGTCATGCCTGCATCGCTCCCGTGATGTCGTTGTGCTTGGCCGCGTAGGCGGCGGCCGCCTCCCGCACCCACGCGCCCTCTTCGTGGGCCCGCCTGCGCTGGGTGAGCCGCTGTTCGTTGCACGGTCCGTTGCCCTTGAGGACTTCCTTGAACTCCGTCCAGTCGATCGGGCCGAAGTCGTAGTGCTGCCGCTCCTCGTTCCACTTCAGGTCGGGGTCGGGGAGGGTGAGACCCAGTGACTCGGCCTGGGGGACGCAGATGTCGACGAAGCGCTGGCGCAGCTCGTCGTTCGAGTGCCGCTTGATCTTCCACGTCATCGACTGTGCGGAGTGCGCCGACTCGTCGTCGGGCGGGCCGAACATCATCAGCGACGGCCACCACCAGCGGTCGACGGCGTCCTGCGCCATCGCGTGCTGCTCCGCGGTGCCACGGCTCAGGGCGAGCAGCAGCTCGTAGCCCTGGCGCTGGTGGAAGGACTCCTCCTTGCAGATGCGGATCATCGCGCGCGCGTACGGGCCGTAGGAGCAGCGGCACAGCGGCACCTGGTTGGTGATCGCTGCGCCGTCCACCAGCCAGCCGATCGCGCCGACGTCCGCCCAGGTCAGGGTCGGGTAGTTGAAGATCGAGGAGTACTTCTGGCGGCCGGCGTGGAGCTTGTCGAGCAGCTCTTCGCGGCTGGTGCCCAGCGTTTCGGCCGCGCTGTACAGATACAGGCCGTGCCCCGCCTCGTCCTGGACCTTGGCCATCAGGATGGCCTTGCGGCGCAGCGAGGGGGCGCGGGTGATCCAGTTGGCCTCCGGCTGCATGCCGATGATCTCGGAGTGGGCGTGCTGGGCCATCTGCCGCACCAGCGTCGCGCGGTAGGCGTCCGGCATCCAGTCCCGCGGTTCGATGCGCTCGTCGGCGGCCACGGCGGCGTCGAAGGCGCGCTCGTACGCGGTGGTGTCGGCGCCCGCCTTCTCGGCGCCGTACGTCTGGTGCGCGGCTGCTGTCGCCATGTGGCCCCCTCGACCTGGGCTCTGCCCGGAACTGTCTACCGACCGATCGTTCGGTCCGTGCGATTCCATGGTGGGTCGGGCGCCGTAAGGTGTCAACCGCTGTGGATAACCCGCGGCCGTGCCCTGTGGACCACGCCCCTGCGGAGCATGGGAATGGGGCGGGTGGGGGCTGTGCGTCGCATGCGGGTCTGAGTACCGTTCCGTGCGACTGCGGTGGAGCGGCACATGCGGGCGACTCGGCGCCCGCGGCCGGACAGCCGGAAGACGGACACGGAACGGGAAACGGGGCGGAATGGACGCGTACGACACTGGCTCGCACGCCCGGCACGGGCTGGACGGGCCCGACGGGGCGCCCGAGCCGGCCGGTGGGGCGGAGCCGGGTGGGGGCTCGGATTCCGGCGGTGGTGTGGGGTCCGGCGGGGCCTCGGAGTCGGGCGGTGGCGTGGGGTCCGGCGGGGGCTCGGACTCCGCCGGTGCAGTGGGGTCCGCCGGTGCGAGTGAGTCTGGCGGTGCGAGTGAGGCTGGCGTTGCCAATGAGCCCGGCGGGGCCGCCGAGAGCACCGGTGGCGTGGAGGCAGACGGTTCGACCGAGCCTGACGGCTGCCCTGCTCCCATGCCTCGAGGGGACCGGGTCGCCGGGCTGCCCGGCCCGCGGTCGGAGGCGTCCGTGGCCGATGACGGCCCGGCGGCGGGCGGAGCCGGTTCCGGGCCGCTCACCGTCGTCGTCACCGACACGTTCCCCGAACCCCGCCGCGGTGTCGCCGCCCTGTCGTTCCGCTATCGGATAGCCGCCGCGGTGGCCGTGGCCGTCGTCGCCGTCACGGTGTTCGTGCACATCGGCATGGTGTTCCTGCACGTCGCGCCGTCGAACACGCTCACCAAGGAGCACGGCAAGGCGATCGACGACTGGATCTACCCGGAGTTCGAGCAGAACTGGAAGCTGTTCGCGCCCAACCCGCTGCAGCAGAACATCGCGGTCCAGGTCCGTGCCGAGGTGAAGACGGCGGACGGCGATGTGCGCACCACCGGCTGGTACGACCTGTCCGCCGAGGACGGCCGGGCCATCGACGCCAACCCGGTGCCGAGCCACACCCAGCAGAACGAACTGCGCCGTGCCTGGGACTTCTTCGTCGCCACGCACGACGCCTCAAACCGCGCGACGGGCACGCGCGGCTCCCTCGCCGAGACGTACATGCGGCGCATCGTGGCGCTGCGGCTGGACCGCGACGACGCGGCCGGAAAGAACGGCACGATCACCCGGGTCCAGGTCCGTTCGAGCACCACGAACGTGCCCCCGCCGCCATGGAGCACGGAGAGGGTCTCGAACCAACCGATGTACCGCATGCTGCCCTGGTGGCCCGTGACGGCCGCCGACACCGCCGGGGGTGCCGAGTGAACCGTTTCGCCCTGTCGGTCTCCGCCGGCATCGCCCGCATCACCGAGTCGGCGCTCGGCCCGTACCAGTCCGCCGTGATCCGTATCGGCTTCAGCGCGACCTGGCTGCTGTTCCTGCTGCGGGAGTTCCCGCACCGCCAGGAGATGTATGGACCCGACGCACCGTGGAGCTGGGGCCTGGCCCACCAGCTCGTCGCCTCCAACGGCGCCTTCACGGCCCTGATGTGGTCCGACACCCAGATCTGGTTCGAGCTGCTCTTCGCGCTCGCCGTCCTGGCGAGCGCGCTGCTGCTGTTCGGCTGGCGCACCCGCGCCATGTCCGTGCTGTTCATGGTCGGGGTCGTCTCGCTGCAGAACCGCAGCGTCTTCATGGGGGACGGCGGCGACAACGTCCTGCACCTGATGTCCGTCTACCTGGTCTTCACGCGGTGCGGCCAGGTGTGGTCGCTGGACGCGCGGCGCAAGCGGCTCGCCGACGAGGCACGCGCGCGTGGAGAGCGCGTGGTGGACCGGACCGGCCCCGCCCTGTGGGCGGTGTTCGGGTTCGCGCTGGTCGCGGTGACCGCCGGGGGCCGCTTCGACGGGATGGACCCGACGGTGCCCGTCATCCTGTGGCTGACGTGGGTGGCGCAGGCCGTGTGGTGGGTGGTGGCACGCCGGGCGAAGGGCCGGGAGCCGCGCATCCTGCTGGACGTCGTCGCCAACCTCGCGCACAACGGCGCCCTGCTGGTGGTCATGGCCGAGGCCTGCATGATCTACTCCACGGCCGGCTGGTACAAGATCCAGGGCACGCGCTGGCAGGACGGCACCGCCGTCTACTACCCGCTCCACCTGGACTACTTCTCGCCCTGGCCGGCCCTCGGCGACCTGATGTCGTCCAGCGGCACCATGGTGATGCTCGTGACCTACGGGACCGTCATCGTGCAGGTCGCCTTCCCCTTCACGCTGCTCAACCGGCGGCTCAAGAACGTCCTGCTGGCGGTGATGATGACCGAGCACGCGGTGATCGCCGTGGTCCTCGGGCTGCCGTTCTTCTCGCTGGCGATGATCGCGACGGACGCGGTCTTCCTGCCCACGCCGTTCCTGCTTCTGCTGGGTGGAGTGGTGGCACGCGCGCGTGACCGCGTCGGCGCGAGGACCGGCCGGACACCGCTGCCCGAGCCGCGGGCCGCGGAGAGCGCCGAACCCACGCACGCGAGCTCCACGGCGTGAACGCCGTCCGCGCGCACGTAGGCTGCACGTCATGACCGACCCCGCCCCGGACCCGCTGAGCACCTGGCGCCGGCTCGCGGAGGGCGCCGTCCTGCTGGACGGCTTCCACGCCCTCAAGCACGCCGTCCGCTTCGGTGCCGAGGTTCCGGTGGCGGTCACCGCCGACCGGCGAGCGGCGCTGGCCCTCGCCGACGAGTTGGCGTCCGACGTACGCGAGACGCTGGCCGCGCTCCTGACGGAGGTGCCGGAGTCGACGTACCGGAGCCTGGTCCCGCGCCCGCATCCCACCGCCGTGGCCGCACTCGCGGTCCGGCCCTCGCGGGAGGCGAATCTCCGGAAGCTGGCGCACACCCCGCGCGCCACTCCCGTCGTGGTCCTCGACAACCCGCGCAACCTCGGCAACGCGGGCGCGGTGATCCGTCTGGCCGCCGGCTTCGGCGCGACGGGGGTCGTCACCACCGGCACGCTCGACCCCTGGCACCCCACGGTCGTGCGCGGCGGCGCGGGACTGCACTTCGCGACCGCGGTGGAGCGGATGTCCGTCGAGGAACTGCCGCCGGGACCGCTGTTCGCCCTGGACCCGGAGGGCGACGACGTCCGGGGCATCAAGCTCCCGGACGACGCCGTCCTCGCCTTCGGCTCCGAGCGAAGCGGCCTGTCCGCCGAACTGCGCGGGCGTGCCGACCACTTGGTGGCCCTGCCGATGCGCCCGCAGGTCTCCAGCTACAACCTGGCGACGAGCGTCGCCATGACGCTGTACCACTGGAGCCTGACCGGCTTCGACGCCGAGGCCTAGGCCTCCCTGCGGACCTCGACCACCCGGAAGCGGTTCGCCACGAAGGCTCCGTCGCACAGGGCGGCGTTCGCCGCCGGGTTGCCGCCCGAGCCGTGGAAGTCGGAGAACGCGGCCGTCTGGTTGACGTACACCCCGCCCGTCAGGTTCAGCGACAGCTGGGCCGCCTCTTCCAGGCAGACCTCCTGGACGGCCTGCTCGACCTCCTCGTCGGTCGTGTACGCGCCGACCGTCATCGCGCCCTTCTCACGGACCGTGCGCCGCAGCAGCTCCACCGCGTCGGCCGTGGAGTCCATCGCGACGGCGAAGGAGACCGGTCCGAAGCACTCGCTCATGTAGGCCGCCTCGTCGTCCGGCTTGGCGCCGTCCAGCTTGACGATCACGGGAGAGCGCACGACCGCGCCGGGGAACTCGGGGTTGGTGATCTCCCGCGAGGCGAGGGCGACTTCGCCGAGTCCGGCCGCCGCCTCCAGACGGGACTTCACGTCCGGGTTCACGATCGCGCCGAGCAGCGCGTTCGCGCGGGCGTCGTCGCCGAGCAGGCCGTCGACGGCGCGGGCGAGGTCGGCGACCACCTCGTCGAAGGTCTTGGGGCCCTCGTCGGTGCGGATGCCGTCGCGGGGGATCAGCAGGTTCTGCGGGGTGGTGCACATCTGGCCGCTGTAGAGGGACAGCGAGAAGGCGAGGTTGGCGAGCATGCCCTTGTAGTTCGCCGCCGAGTCCACCAGCACGGTGTTGACGCCGGCCTTCTCCGTGTAGACCTCCGCCTGACGGGCGTTGGCCTCCAGCCAGTCGCCGAACGCCGTCGAACCCGTGTAGTCGATGATGCGGATCTCCGGGCGGGTGGCCAGGGCCTTCGCGATGCCCTCGCCGGGCCGTTCGGCCGCCAGCGCCACCAGGTTCGGGTCGAAGCCCGCCTCGGCGAGCACCTGGCGCGCCACCAGCACGGTCAGCGCGAGCGGCAGCACCGCGCGCGGGTGGGGCTTGACCAGGACGGCGTTGCCGGTGGCCAGGGAGGCGAACAGGCCCGGATAGCCGTTCCACGTCGGGAAGGTGTTGCAGCCGATCAGCAGCGCGATCCCGCGCGGGACGGGCGTGAACTGCTTGTTGAGCGCCAGCGGGTCCCGCTTGCCCTGCGGTTTGGTCCACTCCGCGGTGTCGGGCGTGCGGACCTGCTCCACGTACGCGTAAGCCACCGCCTCCAGACCGCGGTCCTGCGCGTGTGGGCCGCCCGCCTGGAACGCCATCATGAACGCCTGTCCGGAGGTGTGCATGACCGCGTGCGCGAACTCGTGCGTGCGGTCGCTGATCCGCTTGAGGATCTCCAGGCACACCACCGCGCGCACCTCCGCGCCCGCGTCCCGCCACGCCTTCTGGCCCGCCTTCATGGCCGGCAGCAGCACGTCCACGTCCGCGTGCGGGTACTCCATGCCCAGCTCGATGCCGTACGGCGACACCTCGCCGCCCACCCAGTCGTCCGTACCGGGCTGGCCGAGGTCGAGGCGAGTGCCCACCAGCGCGTCGAAGGCGGCCTTGCCCGCGGCCATGTCCAGGCTGCCGTTCTCCCCGTAGGCCTTGGGGTGTTCGGGGTGCGGGGACCAGTACGCGCGTGTGCGGATCGCCTCCAGCGCCTGATCGAGGGTGGGCCGGTGCTCGGCGATCAGCTCGTGCGCGGTCAGTTCGGCGGCCATGCGGGACCAACTCCTCGTCTTGTGAACTCTCCGTCGAGCTCATGACCTGGGCAGAAATATGGGCAGGAACAGCCGGTCAGAGTTAGAGTAACCGAACGATCGGTCGGGACAAGGGGGTCCGCCGCATCTGTGGAAAACCCCGTGCGGGAGGATCGCGCACATGACAGCACTGGACCTCAGCAGCCCCGTGGCCGTCGTCGGTACCGGCACCATGGGCCAGGGCATCGCCCAGGTCGCGCTGGTCGCCGGCCACCGCGTACGGCTGTACGACGCCCTCCCCGGGCGGGCCGGGGACGCCGCCGACGCGATCGGCGCCCGCCTCGACCGGCTCGTCGAGAAGGACCGGCTCACCGCTGCCGAGCGCGACGCGGCACGGGAGCGTCTGCTGCCCGCCGCGGACCTCGCCGAGCTCGCCGACTGCTCCCTGGTCGTCGAGGCGGTCCTGGAGCGGCTGAACGCCAAGCAGGACCTGTTCCGGGCGCTGGAGGACATCGTCGACGAGGACTGTCTGCTCGCGACCAACACCTCGTCCCTGTCGGTCACCGCGATCGGCGGGGCCCTGCGCCACCCCGGCCGCTTCGTCGGCCTGCACTTCTTCAACCCCGCGCCGCTGCTGCCGCTGGTCGAGGTCGTCTCCGGGTTCGCCACCGACGTCACCTCGGCCACACGCGCGTACGAGATGGCGCGCGCCTGGGGCAAGACGCCGGTGGCCTGCGCCGACACCCCCGGCTTCATCGTCAACCGCATCGCCCGGCCGTTCTACGCCGAGGCCTTCGCGGTCTACGAGGCCCAGGGCGCCGACCCCGCCACCATCGACGCGATCCTGCGCGAGTCGGGCGGCTTCCGTATGGGCGCCTTCGAGCTGACCGACCTCATCGGCCAGGACGTCAACGAGTCCGTCACTCACTCGGTGTGGCAGAGCTTCTTCCAGGACGTGCGCTTCACGCCCTCGCTGGCCCAGCGCCGCCTGGTCGAGTCCGGCCGGCTGGGCCGCAAGAGCGGGCACGGCTGGTACGACCACTCCGACGGCGCCGAGCGCGCCGAACCGCACACCGCCGAGAAGGCGCAGGCGCCCGCGTACGTCGTCGTCGAGGGCGACCTGGGCCCCGCCTCCGAACTGCTCGCGCTGATCCGCGAGGCGGGCATCCAGGTCCGCGAGGAGGACGAGGACCACGGCACCCGGCTGGTGCTGCCGAGCGGCGGCCAGCTCGCGCTCGCCGACGGCCAGACCTCGGTCGAGTTCCGCGACGTCGTCTACTTCGACCTCGCCCTGGACTACCGCCGCGCCACCCGTATCGCCCTGTCCGCCTCCCAGGACACCGCCCCGCAGACCCTCGCCGAGGCCACCGGCCTCTTCCAGGCGCTCGGCAAGGACGTCAGCATCATCGGGGACGTGCCCGGGATGATCGTGGCGCGCACGGTCGCCCGCATCGTCGACCTCGCGCACGACGCGGTCGCCAAGGGGGTGGCCACCGAGGAGGACATCGACACCGCGATGCGCCTGGGCGTCAACTACCCCCTCGGCCCCTTCGAATGGAGCCGCCGGCTGGGCCGCAACTGGGCCTACGCCCTCCTCGACGACCTGCACCTGCGCGACCCCTCCGGCCGCTACGCGCCCTCCCTCGCGCTGTACCGCCACGCGTACGCCTCCGACAAGCGGGAGGGCAGCCAGTCATGACGACGGCCAAGCGCGACACGTACACCCCGGAGACGCTGCTGTCCGTCGCCGTGCAGGTCTTCAACGAGCGCGGCTACGACGGCACCTCCATGGAGCACCTGTCCAGGGCGGCCGGCATCTCCAAGTCGTCGATCTACCACCACGTGGCCGGCAAGGAGGAGCTGCTGCGCCGCGCCGTCAGCCGCGCGCTGGACGGTCTCTTCGGCATCCTCGACGAGGAGCACGCGCGCGTGGGGCGGGCCTCCGGCCGGCTGGAGTACGTCGTACGGCGCATGGTCGAGGTGCTGATCGGCGAGCTGCCGTACGTCACCCTGCTGCTGCGGGTGCGCGGCAACACCGACACCGAGCGGTGGGCCCTGGAGCGCCGCCGCGACTTCGACCACCGGGTCGCCGGACTGCTGAAGGCCGCGGCCGCCGACGGGGACGTGCGCGGCGACGTGGAGGTGCGGCTCGCCACCCGGCTGGTCTTCGGGATGATCAACTCCATCGTGGAGTGGTACCGCCCGGACGGGCGGGGGATGAACGAACGCGAAGTGGCTGACGCGGTCGTGCAGTTGGTGTTCTCGGGGCTGCGCCGCCCCTGAGGTCAGCCCCCCTGCGGCTCCAGGTCCTCCTCCTCGAACACCAGCAGCGTGCGGGTGCTCAGCACCTCGGGCATGGCCTGCAGACGTGTGAGGACCAGCTCGCGCAGGGCCCTGTTGTCCGACGTGTGAACCAGCAGCAGCACGTCGAAGTCGCCGCCCACCAGGGCGATGTGCGAGGCGCCGGGCAGCTGTCTGAGCTGCTCGCGCACCGTGCGCCAGGAGTTCTGGACGATCTTCAGGGTGATGTACGCCGAGGTGCCCTGACCGGCGCGCTCATGGTTGACGCGGGCGCCGAAACCGCGGATGACGCCGTCCTCGATGAGACGGTTGATGCGGGCGTAGGCGTTGGCGCGCGAGACGTGGACCCGTTCGGCGACCGACCGTATCGATGCCCGGCCGTCGGCCTGGAGCATCTGCAGGATGTCCAGATCGATCGCGTCGAGGGGACGCGGCGGCGGCAGGGGGACCGTGCTCTCCGGTCCCTCGGCCATTTGTTCAGGTGCCATGTCCCCCCGCCTCCCTACCATGGACGTACTGCGTTCATTTAGGGCTGTGCAGAACCGATTGTCCACAGCCTGAAGGGGCCTGTAGCCAAAATGTGCCGACGACCGAACAATCGGTAGGTGAGGCGGGTCACAGCCGACACGCCTCCCGTAGCCACTCCCACGAGGAGGTGCCGTCATGACGGTCATGGAGCAGCGGGGCGCGTATCGGCCATCGCCGCCGCCCGCCTGGCAGCCCCGCACCGACCCCGCGCCGCTGCTGCCGGACGCGGAGCCCTACCGCGTCCTCGGCACCGAGCGGGCGGCGAAGGCCGACCCGGCGCTGCTGCGCCGCCTGTACGCCGAGCTGGTGCGCGGCCGCCGCTACAACGCGCAGGCCACCGCGCTGACCAAGCAGGGCCGGCTGGCCGTCTACCCCTCCACCACCGGCCAGGAGGCCTGCGAGGTCGCCGCCGCGCTCGCCCTGCAGGAGCGCGACTGGCTCTTCCCCAGCTACCGCGACACCCTCGCCGCCGTGGCCCGCGGCCTGGACCCCGTCCAGGCGCTCACCCTCCTGCGCGGCGACTGGCACACCGGCTACGACCCGCGCGAGCACCGCGTGGCGCCCCTGTCGACGCCGCTCGCCACCCAGCTCCCGCACGCCGTGGGCCTCGCGCACGCCGCCCGCCTCAAGGGAGACGACGTCGTCGCGCTCGCCATGGTCGGCGACGGCGGCACCAGCGAGGGCGACTTCCACGAGGCGCTGAACTTCGCCGCCGTCTGGCAGGCCCCGGTCGTCTTCCTGGTCCAGAACAACGGCTTCGCGATCTCCGTCCCGCTCGCCAAGCAGACCGCGGCCCCGTCGCTGGCCCACAAGGCCGTCGGCTACGGCATGCCCGGCCGCCTGGTCGACGGCAACGACGCGGCCGCCGTGCACGAGGTCCTCACCGACGCCGTACGGCGCGCGCGAGAGGGCGGGGGACCCACGCTGGTCGAGGCGATCACCTATCGCATCGACGCCCACACCAACGCCGACGACGCCACCCGCTACCGGGGCGACTCCGAGGTCGAGGCCTGGCGCGCGCACGACCCGATCACCCTTCTGGAGCACGAGCTGACCGAGCGCGGCCTCATCGACGAGGAAGGCATCCGGCAGGCGCGCGAGGCCGCCGAGACCATGGCCGCCGACCTGCGCGAACGCATGAACCAGGACCCGGTGCTCGACCCCATGGACCTCTTCGCCCACGTCTACGCCGAGCCCACCCCGCAACTGCGCGAACAGCAGGCCATGCTGGCGGCCGAGCTCGCGGCGGAACAGGAAGGCGGCCACTGATGACCACCGTCGCCCTCAAGCCGGCCACCATGGCGCAGGCCCTCACGCGCGCGTTGCGCGACGCCATGGCAGCCGACCCGTCCGTGCACGTCATGGGCGAGGACGTCGGCACCCTCGGCGGCGTCTTCCGCGTCACCGACGGGCTCGCGAAGGAGTTCGGCGAGGACCGCTGCACCGACACCCCGCTCGCCGAGGCCGGCATCCTGGGCACCGCGGTCGGCATGGCGATGTACGGTCTGCGCCCCGTGGTGGAGATGCAGTTCGACGCGTTCGCCTACCCGGCGTTCGAGCAGCTCATCAGCCACGTCTCCCGCATGCGCAACCGCACCCGCGGCGCCATGCCCCTGCCGATCACCATCCGCGTCCCCTACGGCGGCGGCATCGGCGGCGTCGAGCACCACAGCGACTCCTCCGAGGCGTACTACATGGCGACTCCGGGGCTCCATGTCGTCACGCCCGCCACCGTCGCCGACGCCTACGGCCTGCTGCGCGCCGCGATCGCCTCCGACGACCCGGTCGTCTTCCTCGAACCCAAGCGGCTGTACTGGTCCAAGGACACATGGAACCCCGAGGAGCCGGCGGCCGTCGAGCCGATAGGCCGAGCGGTGGTGCGGCGCCCGGGCCAAAGCGCCACGCTCATCACCTACGGACCGTCGGTGCCCGTCTGCCTGGAGGCCGCCGAGGCGGCGCGGGCCGAGGGCTGGGACCTCGAAGTCGTCGACCTGCGCTCGCTGGTGCCGTTCGACGACGAGACCGTCGCCGCCTCGGTACGGCGCACCGGGCGCGCGGTCGTCGTGCACGAGTCGGGCGGGTTCGGCGGCCCGGGCGGGGAGATCGCGGCCCGCGTCACGGAGCGCTGCTTCCACCACCTGGAGGCGCCCGTGCTGCGCGTGGCCGGGTTCGACATCCCTTACCCGCCGCCGATGCTGGAGCGTCACCACCTGCCCGGCGTGGACCGGATCCTGGACGCCGTCGGGCGTCTGCAGTGGGAGGCCGAGAGCTGATGGCACAGGTGCTGGAGTTCAAGCTCCCCGACCTCGGGGAGGGGCTCACCGAGGCGGAGATCGTGCGCTGGCTGGTGCAGGTCGGCGACGTCGTCGCCGTCGACCAGCCGGTCGTCGAGGTCGAGACGGCCAAGGCGATGGTCGAGGTGCCCTGCCCCTACGGCGGCGTGGTCACCGCCCGCTTCGGCGAGGAGGGCACGGAACTGCCCGTCGGCGCCCCGCTGCTGACGGTGGCGGTGGGCCCGCAGTCCTCCGCCGACCAGGCCGAGGGCTCCGGGAACGTGCTGGTGGGATACGGCACCGGGGCACCTCCGGCGCGCAGGCGGCGGGTGCGGCCGACGGTGCCCGGCCGGCCGGCCGGGGGCCCCGCCGACGACGGAGCCGACGGCAGGGTCGCGCCCGCCGTGGGACGGGGGCCGCAGCGGCACGACGGGACGGTGGCGACGGCCGTCGTCGCGGACCCGGTCAGGCCCGAGGGCCCCGTACCGGTCATCTCGCCCCTCGTCCGCCGCCTCGCCCGCGAGAACGGCCTGGACCTGCGGGAGTTGACCGGCTCCGGCCCCGACGGACTGATCCTGCGCGCCGACGTCGAGTACGCGCTGCGTGCCGCCGCACAACGCCCTGTGGCACCGGTCCCGGCCGCCCCGATGACCGGACCGGCCGCCTCCGGGGAAATCCGTATCCCCCTCAAGGGCATCCGCGGTGCCGTCGCCGACAAGCTCTCCCGCAGTCGGCACGAGATACCGGACGCGACCTGCTGGGTGGACGCCGACGCGACCGAGCTCATGCGGGCGCGCGCCGCGATGAACGCGGCGGGCGGGGCCAAGATCTCCCTGATCGCCCTTCTGGCCAGGATCTGCACCGCCGCGCTCGCCCGTTTCCCGGAGCTCAACTCCACGGTCGACACGGCGGCCAGGGAGGTCGTCCAGCTCGACCACGTGCACCTCGGCTTCGCGGCGCAGACCGAACGCGGCCTGGTCGTGCCGGTCGTCCGGGACGCCCACGCGCGCGACGCCGAGGCGCTCACCGCGGAGTTCGCCCGGCTGACCGAGGCGGCCCGCACCGGCGGCCTCACGCCCGGGGAACTCACCGGCGGCACCTTCACGTTGAACAACTACGGAGTGTTCGGCGTCGACGGCTCCACGCCGATCATCAACCACCCCGAGGCCGCCATGCTCGGCGTCGGCCGCATCGTCCCCAAGCCGTGGGTGCACGAGGGCGAGCTGGCGGTGCGCCAGGTCGTCCAGCTCTCGCTCACCTTCGACCACCGGGTGTGCGACGGCGGCACGGCGGGCGGCTTCCTGCGGTACGTCGCGGACTGTGTGGAACAGCCCGCGGTGCTGCTGCGTACGCTGTGACGCAGGGACCACCCGCACGTTCCCTGTGATCGCGACGGCACGCATACTCATGGGGTGACCTCGTACGAGCGCTCGGACGTCCTCGGCACGGCGTACGACGCCGTCGTGCTCGCCGGGGGCGCCGCGCGGCGGCTCGGCGGCGCGGACAAGCCCGGTGTGCACGTCGGCGGGCGCGCGCTGCTCGACCGCGTGCTCGCCGCCTGCGCCGACGCGCGCACCACCGTCGTCGTGGCCGACCCCCGCCCCACCCCGCGGCCCGTGCGGTGGACCCGCGAGGACCCACCGGGCGGAGGCCCGCTCGCCGCGCTCGACGCAGGCCTGCGCCACACCACGGCCGAACAGGTCGTCGTCCTCTCCGCCGACCTGCCCTTCCTCGGGGCGCCGACGGTACGGCGGCTGCTCGCCGCCCTGCGCGCGGGCAGCGCCGACGGCGCCCTCCTCACCGACGCCGGCGGCCGCGACCAACCCCTCGTGGCCGCCTACCGCAGGCCCGCGCTGCACCGCGGACTGTCCACGCTCACCGAGGAGCACACCGGCCTCACCGGCCTTCCCCTCCGCCGGCTGACCGCCGGCCTCGACCTCACCCGCGTCCCCGACCCCGTCGCGTCCTTCGACTGCGACACCTGGGACGACATCGCCACCGCCAGGGCACGCATCAGGGAGCATGGGCACGTGTTGGATGAATGGATTTCCGCAGCCAAGGACGAGCTGGGCATCGACCTCGACGTCGACACCGGCGTCCTCCTCGACCTCGCCCGCGACGCCGCCCACGGCGTGGCCAGGCCCGCGGCACCGCTGACCACCTTCCTCGTCGGCTACGCGGCCGGACGGGCCGGAGGCGGCCCCGAAGCCGTCGCCGAGGCGGCCCGCAAGGCCGCCGCCCTCGCCCTGCGCTGGGCCGACGAGGCCGCCGACGCCGAGGCCGACGCCGCCTCCGACGGCACGCCCGACAGCCGACCGGACGCCGGATGACCGCCCGCTCCGCCCGGACCGGCGAGGACGCCGAGGACCTCGACGTCGAGGAGGTGCTGGCGCTCGTGAACGAGCACAACGGCCCCGGCGGCCACGTGCCCTCGCCCGCCGCGCAGCACACCCGCCCGGCCGGCCCCGGCACACCGGACGCCCAGCACAGGGCCACCCCCTGGCCCGAGGCCCGCGCGATCGCCGCCCGCGCGGCCCGCTCCGGCACTCACGCGGGGCGTCGCGAACCGGTCTCCGTCCCCCTCGACGCGGCCCTCGGCCTCACCCTCGCCGCCCCCCTCGACGCCCTCACCGACCTGCCCTCCTTCGACACCTCGGCGATGGACGGCTGGGCGGTCGCCGGCCCCGGCCCCTGGGACGTACGGGACGAGGGGGTGCTGGCCGGGCAGGCCGAACCGCAGCCGCTCACCGACGGCGAGGCCGTCCGTATCGCCACCGGCGCCCGGGTCCCCCCGGACACCACCGCCGTGCTGCGCACCGAGCACGGCCGCACCGACGCCCAGGGCCGACTGCACGCCCTCCGCGACATGCACCACGGCCAGGACATCCGCCCGCGCGGCCAGGAGTGCCGCTCCGGCGACCAGCTGCTGCTCGTCGGCACCGTCGTCACCCCGGCCGTCCTCGGTCTCGCCGCGGCCGCCGGCTACGACACCCTCGCCGCCGTACCCCGCCCCCGCGTCGAAGTCCTCGTCCTCGGCGACGAGTTGCTGACCGAGGGGCGCCCGCGCGACGGCCTGATCAGGGACGCCCTCGGCCCGATGCTCCCGCCCTGGCTGCGGGCGCTCGGCGCGGAGGTCACCGCCGTACGCCGGCTCGGCGACGACGCCAAGGCCCTGCACAAGGCCGTCACCGGCTCCACCGCCGACCTGATCGTCACCACCGGCGGCACCGCGGCCGGCCCGGTCGACCATGTCCATTCCATCCTCGAACGCGTCGGCGCCGAACTCCTCGTGGACGGCGTCAAGGTGCGCCCCGGCCACCCCATGCTGCTGGCCCGCGTCGGCGACGGACGGCATCTCGTCGGCCTCCCCGGCAACCCCCTGGCCGCCATCTCCGGCCTGCTCACGCTCGCCGAGCCTCTGCTGCGCACCCTGGCGGCCCGCCCCGCCCCGGAGCCGTACACGCTGCCGCTGCGGGACGAGGCCCACGGACACCCGTACGACACCCGGCTCATCCCCGTCGTCCTGCGCGGCGACCGGGCCGTGCCGCTGCACTACAACGGTCCGGCCATGCTGCGCGGCATCGCGGCGGCCGACGCGCTCGCCGTCGTACCGCCCGGCGGTGCCCGTGCGGGTGAGGAGCTCGAACTCCTCGACCTGCCCTGGGCGTCCGCCGGAATCGGGGTGTGTTTCACGTGAAACTTCCGGGCCATGACGCGATCGCCCGCCAGGCGGACGAACATCTCGTGACCCATCGGGTGAAACTTCCGCGCAAGGTGGTCGAACGGCCGATCCGGCAGGTCGCCAAGCGGCTGTCCCTGGCACTGCTGGTCCTGGTCGCGACCGCCTTCATCGTCTACGCCGACCACGACGGCTACAACGACAACTCCGACGGCTCGGTCGACCTGCTCGACGCCTTCTACTACGCGACCGTCACCCTCTCCACCACCGGGTACGGCGACATCACCCCGGTCAGCGACGCCGCCCGGCTCACCAACATCTTCGTCATCACGCCCCTGCGCGTGCTCTTCCTGATCATCCTGGTCGGCACCACCCTCGAGGTCCTCACCGAACGGACCCGGGATGACTGGCGCCTGAGCCGCTGGAGGTCCGCCTTGCGCGATCACACCGTCGTCGTCGGCTTCGGCACGAAGGGGCGCTCGGCGATCCAGACCGTCTGCGCGACGGGGCTGCGGAAGGAGCAGGTCGTCGTGGTCGACCCCAGCGCCAAGGTGATCGACGCCGCGACGGCCGACGGCTACGCGGGTGTCATAGGCGATGCGACGCGCAGCGAGGTGCTGAAGCGGGCCGAGGTGCAGCGGGCGCGGCAGATCATCATCGCGACCCAGCGCGACGACACGGCGGTGCTGGTGACGCTGACGGCCCGCCAGCTCAACCGGGGGGCGAAGATCGTGGCCGCGGTGCGCGAGGAGGAGAACGCCCCGCTGCTGCAGCAGTCCGGCGCCGACGCGGTCATCACCAGTGCCAGCGCGGCCGGCCGGCTGCTCGGCCTGTCCGTGCTCAGCCCCGCCGCCGGCATGGTGATGGAGGACCTCATCCAGCAGGGCAGCGGGCTCGACATCGTCGAACGGCCGGTGGTGAAGGCCGAGGTGGGCAGGGGACCGCGGGAGACGGACGACCTGGTGGTGAGCGTCGTACGCGGGCACCGGGTGCTCGGATACGACGATCCCGCGGTCGGCACGCTGCAGTTGACGGACCGTCTGATCACGATCGTGCGGGCGACGCCCGACGCGAAGGTCACGCCCGACGTGCGTCCCATACCGCAGGACTGAGACGACCGAGGGGTAGCGTCGCCTTCATGCATGCGATCACGATTCCCGAACCTGGTGGACCCGAGGCGCTGGTGTGGGACGAGGTCCCCGATCCGGAGGCCGGTGAGGGCGAGGTCCTGGTCGAGGTGGTGGCCAGCGCCGTCAACCGCGCCGACATCCTGCAGCGGCAGGGCTTCTACGACCCGCCGCCCGGCGCGTCCCGGTATCCGGGCCTGGAGTGCTCCGGCCGGATCGCCGCGCTCGGCCCGGGCGTCTCCGGATGGTCCGTCGGTGACGAGGTGTGCGCGCTGCTCTCGGGCGGCGGTTACGCCGAGAAGGTCGTCGTTCCCGCCGGCCAGCTGCTGCCGGTGCCCGACGGGGTGGAGCTGCGGCAGGCGGCCGCGCTGCCGGAGGTGGTGTGCACCGTCTGGTCGAACGTCTTCATGATCGCTCACCTGCGGCCGGGGGAGACGCTGCTGGTGCACGGCGGCTCCAGCGGCATCGGCACGATGGCCATTCAGCTCGCCAAGGCCGTCGGCGCCAAGGTAGCCGTGACCGCGGGCACCAAGGAGAAGCTGGACCGCTGTGCCGAGCTGGGCGCCGACATCCTGGTCAACTACCGGGAGCAGGACTTCGTCGAGGAGATCGGGCGGGCCACGGACGGTGCCGGTGCCGACGTCATCCTCGACAACATGGGCGCCAAGTACCTCGACCGCAACGTCAAGGCCCTCGCCGTCAACGGCCGGCTCGCGATCATCGGCATGCAGGGCGGTATCAAGGGTGAGCTGAACATCGCGGCGCTGCTGAACAAGCGTGCCGCCATCAGCGCGACCTCGCTGCGGGCCCGTCCGCTCGGGGAGAAGGCGGCGATCGTGGCGGCCGTACGCGAACACGTCTGGCCCCTGCTGACCGCCGGCCACGTCCGTCCGGTCGTCGACCGCGAAGTGCCGATGAGCGACGCGGCGGCCGCGCACCGGGTGGTGGAGGAGAGCGGCCACATGGGGAAGGTCTTGCTGGTGGTGTGACGTCCGTGGGCGGCTGAACGCGCTACGCCCGCCGCAGCCGTAGTCCGACGAATGCGAGGCCCAGGCCGAGACCGATCAGGACCAGGCCGCTGCCCAGCGGCAGGATCCGCAGGACCGGCTCGGCGGGGGCCACCGCGCGCGTGACGGCCTGCCGGTCCCGCCCGGACGAGGCCGCCGGGGTGGCCGGCACGGCCGGCGCCGATCCGACGGCCTCCGGGCTCTCGGCGGCACCTGTGTCGTCCGCGTTCTCCTGCGGATCGGCCGTGTTCGCCTCGTCCTGCTGCTGCTGCTGTTCCTGTTCCTGATCCGTCGGATCGGCCGTGGGCGTCTTCTCCTCCGGCCGGCCGGGGCGCTGCCGCCCCTCCCCGGCGACACTCCCGGCCCGTGACGGTTCGGACGCCCGCGCGTCCCAGGAAGGCACGGGGACGGGCACCCGTACGGCCTCGTGCGGCCCGTCGCGGTGCGCGGGTGCTCCGGGCCGCGCCGACGCGCTCCCGTGCGCCCGGGCCGTCTCCCGCGCCCACGGCGTCGAACTGCCGTCGCCCCACCGCGGCGCCGTGGTGGCATACGGCCCGGGAACCCCGAAGCCGCCCCCCGCTCCGGCCGTCGGCACACCCGCGTACGACACCCCGCCCGCGTTCAGCGGCCCCAGCACCCCCACCGCCACCAGCAGTCCTGTCGCCCCCGCGTCACGCAGCCATCGAGTCACGTGACCAGCGTCACACTACGGTGGCCGTCCGGCATTCCGGGATCCGCCAAACAAGCCGGACCCGCTGCACAATCCGGGTATGTCGATACGTCACGGGCTCCTGGCGCTCCTGGAACGCGGCCCCCGCTACGGCTCGCGGCTGCGGACCGAGTTCGAGGAGCGCACGGGGGCGACCTGGCCGCTCAACATCGGGCAGGTCTACACGACGCTCGGCCGGCTGGAGCGGGACGGGATGGTCGCGCAGGAGGGCGAGGACGAGGCCGGGCGGGTGCTGTACGCGCTGACCCCGGCCGGACGGGCCGAGCTGCGGGCCTGGTTCACCCGGCCGGTGGAGCGGGCCAGTCCGCCGCGCGACGAGCTGGCGATCAAGCTGGCCATGGCGGTCGGGGCGCCCGGCGTCGACATACGGAAGGTCGTCGAGGCGCAGCGCCGGCACGTGACGGACGCGCTGCACGAGTACGTACGGCAGCGGGCCCAGGTGCTGTCCCGGACGGCCGCCCGCACGGACGAGGTGGCGCGGCTGCTGGTGCTGGAGCAGCTGATCTGCCACACCGAGGCCGAGATCCGCTGGCTGGAGCACTGCGAGACCCGGCTGCTGCGCCTGACCGTCACGAAGGACGGGGGCGCGTGACGGAATCCTCGTGTCGGAAACGGTGGATCACCCTGCACGGGGGGCACCACGGTGATGAGATGCACGGGTGCGAGAGAATGGCGGCATGGAGATGCCGAGGAACGAACGGTCGCCGGAGAATCCACAGATCCTGGTCGTGGGCCAGGACGGCATGGCGATTGGCGGCGGAGGCGACGACGACTCCCGCGAGATTCCGGTGACGGAGCAGGTCGAGCAGCCGGCCAAGGTGATGCGGATCGGCAGCATGATCAAGCAGCTCCTGGAGGAGGTGCGCGCGGCCCCTCTGGACGAGGCGAGCCGCGCCCGGCTGAAGGACATCCACCGCAGCTCGGTCAAGGAGCTGGAGGACGGTCTGGCGCCGGAGCTGGTGGAGGAGCTGGAGCGGCTGTCCCTGCCGTTCCAGGACGAGGGCACCCCCAGCGACGCCGAACTGCGGATCGCGCAGGCCCAGTTGGTGGGCTGGCTGGAGGGCCTCTTCCATGGCATCCAGACCACGCTGTTCGCCCAGCAGATGGCCGCGAGGGCCCAGCTGGAGCAGATGCGCCGCGCCCTCCCGCCGGGCGTCGGCGGTCAGGAGATGGGCGAGGACGGCCACGCGCAGGGCCGTTCGGGCGGACCGTATCTGTAAGGACGTACCGGCCGGCGAGGACTCACGGACGTACAAGCACAGGGCCCGGCGGCCAGAGGCTGCCGGGCCCTTCGTCCGTGCGCGGGGTCAGGAGGGGTTGCCGGTCGAGACCTGGAGGGTGATCGTCGGCATGCTGTCCGGGTCGACGTCCGTGTCGGCGGCCGGGTCCTGGTCGATGACCGCGCCCTCGCCGTAGGTGTTCTCGTCGTAGTTCTCGACCTTGTACGACCAGCCGGCCGCGTCCAGGCAGGCCTTCACCGAGTCGATGTACTTGAACCGGAAGTCCGGCACCTCGATCTTGTTCTCGTCGGTGTACGACTCCTGCGGGTCGGTGCACTCCGTCTTGTCGATCACCTTGGTCTTGTCCGGTCCGCGGTAGTCCGCCGCGTGGGTGGTCGACGTGGTCGGCTCGCTGCTGGAACCGCCGCTGCCGCCGCTGTTGTTGTCGTTGTTGCTCCCGCCGCCGTACAGCAGGGCGGCCAGCAGGCCGGTGACGGCGACGATCCCGGCGATGATCGAGACGACGATCACCGGCTTGTTGCCCCGGTCGCCCGACGAGGGGACGGGCGTCGAGGGCGGCGTGAGGTTGTACGGCGGCGGGGTCTGCGGCTGCTGGCTGTAGGGCGCCGGGGTCTGGTAGCCGCCCTGCTGCGGATAGCCGTACGACGGGGTCGGCGCGGGCGTGCCGTACGGGTTGGGCGCCGGGGTCGGCTGGTACGGCGTCTGGACCGGGGCCGGCGGCGGGGTCGCGTGGCTGACCGGCGGGAACACCGCGGCCCCGACACCGGCGCCGCTCGCGCTCGGCGCGCCGGTGACGATGCTCGGCGGGGCGGCCTGGAAGGATGCGGCCACGCGCAGGCACTCGTCGCGCATGGCGACGGCGTTCGGAAAGCGTTCGTTCGGGTTCTTCTTCAGCGCGCGGGCGATCAGCGCGTCCACCGCGGGCGGCAGCGAGCGGTTGATGGAGGAGGGCGCGACCGGCTCCTCCTGCACGTGCGCGTAAGCGATCGCCAGCGGCGAGTCCGCGTCGAACGGAAGCCGCCCGGTGACCAGTTGGAACAGCATGATGCCGACCGAGTACAGGTCGGAGCGGGCGTCGACCCCGCGGCCGAGGGCCTGCTCGGGCGAGAGGTACTGCGGGGTGCCGACGACCATGCCGGTCTGCGTCATGGAGGTGACGCCGGACTGCATGGCGCGGGCGATGCCGAAGTCCATCACCTTGACCACGCCGCGCTTGGTCACCATCACGTTGCCCGGCTTGATGTCCCGGTGGACCAGGCCCATCTCGTGGCTGATCTCCAGCGCGGCCAGCACGTCGGCGGTGACCTTGAGCGCCTTGTCGGCGGGCATCGCGCCGAACTGCCGTACGTCCTCGTCGAGCACGGAGCCGAGCGGGCGGCCCTCGACGTACTCCATGACGATGTACGGCGTCGTGGCGTCGGCGACGGTGTCCTCACCGGTGTCGAAGACGGAGACGATGTTGGTGTGCGTGAGCTTGGCCACCGCCTGCGCCTCACGGCGGAAGCGCTCGCGGAAGGCCTGCTCCCGGCCCAGTTCGGTGTGCAGGGTCTTGATCGCGACCTGCCGGTCGAGCACCGAGTCGTAGGCGAGATGCACGGCGGCCATGCCACCCTGGCCGAGCAAGTCGCGCAGCTGATAGCGGCCGCCGGCGAGCGACTGACCCGCGTACCGGTCCTGTGCGCCGTCCTGGCTCATGTGTCCGTGTCCCCCATCGGCCTTCCGGCGCCGGCCCGCTCGTTGCTGATCGAATGGCTCATTCCCGGCCAAGTCTGCCCCAGGGCACTGACACGTCAAGCGCGGTGCCCGTTCCGTGACCGTACGCGAAAGAAGCGTCGCGCGAGCGTTACAGAGGCTGTACGGCCGGTACACGAAATTTGCACGTAGGCATCGTGTGACGGTTTGATGGCCGGTCCGTCTCGTGCCGGTTCCGGCCCCCTTCTCGGACCGGCGGCTTGCGTTGAGGCTGTAGCGTGGCCGACGGAGACCGTAACAACACCGCGCGCACCGCGGGCAGAAACGACGGCGAGGACTGATGGAGCAGCAGCAGCGCGCTCAGGGCCCGTCCGACCCCGAGGCGACTGGCGGCGGTATGTCAGATGCGCCGGAGATGTGGGGCAACGGCGGCCTGGTCGGCGACGGCCGATATCGGCTGACCCGCAGACTCGGCCGGGGCGGCATGGCGGAGGTGTTCGCCGCCGAGGACGTGCGTCTGGGGCGCACCGTCGCGGTGAAGCTGCTGCGCGCCGACCTCGCCGAGGATCCGGTCTCCAAGGCCCGCTTCACGCGCGAGGCACAGTCGGTCGCCGGCCTCAACCACCACTCCATCGTCGCCGTGTACGACTCCGGCGAGGACTACGTGGGCGGCCAGAGCGTCCCCTACATCGTGATGGAGATCGTCGAGGGCCGCACCATCCGCGACCTCCTGATCAACGCCGAGGCGCCGGGCCCCGAGCAGGCCCTGATCATCGTCTCCGGTGTCCTGGAGGCGCTGGCCTACTCGCACCAGCACGGCATCGTGCACCGCGACATCAAGCCGGCGAACGTCATCATCACCAACAACGGCGCCGTCAAGGTGATGGACTTCGGCATCGCCCGCGCCCTGCACGGCGCGTCCACGACGATGACGCAGACCGGCATGGTCATGGGCACGCCGCAGTACCTCTCCCCGGAGCAGGCGCTCGGCAAGGCCGTCGACCACCGCTCCGACCTGTACGCGACCGGCTGCCTGCTCTACGAACTCCTCGCCCTGCGGCCCCCGTTCGTCGGCGAGACCCCGCTGTCGGTGGTTTACCAGCACGTCCAGGACATCCCCGTGCCGCCGTCGCAGGTCTCCAACGGCGGCTGCCCGCCGGAGTTGGACGGCCTGGTCATGCGCTCCCTCGCCAAGGAGCCCGACGACCGCTTCCAGACCGCGGAGGAGATGCGCGGGCTGGTCCAGTACGGCCTGCAGATGCTCTACGACCAGGGCGGCCACACCGGCACCTGGAACACCGGCCCGGTGGACATGCACGAGGGCCGTCACACCCCGGCCGCGGGCTTCGCCGGTACGACCGTGATGCCCCACCCCGCCGACTCGGGCGCCGGCACCACGCAGATCCCGCAGCCGATCCTGCCCCAGGGCTACGGCGGCGGGGACGAAGGCGGTTTCGAGGGGCAAGGCAACCGGGGCAGCGGCCGCGGCAAGCTGTGGATCCTGGCCGTCCTCGCGGTGATCGCGATCGCCGCGGGCGTCGCGCTGGCGCTGCAGAACGCCGGCGGCTCGGGCGGCGGCAAGCCCACGAAGTCGCCGACCAGCTCGCAGTCCACCAAGGACGACACGGCGTCCGAGACGCCCAGCGACGAGTCGACCGACCAGCCCACGGACACCAACACGGACAACGGCACCTCGGGCAACGGATCGGGCGACTACACGCCCTCCTACACCCCGTCGTCCACGCCGTCCGCCTCCAAGAGCTACGAGCCGACCGAGGAGCCGACGACGAGCGACCCGACGCCGTCCGCGCCCACGTCGAGCGCGCCGCCGGCGCCGTCGGACACGGCGACGGCCCCGACGGCCGGCGCCGACAACGGCGGCACCTCCGGCCTCGGGGGCGGTCTCTGACCCGCGCTCACCCCGCGAAGGCCTCGCACACCGCGTCGTACTCCCGCGTCCACCACACGACGAGCGCCGAGGCGGCCGGGAACTGGGGGTCGGCGCGGGTGTCGCCGCGTTCGTAGTGCCAGCGCAGCATCCAGAAGTCGTTCAGCCGCTCCCACCACACGCGGTGCACGGCCGCCGCGAGCTGGGAGGGCGTGGCCCCTGCCGTGCGCCGGTACGCGCGCGCGTACGCCCGCACCTTCGGCAGGTCGAGCGCGCCGACGGGTCGTACGAAGAAGATCGCGGCGGCGCGCACCGCCTCCTCGGCGCGCGGACGCAGGCCGAGCCGGTCCCAGTCCACGATCGCGGCCGGGGCGTCGCCCTTGTAGAGCAGGTTGAACGGGTGGAAGTCCCCGTGCACCCAGCCCACCGAGCCCCCGCGCGGCGGACGCCGGTCGGCGTGCTGCTCCAGCAGCGCCCGCCGCTCCAGGAGCCGGTGGCGGGCCAGTTCGTCGAAGGAGTCGGCGGGGTGGTGGCGCCGTACCCGGCCGAGCAGGTCGTCGATGAGCGTGAAGGTGTCGGCGGGATCGGCGCTGTCGGCGGCCTCCGGCGCCTCGGCGCACGCCCGTGCGTGCGCCGGCATCACCCGCTCCAGGCTCGCGTGGACGACCCCCAGGAGCGCCCCCAGCCGCTCGCACTGGCCGGCGGTGAGCTGACCGCCGTGCCGGTGCCGCCCCTCGATCCAGGGATGCAGGGCGTAGGCGTGCCCGCCGACCACGGCGACCGTGCGCCCGTCCCGGCCGGGCAGCGGCGGCGCCACCGGGACACCGAGGTCGGCCAGGCGCTGGGTGGCGCGGTGCTGGCGGGCGATCGCGGCCGGGTCGGCGGTCTCGGGGTCGAAGTGGTGCTTGAGGAAGTACCGGCCGCGGGTGGTGCACAAGCGGTAGCCGCGGTTCAGCAGGCCCTGGTCGACGGGCTCGCAGACGACGGCGCTGCCGGCCGCGTACTGGCGCAGCAAGGCGCCCAGCGGGGGCGCGTGAGGCACGTGGGGTGGTACATGGGAGCGCGGCACGCGCCAGATGGTAGGGCACCGGCCAGGGCTGTGAGCTGGGCGTTGTCACAGGCAGTCGCATTTGGTCACGGGACGTGCTCGAAGTGGCGATCCAGGGCACCGTCCGTGGAACGGACGGTCCGGACCGCGGCCCCCGGGCCCGGCAACCGTTTTCATCCGGTGAGCGGATCTCCCGGCACGAAAATGGACCCTTCCCGTGACCTGGGTCACCGGGATAACGTGCCGTTGTTCCGGCCCCCTGCAAGGCTGTGACCAGGACTTGTTCCCGCCTTCTGCGATTTACTTGGAAATCCAAGCAAAAACGCAGGTCAGGAGGGGTTTCACAGAAATGTGGAGCACTGGGTAACGTGCCTTCTGCAGGGCGCTCGCCGGGGCACCTGTCACGCCTGTTCCCGACCGGGCGCACCCACCCTGTGCGTCCGTAGGGCTTCAGGTGAGCCGCTCCCCCAGGCTCCTGAACGGAGCTGGGGGGACCCCAGGCATCCGGCGAACCCGGGTGGCCGGACCGACGGAGGAGCACACGTGACCGTGGAGAGCACTGCCGCGCGCAAGCCGCGACGCAGCGCCGGGACCAAGAGCACGGCCGGCAAGCGAACGACCGCGAGCAACGCGCCGGGCGCCGAGCCCGAGCTGGTACAGCTGCTGACGCCCGAGGGCGAGCGCGTCAAGAACGCCGAGTACGACAAGTACGTCGCCGGCATCACCCCCGATGAGCTGCGCGGCCTGTACCGCGACATGGTGCTCACCCGCCGCTTCGACGCCGAGGCCACCTCACTGCAGCGCCAGGGCGAGCTGGGACTGTGGGCCTCGCTGCTCGGCCAGGAGGCCGCCCAGATCGGCTCCGGCCGGGCCACTCGCGAGGACGACTACGTCTTCCCCACCTACCGCGAGCACGGCGTCGCCTGGTGCCGCGGCGTCGACCCGGCCAACCTGCTCGGCATGTTCCGCGGCGTCAACAACGGCGGCTGGGACCCCAACAGCAACAACTTCCAGCTCTACACGATCGTCATCGGCTCCCAGACCCTGCACGCCACCGGCTACGCCATGGGCGTCGCCAAGGACGGCGCGGACAGCGCGGTGATCGCCTACTTCGGCGACGGCGCCTCCAGCCAGGGCGACGTCGCGGAGTCCTTCACCTTCTCCGCGGTCTACAACGCCCCGGTGGTGTTCTTCTGCCAGAACAACCAGTGGGCGATCTCCGAGCCGACCGAGAAGCAGACCCGCGTCCCGCTGTACCAGCGCGCGCAGGGCTACGGCTTCCCGGGCGTGCGGGTCGACGGCAACGACGTCCTCGCCGTCCTGGCCGTCACCAAGTGGGCGCTGGAGCGGGCCCGCACCGGTGAGGGGCCGACGCTGGTGGAGGCCTACACGTACCGCATGGGCGCCCACACCACCTCCGACGACCCCACCCGCTACCGGGGCGACGAGGAGCGGCTGGCCTGGGAGGCGAAGGACCCGATCCTGCGGCTCCGCCGGTACCTGGAGGCCTCAAACCACACGGACGAGGGATTCTTCACGGAACTCGAGGAAGAGTCCGAGGCGTTGGGCAAACGAGTGCGCGAGGCGGTCCGTGCCATGCCGGACCCGGACCACTTCGCCATCTTCGAGAACGTGTACGCGGACGGGCACGCGCTCGTCGACGAGGAGCGCGCCCAGTTCGCCGCCTACCAGGCGTCGTTCGCCGACGGAGAGGGGGCCTGACATGGCAGCCGAGAAGATGGCTCTGGCCAAGGCGATCAACGAGTCGCTGCGCCGCGCCCTGGAGTCCGACCCCAAGGTCCTCGTCATGGGCGAGGACGTAGGCAAGCTCGGCGGCGTGTTCCGGGTGACGGACGGGCTGCAGAAGGACTTCGGCGAGAGCCGGGTGATCGACACCCCGCTTGCCGAGTCCGGCATCGTCGGCACCGCGATCGGCCTCGCCCTGCGCGGCTACCGCCCGGTGGTGGAGATCCAGTTCGACGGCTTCGTCTTCCCCGCCTACGACCAGATCGTCACGCAGCTCGCGAAGATGCACGCGCGCTCGCTGGGCAAGGTCAAGCTCCCGGTCGTCATCCGCATCCCCTACGGCGGCGGCATCGGCGCGGTCGAGCACCACTCCGAGTCCCCCGAGTCGCTGTTCGCGCACGTGGCCGGCCTGAAGGTGGTCTCCCCGTCGAACGCGTCCGACGCGTACTGGATGATGCAGCAGGCCATCCAGAGCGACGACCCGGTGATCTTCTTCGAGCCCAAGCGGCGCTACTGGGACAAGGCCGAGGTCAACCCCGAGGCGATCCCCGGCCCGCTGCACAGGGCGCAGGTCGTCCGCGCGGGCACGGACCTCACCCTGGTCGCCTACGGCCCCATGGTGAAGCTCTGCCAGGAGGTCGCCGACGCGGCCGCCGAGGAGGGCAAGTCCCTGGAGGTGCTGGACCTGCGCTCGGTCTCCCCGCTGGACTTCGACGCCATCCAGGCGTCGGTGGAGAAGACCCGCCGGCTGGTGGTCGTGCACGAGGCACCGGTGTTCTTCGGCTCGGGCGCGGAGATCGCCGCCCGGATCACCGAGCGCTGCTTCTACCACCTGGAGGCCCCGGTGCTGCGGGTGGGCGGCTACCACGCCCCGTACCCGCCGGCCCGCCTGGAAGAGGAGTACCTGCCTGGCCTGGACCGGGTACTCGATGCCGTCGACCGCGCCCTGGCGTACTGAGGAGAGGGTCGTGACGACGATGACGGAAGCATCCGTTCGCGAGTTCAAGATGCCGGACGTGGGCGAGGGGCTCACCGAGGCGGAGATCCTCAAGTGGTACGTCCAGCCCGGTGACACGGTCACCGACGGACAGGTGGTGTGCGAGGTCGAGACCGCCAAGGCGGCCGTCGAACTGCCCATCCCGTACGACGGGGTCGTCAGGGAGCTGTGCTTCCCCGAGGGCACCACGGTGGACGTGGGCACGGCGATCATCTCGGTCGACGTGTCGGGCGGCGCCGCCCCTGCGCAGGAGGCCCCGGCCCAGAGCGCCGCCCCCGCCACCTCGGCCCCCGCCGAGGAGAAGAAGCCCGAGGGCCGCCAGCCGGTCCTCGTCGGCTACGGCGTTGCCACGTCCTCCACCAAGCGCCGCCCGCGCAAGGGCCCGGAGGTCGCGGTCGCCCAGGCGTCGACGGCGATCCAGACCGAGCTGAACGGCCACGGTCCGGCGGCCGCCGCGCCGGCGGTGACGGACGACCGGCCGCGCCCGCTGGCCAAGCCGCCGGTGCGCAAGCTGGCCAAGGACCTGGGCGTGGACCTCGCCACGGTGATCCCGTCCGGCCCGGACGGCATCATCACGCGGGACGACGTGCACGCGGCGGTGGCACCGCCGGCCCCCGCGGCCGCAC
Source organism: Streptomyces sp. SLBN-31 (assembly GCF_006715395.1). Lineage (NCBI taxonomy): Bacteria > Bacillati > Actinomycetota > Actinomycetes > Kitasatosporales > Streptomycetaceae > Streptomyces > Streptomyces sp. SLBN-31. The sequence continues at coordinate 801,646 of NZ_VFNC01000003.1, forward strand.
CCGCCCCGGCGGAGACGCCGGCCGCGGCGGCTCCCGCGCCGGCCGCGTCGTACGACACGGCCCGTGAGACCCGGGTGCCGATCAAGGGCGTGCGCAAGGCGACGGCCCAGGCGATGGTCGGTTCGGCGTTCACGGCGCCGCACGTCACGGAGTTCGTGACGGTGGACGTGACGCGCACCATGAAGCTGGTCGAGGAGCTCAAGCAGGACAAGGAGTTCGCGGGCCTGCGCGTGAACCCCCTACTGCTGATCGCCAAGGCCCTGTTGGTCGCCGTCAAGCGCAACCCGGACATCAACGCGTCCTGGGACGAGGCGGCCCAGGAGATCGTGGTCAAGCACTACGTCAACCTGGGCATCGCGGCGGCCACCCCGCGCGGTCTGATCGTGCCGAACGTCAAGGACGCCCACGCCAAGACGCTGCCGCAACTGGCACAGTCCCTGGGCGAACTGGTGTCGACGGCCCGTGAGGGCAAGACCTCGCCCGCCGCGATGCAGGGCGGCACGGTGACCATCACCAACGTCGGCGTCTTCGGCGTCGACACCGGAACGCCCCTGCTCAACCCCGGTGAGTCCGCGATCCTCGCGGTCGGCGCGATCAAGCTCCAGCCGTGGGTGCACAAGGGCAAGGTGAAGCCGCGTCAGGTCACCACCCTGGCCCTGTCCTTCGACCACCGCCTGGTCGACGGCGAACTCGGCTCGAAGGTCCTGGCCGACGTGGCGGCGATCCTGGAGCAGCCGAAAAGGCTGATCACCTGGGCGTGACCGCTGCGGCAGGATAGATTGAACGGTGAAGGGACGGCCGCAAGTTCGAGTTGCGACCGCCCCTTCACTTATTTCCCCCGCCCTCCGGCTCAGGGCCGGTCGAGCACGTACACCGGCGCACCGTCCTCGCTCGCACCCCGGGGATGGATGCACGCGTGCTTGCGCAGCAGACGCAGGCACTCGTTGACACGCTGGACCGTGAGGCCGGTGCGAGCGGCGATCGACTCGAGCGGCTGCCGCAGTTCGCCCTGCTCCACGAGAACCGGCGCGATGACCACGGCCACCGCCCACACGTCCGACGTCACGGACAGCCGCTGCCGCCAGTCGGCCAGTACGGATTCCGTCGTCGGCTGCGCGGAGAGGGCGGCGGAGGGCGCCGGACGGTCGAGCGTCAGGACGTCGAGCCGGTCGGCGATGCGCTCGATGGCCTGGGCGATGGCCTGCTGGGCGACGAGGTTCTGCCGCTGCGTCTCCGCCATCTCCTTTTGCAGGGCCAGGGATTGCTGTTGCACATCGGCGAGCCGTTCGTCCAGCTGGAGATTGTGTGCCTCGAGCCGGACGATGGCCTCCACGACCTGCTCGGGCATCACGTAGGCGGTCGGCGCACCCGGGTCGGACGGCTGGATCTCCGCTTCCTCGAGGGTGTAGGAACCCTCCCGCTGCACGGTCTCGATCACTTCGGCGACCCACTGCTTGAAGGGCGCACACTCTGGCTTGGTACAGGCGCTGACGAGAAGGATCAGTCCCTGGAGACTGATCAGATTCAAGTCTCGCCGCCACTCCCTACCTGCGGGAACGCTGAGACCGTAACCTCCAGTTACGGTCTCGAGAATCTCTCGGTGCGCCTCGGGGACATGGTCGGCCAGAGCCTTTCGGGCGTTGGTGTGGCCGAGTTCCTTGCAGACGTCCACCGCCGGGAACCAGTGCGTCCCGTCCGGCATGGTCAGCCTTCGGACGCGGGCTCCGGTGGCCGCGTAGACGAAGTCGCTGACGTCGATCGCGTCTTGCCGTGCCTGCGGGCTGGGCTGGTGCTTGCTGGGTTCGATCATGTGAACCACCTCCGCTGCGGAACCTAGGGCGGAGGAATTCGAATTTGCCAGTCGGCGCAATGATGTTCACTTATGCGAGCGAAGTTCGCCTATTCGGCTTGAACGTCCGCGAGCTTTCGTGCCAGCAACGTCACGAACCTGCACCGGGTGCGAGGGTGCGGTGGAACTCGGCGTAGAGGACGGGGAGTTCGCGCGGTGAGGTGCGGATGTGCGCGTCGGGCCAGTTCGACCATCCTCGGCGACAGGTCGACGCCGAAGGCGGGGGCGCCCAGGCCGGCCAGATGGGCCGTCACGAAACCGGGGCCGCAGCCGAGGTCGGCGAGTGGGCCGAGGTTGGTGTCTCGTACCGTCTCGGCGAACATGCCGAGCAGGGTACGGGGAAGCGGATCCAGGTCCGGCGGCCGTGGTACCTGCTCGGCATAGGCGTCGGCGACGGTGTCGTAGGACTTCCGGACGGCGGCGAGACAGGAAGGCTCGCTCACCCCGGGGTCCCGCGGACCGTCGCCCGTCGCAGTCACAGCTGAAGGTCAGCTGATCTTCGCGTAGCCGTAGTTGATGAGCTTCTTCACGTCCGACGTGCGGTCGGTCGCGGAGGGGGCGGTCAGGACGGCGCCGATGACCGACTCGCCGTTCAGCGTGGCGGCGAAGACGAGGCAGTAGTGGGCGTCGGGGCCCGAGCCGGTCTTGATGCCGAGCGTGCCGTTCCAGCCGAGCAGCGTGTTGGTGTTCGTCCACGTGCTCATCGTGCGCGTGGACCCGGAGCTCGTGATCGTCTTCGCCGTGTACGACTTGGTCTTCACGACGGTCTTGAACGTGGTGCTCTTCATCACGCTCCGGGCGACCTTCGTCAGGTCGCGCGGCGTCGAGTAGTTGTTGCCGTTGCTGAGGCCGTCGAACGAGTCGAAGTGCGTGTTCGTCATGCCGAGGCTCTGGGCCATCGTGTTCATCTTGCCGATGAAGTTCTTGGTCCGGGCGGAGGACGTCGTGCCGGAACCGAATTTGTCGGCCAGCGCGAACGCGGCGTCGCAGCCGGACGGCAGCATCATCCCGTACAGCAGCTGACGGACGGTGACCTTGTCGCCGACGATCAGGTGGGCCGACGAGGGGTAGCCCTTGGCGACCATGTAGTCGCTGACGGCCTTCTTGATCGTGACCTTGGTGTCCAGGTTCAGGTTCGACTGCGAGAGCACGACCTTCGCGGTCATGATCTTCGTCGTGGAGGCCGTGAGCCGCTTGGTGTCGGCGGACTTGGTGAACAGGGTCTTGCCGGTGGCGCTGTTCATCAGGTACCCGCCCTTGGCGGTGATGGTGGGCGTGGTGACAGCCTGCGCCGGTGCCGCGGTGAGGGCTCCGGTGGCGAGCACTGCGCCGGCCGTGACGGCGACGGCTGCGGCTCTGCGGACACGGAAGCCCTTGATGGCGGTTTTCAACTCAAATACCCCGATTACGTCGAATGCCCATGAAATGCGGCCGAGTTGGAGGGGGGGGGAGCGGGGCCGCACATGTGTGACACGTAATTAGCACAGATGGTTGTGCGCCTGCTGAGTCAGGGCTCCCTACTGTGACGACCTTGGTACAGAAGGGTCCGCATGATGGACGGGGATCATCATGCGTACGTGTTGTATCTATGCTGTTCGCATGACCGGCCCCGGCACCCTGACCACCAAGCAACCACCCGCCGCCGACCGCGTGTACACCCACGTCAAGCAGGGCGTCCTGGAGCGCCGTTACGAGGGCGGGACCCTGCTGACCGAGGGTGAACTCGCCGAGGCCGTCGGGGTTTCGCGCACACCGGTGCGCGAGGCGCTGCTGCGCCTGGAGGTCGAGGGGCTGATCAGGCTCTACCCGAAGAAGGGAGCGCTGGTCCTGCCCGTCTCAGCCCAGGAGATCGCGGACGTGGTCGAGACCCGCCTGCTCGTCGAGGAGCACGCCGCCCGCAAGGCCGTACCGGCACCCGCCGGGCTGATCGGCCGTCTCGAGGAGCTGCTGGCCAGGCAGAAGGAGCAGGCCGCCGCCGGCGACCTGGCCGGGGCCGCCGTCACCGACCGCTGCTTCCACGCCGAGATCGTCCGCAGCGGCGGCAACGAGATCCTCTCCCGCCTCTACGACCAGCTCCGCGACCGCCAGTTGCGCATGGGCGTGGCGATCATGCACTCGCATCCGGACCGGATCGCCAAGACCCTCGCCGAGCACGAGGAGATCCTGGAGGCACTGCGGTCCGGGGACCCGGAGGCAGCGGTCGGGGTGGTCCACCGGCACGTCGGCTGGTTCTCGCACCTCGCCCGGGGTGAGGTCCGATGAGCCGCTCCTCCTCGTCCGCGACGATCACCCTCCCGGGTGATCCGCCGGGCGGCCGGCGTGCCATGGCCGTCTGGGCGGTCGGCGTCTCCGTCTACTTCGTCGCCGTCATCTTCCGTACGTCCCTGGGCGTGGCCGGCCTGGACGCCGCCGACCGTTTCCATGTGAACGCCTCCGCGCTGTCGACCTTCTCGATCCTGCAACTGCTGGTCTACGCCGGCATGCAGATACCGGTCGGGCTGCTGGTGGACCGGCTCGGCACCAAGAAGGTGCTGACCATCGGGGTCGTGCTGTTCACCGCGGGCCAGCTCGGATTCGCCTTCTCCCCCTCGTACGGCACGGCCCTCGCCTCCCGCGCCCTGCTCGGCTGCGGTGACGCGATGACGTTCATCAGCGTGCTGCGGCTCGGCACCCGCTGGTTCCCGGCCCGGCGCGGTCCGTTGGTCGCCCAGCTCGCGGGCCTGGTCGGCATGGCCGGCAACCTGGTCTCCACCCTGGTCATCGCCCGGCTGCTGCACGGCGTCGGCTGGACCGCGGCGTTCGCGGGCAGCGCGCTCGCCGGCGTCGTCGTCCTCGTCCTGATGCTGCTCTTCCTCCGGGACCACCCCGAGGGGCATGAGCCGGAGCCCGTGCCGCACCAGGGAGCGGCCTACGTCCGCCGTCAGATCGCCGCCTCCTGGCGGGAGCCGGGGACCCGCCTCGGCCTGTGGGTGCACTTCACCACCCAGTTCCCGGCGATGGTGTTCCTGCTGCTGTGGGGCCTGCCGTTCCTGGTCCAGGCGCAGGGCCTGTCCCGGGCCACGGCGGGCGAACTGCTGACCCTGGTCGTGCTGTCGAACATGCTGATCGGGCTCGTCTACGGCCAGATCGTCGCCCGGCACCACGCGGCCCGGCTGCCGCTGGCGCTCGGCACGGTCGGCGCGACGGCGCTGATGTGGGCGGTGACGCTGGCCTGGCCGGGCGAGCACGCGCCGATGTGGCTGCTGGTCGTGCTGTGCGCGGTGCTCGGGGCCTGCGGACCGGCGTCGATGATCGGCTTCGACTTCGCCCGCCCGGCCAACCCGCCCGAGCGGCAGGGCACGGCCTCCGGCATCACCAACATGGGCGGTTTCGTGGCCTCGATGACCACGCTGTTCCTTATCGGCGTCCTGCTGGACGCGACCGGCGACGACTACACCGTCGCCTTCTGCGCGGTGTTCGTGCTCCAGGCGCTGGGCGTCGGTCAGATCCTGCGGCTGCGCGGGCGGGTGGCCCGGCGGGAGCGGGAGCGGCTGGTGGCCAGCCGGGTGGAGACGGTGCACGTGCCCGCCTGACGCGCACGGCCCACCTGCGGGTTCTGCCCGGGGGGACCGGCACAGGGCGCATCCTGTGCCGGTGGAGCCGGCCCCACGCGTCGTCCTACCGGGTGACCGCGAAGTTCCGCAGGATCGCCGCCGTCAGCTGGGGGTCGCCCTCCGCCTTCACCCGGTCCGCCACCGCGTCCGCCGTCACCCGGCCGCAGGCCAGGCGCACAAACGTCTCCCAGTCGAGGGTGAGGGTGGCGGCGGGACCGAGCGCGGGGGCCGTCTCCAGGGTGCCGCGGCCCTGGATGTCGACCCGGATGGTGCGCAGGAACTCGATGGGGCCGTGCACGTCGAAGACGATCGCCGAACTGCGCGGCGCGTCCGCCCGTTCGGCCACGACCACGGGCAGCTCGCCGAGCAGGACGTCCCGCGCGATGTGCGCGCCGGGGGAGTCCAGGTTGCCCGGACGGCCGAGGGCCGCGCGCAGGTCCTGCTCGTGCACCCACACGTTGAACGCGTGGGACCGCATGGACTCCTCCAGCGTCAGCTCCGTGCCGAGCGGGCCGCGCACCTTGGTCCCCGGGTCCCGGGACTCGTTGCGCAGCTGGCGGTTGCGGCGGATGATCACGTACTCGAGCTCGGAGGTCATCTCCGGCGCCGTGTGGTGGCGGCGCACGTCGACCTGCATCTCCATGTAGCGCTGGTGGTCGTTGGTGACGTGGAACAGATCGCGCGGCAGCGTGTGGATGGGCCGCGGGTCGCCGAGCATCTCGCAGTCCAGTCCCATGACATGGGAGACGATGTCGCGGACCGACCAGCCGGGGCACGGCGTCCGCCGGTTCCACTCTCCCTCCACAAGTGGCCCGACCAGCTCGGATATCGCTTCGATGGAATGCGTCCAGGCGTCGGCGTAGGGCTGGAGGGTGGGATGCAGACTCACGGAACGGGACCCCTCGGCGGTCGGTACACGGGCGGTTGGTGGCGGCTTTGCCAGTGGGAGGTGGCTGCACTCGGCGCGGTCTTGAGACTCCCCCCGTTCTCGGCTGCGCTCGAACCGGGTGGACCCCCAAGTTACGCTGCTGTGAGGCACCCCGGCAGTGCTTTCGTGTGACGATCGTAGGCCCGTATCAACGGCTCGAATGCCAGGACGGTGGTAGTGTGCGCGCCTCTCTCATCCAGATCGCCGTAGAAGAGGGCGAATCGGTCGAAGCCCGTCGTGGGCGTGTGGCGTCCCTGGTGAGGGAGCAGGCCGGGGCCGACCTGGTCGTGCTGCCGGAGCTGTGGACCACGGGCGCCTTCGCCTACGAGGAGTTCGGCACCGAGGCCGAGCCGCTGGAGGGGCCGACCTACGAGGCCATGGCCAAGGCGGCGAGTGACGCGGGCGTGTGGCTGCACGCGGGCTCCATCCCCGAACGGGACCCGGAGGGCCCGCTGTACAACACCTCCCTCCTCTTCTCGCCGTCCGGCGACCTCGCCGCCGCCTACCGGAAGATCCACCGCTTCGGCTTCGACAAGGGCGAGGCCGTGCTGATGGGCGCGGGCCGCGAACTGGTGACGGTCCGGCTGCCCGGGACGACCCTCGGTGTCGCCACCTGCTACGACCTCCGTTTCCCCGAACTCTTCCGCGGCCTCGTCGACGCCGGCGCCGAGACCCTGGTGGTCCCGGCGGGCTGGCCCGAGCGCCGCCGGGCGCACTGGACGCTGCTGGCCCGGGCGCGGGCGGTCGAGAACCAGGCGTTCGTGCTCGCCTGTGGAACGGCCGGGACCCACGCGGGAGTTCCGCAGGCGGGTCACTCGATCGTGGTGGACCCCTGGGGCGAGGTGCTGGCAGAGGCGGGAGCCGGCGAGGAGGTCCTCACCGTGGACTTCGACCCCGCCAAGGTCGCCACGACCCGGGAGCAGTTCCCGGCCCTGAAGGACCGCATGCTGGGCCTGGAACCCCCGCACCGGGTCTGACGGCGCACGGGGTACGGGGCCGTCAGTCGTCCCGGTCCTTCTCCGCCAGGTGGATCACGCACACCGCCACCGCGATCAGCAGCGCCGGGTCGGCGTCGTCGCGGACCATGTCGACGCCGTAGGTCTCCCGGACGTGCAGCCAGCGCCGGGAGACGACCGCGAGCAGCTCACCGTCGTACTCGACGACGAACTCCCGGTCCAGGATCTTGCCGCTGACGTCGAGTTCGGAGCCGTCGGCCAGGGACACCCGGTAGTGGTTGCGCAGCAGGGACAGGCGCTTGCGCCTGATGGTGGCCAGGGCCGCGCCGTCCCGTTCGATGACCATGGTGTCGCGCAGCGCGAACATCTTCTGGTGAATGTCGATCAGGACCCGTCCCTGGGTGTCCTTCAGCTCGAAGGTGTCCCTCAGGCGCATGGCCTTGCCGTCGACGAGGAACGCCTTGTCGCCGCGCTCGTCCTCGATCCAGTAGTCCTCGCCGAAGCCGAGGAGCCGGTCGCGTACCTGGAATCTCATGTCCCCACCCCTTCCCCGGCCGCGCCTCGGGAACGCCGCCGGTAGGCCGACGGGCTGACGCCCCCTCGCACCGCTCGCGGCCACGCCCCGACCTGACCGGACCCCGTACTCGACCGGGCCGAGGGGTGTCTCGCAGATGAACTTCGCTCGTGTGTGCGGAAGTTGTCCAACCCAACCTGAGACCGCCGAGTCGGATCAGGCACAGGGCGCACAGCGCCGCACAGAGCTTCCGGAGGTCTCGTCATGCTCTCTCGTCCCGTCCACCGCCGGATGACCCGTACCGTCTCGGCGGCGGCCCTCGTCCTCGGCACGGCCCTGGCCGCCCCGCTCGCCCTCTCCGGCACCGCGGGAGCGGCGACCGCCTCGGCCGGCGCCTCGGTCAACCAGTACGACTGGCAGCTCACCTACCGGGCCGCCGCCGGCCAGGCGAACAAGGCCACCGTCACCGCCTCGCTCACCGCCGACAAGACGGGCATCACGTACCTGATCGACGACGTCGTCCCGATAGCCGCCGGCCACGACTGCGTCCACCCCGCCGCCTCGGACCTCACCAGGGTCTCCTGCACCGTCACCTTCGTGGACAGCCAGGACCCGTACCCGGGTGTGATCGTGGACCTCGGCGACGGCAACGACACGCTCAGGTACGCCAACGGCAGCGACCAGATCTACACCTACGCCCAGATCGTCCTGGGCACCGGCAACGACCGCGCGACCGACTCCGGCCGCCTCGACGGCGCCTACGTCTCCGGCGGTTCGGGCAACGACATGATCACCGTCGGCGCGGAGGGCCTGGCCTGGGGCGAGGACGGCAACGACACGATCACCGCGAGCGGCGGCGACAACATCGTGCAGGGCGGCCGGGGCAACGACGTGCTGCACGGCGGAAACGGCGCCCAGTACCTCTCCGGGGACGACGGCAACGACACCGTCACCGGCGGATCCGACGCCGACTCCCTCTACGGCGGCAAGGGCGACGACGTCCTGTACGGCAACAGCGGCAACGACAAGCTCTACGGCAACAGTGGCGACGACAGGCTGTACGGGGGCCCCGGCAAGGACACGCTCTCCGGTGGCCCGGGTAAGGACGTGGTCCGCCAGGGCTGAGAAAGGTCCGGTCGGCTGCCCCGGCCGACCGGACCTTCGTTTCAGACGCCGTAACCGTCGCTGTAGCCGTCCCGCCGATGCGTGGCGCGCTCCTCGTCGATGACCGGCGTCGTGGGCGGTACCACCACTCGGCGACGTCGGGCGATGCTGCTGAAGGTGCTCACACCGATCAGCCCGACGATCATGAGGATGATGCCGACCAGGTCGAGGTTGACCCCCTGCATGTGCCAGTCGGTCGCGAAAGTGAGGATGGCTCCCGCGGCGATGAGGATGATGCATCCGCCGAGGCCCATGAGTGTCGCCTCCCTGTCCGGTCCGGTGGTTCCGGACTTCCGGTCAACTCCGTGTACCCGGACACGCCCTGACCATGCGGAGGCCATCGCTCACGTCACGTCTACGCCTCCAGGAAGGCCACCAGCGCGTTCGCCAGCAGGAACGGGTCGTCCGCGCCGCACAGTTCGCGCACGCTGTGCATCGACAGGATCGCGACGCCGATGTCGACGGTCCGGATGCCGTGCCGGGCCGCGGTGATCGGTCCGATGGTGGTGCCGCACGGCATGGAGTTGTTGGAGACGAAGGACTGGAACGGCACGCCCGCCTTCTCGCAGGCGGCGGCGAACACCGCGCGGCCCGAACCGTCCGTGGCGTAGCGGTTGTTGACGTTGACCTTGAGGATGGGGCCGCCGTTGACGCGCGGGTGGTGCGTCGGGTCGTGCCGCTCCGCGTAGTTGGGGTGCACCGCGTGGCCCGTGTCGGAGGAGAGGCAGACCGTGCCCGCGAAGGCCCTGGCCCGGTCCTCGAAGGAGCCGCCGCGCGCGAACACCGAGCGCTCCAGCACGTTCCCGAGCAGTGGGCCGTCCGCGCCCGTGTCCGACTGCGAGCCGTTCTCCTCGTGGTCGAAGGCGGCCAGCACCGGGATGCAGGGGAGTTCGGAGCCCCCGGCGGCCACCGCGGTCAGCGCGGCCACGGCCGAGTGCACGGACAGCAGGTTGTCCATCCGGGGCCCGGCGAGCAGTTCCTGGTCCCGGCCCAGGTAGGCGGGCGGTTCCACGGAGTGCGTCATCAGGTCCCAGCCGGTGACCTCGCCGGCGCCGAGACCGGACTCCTCCTTCAGGAAGGCGATCAGGTCGCCGTCGCGCACGTCGTGGCCGAGCCCCCACACGGGCTGCAGATGACGCTGCTTGTCGAGTTTGAGGCCCTCCGCCGAGACCGAACGGTCCAGGTGGATGGCGAGCTGGGGCACCCGCAGCAGCGGCCGGTCGACGTTCACCAGGCGGGTCGAGCCGTCCCGCAGGGTCAGCCGGCCGGCCAGGCCCAGGTCGCGGTCCAGCCAGGAGTTGAGCAGGGGGCCGCCGTAGATCTCCACGGCAACCTGGCGCCAGCCGTGCGCCCCGGTGTCCGGCCGGGGCTTGACCCGCAGGTTGGGGGAGTCGGTGTGGGCGCCGACGATACGGAACGGCGTGTGGGGCGCCGCGCCCTCGGGGACGTACCAGGCGATGATCGCGCCGCCGCGCAGCACGTACTTGCCACCGGTCGTCCCGTCCCAGGCGTCCGTCTCCGCGACCTGCCGGAAACCAGCCTTCTCCAGCCGCTCGGCGGTGCTCGCCACGGCGTGGTACGGCGAGGGACTCGCCGTCAGGAAGGACATGAGGTCGTCGGTGTGGCCGCGGTCGAAGCGGGGGGGTTCGCTCATGGTGTTCACCTTAACGACGTACGAAGGCCCGCTCCGCGCGTACCGGAAGTACGGGGAGCGGGCCCTGTGCGGGGGGTGACTAGAACGCGGCCTCGTCCAGTTCCATCAGGTCCAGGTCGACGTTCTCGGCGAGCTTGCGCGCGCCCGTGACGCCGGGCAGGACGTTGGCCGCGAAGAACTTCGCCGCCGCGATCTTGCCGCTGTAGAACGCCTTGTCCTTGGCGGAGGCGGACGGGAGCTTCTCGGCGGCGACCGCGGCGCCCTTGAGGAGCAGGTAGCCGACGACCACGTCACCGGAGGCCATGAGCAGGCGGGTGGTGTTCAGGCCCACCTTGTAGATGTTCTTGGTGTCCTGCTCGGTGGCCGCGAGGTCGGTCAGCATCAGGCCGACGATCGCCTCCAGCTCGACGGCGGCCTTCGCCAGGTGTTCGCGGGCGCCCGCCAGATCCTCGCCGCCGGTGCCCAGCGCCAGGAACTTCTTGATGTCCTCGGCGAGGGAGTTCAGCGCCGCGCCCTGGTTGCGCACGATCTTCCGGAAGAAGAAGTCCTGGCCCTGGATCGCGGTCGTGCCCTCGTACAGGGTGTCGATCTTGGCGTCCCGGATGTACTGCTCGATCGGGTACTCCTGAAGGAACCCGGAGCCGCCGAAGGTCTGCAGCGACTGGGCGAGCTGCTCGTAGCCCTTCTCGGAGCCGTAGCCCTTGACGATCGGCAGGAGCAGGTCGTTGAGCGCGTGCTCGGTCTTGGCGTCCTCGCCGTTCGCCTCCTTGATCTGGATGGCGTCCTGGATCGAGGCGGTGTACATCACCAGCGCGCGCATGCCCTCCGCGTACGCCTTCTGCGTCATGAGCGAGCGGCGCACGTCGGGGTGGTGGGTGATGGTGACCTTGGGCGCGGACTTGTCCATGAAGTTCGCCAGGTCGGGGCCCTGGACGCGCTCCTTGGCGTACTCCAGCGCGTTCAGGTAGCCCGTCGACAGCGTCGAGATGGCCTTCGTGCCGACCATCATGCGGGCGAACTCGATGATCCGGAACATCTGGCGGATGCCGTCGTGCTTGTCGCCGATCAGCCAGCCCTTGGCGGGGTGCTGGTCGCCGAACGTCATCTCGCACGTGTTGGAGGCCTTCAGGCCCATCTTGTGCTCGACGTTCGTGGCGTAGACGCCGTTGCGCTCGCCCAGCTCGCCGGTCTCGAAGTCGAAGAGATACTTCGGGACCAGGAAGAGGGACAGGCCCTTGGTGCCGGGGCCGGCGCCCTCGGGGCGGGCGAGGACGTAGTGGAGGATGTTCTCCTCCATGTCGTGCTCACCGGAGGTGATGAAGCGCTTCACGCCCTCGATGTGCCAGGAGCCGTCCTCCTGCTGCACCGCCTTGGTGCGGCCGGCGCCGACGTCGGAGCCCGCGTCGGGCTCGGTGAGCACCATCGTCGAACCCCACCGCTTGTCCACGGCGATCTTCGCGATGTGCTTCTGTACGTCGTTGCCCTCGTCGAAGAGGATGCCGGCGAACGCCGGGCCGGAGGCGTACATCCACACGGCCGGGTTCGAGCCGAGCAGCAGCTCCGCGTAGGCCCAGATCAGGGAGCGCGGCGAGGTGGTGCCGCCGATCTCCTCGGGCAGGCCCAGGCGCCAGTACTCCGACTCCATGAAGGCGTTGTAGCTCTTCTTGAAGGACGCCGGGACGGGCGCGGTGTTCGTCTCGGGGTCGAAGACCGGCGGGTTGCGGTCGGCGTCCGCGAAGGACTCCGCCAGCTCGTTCTCCGCGAGCCGGGTGAGCTCCTCGAGGATGCTCTTCGCGGTCTCCGCGTCCATCTCCGCGAACGGGCCGGAGCCGTACACCTGGTCCCGTCCGAGGACTTCGAACAGGTTGAACTCGATGTCGCGGAGATTCGACTTGTAGTGCCCCATGGCGACAGCTCCGTAAGAGAGATCGGCGAGGCACTGACGTGGATCCTCGCGCCTGCTTCTAGTTCACGTACCAACAAGTAGCTCCGATGATGCTACCCGTCGGTAATAAGAAGCAACCCCGTTCCGGACATCTGTGACCGAGCCCTCGTGCGGGGTCAGTAGTCTGTGGGGCATGTACGGCTACGACCAGAACGTTGGGGCCCAGCAGCAGTACGGCGTCCCGCCGCAGCAGCAGATGCCGGGCGGGTACGGCCAGCAGCCGCCGCTGTACCCCGAGCCGTCCCCGCCCTCGCTGGCGGACGCGGTGCGCGCCTTCACCACCGGCCAGATGTCGGCGGAGGACTTCCAGCAGGTCTTCGCCACGTCCAAGGTGTACTGCCCGCGCGGTGACAACCCCGGCTTCCTCGCCCTGCACAACACCCAGCAGCCGGTCATCCCGATGTTCACCTCCCTCAAGGAGCTGCGCCGGTACGCGGGCAAGGAGTCCAAGTACTTCGTGATCACGGGCGCCGAGGTGATCGACCTCCTTCCGACCGGCTACGGCTTCGTCCTGGACATGGAGGGCGAGCACCGGATGGTGTTCGACGCGAAGGCGGTCGAGCAGATGGTGGAGTTCGCGATGAGACGGATGTACGGCTGAGCCGACGCCGTCGCCGGGAGCCCGGAGGGAATGCCCTCCGGGCTCCTTCTGTTGTGGGGTGGCAGAAAGTTCAATGCTCAACTAAACTGGCCGCACAAGGAGGTACCGACATGCCTGCAGTGACCGTCGAGAACCCGCTGACCCTGCCCCGCGTCGCCGCGCCGGCCGACGCCGTGGCGCGTCCCGTGCTCGCCGTCACGACCGCGCCGAGCGGTTTCGAGGGTGAGGGCTTCCCGGTGCGCCGGGCGTTCGCCGGGATCAACTACAAGTACCTCGACCCGTTCATCATGATGGACCAGATGGGCGAGGTGGAGTACGCGCCGGGCGAGCCCAAGGGCACCCCCTGGCACCCGCACCGCGGCTTCGAGACCGTCACCTACATCATCGACGGGATCTTCGACCACCAGGACTCCCAGGGCGGCGGCGGCACCATCACCAACGGCGACACCCAGTGGATGACGGCCGGCTCCGGTCTGCTGCACATCGAGGCCCCGCCGGAGTCCCTGGTGATGTCCGGCGGCCTCTTCCACGGCCTGCAGCTGTGGGTGAACCTCCCGGCCAGGGACAAGATGATGGCGCCGCGCTACCAGGACATCCGCGGCGGCAACGTCCAGCTGCTCACCACCCCCGACGGCGGCGCGCTGCTGCGGGTCATCGCCGGTGAGCTGGACGGCCACCAGGGCCCCGGCATCACCCACACCCCGATCACGATGATCCACGCCACGCTCGCGCCCGGCGCGGAGCTCACCCTGCCGTGGCGGGAGGACTTCAACGGTCTGGCGTACGTCCTGGCCGGGCGGGGCGCGGTCGGCACCGAGCGGCGTCCGGTCCACCTCGGCCAGACGGCGGTCTTCGGCGCCGGTTCCTCGCTCACCGTCCGCGCGGACGAGAAGCAGGACAGCCACACCCCGGACCTGGAGGTCGTGCTGCTGGGCGGACAGCCGATCCGTGAGCCCATGGCCCACTACGGCCCGTTCGTCATGAACACCCGCGAGGAACTGCAGCAGGCGTTCGAGGACTTCCAGAAGGGCCGGCTGGGCACCGTTCCCGCCGTGCACGGGATGACCGAGGGCGGTCTGTAAGGCCGGTGAGGCGATCACCGAGGAGGCGGCACCCTACGGGGTCACCGCCTCCTCGGCCTCGTAGAGCTCGAACCAGATGCTCTTGCCCTCGCCCCGCGGGTCAACTCCCCACGCCTGGGCGAGCAGTTCCATCAGGACCAGTCCGCGGCCGGAGGAGGCCAGCTCCCCGGGGCGGCGCCGGTGCGGCAGGTCGTCGCTGGTGTCGTTGACCTCCACGCGCATCCGGCGGCTGCCCGGCTCGCCCCGGACCTCGGCCAGCAGCAGGGCGTCGGCGTCGGTGTGGACCAGGACGTTCGTCAGCATCTCCGACAGCAGCAGCACCGCCGAGTCGATCTGGTCCGGCGAGCGCCAGTCGTGCAGCAGCTCGCGCAAGTGCTGGCGGGCCACCGCCACCCGCTCCGGCTCGGCCTGGGCGACGGACAGCATCGTGCGCCGGACCTGCGGCGCCACCCCCGGCAGCGCGTCGGCGCAGCCGCAGCCCTCCCCCGGCCGGCACAGCAGCAGCACCGCTATGTCGTCCTCACGGCGGTCGGCGAGCGGGCCCGTGGTGTGGTGCGAGGACGGGCCGTGCACGCCCTGGACCAGGGCGTCGGCGAGTTCCTCCAGGTCGCCCTTGTGGTCCTCCAGGATCTCGCGGATGCGCTGCCAGCCACTGTCCAGGTCGTGCCCGCCGGTCTCGATGAGGCCGTCGGTGCAGATCAGCATCGTTTCACCGGGTTCGAGGGCGAAACGCGTGGTGGGGTAGTCGGCGTCCGGGTCGATGCCGAGCGGCAGACCGCCGGCGGTCGGACGGGCCAGCACCGTGCCGTCGGCGAGACGGATCGCCGGGTCGGGGTGGCCGGCCCGGGCGATGTCGAGGGTGCCGGTGGCCGGGTCGGCCTCGACGTAGAGGCAGGTCGCGAAGCGCGGGTCGACGGAGTCGCCGTCGGTCATGCCGTGCAGGAAGCGGGAGGCGCGGGAGAGGACCGCGTCGGGCCGGTGCCCCTCGGAGGCGTAGGCGCGCAGGGCGATACGGAGCTGGCCCATGAGTCCGGCGGCGCGCACGTCATGGCCCTGGACGTCCCCGATGGCCAGCGCGAACCTGCCGCCGGGCAGCGGGATCATGTCGTACCAGTCGCCGCCGACCTGGAGGCCGCCGCCGGTGGGGACGTAGCGGGCGGCGACGTTCATGCCCGGTATCTGCGGGCCGAGCGTCGGCAGCATGGAGCGCTGGAGGCCGTCCGTCAGGGCCCGCTCGGTCTCCGCCGCGCCGGCGCGGGAGAGAGCCTGGGCGAGCATGCGGGCGACGGTGGTCAGCACCGAGCGCTCGTCGGGCGTGAAGGCGACCGGGTAGGCGAAGGACGCCATCCAGGCGCCCATCGTGCGGCCGGCCACGATGAGCGGCAGGAACGCCCAGGACTGGCGGCCGAAGCTCTCCACCAGCTGCCACATGACGGGGTAGCGGGCCTTGTAGTCGGACGGGGTCGACAGATAGACGGCGCGGCCCGTGCGTATGACCTCGGCCGCCGGATGGTCCGTGTCCAGCGGCATCGCGGCGAACGGGTCCTCGTCGCCGGGCTGGTAGCCGTGCAGGCCGATGACGGTCACCCGCTCGCCCTCGGTGCCGAAGACCGCCAGTCCGTCCGGCGAGAAGCCGGGCATCGACAGGCCCGCCGCGACCCGCAGCACCTCCTCCGTCGACCGCGCCTCGGCCAGCGCCCGGCCCGCGTCCAGCAGGAACGCCTCCCGGGAGCGCCGCCAGTCACCGGTGACGGCGCTGCGTCCGGCCGGGGTGCCCGGGGTCGGCTCGGTGACCTCCTGCAGGGTGCCGATCAGCTGGAACGCGTGGCGTTCCGTGTCGTACGACGGTTTGGAACGGGAGCGGACGACGCGCAGCACGCGGCCGTGGTCGTCCATGATCCGGATGCGTACCTCGGCGAGGGTGCGCTCGGCGACGGCGAGACCCACCACGCTGATGATCTCGTTCCAGTCGACCGGGTGCAGCCGGGCCCGGGCCTGGGCCTCGGTGAGCGTGGCCGGTTCGGCGGGCAGCCCGAGCAGCCGTGCCGCCTCGGCGTCGACCGTGACCAGCTCGGTGGCGGTGTCCCAGGTCCACAGGCCGGTCGCGAGGGTGGCGAGGACCTCCCCCACGGGCGGCAAGGGCTCGCCAGTGCGCATTGCCCCACTTTATGGAGTGGTGATCGAGGAGTGCCACCGATCCGTACCAGGAGTGCCGCTCGTCACGCGTCCGTCAAGACCGCCCCGTAATGGTGGGGAGCCGATCTTGGGGCGGCCGGTACCCTTGGGAGGTCCGGGCCGTGCGCCCGTTCATGCCGGGCGGCAACCCCGGCACATACCACCCCACCACGAAGGACGATGAACGACGATGCATCGGTACAGGTCCCACACCTGCGGCGAGCTCCGCTCCTCTGACGTCGGCACCGACGTCCGGCTGAGTGGCTGGCTGCACAATCGGCGCGACCTGGGCGGCATCCTCTTCATCGATCTGCGCGATCACTACGGCATCACGCAGCTCGTCGCCCGTCCCGGCACCCCCGCGTACGAGGCCCTGGACAAGCTGTCCAAGGAGACGGTCGTCCGTGTCGACGGCGGCGTTGTTTCACGTGGAACCGAGAACGTGAACCCCGATCTGCCCACCGGCGAGATCGAGATCGAGGTCGGCGAGGTCGAGGTGCTGGGCACCGCCGCCCCACTGCCCTTCACGATCAACGCCGAGGACGGGGTCAACGAGGAGCGGCGCCTGGAGTACCGCTTCCTCGACCTGCGCCGCGAGCGCATGCACAAGAACATCATGCTGCGTACGGCGGTCATCTCGGCGATCCGGCACAAGATGACGGCGCTGGGCTTCAACGAGATGGCGACCCCGATCCTGTCGGCGACCTCCCCCGAGGGCGCCCGCGACTTCGTGGTCCCCTCCCGGCTGAACCCGGGCAAGTTCTACGCCCTGCCGCAGGCGCCGCAGCAGTTCAAGCAGCTGCTGATGATCTCCGGCTTCGACCGCTACTTCCAGATCGCGCCCTGCTTCCGCGACGAGGACGCCCGCGCCGACCGCTCGCCGGGCGAGTTCTACCAGCTCGACGTCGAGATGAGCTTCGTCGAGCAGGAGGACGTCTTCCGCCCCATCGAGCAGCTGATGACCGAGCTTTTCGAGGAGTTCGGCAACGGCCGCCACGTCACATCGCCGTTCCCCCGCATCCCCTTCCGCGAGGCGATGCTGAAGTACGGCTCCGACAAGCCGGACCTGCGCGCCCAGCTGGAGCTCGTCGACATCACCGACATCTTCGAGGGCTCGGAGTTCAAGGCCTTCGCCGGCAAGCACGTGCGCGCGCTGCCCGTGCCGGACGTCTCCGCGCAGCCCCGCAAGTTCTTCGACCAGCTCGGTGACTTCGCCGTCTCGCAGGGCGCGAAGGGCCTGGCCTGGGTGCGCGTGGCCGAGGACGGTTCGCTCTCCGGCCCGATCGCCAAGTTCCTGACCGAGGAGAACGTCGCCGAGCTGACCAAGCGCCTGTCGCTGGCCGCCGGGCACGCGGTGTTCTTCGGCGCGGGCGAGTTCGACGAGGTCTCCAAGATCATGGGCGCGGTCCGCGTCGAGGCCGCCAAGCGCGCCGGGCACTTCGAGGAGGGCGTCTTCCGGTTCTGCTGGATCGTCGACTTCCCGATGTACGAGAAGGACGAGGACACCGGCGCCATCGACTTCTCGCACAACCCCTTCTCCATGCCGCAGGGCGGCCTGGAGGCCCTGGAGACCCAGGACCCGCTGGACATCCTGGGCTGGCAGTACGACATCGTCTGCAACGGCGTCGAGCTGTCCTCCGGCGCGATCCGGAACCACGAGCCCGAGATCATGCTGAAGGCCTTCGAGATCGCGGGCTACGACCGCGACACCGTCGAGGAGAAGTTCGCCGGCATGCTGCGCGCCTTCCGCTTCGGCGCCCCGCCGCACGGCGGCATCGCCCCCGGCGTCGACCGCATCGTCATGCTCCTCGCGGACGAGCCGAACATCCGCGAGACCATCGCCTTCCCGCTCAACGGCAACGCCCAGGACCTGATGATGGGCGCGCCGACGGAGCTGGAGGAGGCGCGGCTGAAGGAGCTGCACCTGTCGGTGCGCAAGCCGCAGCCGAAGTAACCCCGAGCGTATCCGTAGGGCTCGAAACCGACGCCGGTTTCGAGCCCTTCGGCTTGCCCGGCCGGTCTGGGGAACCTCACTGGAGGCGCACAGCGATCCCGGGGGAGCAGCACAGAGCCCTGGCGTCTCATGGGGGACGACACCACGAGGAAGGGCCGCCCTCCGGGCCGCCGGGCGAGGAGGAAACCATGGGGCACACGATCGCGTTCTCGGCGCTGCTGATCACCGGAGTGGTCGTCGCCGTCGCCCTGCTGCGACGCGGGCGGGCGGGGCGGGACGACTCCCGGCTGGACGCTGAGGCCGAGGCCAACCGCTGGCTGATCCGGCTGGGCGGCAGCCTGATGCCGCCCGGGACCACCGGCTGGGGGACCACGGGCGAATCGGCCGGCCGGGCGCTGACCGAGGCCGCCGAGTGCCACCGCACCGCCCGGGCCCGCCTGGCCGAGGCCCGTACGACCGCCCAGTACGAACAGGTCACGCGCACTGCTCAGGAAGGCCTGCGGCACGTCCGCACGGCACGCGAGGTGCTGGGCCTGGAGATGTCCGTCTGAGCCGCCCCGGACCGGCCCGGCAGAGAATTTCCGCGGCCCCGGCAACCCCACGTGCACCAGCGGCAACTGACGGAGCGAAAGCCCCTCCACCGGAGCTTCTCCCTCCGCACAGTTCCCCCGGTACGTAAGGAATCCCCGTGGCCGCTCCCACCCACCGTCGGTCTCTTCGCAAGCGGCGTGTTCTCGTCGTCTCCGCCGCCGCTGTCGCCGCGGGTGTCGGTGCCGGTGTTCTCGTGATGAACGCGAACGCCGGGACGACGACCGTCGACCTGTACCACCAGACGCTCGCCGCCAAGGACGGCTGGGCCTCCTCCGGTACCGGTACGACCGGCGGCGCGAAGGCCGACGCCGCGCACACCTTCACCGTCTCCACCCGAGCCCAGCTGGTGAAGGCCCTGGGATCCGCGTCGGACACCACCCCGCGGATCATCAAGGTCAAGGGCACCATCGACGCCAACACCGACGACTCCGGCAAGAAGCTGGCCTGCGCCGACTACGCCAAGGGCACCGGCTACTCGCTGTCCGCCTATCTGAAGGCCTTCGACCCCGCCACCTACGGCCGGTCCAAGCTGCCCTCCGGCACCCAGGAGACCGCGCGGGCCGCCGCGCAGAAGAAGCAGGCCGACACCATCGTCTTCAAGGTGCCGGCCAACACCAGCATCGTGGGCGTGCCGGGCACCAAGGCCGGCATCACCGGCGGCATGCTGCAGATCCAGAAGGTGGACAACGTCATCGTCCGCAACCTCACCTTCGCCGCGACCGAGGACTGCTTCCCGCAGTGGGACCCGACCGACGGCGACGCGGGCAACTGGAACTCGCAGTACGACTCGGTGACCCTGCGCGGTGCCACCCACGTCTGGGCGGACCACAACACGTTCACCGACGCGCCCGGCCTCGACACCGCCGACCCCACGTACTACGGCCGCCAGTACCAGATCCACGACGGCGAGCTCGACATCACCAAGGGTTCCGACCTGGTCACCGTCGAACGCAACCGGTTCACCAACCACGACAAGACCATGCTGATCGGCAGCAGCGACACCGACTCCACCGGCAAGCTGCGCGTCTCCATCCACCACAACGTGTGGAAGGGCATCGTGCAGCGGGCACCGCTGGCCCGGCTCGGCCAGATCCACATCTACAACAACGTGTACGACACGGCGCCCCTGAACGGTTACACCCTGCAGTACAGCATCAACTCCCGCGCCAAGGCGCAGGTCGTCGCGCAGGCCAACTACTGGAAGATCCCCTCCGGCCAGAAGGTCGCGGGGCTCGTCAGCGGTGACGGTACGGGTTCCATCGCGGGCAGCGGCAACCTGGTCAACGGCACCGCGACCGACGTCGTCGCCGCCCACAACGCCGCCAACTCCAAGAAGATCAAGACCACGGTGAACTGGACGCCGACGCTGACGGCCGGCCTGGAGACGTCGGCGAAGAACCTGCGGACGGAGCTGGCCGCCACGACCGGCGCCGGGATCCTGTCCTAGAGCGACAGGCCCCTAGGTGTCGTAGGAGCCGTCCCAGGGCGGGGAGAAGAACAGGCGGTCCGGGAAGAGCTCGGCCCAGCTGCCCTCCTCGTCCTCGCCGGTCACCAGGCCGAACACCACGTCGTCGACGGTGACCTGAAACGGCCGTATCGCGATGTCCGTGTAGGAGCGGCGGGGCAGGCTGCGCAGGAGCTTGGCCAGATGGACGCGGGCGCGTTGGAGGACCGACGCGTCACCGTCCGGATCCTGCAACTGCTCGGCCCAGGTGCCCGCACACCAGATCTCCGAGTCGCGGTAGCGGCCCTCGAAGTCGAAGGTGTGCAGGACGGTGTAGAGACGCTTGTGCTCTTCCCAGCCGTGGTCGAGACGGAATCCGGCGGGGAAGGCGTACGTGAGCGACGCCAGGAACTGCCCCTCGGAGTACCGGCCGATGGACTCGGTCCGGCTCCTGGGCTCGTAGGCGATCGGGACGACTTCGGGCACTGCCATGGCGGAACAATACGGGGCTCGGAAAGCTGTTCGGCTTCCCGAGCCCCGTCTTCCACGGTTCCTCCGCGTGTTACTGCTCCGGCTCGCCGCCGAAGCGCTCCTTGTAGGCCTCGAGGTCCTCGTCCGTGAGCTTGGCGAACAGCACCGGCGGGACCGTGAACGGGGTGCCGGCCGGGACGGCGGTGAGCGCACGGGCCTCGGCCGCGGTGACCCAGGCCGCGGTGTCGTCGGCGAGCGAGAACGCCTGGCGCATGGCGGCCGAGGTCGCCGGGATGAACGGCTCCGAGACAACCGCGTACAGGTGGATGAGGTTCATCGCCGTGCGCAGGGTGAGGGCCGCGCCCTCCTTGTCCGTCTTGATCTCCAGCCAGGGGGCCTTCTCCTCCAGGTAGGAGTTGCCGGCCGACCACAGGGCGCGCAGGGCCGCGGCGGCCTTGCGGAACTGGAGCGACTCCATGTGCGACTCGTACTCCGCGAGGAGCTCCGCGATCTGCTCGCCCAGCTTCGTCTCCGCCTCGCCCGGCTGCCCGCCCGCGGGGACGTCGTCGCCGAAGCGCTTGCGGGAGAAGGACAGGACGCGGTTGACGAAGTTGCCGAGGGTGTCGGCCAGGTCCTTGTTGACCGTGGCGGTGAAGTGCTCCCACGTGAAGGACGAGTCGTCGGACTCGGGGGCGTTGGCGATGAGGAAGTAACGCCAGTAGTCGGCGGGGAGGATCTCCAGCGCCTGGTCGGTGAAGACACCGCGCTTCTGGCTGGTGGAGAACTTGCCGCCGTAGTACGTCAGCCAGTTGAAGGCCTTGACGTAGTCGACCTTCTTCCACGGCTCGCGCACGCCCAGCTCGGTGGCCGGGAACATCACCGTGTGGAACGGGACGTTGTCCTTGGCCATGAACTCGGTGTAGCGGACGTCGGCGTCGACGTCGTACCACCACGACTTCCAGTCGCGGTTCGCCGGGTCGAGGTCCGCCCACTCCTTCGTCGCGCCGATGTACTCGATCGGGGCGTCGAACCAGACGTAGAAGACCTTGCCCTCGGCCGCCAGCTCCGGCCAGGTGTCCGCCGGGACCGGCACGCCCCAGTCCAGGTCGCGGGTGATCGCGCGGTCGTGCAGGCCCTCGTTCAGCCACTTGCGGGCGATGGAGGAGGCCAGCTGCGGCCAGTCGTCCTCGTGCCGGGCGACCCAGGCCTCGACCTCGTGCTGCAGCTTGGACTGCAGGAGGAAGAGGTGCTTGGTCTCGCGGACCTCCAGGTCGGTGGAGCCGGAGATCGCCGAACGCGGGTTGATCAGGTCGGTCGGGTCCAGGACGCGGGTGCAGTTCTCGCACTGGTCGCCGCGGGCCTTGTCGTAGCCGCAGTGCGGGCAGGTGCCCTCGACGTAGCGGTCGGGGAGGAAGCGGCCGTCGGCGGGGCTGTACACCTGGCGGATCGCCCGCTCCTCGATGAAGCCGTTCTCGTTGAGGCGGCGGGCGAAGTGCTGGGTGATCTCGACGTTCTGCTCGCTGGAGCTGCGGCCGAAGTAGTCGAAGGCGAGCGCGAAGCCGTCGTAGACCGCCTTCTGCGCGTCGTGCGCCTGCGCGCAGAACACGTCGACCGGGAGGCCCTGCTCCTTCGCGGCCAGCTCGGCCGGGGTGCCGTGCTCGTCCGTCGCACAGATGTACAGGACGTCGTGGCCGCGCTGGCGCAGGTAGCGGGAGTACACGTCCGCCGGGAGCATGGACCCCACCATGTTGCCCAGGTGCTTGATTCCGTTGATGTACGGAAGGGCGCTGGTGATGAGGTGTCGAGCCATCGGGGGCTGCTCCCAGGTCGGATTTCGGTGTTCTCGGTTCTTTGCGAACCTTGAAATCGTAGCCGACACGGGTGGGCCGCCCGCTTCCCGTTTTACAGGGTGGGAAGGGGCGGCCGCTCGTCGTCCGACGGTTGTGCGGGTTACGGGCGCCAGTCGATCAGTACGCCGTCGTAGAGCTCCGCGTCCGTGAGCTCCAGGGGGGTCGGGCCCGCGTGGAAGAAGGCCGTGTTGTCGGTCTTCAGCTTGCGGAGGTAGTCGAAGGCCTTGTTGTCGTGGTCGCCGAACGCGACGAAGGAGAAGAACACCTGGGGGTGGGACTTCGCGGCCTCGTTGAGCGCCTGGGTGGCGGGGGTCTTCGCGTCCGGGGCGCCGTCCGTCTGGAAGACGACCAGGGCGGGGGTGCCGGGGGTGGCGTGCTCGTCGTAGTGGGCGAGGACCGCTTCGACCGCTGCGTGGTAGCTGGTACGGCCCATGCGGCCGAGGCCCGCGTGGGCCTCGTCGATCGCGTTCTCGGGGGAGGCGGGGGTGAGGTCGACGGTGCCGTCCACCTCCGTGGAGAAGAAGACGACGTGGACGCCGGGCGTCTCGTCGGTGAGGTGCTGCGCGAGGGCGAGGGTCTGGTCGGCGAGGGCCTGGGCGGAGCCGTCCTTGTAGTACGGGCGCATGCTCGCGGAGCGGTCGAGTACGAGGTAGAGCCGCGCTCGGGTGCCGGTGAGGTTGGCCTTGGCGAGGGCTTCCGCGACGGCGGAGGGGGGCGGGACGGCCTCGGCTTCGCCTTCGGCGGGCTGGTCGTTCCCACCCGCACCACCCGTGACGGTCTCGTCGTCGGGTGCGGGTGCCTCCTGTGCGGCGTCCTCGCCATCGGCGGCCGCGGGCCCGTCCGTGGCGACATCGGGTTCGGGGCCGGTCTCCGGCGCGGGCTCCGGGGCGGAGTCCGCCACCGGCTCGTCCTCGACGACGGCTTCCTCGGCGACCGGGGCCTCGGGAGCGGCCTCGGCGACGGCTTCGGCCTTCGGCTCGTCCTCGACGGCCGGGGCCTCCGCGACGGCCGGGGCTTCGGGAGTGGTCTCCGATGCGGCCGGTTCCCGGGGCGTCGGTTCCTCGGTGACTGGCTTGTTCTCGGGCTCGGTCTCGGCCACCGGCTCCACGGCCACCGGGGCCGCGGGCTCCTGCTCTTCCGCCTCCGCCTCCGGCTCGGGGTCGGCTGCGGCTGCCTCCGGCTCGCTTTCGGTGACGGGCTCCTCCGTCACCGGGGCCTCGACAGCGGCGGCCTCCGGCTCCGCGGCCTTCGGCTCGGCGGGCCCGGCCTCCGGCTCCGCGGCCTTCGGCTCGGCCTCCGGCTGGGGGGTCCCCTCCGCAGCCTCGGTCTTCGGCTCGGTCGGCTCCGTGACCGCCGCCTCGGGCTCCGGCTCGGCCGTCTTCTCGGCCGTGGCGGCCTCGGTCTTCGGCTCAGCTGCTTCCTCGGACGGGGCTTCGGGCTCCTGCTCCGTGGCCGCCTCCGCGGCCGGTGCCGGCTCCGCGACCGCCTCCGCGGCCGGTGTCCGCTCCGTGGGCGTCTCCGCGGCCGGTGCCGGCTCCGCGACCGCCTCCGCGGCCGGTGTCCGCTCCGTGGGCGTCTCCGCGGCCGGTGCCGGCTCCGCGACCGCCTCCGCGGCCGGTGTCCGCTCCGTGGGCGTCTCCGCGGCCGGTGCCGGCTCCGCGACCGCCTCCGCGGCCGGTGTCCGCTCCGTGGGCGTCTCCGCGGCCGGTGCCGGCTCCGCGACCGGCTCCGCAGTCGGTGCCGGCTCCGCGACCGCCTCCGCGGCCGGGGTCGGGTCGGTCGGCTTGGGGACCGAGACTTTGTCGAAGGCTGCCGCGACCAGGTCGTGTTCGTCGTCGCGGGGAGCGTCCGGGGCCGATTCGGTGCGGGGGGACGGGAGCCGGGGGGACGCCGTCGGCTCGGGAGCCGGCTGCGAAGGGGTCTGGTCGGCACCCTCTGCTTCGGCGGCACGCCCCTTGCGTGACCTGCCGAATGCGTTTCGAAGGAGAGTGAGAATGCCCATGCGCGCAACCCTTCGCGTGAGTCGAAACCGTCAATCACTGGCCAGGACGGACACGTAAGGTTAGCGGCCCCGGATGGCGATCTTGGGGAGGGGCGGTAGACGGGGCACCCGTCTTTGTCAACGGCCCCACGCTTCCCCCGCGTTCACTCTTCGTTCACCCGGTCGCAGCGTCCCCGCGCGGGTATACCCCTACCGTCACGATCACACCAAGGGATCGCAAGGGGAGAGCAAAGTGCGCAAGCTGCTGCCGATCATCACGCATTCGGGCGGCCGGTCCGCCATGACCTGCCGGTTCCGGTGCGGTGACGCCTGTTTCCACGAGGTGCCGAACACCAGCTCCAACCCCTACGTCGGTGATGTCATCGCCGCCGCCCTCGGCCGGCGTTCGCTGATGCGGGCCGCCGCCGTGGTGACCGTCGCGGCCGCGGCCGGCACGGCAGGCCTCGCGGGCGCCGATCCCGCCGCCGCGGGGGCACAGCCGTACGGGAAGCCGAAACCCGGCGGCGACGGCGCCCGCGGGCTGCGGTTCGGCGCCGTCGCTCCCAACACGGTGGACGCCGTCGTCGTCCCGGACGGTTATGCGCAGAACGTCGTCATCCGCTGGGGCGAGCCCATCCTGCGCGGTGCCCCCGCCTTCGACCCGGAGAAGCAGACGGCCGCCGCGCAGGCCGGACAGTTCGGGTACAACAACGACTTCCTCGCCCTGCTGCCCCTTCCGGGCGAGCGCGGGCGGCAGCTGCTCGTCGCCAACCACGAGTACACGGACGAGATCCTGATGTTCCGCGGCTACGACGCCGAGCGGCCGACCCGGGAGCAGGTCGAGGTCGCCTGGGCGGCGCACGGCCTGTCCGCCGTCGTGGTGGAGGAGGACCGGAAGACGGGGCGGCTGACCGCCGTGCCCCGGCACCACCTCAACCGGCGCGTCACCGCCACCACCGCGTTCCGGCTCACCGGTCCCGCCGCCGGCAGCCCGCTGCTCAGGACGTCCGCCGACCCGACCGGCACCAAGGTCCTCGGCACCCTCAACAACTGCTCCGGCGGGACCACCCCCTGGGGGACGACCCTGCACGGGGAGGAGAACTTCAACCAGTACTTCGCGGGCGGATCGCGGGCCACGGACAAGCGGTACGGCGTCGGGACGGGGGCGACCGAGCGCAAGTGGGAGCGCTTCGACAAGCGGTTCGACCTCGCCCGGGAGCCCAACGAGGTGCATCGCTTCGGGTACGTCGTCGAGTTCGACCCGTACGACCCGGACTCCACGCCCCGCAAGCACACCGCCCTCGGCCGGTTCAAGCACGAGGCGGCGACCGTGCGGCTCACCGCCGACGGGCGGCCCGTCGTGTACTCCGGCGACGACGAGCGGTTCGACTACTTCTACAAGTTCGTCGGCAGCAAGCGCATGCGGCACGGGACGGGCCGGTCCGTGCGCGAGCACAACCTGTCGCTGCTCGACGAGGGCACCCTGTACGTCGCCCGGCTCACCGGTGACTCCCCCGCCGTCGAGATCGACGGCAGCGGGAAGCTGCCCGCCGACGGCGAGTTCGACGGCAGCGGCCAGTGGATCCCGCTCGCCACCGCCACCGCCGACGGCGCGGTCTCGCACGTCGAGGGGATGTCGGCCGACGAGGTGTTCGTCTTCACCCGGCTCGCGGGGGACAAGGTCGGCGCCACCAGGATGGACCGGCCGGAGGACATCCAGCCCTCCCCGCACACCGGCAGGGTGTACGTCGCCCTCACCAACAACTCCAACCGCGGCATCGGCGCGAACGCGAAGGCCGACGAGGCCAACCCGCGCAACGCCAACAAGCACGGTCACGTACTGGAGTTGACCGAGCGTCACAACAGGCCCGAGAGCGAGCGGTTCGCCTGGTCGCTCTTCCTCGTCGCCGGTGATCCCGACGACCCCGCCACCTACTTCGCCGGGTTCCCCAAGGACGCGGTCAGCCCGATCTCCTGCCCGGACAACGTCGCCTTCGACCCGCACGGCAACCTCTGGATCTCCACCGACGGCAACCAACTCGGCTTCCACGACGGACTGTTCGGCGTCGCCACGCGCGGCGAGCGGCGGGGCGAGCTGAAGCAGTTCCTCACCGTGCCGACCGGCGCGGAGACCTGCGGGCCGGTGATCCAGCGGCGGCGCGTGCTCGTCGCCGTGCAGCACCCGGGCGAGGTCGACGGGGCGTCCGTGGAGAAGCCCGCGAGCAACTGGCCCGACGGGCCCGGGAAGATCACCCGGCCGGCCGTGGTCGCCGTGTGGCGTCGGGACGGCCGCGACATCGGCGTCTGAGGGGTCGCGGGCGGCCGGAAGTCGTCTACGGGAGAGCCGG
Organism: Streptomyces sp. SLBN-31; assembly: GCF_006715395.1. Lineage (NCBI taxonomy): Bacteria > Bacillati > Actinomycetota > Actinomycetes > Kitasatosporales > Streptomycetaceae > Streptomyces > Streptomyces sp. SLBN-31. The sequence continues at coordinate 828,746 of NZ_VFNC01000003.1, forward strand.
AACCGGGGTGCGGGGGTGCGGTGTGCTCCCCGCACCCTCCAGTTCCAGCCAGTCCCGGTACGCCGGCGCCTGCCGCGCCGCCTCCCGGTACGCCTCCTCCAGCGCGGGCAGCGCGCCGTCGAGGTCCGTCTCCGTGCGGGCCGCCAGGAGCAGCCGTACCCCGAGGGGGTCGCCGTGCAGGCGGCGCACCGCCATGTCCGGGCGGGAGAGCGCGGTCGGCTGGCAGACGGTGACCACCTCGCCGGTCGCCACCAGGGCGGCCGCCGTGTGGTAGTCGCCGTGCAGGACGTGCGGGCTGATGCCGGCCGCGCGGAACATGCGCTGCACGGCCTCCCACTCGCCGTCCACCGTGGGATCGATCATCCAGCGGTCGTCGGCCAGTTCGCGGACGTGGACGACCGGGCGGGCGGCGGCCGGATGGTCGACGGGCAGCAGGACGAACTGCGGTTCGCGGTCCATCAGGACGCGTACGCGCAAGTCTTCGGGGACGCGCAGCGGACTGCCCTCGACCTCGTGCACGAAGGCGACGTCGAGCTGGCCGTCGGCGACCATGCGCAGCAGGGCGTTCGGCGAGACGTTCATGTGCAGGGTCGGTTCCTGGCCGCGGGCACGCAGCCGGCGCAGCCAGCCCGCCAGGGCCTTGCTGGCGGTGGAGCCGACGCGGAACTCCTGGCCGCCGGTGGCCGCCGCCCTCGCCTCCGTGACCAGCGAACGCATCTCCGCCACCAGCGGGCGGGCGCGGCTGAGGACCAGGCTGCCCAGCGGGGTGGGCCGGCAGCCGGTGCGGGTCCGGACGAACAGGGTGCCGCCCAGCTCCTGCTCGATGCGGCGCAGTTGGGTGCTCAACGACGGCTGAGCGACGCCCAGTTGGCGCGCGGCGCGGTGCAGACTGCCGGTGTCGGCTATGGCGCACAGCGCGCGGAGGTGTCTCACCTCAAGCTCCATGCCGTCGGAGCGTAAAGCGGAATCAAAGGTTTCACCAGACGCACAAATCCCTTCGTGCACAGGCGAATCGAGCCCGGACCGGGGCGGTGATACGGCCGTGCTATCGCCGGTTGCCATCATCACAGCCGCCCCACAGGCGCCGACACTCACATCGAGACTCACCCCCCACCAAGGAGTCCTCGATGAGCTTGTCATTCTCCCGTGCGGCGGCCGCGGCCGCTCTCGGCCTCGCGGTCCTCGGTCTCGGTACGGCGGTTCCGGCCTCCGCCGCGCCGGCTCCCGCCCCGTACTCCGGTTCTCCCGCCGAGGCCAAGGCAAACCGGGCCTTCTTCGACGCCGTGCTGAAGTCGGTCGCGGAGAAGCGCGCCGCCCATCCGGACAGCGCCGCCGCCGTCACCGTCGTCTACGACGCCTCCCGCGCGCCGACGTTCAGCGCGCAGATATCCCGCAGCGCCCAGATATGGAACAGCGCGGTGTCGAACGTGAAGCTGCAGTCGGGCTCGTCCTCGAACGCCGACTTCAGCTACCGCGAGGGCAACGACTCCCGTGGCTCGTACGCCTCCACCGACGGGCACGGCAGCGGTTACGTCTTCCTCGACTACGCGCAGAACCGGCAGTACGACTCCACGCGCGTGACCGCCCACGAGACGGGCCATGTGCTGGGGCTGCCGGACCACTACTCGGGCCCGTGCAGCGAGCTGATGTCGGGCGGCGGGCCGGGGCCGTCGTGCACCAACTCCCAGCCGAACGCCAACGAGCGGGCCCGCGTGAACCAGTTGTGGGCGAACGGCCTCGCCGCCGCCCTCGACAAGGCCCTCAGCAAGAGCTGACCCCCCCCTCGAAGACCTGACCCCACCCCCCACACGGTGCGGGCCGCCTTTCCTGCACGAGGCGGCCCGCACCCGGCTGTGCCGACCCGGGCCGCCTGCCTCATCCGCGCCGGTGCAGGGTGATGTCCACGAGCAGCGCGCGATGGTCGGTGCCGGCGAGGTCCAGGAAGCGGGCGCTGTTCGCGGAGAACTCCTCCGACACGAGCACGTGGTCGATCTGGGCGCCGAAGGCGGGGGCGGTGCGCGACGGCCAGCTGGGTGTGCGGTCGTGGTCGGCGAGCCGGGCCGTGTCGCGCAGGCCGGTGTCGAGGATGCGGCGGAAGGCGGCGTGGTCCTGGGAGGCGTTGAAGTCGCCGGCCAGGATCATCGGCGTACCGGAGCGGTCGGCGGCCGCCGACCGCAGTCGGCCGAGTTCGCGGCGCCACACCCCGACCTGGCCGGGCAGCGGGGGCATGGGGTGCGCGAGCTGGAGCCGTACGTCGTGTCCGCGCACGTCGGCGACGGCGCCGGGCATGCCCATCTCGCCGCCCACCCCGTCGGTACCGGTCAGGGGCAGCCGGCTCAGGACCACCGACCCCTCGGAGCCGCCGGCGACGACGGCCTGCCGGTAGGGGTACGCGGTGCCGAACTCCCGCCGGAGCGTGGCCTGGCAGGTGTACTCGCACTCCTCGACGAACACGATGTCCGGCCTGTGCCGCCGGATCTCGGGGACCAGGGCGGCCGTGCCCCGCCCGAACTCGACATTCGACGTCAGCACCCTGAGCTCGGCGAGTGGGGTGCCGCCTGGTTCGTCGACCCTGCCGTACGGCTCGACGAACCAGGCCAGGAACGCGAGGACGAGCAGCGCCCACACCATGCCCGTCCGCCAGCGGGCGAGCAGGGCGAGGAGGAGGGCGAGCCCGGTGGGGGCGAGCAGCCAGGGCAGGAAGGCGAGGAGTTGGGGGACGGGGGTGAGGGCGTCGGTGTCGGCGGCGCGACAGGCGACGACGGTGCTGGTGCCTGCCAGCAGCAGACCGGCTGTCCAGGCGCCGAGCCTCCTGGCGGGGCCCCGGCGTCGGTGCGGGCCTCGCTGGGGGCTGCCGCCCCCAGGCCCCCGCTTCGGCCCTGAACGGGCCTCGTCCTCACATGCCGGACGGCCTGGGTGGGTCACGACTCCCGAGCCTACGCTTGCGCGCTCATCCCCGGCACGGACGGGCGATCGGCCGCGCTCAGGTCGGGGAGTGGTGGAACGGTCTCCGCCGTACCGGATTCGCGGGGGCGGCTGAGCCGGGCTGCCAGGGCCACCGCCAGGCCGAGGGCGACCAGGAGCCAGGAGGCCTCGCGCAGTGTGGTGGTGAGGGCGTCGTAGACCGCGCCCGCGGCCGGGCGGTGGGCCGCCTCGGGCAGGTCGGCGAGGGTGAGGCGGCGACCGACGGCGACGGCGAGGGCGAGGCACCCGCCGCCGAGCGCGGTGCCGAGGCCGGTCGCGGTCAGCGCGCGGCGGCGGCACCCGGCCACCGCGAGACCGGCGACGGCGAAGACCACGGCCGCCAAGGGGAGCCAGAAACCGGCGACTTCCAGCACGTGGAACCCTTTCCGAAGCCGGTCCAGGTCCTGGGCCGGGAGGACGTCGACCGCCGTGTGCTCGACCGGGATGCGGGCGGCGAGCGGCATGTGCTGGTCGGTGAGGCGGCGCTTGACCTGCTCGGTGACCGGCGCCAGGTCGACCCGTACCGCGCGCTCGCGGTCGTCGCGCAGGGCGTGCAGGACGGCGTCGTGCAGGGCGCGGTTGGCGGCGTCCCAGGCCGCGCGGAAGGTCTCGGTGCGGGTGAAGGAGCGGACCGCGTCGTGCACGTAGGGGCCGACGGCGGAGCGCATCGGGCGGACCTCGGGGCGGTCACCGACCTCGTCCATGACCTGGGCTCCCACGGTGTCCGCGACCGCGCCCTGCACCGCGGGGTCCCCGGCGAGCGGCGCCATCGTGCTGACGTAGCGGCCCGTGTCGGCGAGGTCGTACGCCGCCCAGGCCGCCAGCGCGCCGCACGGCGCGAGGAGGCAGGCGAGGGCGATGAGAGCGGCCGACAGGGCGCCCCTGAGGCGTATGGACACCCTCTCAGGCAAGGCCCTGTGGGCCGGCCGCGCGAGCGGTGTGACTGCATACGGGTGCTTTCGCACGGCCGAACGGGCGCTGTGTGGAGGAAAGCAGGCCGGAACTGCAGGTTCCGTTCTCCGGTGGAGGGTTCACCCGAACGGGTGTCTCATGGTGCTGGGGAGAAGGAGGCCGATCATGCGCACCACTCCTGCCCTGAGGACCCTCACCGCTGCCCTGTTCGCCGGTGGCACCCTCGTCGCCGCGGCGGCGGGCACGTCGGCGGCGGCCCAGCCCTCCCATCCCGGAGGCAGCGGCGGTCCGATCTGGGGCACCGTCGTCTCCCGCACCGCGCTGAACGTCCGGGCAAGACCCACCGTCGACTCGGCGGTCGTCGACCGGCTCTCGCCGGGCAGCCAGGACCGCGTCCAGTGCATGGTCCGCGGGCAGAGCGTCGACCGCAATCCGTACTGGTACTGGCTCGTCGGCGCCCAGGGCTGGGCCAGCGCCGAGTTCGTCGACACCGGCGGCCGCTGGGTGCCGACCTGCGCGGACCCCTGTCCGCGGTGGCGGGACGGCAACTGGACCAACGCCGACTGGAACGACCCGAGCTGGAGCGGCACCTGGGCGGTGACCACCAGCGTCACCATCACCGTGACCACCGGAGGGTGAGGGAGCGGGGGGGCCCCGGCCGTCACGGCCGGGGCCCACCCGTGCCCGCACGTCAGCGGATGCGGTGTCCCTCGGCGTCCTCACGCGTGTAGTAGCGGTAGAAGAACACCAGGAAGACGGCCGCCGTCACCCCGACGCCCAGCGCCACCGACCGCAGCACGGAGTCCCCGGTCTGGCTGTAGAGGAAGCCGACCGCCGCGCCTGCGAAGGCCGACTTCACCAGTGAGTGCAACTCGCGCTTCAGCAGCGGTGCGAAGGTCGCGACGGCGATGCACAGCACGATGAACACGACCGCGGTGACGAAGCCGAACAGGATGTTCCAGCCCGTGATCTCGCCGCCGTGACGGCGGTTGGCGGCCGCCCAGAACCCGTAGAGGAGTCCGAGAACCACGGGAATCCCGTACCGGCCCACGGTGTGGACGCGCTCGTCGAACAGGTCGGGTGTACGGGTGGGCCGGGCGGCCCGGTTGGCCCGGACCTTCCCCATCATTCCGCCGCGGCGCGCGGGTGCCGCATGAGCCATGAGAGCACTCCTCTCTCTCCTCGCCCCTGCCTTCCAGGGCACACCTGGGCGAGGGCCCTGGCAAGTCGGCGGGAGGAGAGGAAGCGGACGTTTGCGGTGCTGCGGTGCCTGCTTCGCAGTCGCAGCCGTTACGGTGCTGACGTACGTGATCGACGGGGGATGGGGAGGGAACGATGCCCGGAACCGTGCTGCTGCTCGCCGCCGCCCCGGCGGGCAAGGGGCGCCTGGTGGACGCGGCGTCCGTGCTTCCCGTCCTCGCGGCCGTCCCGCCCGCCGTACTGTCGGGCACCGACACCGCGAACGTCGTCGAGCTCGCCGACCCGCTGGAACCGCAGGCCGTGCTGACGCGGCTGCGCGCCGCCGCGGGCGCACCCGGCCCGCTCACCGTCTTCGTCACCGGCCAGCTCCAGCTCGACCGCCGTCAGCGGCTGCCGCACCTGGCGCTGGCCCGCACCACCCCCTCCACCGTCCGCTACACCGGGCTTCCCTGGCACTGGCTCAAGGAGGAGCTGCGCCTGCGCCCGCCCGGGTCGACGACGCTCTTCGCCGACCTGCACGCCGACGCCGAGACCTGGGAGTGGCTGGCCGCGAACCGTCTCGACTCCGGCCACAGCAACGCGGTCTACGGCCGCATCGCGCCGCCCGCGACCCGGCGGGCGGTGGCGGCGCCGACGTACATGAGGGCCGTGGCGACCATCCTGCGCAGCGGATGGCGGCCGCCGGTGGAGCAGTTGCACCAGCAGGCCCTCGCGCGGATCGCCGAGGAGGGCCCCGGCATCGTGCTGACGGCCGCCCGGCAACCGGTCGTCGACGTCCCGCCGGCCCCCGCGAGCAGGCCGGACCCGCACGCCGCCATCACCGCCGCCGTCCAGGCCGGCCGGCACCCCGACGCCGACTCCCTCGCCGCCGGCCACGAGCGGGCCGCCGTACAGGCCCACGGAGCCGGCTCCGAACAGGCCCTGCACTGGGCCGAGGTGCGCGCCGATCTGGCCATGCTGGCCGGCGATCCGGTGCGCAGCTGCCGGGCCTGGATGCTCGTGGCGCTGGCCAGGCTGTCGGCCGGGCAGCCCGTGGACGCGCCGGCGGTCGAGGCGGCCGTGGACCGGGCGCACCACCAGTGGGGGCAGATCCGCGACGCGGAGGAGGCGCGGCGGACCGGGCCCGCGCTGGCCGAACTGCGTGCCCGGGTGCCGGGGCAACGGCAGGGCGCGCTGGACCATGTCCGGCGACAGCTGCGGCAGTTGCAGACGCAGAACTGACAACTCCCCTGCGACTGACGGTGACAGACCCTCGCCTCTGAGCAACCGTGGTGCCATGATGGTGAGTTATGGCTGAGGGGGATGGAGTGGCCGACCAGGAGATACGCGTATGCCTGGACCGCACCGCCGGTGACCGGGACGTCGTGGCGCTGCGCCAGTGGCTGGAGCGGGAGGAGCCGCTCGCCGAACGGCTGCGGCGCGGCGAGCTGCAGATCGAGCTCCGCGACCGCAGGAACGAGGACCCCGGCACGCCGATGGGCTTCGGCACCGAGGTCGTCGTCGTGCTGATCGGCGGGGCCGCCTCCGCCGCGTTCAAGGAACTGATGGTGGCGGTGCGGCTCGCGGTCGTGGCCTGGCAGGAGAACCGCCGCAGCGTGGAGGCCGGCGATCCGCCCGAGGCCCAGGTCGGCGGTGCGGCCGACGACAGGTAGTGCCGTGAACCGCCTGGACCCGCGTGGCAAGGCCAACCGGGCACTGCTGGTCGGCGTCAGCGAGTACGACCACGTCCGACCGCCGCACGGCGTACCCGGGCCGCTGCCCGCCGTGGCGCACAACCTGACCCGGCTCCAGGAGGCGCTGCGGGGCGGGCAGGTCTTCACCCCGGACGAGGTCACCGCCCTGGCCTCGCCCGACGTGGGCACCTTCCACAACGCCCTGCGCAGGGCCGCCAACGGCGCCGAGGGCCTGCTGCTGGTGTACTTCGCCGGGCACGCGGCGGTACCCAGCGCCGCCGAACCGCTGTTCCTGCAGTTGCGCGGGGCGGAGGTCTACCGCGGCGAGGCGTCGGTCTTCCCCGGCGCCGAGACGTTCGACACGGTCCTGGGCATGCTGGCCGCCAGCCGGGCGGAGCGGATCGTGGTGATCCTCGACTGCTGCTACGCGGGCAACGCCTCCCACGTCTGGGAGCAGTGGGAGCCCTTCGAGGACCGCCGGCGCGTGCTGCTGCTGATGAGCGTGCAGCCCAACCACCGTATCGACGCCGGCGATGACACCACCCCGACGCCGTTCACCGCCGAACTCGTGCACCTCCTCGGCCGGGAGGGCGAGGTCGGCTTCGGCCGGCTCGCCGCGGACTTACGGGCCCGGATGGAGGCCCTGGACCTGCGGACCCTGCGCGACCGGCCGTGGCGGCCGTTCAGCAGGATGGAGGCCGAGGCGGACGTACTGCTGTCGGCACGGGGTGTCCCACCGGAGCCGCCCGGCACCCGGCCCACGCTGCCGATCACGATCCGGCCCGGCGCCCCGACGTCGTCCACCGACACCCCCGGGCCCTCCGACGACCAGTCCCGGCTGCCGCCCGCCCGCCGGCCGACGCTCCCCCGCCGCGTCCGCAACGCCCTCACCGTGCCGCTCGCCGCCCTCCGCTCCCGGGCCGGGCGCGGTGCCGACCGGTTCAGGAAGCTGTCCCGCCCCGCCCGTACCGGCGTCGTCCTGGCCCTGGCCCTCGCCGTCCTGGGCGCCGGCTCCGTCGGCGTCTCCGCCCTGCTGCGCGGCTCCGCCTCCTGCGCCCCGCCGCTCGAACTGCGGGTCCTGACCGACCCCGACCTGGAGCCGACGGTCACCGCGGCGGCCGACGCCTATCTCACCTCGGACGCGAACACCGACGGCCACGGCTGCCGGCGCAGCGGGATCACCGTCTACGGCGCGGGCGCGGCCGACGCGGTCACCGCGCTCAGGCGACAGAGCGAGGACTGGCGGGAGCCGAACGACCAGGACGTCAACCCGCAGCGGGACGTCGGACCGCAGCCGGACGTGTGGATCCCCGCCACACCCGCCGACGTCGACCGCGTCAAGGAGGACCAGGACACCGCGGCCGTGGCCCACCTGGTGGCGGCCCGCACACCGCTCGCCTACTCGCCGGTCGTTCTCGCCGTCCCGGACACCGTCACCGGCGCCGGGCCGCGCACCGGGCGGCCGCTGTCCGCGATGCTGGCCGCCCTGACCGCGCGGAACGCCGACTTCCGGGTGCGCCGGCCCGACCCCGAGTACGCCGACGCCGCGCTGCTGGCCACGACGGGCCTGTACGGCACCGGCACCGCGAAGGCGACCGACCCCGGCCGCGCCGAGCGGCTGGTCTCCCAGGCGGGGCCGCCCTCCCGGACCGCCGCCGACCTGATGTGCGCGCTGCCCGAGGACCCGTCGTCGGACGCCTCTACCGCCGCCCTCGTACCGGAGTTCCTGCTGAAGACCGGTGTCGGCTGCGACCGGACGACCCGCGAGCGGCGCACCGCCCGGTACCCGGACGACATGCCCGGCGTCGAGCCCACCTTCGTGCGGGTGCGCTGGGACCACGGCGACCGGGACGGCGCCGCCCGCGACGACGCCACGGAGAGGTTCGGCACCTGGCTGGCCGGCTCCGGCGGGCGGGCCGTGTTCGCGCGCGACGGGTTCCGGGACGCCCGCCACCGGCCGCTGCCGGACGGCGCGGACACCGCCTCCGGGGTGCTGCACGCCCCGTCCCCGCTCGCCGCGGGCGCCGCGAGCGGCGCGATGGACGACGCGCTGAAGCAGTACCGGGGAGCCAACGGGCCCGGCCGGGTGCTCTATCTGCTCGACAACTCCGGCTCCATGGGCGGTCTCTGGGACGGACCCAGCGGCGGGCCCGGACTGCTGAGGCAGTCGCTCGGCGGCCTCGGCTCCCGCGACGAGTTCGGGATCCGGACAGTGTCGGGGACGGGGGAGCGGCCGTACACCACGCTCCTGCGCTACGGCCACCACCCGCGCGGGGAAGCGGAACGAGCCGTCGGCCGCGCGAGGGTCCGGGACGCCGAGGCCGACCCGCCCGCAGCCCTGTCCGCCGCCCTCGACGAGATGCGCCGCCGCGGCATCGACGACCACCGCCCCGAGCTGATCGTGTACATCACCGACGACGAGGACGACGGCCGGCTGACCGGCGCCGCCCTCGACGACGTGCTGAGCAAGGCCCGCGCCGGCAAGGGGCGGGTGCCGGTGACCATGGTGTCCCTGGTGAGCGGCGGCTGCGACCGCGGCAGGCCGGACGCGCTCATCTCCGCGGCGAGCGGCGGCCGTTGCCTGGACGCCGACGACGACCTGGGCACGGGCCTGACCGACGAGGTCGCGCGCACCGGAACGGGGGAGGACTGATGGTGCTACGGCGCCTGGCGGCCGCGGCCGCCCTGCTGCTGCTCGCCGCCTGCACCGGCGGGACCGGACACACCGACGCGTCCTCCTCGCAGGAGGTGCCCGGCGAGATCGTCATCGCCAGCGGCCGGGACGTCACCGGCAAGAACGGCATCCGCGAGCAGCTCATCGACGCCTGGAACCGCAAGCAGGACAAGGCGAACACCGGCTACCACGCCCGCCTGGTCGAACTCTCCGGCAGCGCGGACGAACAGCGCAGCCAGCTGCTCGGCGCCCTGCAGTCCGGCAGCGCGTCGTACGACGTGGTGAACCTGGACGTCACCTGGGTGCCGGAGTTCGCCGCTGCCCACCTGGTGCGCCCGCTGCCGGGCTCGCTGATCCCGGACGACGTCATCGAGTCCGTCGCCAGCACGGCCAGCTGGGACGGCAAGGTGTACGCGGTGCCGTTCAACAGCGACGTCGGGCTGCTCTTCTACCGGCGCGACTGGCTGCGGGAGGCGGGCGTCCGGGACACCGACCTGAGCGCGAAGGACACCTCCTGGACGGACATCGACGCGCTGATCGGCGACGTGGACGACCTCGCCCCCAAGGGCTACCAGAGGGGCTGGACCACACAGCTGGCCGGCTACGAGGGCCGTACCGTCAACGCGATCGAGGCGTTCACGACGGAGGCGCCCGAGCTGACGCTCACCGACGCCGAGGGCCATTACGACGCCGACGTCGACGATCTGGCGCAGGGCATCGCGGAGCTGCGCCGGCGCACCGCCGCACCGTACCTGCTCCCCGCCGCAGTGCACTCCGACGAGCCCGCCTCGATGAGCGACTTCGCGGACGGCCGCACCGCCTTCCTGCGCTTCTGGCCCTACGGCTACCGCAGCCTGTTCCAGACCTTCGGCGAGGAACAGCTGGGCGTGGCCCCGCTGCCGGGCGCCGCGGTGCTGGGCGGGCAGAACCTGGCGGTGACCGCCTCGTCCCCGCGGGCGCACAAGGCCGCCGAGCTGATCTCCTACCTGACCAGTGCCGAGAGCGAACGCTGCCTGCTCGACGCGGGGTTCGCGGCCACCCGTACCTCCGCGTACCGGGATCACCGCCTGCGCTGCACCACCGGCACCGCGGCGCCGTCCGCCTCACCCACGGGCGAGCGCACCGACCCGATGCCCCGCGACGCCGACGGCCGCCCGAAATACGCCCGCAGGATCCTGCTGCCCGCCCTGCAGAAGGCCGTCCAGCGCCCCCGCACACCCCTGTACGGAGCCTTCACCCAGACCTTCATCGCCCAGCTTGGCGCCCTGTTCGGAGACAGCCCACCGACCGACGAGAAACTGGCGACCAACCTCGACCGCGCCCTGCGCAAGGCGTTGCCCGACTAGAGCCCTACCTGTCCAGGCAGGCCAGCGCTCCCGACACCAGGGTGCGTACGCCCGGGGTGACGGTGGCGAGGTCGGGGGCGAAGTGGGGGCTGTGGTTGCTGGGGACGGCCAGGAACTTCTCCATCAGGTCCGCCCCCTCGGCCGCCTCCCACACATCGGCCCGGGTCGTCGTGACGAACCAGTAGGAGTACGGGATCCCGCCCTGCGCCAGGTGCGGGAAGTCCTCGCTGCCCATCACCGGCCCGAAGTCGAGGACCGTACCGGCCCCGAGCACCTCCTCGTGCACGGCCGCGACCCGGCGGTCGGTGTCCGCGTCGTTGACGGTCACCGGGAAGGTCGCGCCCACCGTGATCTCCGGCTCCCGCGGGCACCCGGCGGCGAGCGCCTCGCCGGCCGCGATACGGCGGATCGCCGCGAGCATCCGCGCCCGCACCTCCTCGGACTGGGTGCGCAGGTTCAGGGCGATGCGTGCCTCGGACGGGATGATGTTGTGCCGGGTGCCCGCCTCGATCCGGCCCACGGTCAGCACGGCCGACTCCTTCGCCGGGATCTCGCGGGAGACGACGGTCTGCAGCCGGGTGACGAGGTGGGCGGCCGTGACGACGGGATCGACGGTCGTCTCGGGCCGCGAACCGTGCCCGCCCCGCCCGTGCACGACGATGTCGACGTCCGTCGACGCCGACATGATCAGGCCGGGCGAGTGGGCGTAGAAGCCGACCGGGCCCGGCGCCGCGTGCTGCCCGAGCAGCACGTCCGGCCGCGGGAACCGCTCGTAGAGCCCGTCCGCGACCATCCGCTCGGCTCCCTGCCCGGACTCCTCGGCCGGCTGGCCCACCACCAGCAGGGTGCCGTTCCAGGTCTCCCGTCCGGCCGCCAGCGCCCGGGCCGCGCCCGCGAGCCAGGTGACATGCAGGTCGTGCCCGCAGGCGTGCATCACGCCGGGGGTCTCGGAGGCGTACGGCAGCCCGGTGTCCTCCACGACCGGCAGCGCGTCCATGTCCGCGCGCAGCAGCACGGTCGGCCCGTCGCCGTTGCGCAGCAGCCCGGCGACTCCGGTGCCGCCGATGCCCTCCGCGGTCTCGTAGCCCGCCTCGCGCAGCTGCTCGGCGAGCCGTCCTGCCGTGCGGTGCTCCCGCAGCGAGAGCTCGGGGTGGCGGTGCAGGTCCCGGTAGAGGTCCTCCAGGGCGGTCACCGGCAGGTCGGAGGTCAGGTCGAGGGCGGTGCGCGCGGCGACAGAGGTCATCCCCGCAGCGTACGCAAGGCGGCCGCCGACGGCAGGGGAAGCCTCCGTCGGCGCCCGCGGCCGCGTCAGGCGTACGGGTCGAAGGTGATGCCGCTCGGCCTCGCCTTGTTCAGGTGGTCGGCGAACTTGGAGTCCTGCAGCGGGAAGTTGGCGCTGCCCCAGTCGGAGCCGTTGAGGATCGTGCGCAGGTCGGGCGCCAGGTTGTCCCAGGTGAGCAGGTTCTCCTGGTGCCAGGCGCCGGTGTCGTTCTCCGCGGTCTCGCCCCACTTGGCGAAGCGGAAGGCGTGGGTGCTCGCGCCGTCCTTGTGGTAGACCACCTGCACGCGCCGGCCGCTCATCGGCACGTTCGCGACGGGCTCGGTGTCGAAGCCGCCGTGCGCGGAGGCCGACAGGTACGACGGGGTGTCCGCGCCCTCCTTGACCCAGACGACGACGCACTCCCAGTCGTGGCGGTGGCCGATGCCGGGCGAGGCCTCGTCCTTCTCGAAGTAGCCGGCGTAGACGATTCCGCACCAGCCGTTGTTGCACTTGGCGCGCGAGTAGGTGTTCGCGTGGTTCAGATGCCCGCTGCGGCACTCGCCGGTGACGGAACCGGTCGGCTTGAGGCCGCCGTTGAGGTTGCCGTCGGGGTCGATCGCGGCGGCCGGGTAGCAGCTGTCGGTGTCGTAGTCGTAGAGGGGCTCGAAGTTCTTCTGGAACGCGGTCGCGTTCTCGGGCAGGTTCTGCAGCACGCCCGCGGAGGCGCTGCCGGCGAGGGCGACGGCGAGGACCGCGGCGCTGCCCGCGACGGCCGCGGAACGGGCGAGGCGGTGGGGCATGGGGGGCTCCAGTCGACGAACGGACTCGTCCCGGACATGACATCCGGGGCCGCCCGAAGACTGGCAGGCCGAGACCCTTTTGGAAAGGGCTTTCTGTCGAATTCGCGGGGGCTTCTCGCCGAAGCCTCAGCCGTGCTGCGAGGCCTGCTGGACCTGGGCCGCCGGCTTCGGCTCGTTCGCCGCTCTCGCCGGTCCCGCGTTCGCCGCCAGGACCAGGGTCGTCACGGCGATCAGCGCGGCGGCGAAGCCTCTTGCGTAGCGCTCGGCGGGGCTGGTGCGTTCGTTCACGGCGACCTCGCAACAGCGGTGATTACAGCAACGGGTTAAGCATGTTTAATCCGTGGCTTAACCTAGGGGCGGACGGGGGCTAACAGCAAGAGGGCCAGGGGGAGTTGGGGATGACGGACCGCGACGAACCGGAGGTCATCGGCAGACGGGTGCAGCAGCTCAGGGCGGCACGCGGGCTGACGCAGAAACAGCTCGCCGAGCCCGCCTACACCCCCGCTTACATCTCCACCCTGGAAGCCGGCCGGGTGCGCGCCTCCGACGAGGCGCTCCGGCACATCGCCGAACGGCTCGGGGTGGCGTACGAGGAACTCGCCACCGGACGTCCGGCACGGCTCGCCACCGACCTCAGGCTCCGGCTCACCGAGGCCCAGCGCACGCTCGCCGGCGGCGAGGCCGAGCGGGCCGCCGAGCAGTACGGCGCGCTGCTCGCCGAGGCCGAGGGGCACGACCTCGCCGACGTACAGGCCGCCGCCCTGCTGGGGCTGGGCGAGTCGGCCCTGGACACCGGCGAACTCACCGACGCCCGCCGGTACTTCGAGCAGGCGGAGAAGACCCTCGCCGACGCCCCGCTGCCCGCCCGCGTCCCGGCCCTGCGCGGACGCGCCGTCTCCCACTACCTCGCGGGCGAACTCCGCTACGCCGTCTACCTGCTGGAGTCCACCCTCGACGAGCTCAACCGCGGCGGGCTGCACGACCCCGACGCCCTGCTCCTGCTCTACGCCAGCATCATCGGCCCCTACATGGACATGGGCGCCCACGCCCGGGCCGCCCAGGCCGCCGAGCTCGCCCTCGCCCTCGCGCCCCAGGCCGGCGACCCCGCCCTCGTCGCCCGGATGCACCGCTCGGTCGCCCGCACCCTGCTCGCCGAGGGCCGTATCGCCGAGGCCGACGCCTCGCTGGCCAAGGCGTCCGAGCTGTACCGCACCCTGCAGATCCGCACCGAACTCGCCAACTGCCACTGGATGCGTGGGTACGTGTGCGCCCAGAACGGCGAACTGGAGCGTGCCGAGGCGGAGTTGCGGCAGGCCCTGGAGATGCTCACCGCCAAGCGGGCCGCCCTCTACAGCAGCCAGGTCGCCGTCGAGCTGGCCGACGTACTGCACCGCCGCGGCAAGTCCGAACAGGCCGCGGCCCTCCTCCACGACACCCTGAGCGACCTGAACTCCGAACGCGGCGCGCTGCACTCCGCCGCCGCCCACCGCCTCCTCGGCATCATCGCCGAGGACGCCCGCGACACGGAGACCGCCGAGGAGCACTACGTACGGGCGCTCAGCCTGCTCGAGCGCGCCGGGGCGGCCGGCGACCTCGCCGACCTGTGCCGGCTGCTGGGGGACCTGCTGCGCCGGACCGGGCGGGTGGAGGCGGCCCTGGACGCCTACCGGACCGGGCTCGGCCACCGCACGGCGCCGGGCACCACCACGCTGGGGCCGGCTCCGGCACAGCCGCCGTTGTGAGGGGGCGCTGCGGCGTTTTCACCGGGGCGCCGCGGCGTTGTGAGGGGTGGGGGTGCGCCCGTGGTGAGGGTGGGGTGGGGTGCGCCCGTGGTGAGGGGTGCTGCCGCGTTGTGAGGGGTGGGGGTGCGGCGTGGTGATGGTGGTGCGGTGTGTCGGGGTGGGTGGTGCGGTGGTGTCGTGGGCGGGGCCGATGTGGGCACACGGGTGGTGCGGGAGGTTCCCGAGCGGGCGTGTCATGAGTCCCGGTCCCTGATTCTGCCGGTCCGCTGAGGGGAGACGTGACCGAGGGAGGCGGTGGCCGTGCGGTCCGGCGACGACCGCGAAGGGTTCTTCGGCGGTGCTCCGGGGCCCGGGGACGACCACGCCCGGGCCGAGGCCGTGATCGCGGGGCTGCGCGGGGCACGGCCCGAGGAGATCCCCGGCCGGCTGTGCGCGGCGCTGGTGGAACTGCTGCCGGTGAGCGGCGCGAGCGTCTCCCTGCGGTCCGACGCGGTGCCCGTACCCATCAGCGCCAGCGACGAGGCGGCCTCCTACCTCGCCGAACTCCAGGCGACTGTCGGCGAGGGGCCGGGGGCGCTGGCCGCCCGGCTCGGCGCCACCGTGCTCGCCTGCGATCTCACGGCCGGCCGCGACCCGCAGCGCTGGCCGGTGTTCGCACACCAGGCGACGGCCGCCGGGGTCGCGGCCGTGTACTCGCTTCCGCTGGGCGTCGACGCGCTGTGCGTCGGCACTCTCGACCTCTACCGGGGCACCCCGGGGAAGCTCACCGAGCGGCAGCTGCGTACCGCGCGCCGGGCGGCCTGGTTCCTCACGGAGGCCCTGGTGACGCTGCCATGGGAGGCCGGCGGTGAGCGGGGTGACGAGCCGTGGGTGGTCGGGCTGGCCGCCGACCACGACGAGATCAACCAGGCCGTCGGCATGATCATGGCCCAGCTCGGAGCCGACGCGGCCGAGGCGCTGGCCCGGCTGCGCGGCCACGCGTTCGTCCTCGGCCGCACGGTCCTGGACGTGGCGCGGGACATCGTGGCGCGCCGGATGAGGTTCGACGGCGACCTCTAGGATCGGCCCCATGGACATACTGGGTTACTCCCTGGCCGCCCTCTTCCTCATCGTCGGTGTCGGCAGCGTCGAGAGCCGGATCTCCCGCGCGGACAAGCGAGTCGCCCGCGTCGAGCGCAAACTCGACCTGATCATCGCGCACTTGGGCATCGACGCCTCCGAACCCTGGAACGACGAGGTGACCGCCCTCCTGCGCGACGGCAAGAAGATCCAGGCGATCAAGGTCTACCGGGAGGCCACCGGGGCC
The DNA here is from genome assembly GCF_006715395.1 of Streptomyces sp. SLBN-31. NCBI lineage: Bacteria > Bacillati > Actinomycetota > Actinomycetes > Kitasatosporales > Streptomycetaceae > Streptomyces > Streptomyces sp. SLBN-31. Next base: position 844,624 of record NZ_VFNC01000003.1, read on the forward strand.
GACCTGCGCGAGGCCAAGGAAGCCGTAGAGCGACTCGCTTAGCCGGGGCGCATCAGATCTGCGCCCGGCCCGACTTCCTGATCTCGGTCAGTCGGCGCACGCCCGTCTCCACCGCCGCCCGCGTCGCGTCCGGTGAGACGTCGCCCAGGCCGCCCAGGCTGACCGCGATCGTGTCGTCGCCGACGCGGACCGCGGCGACGTCCATCGTCAGCACCGTCGGGTCGCCGTCCGCCGTCTCGCCGCTCAGCGTCACCCGCAGCCCCTGCCGGGCGTCCCCGACCTGCGGCAGATCGGCCTCCCTGACGGTGACCCCCTGCACGGCGCCGTGCGCGGTGACCGCCGTGAACGTCCCGCAGCCGCGCGGCAGCGACTTCAGCCACGTCAGCGTGCGGTCCACGTCGGAGGTGTTCAGCGCGAGGACCTGGTAGCGGAGCTGGGCCTGGTCCAGCGGGTCGTCCAGGCCCGTCACCGCCCGGGTGCCGGTGTTCCCGCCGAACAGGTCGTCGGCGTAGAGCGCGTCCAGGAGGCGACGGCATTCGGGCGACTCGGTCGTGGCCTTCAGCAGCCCGTCCCGCCAGGTCGCCGCCCCCTGCGTCGGCGCCCATGGCTCCCCGAGGTCGGTGGCGGTGACCAGGGCGGCCTGGGCCTGGGCCTCGGTGAGGGCCCGGGGGGCCGGTGCCGAGCCGGTGGCGGACGGTTTCGTGGGGGCGACGGGGGGCTTCCTCGCTTGCGGGGTGCCTGCCGTGCAGGCGGTCGCGGTGAGCAGGGCGGCTGCGGTGAGCAGTGGGGCCGTGGTGAGGAGGCGGGTGGGGGTGCGGGGCATCGGGGCCTCCTGGGAGGGCGCGTACAAGATCGGCTGTCTTCAAGGGACCATTCCGCGTCCTGTGCCACCAGCGCTCCGGTCCGTACGGGCTACTCCGAAAACGGCTCGCGTCTTCTTTCGCGGGGGCGCTACCGTTTTTTCATGCAGCGCGCCCACGTGTGGTCCACGACGACGCCGGAGAGTGTCCCGGCGCGCTGATTCCTGGACGGAAGTCCGAAGCCCCGGGGCGAGTGCCCCGGGGTTTCGTCGTCGGCCGGTCGCTCGCCCTCCCGCACTGACGTGAGGAGAACGACCATGTACGACCACCACCGCCTCGGCCGTGAGCTGGAACTGTTCGACACCGACCCGCTGATGGGCGCGGGGCTGCCGTACTGGCTGCCCGACGGGGCGACCGTGCGGCACGTGCTGGAGGAGTACGTCCGGGAGGTCGAGCGCGCCGCCGGGTACCGGCACGTGTACTCGCCCGTGCTGGGCAAACGGGAGCTGTACGAGATCTCCGGGCACTGGTCCCACTACAGCGACGACATGTTCCCGCCCATGCGGCTGGGCGGTGAGGAGGTCGTGCTGCGGCCCAGTCTGTGTCCGCATCACGCGCTCATCTATCGGTCGCGGGCACACAGTTATCGCGAACTGCCCCTGCGCATCGCCGAGGTGGGTGCCATGTACCGGTCCGAGCTGTCGGGTGTACTTGGTGGGCTCACCCGGGTGCGGGCCATCCAGCTCAACGACGCCCATGTCTTCTGCACCCCTGATCAGGCCGTCGAGGAGGCCCGGGATGCTCTGCGTCTCATTCGGCGGGCCTACGCCGATCTGGGTATCCGGGCGGCCCGCTTTCGGCTCTCCCTGCCGGGGGAGGGTGGTAAGTACGTTGCCGGGGAGGGGATTTGGCAGCGGGCCGCTGGGTTGCTGCGGGAGGTGCTGGATGGCGAGGGCGTCTCGTACGAGGCCGTCCCGGGTGAAGCCGCCTTCTACGGGCCGAAGATCGATGTGCAGGTCGTCGACTCCGCCGGGCGTGAGGCCACCCTCTCCACCGTGCAGATCGACTTCCACCAGCCCGAACGATTTGGCCTGCACTACATCGGCGCCGACGGCGCGAAGCACCGGCCCGTGATGGTGCACCGCAGCATCATCGGCAGCGTGGAGCGGGTGGTCGCGCACCTCGTCGAGGAACACGGCGGCGCGTTCCCGGTGTGGCTCGCGCCCGTGCAGCTCGTGGTGCTGCCGGTCGCGGAGGAGCAGCGGGACGCGGCGGAGGCGCTGGCGCGGCGGGCGCGGGCGGTGGGGCTGCGGGTCGAGTCGGTGGGACCGGAGGGCGGCAGTCTGGGTGCCCGGATCCGGGGCGCGCGGCTGGTGCCGTACCAGGCCGTGATCGGTGCCCGCGAGGCCGGTGCTGACCAGGTGGAGGTGCGGCTGCGGGACGGGTGGCGGGTGGGTGCGATGTCCGGTGCGGAGCTGGTGCGGCGGATCGGGGAGCGGGTCGCTGAGCGGGGTGGCGAGCTGTGGGGGCGGGCGTAGGCCGGTGGTGGTGCGGGGCCGCGGCGGGGGGTGTCCGTCCTCGGTCGGGCGGTGCCGGGGGGGGATGTGCTGTTTCTTGACGCCCGACACTGCGGGCGGGCACCCCCCGCCGCGGCCCCTTCCGTCGTACGCGGCTGCCCCACCGCTTCTGGCCCGGGTGCGACAGGACTCGTAGAGTCGCTGGTACGGGGGTGTCGAGAGGAGTTCGTCGTGGTGGGCATTCCGGTGATCATCGACTGTGACACCGGTGTCGACGACGCCCTGGCGCTGTTGTTCGCCGTGCGGCATCCGGGGCTCGATCTGCGGGCGGTGACCTGCGTCGCCGGCAACACGGACGTGGACGGCGTTGTCCGTAATACGTTGACCGTGCTGGAGCAGGCCGGGGCGCCGGACATTCCGGTCGCCCGGGGGGCCGAGCGGCCGTTGATCGAGCCCGCGCGGCCCGCCCCGGTGCACGGGGTGGACGGTATGGGCGATCTCGGGCTGCCCGCGCCCCGGCGGCGGCCGGTCGACGTCGATGCGGTGACCTTGCTGCACAGGGCGATCGTCGGTTCGCCTCGTCCGGTGACGCTGATTCCCACCGCTCCGCTGACCAACATCGCGCTGCTGTTGCGGACCCATCCCGAGGTCACCCGCAACATCGAGCGGATCGTGTTCATGGGCGGCGCGGTGGCGACCGGCAACGCCACGCCCGTCGCCGAGTTCAACGTGTGGCACGACCCCGAGGCGGCCGCGGTGCTGCTGACCGCCGGGGTGCCGATCACCATGTACGGGCTGGACGTCTTCACCCAGGTCGTCGTGCCCGGTGCGGACGTGCATCGGCTGCGGGCCAGTTCCGAACCGGGGACCCGGCTCGCCGGTGAGCTTCTCGCCCATCGGCCCGCCCATCCCGGTGAGGCGCCCGAGGCCGAGGAGGCCGGTGGGCTGGGGGACGCGGGGGCCGTGTGCGCGGTCGTCGATCCGGCGGGGATCGGCACGCGGCTGCTTCCGGTCGAGGTCTCCCTCGCGCCGGGGGCGACGCGGGGGCAGACGATCGTCGACCGGCGCCCTCGGCCCGGCGAGGCCGAGCACCATGAGGGCGACCGTGAACAGGCCCTGGTGGATGTGGCGTTGGACGTGGACGTGGAGCGGTTCGTGAAGTTGTATCTGGAGACTGTGGAGCGGGCCTAGTCCGCTTCGGCCGTGCGTGCGGTCCAGCGCTGTTCCACCTTCGCCAGGCGCCAGTACGTCAGTGCTGCCGCCCATACGACGATGAACAGGCCGACGATGACGTAGCCGATGTTGCCGACGTCGAGGCCTGCGAGTTCCATCGTGCCGATGAAGAAGGCGACCACGATGGACAGGCCGGTGATGGTCAGGTTGTAGAAGACCTTGCGGACCGGGTTGGAGAACGCCCACTGGTAGGCGAAGTTCATGAAGGTGCCGTCGAGCGTGTCGAACAGGCACATCCCCGCGGTGAAGAGGAGCGGCAGGCACAGGATCGCGTACCAGGGCAGGCCCGCCGCCGCTCCGGAGCCGGCCATGACCATGAGGGTGACCTCGGTGGCCGTCTCGAAGCCGAGCCCGAACAGGAAGCCGACCGGGTACATCTGGCCGGGGCGGCTGATGGAGCGGGTCAGGCGGCCCAGGAAGCGGTTCATGAAACCGCGGGAGTCGAGGTGGCGTTGGAGCTCGTTCTCGTCGTACGTGCCCGCCCGCATCGCCCGGAAGACGCGCACGATGCCCACCAGGGCCACCAGGTTGAGCGCCGCGATGAGGTAGAGGAAGGCACCGGCGACGGTTGTTCCGAGGAAGCCGAGGACCTGGTGGGTACCCGAGTTCTGGTTGGTCACCTTGTCGGCGAGCTGCGTGCCCGCCGCGATCATCACGGCCAGCACGATCACCACGCTGGAGTGCCCGAGCGCGAACCAGAACCCGACGGACACCGGCCGCTTGCCGTCGGCCATCAGCTTGCGGGTGGTGTTGTCGATCGCGGCGATGTGGTCGGCGTCGAAGGCGTGCCGCACGCCCAGTGTGTAGGCCGTGATGCCCAGGCCGATGCCGAAGGCCTTGGAGCCGACCTCGTAGTGGCCGGGGACCACCAGGAGGAAGAGGATTCCGAAGGCGACGATGTGCAGGGCGGCGATCACCGCCACCAGTCCCGCGGTCTTGACGGTGTCCTCGCGTCGCCAGCGGAAGGAGGCGTCCTTGGTCTCGGGCAGGGTCATGCCATCAGCTCCAGCACCTCGTGGATCTTTCGTGAGCTGCCGTGGCCGGTCTCCTGGCTTACGGGTCGTGCGTCCGTCGTCCCTGCCTTCCCAGCCGTCGTGAGACGACCAGTGGCTGTCCCTTGCGGGACGCGGGACGGGGACTCCCCGATTTCAGTGGCGAGGGCCGCTCCGGTATCGCACCGGATTCCCGAACGCCACGGCCCGCTCACCGTAGGCGACCCCACGTATCCCTGCATAGCTGCGCACCTGCGCAGGTATTCAAGATCACATATGGGGCTGCGAGGATGACCCCATGCATCTCGTCCCGGCCGATCGCGCAGACCGGCGCACCATCGACGGCCACCGGGTGTGCGACGCCATCGCCGCCATCGGTGACGAGGCCCATGTGCGCATGTGGGCCGACCGCTTCTCCCTGCTCGCCGACCCCAAGCGGCTGGCCCTGCTGCTCGCGTTGCACCGCACGGGGCCGCTGGCCGTGTCCGACCTGGCGATCGCGACCGGTATGAACGACCCGGCCGTCTCGCAGGCGCTGCGGCTGCTGCGCGCGGCCGGTGCGGTCGCCGGGGAGAAGGAGGGGCGGGTCGTGCGCTACCGGCTCGTCGACGAGGACGTACGGCTGCTGCTCAAGCACTGTGCCGCCGACGCGAGCTGACGTGCGGATGTGACGGACGCCCCGGAGCGGGGGATCCCCGGGGCGTCCGTCGTTCGGGAGTGGTCTAGGAGCGGGCGCCGCGTCGGCGTCGGCTCGCGACGACGATCGCCGCGCCGCCGGCCAGGAGCACCGCCGCGCCGCCGGCGATCATGCCGGAGTTGCCGCCGCCGGTCTCGGCGAGGTCGCCCCCGCCGCCGTTCGGCGTGGCCGCCGGGACGCTGGTGGACGCGGACGCCACGGGGGTGTCCGGTGTCGACTCCGAGGCGCTCGGCGTCGGGGTGGACGGGGTCGTGGAGGGCGTGGCGGGGGGCTGCGACCCGGTGCTCGTGCAGTCCTTCGTGCCGCCGTTCCAGGACGCGATCAGCTTGTCCTTGATGACCGCGTGGTCCGGGCCGGCCGGCAGGTCGCCGTGCTCGAAGCCGTCGTTCGCGCCCTGCTTGCCGTCGAACTTCGTGGCGCCGCGGTAGAGGTCGATCTGCGCGAAGCAGCCCGCGTCCGGCACCGCGATGTCGAGGGAGTCGGTCCGGCCGGGCTTGACCGTCACCGTGTCGAAGTCGACGAGGACCTGCTGTCCCGAGGTGGCGAAGGTGGCGCCGTGGGCGAGGTAGGAGGCGAGCGAGGCGGTGCAGGTGGAGGCGTCGCCTGCGGTGCGGACCTTGATGTGGACCTTGCCGTCGTCGGTGGGTCCGAGGTTCTGGTCGTCGACCTTGACGGAGTCGTAGAAGTCCGTGCCGTCGAGGGAGAACTGGCAGCGGTCGGTCTCCGTCTTGGTGCCGGCGCCCGTCCCGGGCTTGTAGGAGCCACCCGACTTCCAGCCGTCTCCGCCGGGGGCGCCGCCGTGCGCCCAGGCGCCGGAGGCGGTGGCGGCGCAGAGGGCGAGCGTCGCGACGCCCGTTCCGAGGAGGCGGCGCGCGGTGACACGGCTCGCTGTGGACATGGCGGATCCCCACTTCGGCATGTGCAGCACCCGGCGAGGGCCGCGCGGGCAGCGTGAGGGCATGCCGCGGCCGGTCCTGCCGGGGTGATGGTCGAAAGAAACACTGGGCTCACTGGTCACATGAGCCTCAGTGCGCTCACATCGTGGAGCCCGTGATCGAACGCTGTCAACCTGCGGTGACGCAGCGGTAGTTCAACCGTCCATCACAATTTCGACACAAGCGGGAGGTGGTCCTTCCGGGTGTCCCGCGCTCAGCCCACCGTCGGGGTGGGGCTGGCGTTCGTGCTGGGCTCGCCCGGCAGGACCGGGGGTTGGGTGGTGCTGTCCACCGGCGGGGTGAGCACGATCGCGGGCTGACCTGCGACCGGGGGCGGCGGGGTCAGGTCCTTGGCGGGCAGCTTCGGCGGGGTGGTCTCCTGGAAGAGCACCTGGTCGAAGTTGACCAGGCCGGTGTTCTCCATGACCGTGATGTGGTCCAGCACCGTGGCGTTGGCCTGGTCGGCCAGGGTCCGCACCACGGTGTTCTTGGTGGTGGAGCGGATCTTCGCGATGGTGTTGAAGATCGAACCGTGCGTCACGCGCAGGATGTTGGCGAAGTCGGTGTCGAACTGCTTGCCGCTGTCCGCCTTGAGCGTGTTGACGAACCCCACCTGCTGCGGGCTCGCCACATTGGGAATCGTGATGTTCAGCATCGTGCTGATCTTGCGGCAGCTGGCGTCCAGTGCCGCGTGGCCGTCGATGAGGTGCTTGCTGGCGGTCTTGACCGCCGCGCTCTGCCCCTTCTGCAGCCCCAGTTGACCGACGGGGTACTCCCACAGGCCGGCGGCGCGCACCTTGACCACGAAGTCCCGGTCCGCCTCGGTCAGCGGCCCCCACTGGGTCTGCGCGATGACTCTCGTCCCCGAACTGGACACGGTGTTCACCCCGAGCATCGAGGGATAGGCGAGTGCGACGAGGGTCAGACTGAGGGCACCGCCCACGAAGAGAGTTCCCGTCGCGTTCCGCGAAAAGCGCACCGTGCCTCCTGCCCAATCGGTTGTCCCGCCGTCCTGAGGCGGGGGTCGGACGGAGATGAGTACGGACGGCACCGGGGAACGGAACCTTTTGATTCGGTAAAATCCCACGGGTGTGAGTCAGATCATGGTGCTGTGCTCATGACAGGGTTGACGGAATGTTGACCACTTCTCGGGAGAGTCCAGACGAGCCCCCGACCTAGATTCGGCCCATGTCCCCACAGCCCACGCCCCGGGTTCCCGCGGCCCTTCCGGTCCTGCCGTACCGCAAGCCCACCAAGGGCCGCGACTACTGGGTCCTCGACGACGTGCTGCCCGACGTGGACGCCGTCCGCGCGCGCTGTCTGGCGAAGGACGACTGGGTGCAGGGCTACCCCTACACCTCGGAGACCTGGCCCGGGCTGCGCACCATGCCGGGGCTCGAACCCGCGGAGCTCGCCCGGGTCGAGCGCCTGGTGCGGCAGGCGACCGGGGCGAAGGAACTGTGGGTGCAGCAGGCGCCCGGCGGCGGCACCCTCAACCACAACTGCGTCCAGGTCGTCGGCGAGGGCGAGAGCGAGCCGCGTCCGCACACCGACTCCCGGGCGCTGTGCCGGTACGCGGCCGTGCTCTACCTCAACCCGGGCGTCGGCAAGGACTGCGGCACCGCCTTTTATCGTCAGTCCCTGCCCGGCGGGCGGCTCGGCGGCAACATCGTCCAGGCCCCGCACAACAACCTCGTCGAGGCCCTCGGCACGCGGTACGTGCCCGCCGACCACTTCGAGGAGGACGTACGCGTCCCGCACAAGTACAACCGGCTGCTCCTCTACAGCGCCAACCTCGTGCACAGCGCGACCGGTTACACCGGCAGGACGCTGGAGGAGAAGCGGATGACGGCGGTCTTCTTCTGGATGGCGTGAGCCGCCGGGACGCTACCTGTGTCCCAGGCCCCCGCTGCCGAAGGAGCCGCTGGAGCCGGGCATCCAGCGCCGGCGGTGCTGATCCTTTCCGGTCCGCGTTCCCGCGTGGTGCAGCTCGTACGGCATCATGCGCTCGCCGTCCTCCGAGTGCGGGACCTCGTCCGGTTCGCGGACCTCGCTCATCTCGTGGACGGCTCCGCCGTCGGGAAGGTGGGGCTGCTCGCCCGGCAGGGGCCGCGGGAGCTCACGGTCGCTCACCCGCATGCCGAACCAGAAGGCCCAGATCAGGGCACCGGCGATGACCAGGCCACCGACGAAGGCGGCGATCACGTTGAGTACGTCACCCGACGTGGCCGCCATTTCGAACGTCGCGGTACTCATGTACCGATTATCACCCAAACGACGCGTTTGGCGAGGCCACGTCTCTTGAGGGTTACGGTTGCCGCAATGCCTGGTGTCGCCGCGGTGAGCGCCTCACCATGGGCACATGACACCGGCTCAGAAGGCCATGGACCGACTCGCGGCATGGCCCGACCTCACCCCGTGCGAGGCCGGCTGCGGAACGGGCCGGGCGTTGCGTTCGGCGCGGGACGAGATCGTGCACTTCCACTCCGGACGGGACGTGGACCTCCACCTCACGGCTCCCGCGATCCAGCGGCTGCACTACGACTTCGCGGAGTCGTCCGCGATCCGTCTGGTGCCCGGTTCGCGCTGGGTCACCGTCCACCTCGACTGCGACGCCGACGTGGACCTGCTGCTCGGCCTGGTCAGCGTCGCCCTCAAGGCCCACGACCGGCAGGGCGAAACGCCGGGCGCCGACCGCCTGCCGGGGACCGTGTGCAACTTCCGCCGGGTGACCGTGCTGCAGCGCGACGAGGGCGGCGAGGACTGAGCGTCACCCGCACGAAACCTCCCCATCACCCGAAACTCCCTCCACGACTGTCACAGGCATGACATACGCTGCTGACAGCAGCCGCGCCCCGTGCGCCACCGCCGTCGAGCGGTCGTGCCCGGGCGCCGCGCGGCGCTTTCGACCACCCGGTGCCACACCGGGTTCTCTCGTGGGGGTATCAGTACTGTGCGCATGCGCAGCATCTCGACCGCGACGGCACTCGCGGTCCTCTTCGGCTCGGCGGCGCTCGCCGTCGGCGCGGCGGGACCGGCCGCGGCCGACTCCGCAAAGATCCTGCCGGTGAAGTCCGTCGGCGACATGGTCGTCGACGGAGTCCACAAGGTGGTGTACATCTCCGACCCGGTCGGCGGGAAGATCCTCGTCGCCGACTATTCCGGCACCGTCCGGGCGACACTGGGCAGCGAGCCCGGGGTGACCGGTCTGGCGCTGTCGGCCGACTCCGGCACACTGTACGCGGCGGTCAAGGGCGAGAACCGGATCGTCACCGTGGACACGCAGACGGTGACCCCGGCCCTGAGCTACTCGCTGGGCACGGCCGCGCCGCGCGACCTGGAGGTCGTCGACGGCAGGATCTGGTTCTCCTACGACTCCGACCTCGGGTTCGTCGACCCGGCCGGCGGCGAGTCGGCGGTCCACCTCGACCAGGCGCCGGGCGATCTGTCGGGCCAGGTGCACCTGGGCGCCGACCCGTCCGCACCGGACGTCCTGGCGGCCGGCGACGGCAGCACGCTGGCCGTCTACGACGTCTCGGCGGACGGTGCCAAGCTGCGGGTCAAGGGCGGCCTCGACTCCGGCGGCAAGCAGGTCGACATCACGCCCGACGGCAAGCAGGTCCTGACCTCCTGGGGCAGCGGCTACGGCTTCCCGGCGTACTCGACCACCGATCTGAGCAAGGTGACGGACTACCCGGGCAACGCCTACCCGAACGCGGTCTCCGTCGCCCCCGACGGCTCCGTCGCCGGCGGCTCCTTCTCCTGGTACGACCCCGACGTGCACGTCTTCCGGCCCGGCGGCACCAAGCCGGTGCGCGAGTACGACTTCCCCAACACCGGCAGCAGCAGCGGCTCCGACACCCTGGTGGACGCGGCCCTGGCCTGGGCGCCGGACAGCAGCAGGCTCTTCGCCGTCTCCGAGAACGACGGCGGCGTGTACACCCTGCGGGCGCTGACCGACCCCACCAAGGAGCTGCCCACCTTGAAGGTGTCGGCCCCCACCAAGGCGGACCGGGCCAAGAAGCTCACCGTCACCGGCAGGCTGACGTCGATGACGGCCCTCCCGGCGGGCACGAGCCTGAAGGTAACCCGCACCGACCTGGACTCGCCGAGCGGCAAGATGCTGGCCGCCGTCGCGACGAAGGCCGACGGCAGCTTCTCCTTCACCGACACCCCGCCGGCCGGCGGCAAGGTCACCTACAAGGTGTCCTTCGCGGGCGACGCGACCCACGCCGCCGCCTCCGGCTCCGACGCGGTCGACGTCTCCCGCGGCACGCCCGCGCTGACGCTGAACAACAACGGCAAGCTGTACGCGTACGGCAAGGACGTGAAGTTCACGGCCCACCTCGGTACGACGTACAAGAACCGCACGGTCGAGATCTGGGCCAACCCCTTCGGCGGCGACAAGCCCAACAAGCTCGTCAGGTCCGGCCGGGTCGACTCCCACGGCAACCTCTCCGGCACCGTCGACATGACCCGGGACACCGACGTCACGGCCGTCTTCAAGGGCGACGCCCGCTACAAGCCGAGGACCGTCAAGGTCACGGCCTACGCGAAGGTGAACGTCTCCACGGCGGTCACCAAGCACTACAAGAAGGCCAGGATCGGCTCGCGCACGTACTACTGGTTCCACAAGAACACGTCGCCGGTCGTCACCACGAGCATGACCTACTACCCGGGTCGCGAGCAGCGCCTGGAGCTGGAGGTCTACTACGCCGGCCAGTGGTACCCGGTCGACGCCAGCCCCCAGTACTTCCAACTCGGCACGAACGGCAAGTCGGTCGTGAACCTGGGCGCCGCGGGCGAGTCCGGCATCAAGGCCCGGGTGCGGGCCGCGTACATCAACGGCTCGTCGGGCGACACCGTCAACAGCTCCACCTACACCGGGTGGAAGTACATCTACTTCTCCAACTAGCGCCCGCGGAGTGTCCTGCTGGCGGTCGTGAGCCGGGGTCGGCGAAGATGCCCCGGTGAACGACCACATAGCGACACCATCCCCCGCCTCCCCTCCCGCACTGCGCCCGGTCCGCACCCCGGCCCGGCTGAGCGTCGCCGCGCTCGGCCTGGCCGGTGCCGCCTGGGCGCTGCGGGCGGTCTGGGAGATCCGGCTGGCCGTGGCCGGGGAGCCGGCCTCGGGTCCGCCGGACCAGGGCGGCGGCGAACACCGCCCGCTGACCTCGCTGGAGAACGCGTACCACCTGATCAGCAGCGCGGGCGGGATCACCGCGGCGCTCTGCGCGATCCTCTTCGTCTTCTGGCTGGACAACGTGCGCGACAACGCGCGCGAACTTTCCGGCAGGCGGCCGCGCTACTCCGGCTTCTGGCTCTACGCGGGCTGGGTGATCCCCCTCGCCAACCTGTGGATCCCGCGCCGCATCGTCGCCGGCGCCCACCAGGACAGCGCCCCGGGCGAACGGCTGCCGCGCTCGCTGAACGTGTGGTGGGCGCTGTGGCTGCTCGGCATGTTCGGCGGCGTGGGCCTGATGTACGCCGACGACACGGACCAGGTCATCGCCCGTGCCTACACGGACGTGTGGTTGCTGCTCGCAGCCGACGCCGCCGTCGTCGGCGCGGCGGTGGCCGGCATCCTCGTCGTCCGCGCCGTCACCGCCGTGCAACTGCGGTACATGGACGGTGGGTCGGGGTACGGCGGGTCGCCGGCCGGCCCCGACTCCGCGGGTGGCAAGGCGGCTTGAGCGGGTGGGCCGCTCAGCTCACACACACCAGGCCGAGCAGACAGATGCCGGACGGGGACGTCGACGCCGTCGAGGTGTCCGAGCCGGAGGTGCCCGTGGACTGAGAGGTCCCCGAGGTGTCCGAGCTTCCCGAAGTGGACGTCGAGGACGAGGAAGAGGACGACGAGGACGACGTCGAGGAGGACGAGTTCGACGTCGTGCCCCCGTCGGCCGTCGAGGAGGTCGACGACTGGCCCGACGTCGTGCCCGAGCCGCCGCCGGCCGCCGTGGAGGTCTGCTGCGTGGAGCCGGCCGGGGTCTTCGTCGAGGGCGTGCCTGACACGGTGTAGGGCTGCGTACGCGCCGAGTCGGTGTGGGCCGCTGTGGCGGAACGCTCCTGCGTGACACCGCCGTTCGTGGACGACCCCGAGGCCGTGGTGTCGGGCTTGCGGTGCTTGCCCGTGCCGGCCGGCGGCAGGACGCCGTCGCCCTGGTCCGGGGTCTCCGCGACGCCCATGCTGGTCACGTCCGGCGTCTGCGAGGCCTGGGTCTGCTGGGCGGAGCCGCCGCGGTTCATGGCGGAGACGGTCAGTCCGCCGCCGACGAGTGCGACGGCGGTCGCCACGACGGCCCGACGCTGGTTCTTCTTCCACCGCTCCCGCTGCCGGCGTCGCGCCGCCCTGCCCTCCTGCGTGGGCGCGGGGTCCTCGACGTCGGTGTCACCGCCGGCGTGCTCCGGCTCGTCGTACGAGGGGGCGGAAGCGGTGTGCTCCCGCACCGGCTGCGGCCAGGCCGCCGTGGCGGCGGGGGCGGCGACGGCACGGCCACCGTCGGTCAGCGGCGCGATGTCCGGGGCGTAGGCGCCACAACCAGGGCACACCAGGGCGCCGTTGAGGTGCCGGCGGCACGAGGAGCAGTAGTCCATCCGCTGTCATCCTGACGGTTCGGCGTGTCGCTGTTCGACTTTTCGCATGGGGGATCGAGCGGGTCGCAACGGTAACGATGGTTTCGAAAGACTGTGTGGGCTCTGTGTGGTGCTCCTGCGCGGGTTCTCTTCACACTCCCCACCCGGCGGGTGAACGGCCAGGTCAGGACCGGCTCTCCAGGGCGTGGTGCGGGCCTGTGGCCTTGATCACTCACCGTGGCGTCGGCGGGCGGCGGTGGGGCTGGGCCCCGCGCCGCGGTGGCGCTGACACCACCGGTGAATCGGGTGCCGGCCGGAGTGAACGCGGCAGGGCGCGTGCCTAGCGTGGTGAGGCATGGCCACCCCCCTCAGCGCCTTCCTGCCGATCCAGCGCGCGTGCGTCGCGGCCCTGTTGGCCGCCGTCGCCGCCACCCTCCTGCCCGCCGCCGCCCCACCGGCCGCGGCCGCGGCCGACCCCCTCGTCCGCTACCACCGCCAGCACCTCACCTGGAAGAGCTGCCTGCGCGGCCCCGACGACGCGACGGGCAAGGAGCTGGAACAGGCGGGTGCACGGTGTGCCGATGTGACGGTTCCGCTGGACTACGGCAGGCCCCACGGCCGTACGGTCACCGTCGCGATCTCCCGGATCCGCGCCACCGACGGCGCCCACCGCGTCGGCGCGCTGCTGCTCAACGGCGGCGGCCCCGGCGGGCAGACGATCGGCGACCCGCCCTGGGTGCGGCAGGCGATGAAGGACGTCGGCGCCCGGTACGACATCGTGGGCGTGGATCCGCGGTTCGTCGGCCGCAGCACTCCGCTGGACTGCCACTGGCCGACCGGATCGGCGTTCCGCTCGGCGGGCGTGGACCGGGCCGGCTTCGAGCGCGCGGCCGCGTTCTCGGCGGAACTGGCCCGGCGCTGCCGGAGTTGGGCCGGAGACCTGCTGCCGCACGCCACCACCCGGAACACCGCCCGCGACATGGACGTCGTACGGGCCGTGCTCGGCGAGCGGCGGATCTCCTACCTGGGCTACTCCTACGGCACCTACCTCGGCCAGGTGTACACCTCGATGTTCCCCGGGCGCACCGACCGGGTCGTGCTGGACGGGGTGATCTCCCCGGACCGGTACGGTCCCCGGCTGCTGCGCGGCGTGGAGGCGGCCAACCGGCACGCGCTGGAGGGCTGGGCGTCCTGGGCGGCCGCCCGCGACGCCACGTACGGGCTGGGCCGCACCCGGGGCCGGGTGCTGGCCGCCGTGGACCGCGTACAGGCGTCCGCCGCCCGCACCCCGCTGCGGATCGGTGCCCACCGGCTCGACGAGCACGTGGTGCCCGTCCTCGTCCTCAACGGCCTCTCGCAGGACAACGCCTCCGCGTACGCCGACCTCGCCCGGGGCGTACGGGACCTGCTGCGCGCGGCGGACGGCCGGCGGGTCGCCACCCCGTCCCCGTGGCTGGCCGACGCGCTCGCGTTCGAGCTGACCGGGGCCGAGTCGGCGTACGGCAGTGTCCAGACGTCGATCCTGTGCGGCGACGTGCCAGCCCCGCGCGACCCGGAGGTCTACTGGCGCGACGTGCAACGCGCCCGCACCCGGGACCCGTTGTTCGGTCCCGTCGCCAACGGCATCAACCCCTGCGCCTATTGGGATGCGCCCCGCGAGAAGCCCACGACGATCCGGCCCGACCTGCCCGCCCTGCTGGTCAACGCCACCGGGGACCCGCGCACCACCTACGCGGGCGCCGAGGCGGTGCGCCGCATGTGGCCCTCCTCGCGCCTGGTCACCCTGCGCGGCGCCGACCAGCACGCGGTGTTCGGGGTCTACGGCAGCGCCTGTGCCGACGCGGCGGTCGACCGCTACCTCGCCACCGGCCGGCTGCCGGAGCGGGATGTCACCTGTCAGGCACCGCCGAGGTAGGGTCGGCCACTCCTCCGCCACAACCACCCGAATTACCGGCCGGTTGGGGAGATTCCGTAGAGCTGTCGAAAAGACAACCGGATGTCTTGACGTGACTCGCGGGCACCGTTTGGCTACTCAGCTACCCGATGGCCCTTTTGCACTTCGCCCGCTCGCCCGGAAGGCACCCGTAAGTGAACGCTCCAACCCCCAGCAGATCCACCGCGGCTCGTCTCGCCCTGCCGCTCGTCGCCGTCACCTCGGCCCTCTCGCTCACCGCGTGCGGTGCGATCGACGCCGTGGGTGGCGGTGACGGCTCCGCCGCTCCGAACCGGCGCAAGGACATCAAGGTCGGACTGCTGCTGCCGGACAAGGAGACCGCACGGTTCGAGAAGTTCGACTACCCCCTGTTCAAGCAGCGCGTCGACTCCCTCACCAGCGGCAAGGGCGAGGTCGTCTACGAGAACGCCGAGGCGAGCGCGGCCAAGCAGAGCAGGCAGTTCGCGGACCTGGTCGACCGGAAGGTAGACGTGATCGTGGTGGACGCGGTCGACTCCAAGTCCATCGCCACGGGCGTGCGGAAGGCCAAGGACGCCGGTATCCCGGTGATCGCCTACGACCGGCTCGCGCAGGGGCCGATCGACGCCTACATCTCGCACGACAACGAGCTCGTCGGCGAGGTGCAGGGGCGGTCGATCATCGAGGCGCTGGGCGCCAAGGCCGGCACGGGCAAGATCGTGATGATCAACGGTTCGCCCGCGGACCCCAACACGGCCCTGTTCAAGGCCGGGGCGCTCAGCGAGCTGAAGGGGCGGGTGGTCATAGCCAAGTCCTACGACGTCGACGAATGGCTGCCCGCCACGGCCAAGGCCGACATGCGCAAGGCCGTCCAGTCCGTCGGACTGAGCAACATCGCCGCCGTCTACTCGGCCAACGACGGCATGGCGGGGGCCGCCATCGACGCCCTGAAGGAGGCGGGGGCCACCAAGCTGCCGCCGGTCACCGGGCAGGACGCCAACCTGGACGCGGTGCAGCGGATCGTCGCCGGCGAGCAGAGCATGACCGTCTACAAGTCCTTCCTGCTGGAGGCGACGAACGCCGCGGAGATGGCGGTGGCCAAGGTGCAGGACCGCAGCATCGCCTTCGACGCGCTGACCCAGGACTCGGTCGACAGTCCGACGAAGAAGGACATCCCGGCGATGCTCGTGCCGGTGGTCGCCCTCACCAGGGACAACATCAAGGACACGGTGATCAAGGACGGCGTCTACACCGTGAAGGACATCTGCACGTCCAAGTACGCGGCGGACTGTGCGGCCATCGGGCTGAAGTAGGGCCTGCTCCCGGGTGCGGAGCAGGCCGTCCGAGGCCGCGGTCGGGCCGTCCCTCAGCCGTCCTTGCGGGCCACCCCGCCGTAGATGCCGATCGGCGGGGCGCCGGCCTCCGGTGGCTCCTGCGGGCGCCAGTCGGGGACCAGCACCAGGCCGGGGTCGACCAGGGTGAGGCCGTCGAAGAAGTCCAGGACCCGGGCGTGGCTGCGCGGGTTCATGGTGGCGGTGGCGTTGTTGTAGACCTTCACCGCGTCCGCGCGGCCGTCCTCGTGGATGTCGACGGTCGCGTGGGACAGCACGAGGTGGGAGCCGGCCGGCAGGGCGTCGAGGAGGGTGGCGACGACGGCGTCCGGGTCGTCGTCCTCGGTCAGGAAGTGCATGACGGCCAGCAGCAGCAGCGCCACCGGCCGGTCGAAGTCGAGGACCCTGCGCACGTCCGGGTGGCCGAGGACGGCGCGGGGGTCGCGCAGATCGGCCAGCACGACGGAGGTGTCGGTGTCGTCGTCGTCCAGCAGCGTGCGTGAATGGGCGCTGACGATCGGGTCGTTGTCGACGTAGGCCACCCGCGTGCCCGGGGCGACGGCGCGCGCGATCTGGTGCACGTTCGGCTCGGTCGGCAGGCCGGTGCCGATGTCGAGGATCTGCCGGACGCCGCCCTCGGCGACGACGTACCGGACGGCGCGCTCCATGAACCGCCGGTTCGCCCGGACGGCCGCCCGCACCTCGGGGGCCGCCTGGATGAACCGCTCGGCCGCCTCCTGGTCGACCTCGTAGTTGTCCTTGCCGCCGAGGAAGTAGTCGTACATCCGGGCCGGGTGGGGTCTGCTCGTGTCGATCACGAACGGCTGGGTGCCGCCGGCGCCGTCACCGCCGTACGGAGAGCTCATCTTCGCTGACACCGTCCTTCACTGCTGGTAGGGGTTCGGCTGCTGCTGCGGCTGCCCGTACGCCGGCCCGCCCTGCCCGGCGGCGGCCTGCGCCTGCAGCTGGTCCGCCTGCTCCTTGGTCACCCGCTGCTCGGCGCCGCAGAAGGTGCACTGGGTCGCGTACTTGGTCGAGATCGGGAACAGCGGGACGAAGAACAGCGTGAACTTCGTGACGCGCCTGCGCAGCGTGTGAGCGGAGGGGTTGCCGCACTGGCCGCATATGAGGGTGAGGATGGCGAGCTGGTAGAGGTACCCCTTGGTGCCAAAAATGATCATGGGGAGCATCCTTCCGGAACGAAGCCTGTCGGCACAGGCTACGGCCGCTCCGGACCGTTCCGGGCTGCCTCGATCGCGTCACCGCCTTGACCGGTGACGCAGCTCGTGCGACAGTCGGTCGTCCAGCAAGTCGGCGACACGGCCGTCCGGAGGGGTTCGCATGATCGACAGGCGTGGTTTCGGCAGGGTCCTGGGGCTCACGACCGGCGCGGCCACCGTCTCGCTGACCGGGCTGCCGGGCGCACAGCCCGCGGCCGCGGCCCCGCGCGAAACGGCTCCGCGCGACCCGGCCGCGGGCGTCCACACCGGCTTCCCGCGGCTGAAGCGGATCAGGGCGGGCCTGCTGGACGTCGGCTACGCCGAGCTGGGCCCGGCCCACGGCCCCGCGGTCGTCTGCCTGCACGGATGGCCGTACGACATCCACAGTTACGTCGACGTCGCCCCGCTCCTGGCCGAGCAGGGCTACCGCGTGATCGTCCCCCATCTCCGCGGCCACGGCACCACCCGCTTCCTGTCCGCACGGACCTTCCGCAACGCCCAGCAGTCGGCGATCGCCCTCGACGCCATCGCCCTGATGGACGCGCTGAAGATCGAGCGGGCCGTGCTGGCCGGCTTCGACTGGGGCTCGCGCACCGCCGACATCGTCGCCGCCCTGTGGCCCGAGCGCTGCACGGCCCTGGTGTCGGTGAGCGGGTACCTCGTCACGGACCGCGAGGCCCAGCAGTCGCCGATCGCGCCGCGGGCCGAACACAACTGGTGGTACCAGTACTACTTCGCCACCGAGCGGGGCCGCAGGGCCATGGAGGATCCGGACCTGCGCCACGACCTGACCCGGTTCGTCTGGGACACCGTCTCCCCCACCTGGGACTTCGACGACGCCACCTTCGAGCGCACCGCGGCGGCCTTCGACAACCCCGACTACGCGGCCGTCGTCGTCCACAACTACCGCTGGCGCCTCGGTCTCGCCGACGGCGAGCGCCGCTACGACGCACTCGAGCAGCGCCTCGCCGGGCGGCCGGCGATCGGCGTGCCCACCATCACCCTCGACCCCGAACGCGACCCCTTCACCGCTCCGGGCGGGGGCTCCGCCTACCGGGACAGGTTCACGGGCGCCTACGAGCACCGGACCCTGAGCGGCGTCGGCCACAACGTCCCGCAGGAGGCGCCCACCGCCTTCGCCCGGGCGGTCACCGACGCCGACCGCCTCGGACAAGGTCGGTTGACGGTGAACCAGTAGCCACGGGAACGGCCCGGGTGGAGGCCCGGGCCGTTCGTGTGTCGTGGTCGGCGTCAGCCGTGGCGGCTTGCCTTGGCGAGGGCCGGGACGAACTTCAGGGCGTCCACGGTGCCGACGCCGGTGGCGAGGTCGTAGCCGTTGACGGCCTTGTAGCCGGTCACGCCCTCGTAGCTGTTGTTCGTGCCGTCGTTGACGTCGACGATGCCGTTGGCCTTGGCGTGGTGGGCGTACAGGCCGTACAGCGCCTGCTGGATGTTGCCCACCCGGTGGCCGGCCGCCTGGTCGGCGAGCGCGACGATGCCCGCGAAGAGCGGGGTCGCCTCGCTGGTGCCGCCGCTGACGTCCCAGCCCACGGCGGTCGGGTCGTAGCTGGAGTAGATCCAGGCACCGCCGTTGACCGCGGCGGACATCGAGACGTCCGGAGTGCCGCGACGGGTGCCGACCTTGCTCTTCACGCCGTTCTGGAAGGACGGGCGGGTGAAGACGTGGGACTGGCCGCCGCCGCCGGAGCCGTAGTCGTTGTAGACGCTGTCCGGCTTCAGGCGCTCGCCCTTGTCGTTCAGGTGCAGCTGCGTGCCGCCGACGGAGGTCACCAACGGGTCGGAGGACGGCCAGGAGTTGACGCGCTTGTCGTAGTACGTCGTGCCGTCCAGCTTCAGGTCCGTCGCGCCGCCGTCACCGGAGGCCGCCAGCACGGTGACGTGCTTGCGGTTCGCGTCCTGGAACGCGTACCGCAGCTTCTTGATGCTGGAGAAGTCGCCCTTGTCGAAGCCGGGGAAGGTGTTCTCCGTGGCGCCGAAGCTCTGGCTGATGACGTCGCCGACCCCGTGGTCGATCATGTACTTCTCGGCGTCCATCATCTCCGGCAGACCGGTGGTGCCCTCGGTCTCGGACACGGCCGTCTCGACGACCACGATCTTGGCGGCGGGCGCCACCGCGTGCGCCATCTCGACGTCCAGGGTGGTCTCGCCGGCCCAGCCCGTCATGTCGGAGTTCTTGGGGTCGAAGGCGGGCACGTGGCCCCACTTGACCACCTTCACCTTGGTGCTCGGCAGCCCGAACTGCTTGCTGTAGACGTCCAGGTCGTGCTGGACGGTCGGCGAGCCGTAGGAGTCGACGATGACGATCGTGCGGCCCTTGCCCGTGACGCCCTTCCGGTACAGGGCGTTGAGGTCGTACGCGGTGCGGTACTGCAGCGGGGTGTAGCAGTTGATGTGCCACTTGGTCTGGCACTGCTCGCTGGTCAGCGGGCTGCTCACGCCATGGACCAGGGTGTGTCCGGCGACGGCCGGTACCGCCAGGGTGTGCGGTACGGCGGTGGGTGCGGCGGTCCCCGGAGCGGTGACCGCGAGGGCGGCGACGGCCGTGGCCGCGGCGACGCCCAGCCCGGTGCGGGCTATGTGCATGAATCCCCCTGCGATTCGAGGTCTCACGAAAAGTGATCGCGGTCATATGAGGTGATCGCGAATGGTCTTCGCGCATCCCATCGAATGGGTCATGCACAGTTCAAGGCCGTTGAACGGACGATGCCGAACCCTTTACCGGGCGATGGCCGGAGAGGACACAGATGTGCCGTTCACCTGCCGTCCCGGTCCGCGTGCAGGGCCAGGACGGGGCACGCGGCGACGGCACGGCGGGCGTGGGCGTGCAGACGGGAAGGAATCTCCGTCGCCTTGAGGACGGGGTAGCCCCACTCGTCCAGATCGACGAGTTCCGGCAGGAGTTCGGCACACAGGCCCTGGCCGGTGCAGGCGGCGCGGTCGACGCGCAGGGTGCGGGTGCGGGTCATCGCCAGGTCTCCGGGGGTGTGGCCGCGGGGACGGGCAGCCGGGGCGGGCGGCGGGCGGCGGGGCAGGTGCCGTGGGTGAGGTGGTGGTCGACGTCGTCCACGAAGCACTCCAGGGCGGAGGCGGCCAGACGGGCCGCGCCGTCGGGGTGGCGGCAGGCCCCGCGGTCCGGCAGCAGACCGGTGCGCCGGCGCAGCCGCGACAGCAGGAACGCGTCGGCCCGCCCGGCGGCCAGGGCGGCGAAGTCGTCGGCGACCGCGGGCAGTCCGAAGCGGCAGGGGCCGCACTGCCCGGCGCTGTGCGCGGCCAGGTAGGCGAGGATGCGGGCCGTCTCGGTGAGCCCGCAGGCGGAACGGGGCAGCGCGACGAGCACGCCCGCGCCGGGCGCGGCACCCAGCCGGCCCAGGTCGTACCGGGTGAGCGGTGTGCCCAGGTGCTCGGCCGGCAGCCAGGTGCCGGCGAAACCGCCCAACAGCACCGCCCGCAGCGGCTCCACGCCTCCGCCGGCCCGGTCCAGGACCGTGGCGAGCGGCGTGCCGAGCGCGACCTCCAGGACACCCGGCGCGGCGACCGCGCCGGAGACGGTGACGAGCGTGGTGCCGGGCTCGTCCCGCGTGCCGGCCCGCCGGAACCAGCCGGGGCCGTAGCGGGCGACCAGCGCGAGGTGGGCGAGGGTCTCGGCGTTGTGGACGAGGGTCGGGCGGCGTCCGACGCCGCGTTCGTGACTGCGCGGCGGGGCGCCCAGCGGGCGGGCCTCTCCGCCGTTGAGCCAGCGCACCAGCGACGTCGACTCACTGGAGACGTAGGCGTGCGGCAGGGCGTGCGGGCGCAGGTCGACCTCGTCGAGGCAGGCGGCCCGGCGCTCGTCGACGGCCCTGCGCAGCTGCCAGTACTGCGCCGAACCGCCGCGCGGCACGCACAGGTGCACGGTGTCGGCGCCGACCGCCTCGGCGGCCAGGACGGCACCGTCGAGGACGAGGTGCGGGGCCACGGCGAGCAGGAACCGGTCCTTGTGGCTGGCCGGTTCGCTCTCCATGGCGTTGACGACGACCACGGGCCGCCCGCGTCCCTCCGCGACCGCGCGCAGCTTCCCGGCCGTCGGGAACCCGGCGCCCCCACGCCCGGTGAGCCCGGCCGCCTCCAGAGCCCGGATCAGCGGCCTGGAACGGTGGTTGCCCCGAGCCGCGGCGACCGGCGGCGAACCGTGGCGCCGCAGGTGATCGGTCAGATCGGCCGAACGCCCGGTGGCATACCAACCGGACAGCAGCCGGGTCTCCGTCGCGTCCCAGGTGGCTTGGTGTGCGGGGGCGTTCACCGGTTGCCTCCGAGGTGCGGGGCTGTGGTGAGGGCGGCGGTCCGGGTCCGGCGGGGTTGTGGTGGTTCGGCGGTCCGGGTGGGCAGCGGCCGGGTTTCGGTCGCGTCCCAGGTGGCTTGGTGTGCGGGGGCGTTCACTGGCCACCTCCGAGGTGCAGGGCTGTGGTGAGGGCGGCGCGCTGGGCCCAGCCGGGCTGCAGCGGGCCGGTGGCCAGGAACGCGGTGAGTACCACGGGTACGGTGCCCGCGCCGAGCGCGGCGGCCAGCCGGCCGGCGGCCCGTCCCGGACCGGCCTTCGCCAGCCGCCACCACACGGCACCGACCACGGAGAACAGGCACCCGGCGTACAGCCACAGTTGGAGGGAGAGGCGGGTGTCCGTGCCCGTGCCGGCGCCGTGGAAGAGGGCGAACGGCCAGGCCGCGTAGGCCAGCCAGTGCACCGCCTTCCAGCGCCGGGCCCCGATCCGCAGCCGCAGCGCGCTGGTCACCAGCACCGCCAGCAGCAGATCGAACGCGACCGTGCCGAGCCCGAGCCACAGCGGCCGGTAGGAGGCGGCGAACGGCAGCACCGTCACCGCCCATCCCAGGCGCACGAACGGGTCGAGGACCGCGGTGACCACGTGCAGCACGAGGAACACCAGGGTCAGGACGGACAGGTTGCGGTGCAGCAGGCCGATCTCGAAGCGGCCGATCGTGCGGGGCGCGGCCCGGCCGCCTGCGGCGATGCCGAGCACCACGGTGGCGGTGAGCAGCAGCAGCGCCAGGGTGCCTCCGGCGCGGCCGGCGTACCAGAGCGGGCTGCCGACCAGGGCGAGGGTGGTCATCGGGGGCCTCCGTCGGGGGCGTCGAAGTCGTCGGGCGGCCAGCCGCCCAGTCGCAGGACCCGTCCGTCCACCGCGACCAGCCGGGCCGGCAGGCCGGTGCCGCGCAGCCAGTCGGCGGCCGCGTGGCCCCGTACGATCGCCGCCGTGCTCGCCGCGTTGGCGTCCACGCAGGTCGCGGCGGCGACGGTGACGGTGCGCCAGACGGGGGCGGCGGGTTCGCCGGTGGCCGGGTCGACGATGTGGTGCACGGTGCGGCCGCCGCGGCGCCAGGTGCGCACCCGGACGCCGGAGGTCGCCAGTGCGCCGGCCGTCACGGTGACCACGGGGCCGTTGCCGGACTCGGGGTGGGAGTGGTCGTCGGCGAGCGCGATCCGCCAGCCGCCCTCGGGTGCCGGGCCGGCCACCGCGAGATCGCCGCCCAGGTTGACCACCACCCCGCAGCCGGCGGCGGCCGCGGCCCGGCGGGCGGCCCGGTCGGCGGCCAGCGCCTTGGCGGTCGCGCCCAGGTCGAGGGAGGTGTGCGGGGGCAGGCGCAGCACCGAGGTGCCCGGGTCCCACGCGATCCGGTGCCAGCCGGGGGCGGGCCGGAACACCGGCAGGGGGCGGGCGTCCTCGGGCCGTACGGAGGCGAACGTACGGTCGTAGCCGAGCGCGATCACCGCCCGCCCGACGGTCGGGTCGACCGCGCCGTCGGTGAGTTCGGCCGCCCTGAGCGCGGCCTGGAGCGCCTCGGCGAACCGCGGGCCGACCCGCACCGGGGAGCCTGCGGCCAGGTTCACCCTGCTGAGCTCGGAATCGGCCCGAAACCGACTGCACGTCACGTCGATCGCCCTCAACTCGTCCCGCAGAACCTCCTCGGCGACGCCCACCGCCCGCGGATCACCCACGAGCAGCACGGCGGTGGTACCGAGAGCGGGGAACGCGACTTCGGCAGGCTCGCCCGTGGGCGGGGTCGCGGTCGGGGGTGTCATGACGCGCCCGTCGTGGTCTGGGGTTGCCGCTGGGTGGGGGTGGGGGGCTGCGCGGGGGACTGGAGGGCCGGCCGGCGGGCTCCTCCGTCGTCGTCGCCCTCCTCGTCGCCACCGCCGCCGTCGTCGTCGTGCCCGCCGCCGTCGTCGTCCCCGCCCGTGCGGTGGGTGGTGGCCGAGGAGGAGGGGGCGGCCGGGTTGTGGGCGGCCGGGCCGGCGGGGGCCGGGGAGGCCGAGCCGCCGGGCAGGACGTGGGTGTACACGGCGCCCAGGGCGGCCGTACCGGCGACAGCCGCGGCGGCGATCCAGCCGGTCAGGCCGCGGATCCGCGTCAGTCCGCGATCGCGGGCGCGCGCCGCGCCGGCGGACGGCACGGCCGACGGGTCGTAGTCGGGGGGCGGGTACGACATGGCAGCGGCTCCTGGAGGATCGGCGGCCCGCTTTCGGCTGCGTGCACCTCCAGGCTCCGCGGGCGCACCCCTGGAATCCGCTCACCTCTCCTTCAGAACCGGTTAAGATCTCGGACCCGCCGACTCCCGCGTCCACAGCGGCAGTTCCAGTACGACGGTCAGCCCGCCCCCCGGGGTGTCCTCCAGCCGTACCGTCCCCCCGTTCACCGTGACGAGCCGGTGCACGATGGCGAGGCCCAGCCCGCTGCCCCGGGCCTCGGGATTGCCGAACCGGTGGAACGCCACCTCCTTGGCCTCCGCGTCCATCCCCGGCCCGTCGTCGACCACCCGGAGCTCGGCCGACCGCCCCGCCACCACGCGCCGCGCGACGGTCACCCGGCCGCCGTCGTCCACGGCGTCCAGGGCGTTGGCGATCAGGTTGTCGAGGACCTGCTCCAGATGCCCGCAGCCCAGCGCGGCGGCCGGAGCCGGCCCGGCCGCCGCCGTCAGCCCCACCCCCCGCTCCTCGGCCACCGGCGCCCAGGCGGCCACCCGTTCCTCCACCACCTCGGCGACCGGTACGGCGGCGGGCCGGGGCGTGGTCTGCTCGGCGCGCGCCACCGCGAGCAGCCCGTCGACCAGCCGGGAAAGCCGGGCGATCTCCACCTGCGCGGCAGCCAGTTCCGCCGCGGTCTCGCCCCGCGCCCCGGCGGCCAGCACGTCCAGCCGCAGCCGCAGCGCGGCGAGCGGGGTGCGCAGCTGGTGCGAGACATCGGCGATCACGGCCCGGTGCCCGTGCACCAGCGCCTCCGTACGCCCCGCCATCGTGTTGAAGGTGGTGGCCAGCCGCCGTACCTCCGGCGGTCCGCCGTCCACGACGGCCCGTTCGCCCAGGTTCCCCTCGCCCAGCCGGTGGGCGGCCGCGTCCAGTGTGGACAGCGGACGGCTCACCCAGCGGGCGAGCCGCACGGACAGCAGCACGCACGCGGCGAGCCCGAGCGCGCCGATCCCGGCGGACCAGCCCCAGATCGCGGCGATACGGGCGTCCAGCGGCGCGGCGGAACGGGCCAGGACCACGGCCCCGGCGGGCCGGCGCACGTCCCCGGCCGGCTCGGCGGCCAGCAGCCGTCCCTCGTTCTGCGGCGGTTCCGGCTCGTGCCCGGCGAGCACCCGCCCCACCAGCTCCTCGGCCTCCTCGCCCTGCGCGGCCTTGCAGGGCGTACTGGCGACCAAGTGCCCCGAGCCGTCGTAGACGGCGGCGCAGTCGCCCGCCTCGGCCGCCGCGTGGAGCTCCTTGTCCATGGCCGCGGCCGACCGGTGGTCGGAGAGGTGCTCCTCGGCCGCCGCGGCGATCACCCGGGTCGCCGCCTGCTGGTCGTCGCGGAAGGACACCCGTTCCCGGGCGGTCATCAGCACTCCGAGCGGCACCACCGCCAGGATCAGCAGCACGGTGGTCAGGACGAGGAAGGTCAGGGCGATGCGCCGGCTCACGGCGGCGGCTCCCCGGCCCCTTCGGCGTCCCCGACGGCCCCGAGCCGGAACCCGTGCCCGTACACCGTCTCGATCAGCCCCGGCACACCGAGCTTGCGCCGCAGGGCCGCGACGTGCACGTCCAGCACCTTGGTGGGGCCGTACCAGTGGGCGTCCCAGGCCCGCTCCAGGATCTCCTGCCGGCTCACCGTCCGCCCCGGATCGGCGCTCAGGCACTCCAGGATCCCGAACTCCTTCGGTGTCAGCGCCACGGGCCGTCCCTCCACCGACACCTGCCGGGTGCGCAGGTCGACGGCGAGCGGGCCGTGCCGCAGGATCTCCGGGCCGCTCGGGCGGCGGCGGCGCAGCACCGCCCGCATCCGGGCCATCAGCTCGGCCAGCCCGAACGGTTTGACCAGGTAGTCGTCGGCCCCCTCGTCCAGGGCCACCACCCGGTCCGCCTCCTCGCCGCGGGCGGTGACCGCGATGATTGCGGCGTCCGAACGGGCCCGCAGCCGCCGGCACACCTCGACACCGTCGATGTCCGGCAGCCCCAGGTCGAGCAGGACGACGTCGGGGGAGGGCGCCGCCAGGGCCGCCCGCCCGGTCCGCACGCCCTCCACCACGTAGCCGGCCTGCCTCAGGCCGCGCACCAGGGAGTCGGCGATGCCGCGGTCGTCCTCGACGACCAGCACCCGGGTCTCCTCGAAGGCGCCGGCGGCCTGCCCGTTCGTGCCCAAGACCGCCTCCCGGCGCGCTGAGGTGCCCCGCCTGCCAGCATCCCAGCCTGCGCGCCCGCCCGCACCGGCGGAAGGGGCCGTACGTCCCTGCGGACACCCGGCCCGGAGCCGCTCCGGCTCAGCGAGCCGACGCGAGCGGCACCCGCCCACCCCACGACGACCCCGGTACACGGAGCCGAGGCGAGCAGCGCCCCGCCCGCATCGACGGCCGGGCGTCGGCAGTGCCCCGGCCCACCGATCCGAGGCGAGCAGCGCGGCGCCGGCAGTGCCCCGGCTCGGGGAGCCGAGGCGAGCAGCGCGCCGGCAATGCCCCGGCTCGGGGAGCCGAGGCGAGCAGCCGCCTGCCCGGATCGACGGCCGGGCGTCGGCAGTGAGCGCCCCGCCCGCATCGACGGCCGGGCGTCGGCAGTGCCCCGGCTCAGGGAGCGGACGCGAGGAGCTGGGGGGAGTGGGTCTTGATCAGGGTGTTGGTCCAGCGCATCTGGCGCAGGGTCTGCGGGTGGCAGGCGGTGGCGAGGGCGAGGAGGTCGTCGGCGCCGGTCGCCTGCGCGGCCTGGGCGAGCATCTCCCAGTCGAGGGAGTTGCCCGCGGCGGCAAGGTGGAGACGACGCAGGTCGTGCAGGAGGAGCAGGCCCGCCTCTGGGCGCCGGCCGAGTGCCTCGGCCGTCTTCTCCCGGACCGTCGACAGCAGGCCCCTGGTACCGGCGCACCGTCGTCCTCGACGCGCTCGAATACCTCCACCAGCACCGCTGAGAACGCGCGGGTCGGGTACCCGGCGGCCGTACGAGGACAGGGAGGCCGGCATCAGCGGACCGGTCCCTTCGCAGGCCGAGGGCGACGAGGACGCCGCCGAGGAGGAGAAGGGCGAGGAGTGGGAGAGCGGCTGGTCGGGTCCTTGGCGCACATCGCCGTACCCGCTTGGTCGCCGCCCGTGTGTGCCAAGATCGGGCGAGACCGGTGCGCGGCGGGGCCGCGGGGAGGTGAGGGGCATGCCGGACGGCGATGTGCTGGGCGACGGTGACGCCGAACGGGAGACGGAGGTCGAGCGTGCCCGCATCGCCCACGAGCTCATCGCCGCGGTGGACGGTCTGCGGCCGCCCGAGGTGCCTGAGGCGCTGTGCCGTGCCTGCTGCCGACTGCTCCCGCCGGCGACCGGACTGTCGGTGAACGTGGCCGGGAACAGCGACGGCACGGGCATAGTGCTCTGCGCCAGCGACGACGTCGCCACCCGGCTGGCCGACATCCAGTACACCCTCGGCGAGGGCCCCAGCACGGAGGCCGTCCGGCTGCGGGCGCCCGTCTTCGCCCCGGACCTCAACCGCCCGCCCGACACCCGCCGCTGGCCGCTGTTCTCCGTCCAGGCGATCAAGGCGGGCGCGCAGTCGGTCTTCTCGCTGCCCCTGGCCGGCGCCGGACACGCCCTGGGCACCCTCGACCTTTACCGGCGGGCCTCGGGCTCACTGAGCGGAACCCACCTGCGCACCGCGCTGCTGGTGGCCGACGCGCTGAGTCTCGCCGTGATCGCGCTCGATCACGCTTCTCCGGCCCCCGAAGGAGTCGTAACGTGGCTGGCAGGTGCGGAGGCGGACCGCGAGGAGGTGCACCATGCCACAGGAATGATCATGGTGCGGCTGGGAGTGAGCGCCGAGGAGGCGCTGCTGCGGCTGCGCGCCCGGGCCTTCGCCCAGGGGCGCACCGCGACCGAAGTCGCCCGTGCCATCGTGGACCGGACCATGGACCTCTGCGATGACTGAGGACACCGGGTATCGGCCACAGCGCGCGACCACGAAGCCGGGGAGGCGAGCATGAACCGCGAGCGAGAGCTGGCTCAGGCCTTCGTCGCCCTGTCGGACACCTTTGCGGCCGAATTCGACCCCTTGAGTCTGTTCCGCCGGCTGGTGCACACCTGCCGGGACCTGTTCGACGTGGACGCGGTGGCGGTGATGATCGCGGACGCCCGGGGCGGTCTGAAGACGATGGCGGCGACCGACGAGGACGCCGAGTTCATGGAGCTGCTGCAGGTGCAGAGCGGGCAGGGCCCCTGCATGGACTGCTACCGCAGCGGCCGACCGACGAGCGTCCCCGACATCGGCGCCGAGCACGAACGCTGGCCCGCCCTGGTCACGGCCATGACCACGGCCGGCTACCGGTCCCTGCAGGCGATCCCCATGCGGCTGCACGAGCGCTCCCTGGGCGGCCTCACCCTGCTGCGCCGGCGAACGGGCCCCCTGCCGGCGGACGACGTCCATCTGGCGCAGGCCCTCGCGGACTCCGCGTCGCTGGGCCTGATGCACTGGTCCACCGAGCCGGACCGCGCCGACGACGTCGTCACCCGCGTGCAGAGCGTCATCGCGGCGAAGGCCACGCTGGACATCGCCCGGGGCATGATCGCGGAGTGCGCGGGGTCCACCGTCGGCGAGGCCGCCCGGCTGCTCGACGTCTACGTCGGCAGACGGCACGTCCGCCTCACCGAGACCGCCTACGCCCTGGTCACCCGCGCCCTGGACCCGGCCGAGGTGCTGGCGTCGCGGACCAGCGGCTGATCGCGGCGGCGAGCCGGCGCCCGGGCGCCGCGGTCAGGAACGGCTCCGCGCCTCCACCAGCCGGGCCGCGCGTTCCACGGGCGACGGAAGACGCCTGCGGTGGGCGAGCGCGGCGGGCAGCCGGTCCAGCACGCCGCGCAGGGCTCGGCGGGCGGCCGGGTCGCCGGTGAGGGCGGCGGCCGTCAGGCGCAGGCCCGCCCGCAGCGCGACGCTCAGCGGCCGGCGCAGTAGCAGGGTCAGCACCTCGTTGCGCCGCTCCAGGTGGCCGCGGCCCTCGCGGTGGGTGGGGTCGGGGTGGTGACAGGCCGTCAGCGAGGGTTCGTACGTCACTCCCCAGCCGTCGGCCGCGAGGTCGTAGGCGAGCAGGGTCTCCTCCCCGCCGAAGAAGAGCACCGGGTGATAGCCGCCCACCGCGAGGAACGCCTCCCGGCGCACCACGCAGGCGCAGCCCAGGAACCCCAGTACCGGCCGGCCCGGGAGGTCGGGTTCCTCGGGCAGGGGCGAGGCCCCCAGGACGGCGTTGATCGGGTCCTCGGCGCCGTCGGTTCCGACCAGCGTGCGGGCGGCCAGCAGACCGAGCCGCGGGTGGGTGTCGAACAGGTCGGCGGCCCGGCGCAGGGCGCCGGGGGTCCACAAGGAGTCGTCGTCGCTGAAGGCGACATAGGGCGTGTCCGCGTGCCGCACGGCGAGGTTGCGGCCCAGCGCGCCGGTGTTCTCGTGGGCCCCGAACAGCCGGACACCTGCCGGTCGGCGGCGCAGCGCGGCGCGGGCCGCGTCACCGGAGCCGTTGTCCACGACGATCACGGCGGGCCGCTCCGGCAGGGCGTCCAGGGCCTGCAGGGTGCGCAGCACGCTCCCGGGCCGGTCACGAGTGATCACGGCGACCGTGACGCGTCCGTCGGGGCCTGAGGGCGTGTCAGCGGTGGGCCGCTGTGCCATGGACGTCAACTCCCCTCTGGGGAGGGGTTGTTGCCGCCGCGGGTCGGAGCAGGGAGAGTGCGGTGGTGGTGACCTCGGCGGGTTCGATGCGCAGCAGGCGGGGGTCGGGGTGTGCGCCGTGCGGGTCGCCCGGTGGGCCGGGTTTCCACAGGGCGACGTGGCGGGCGAGGGGCGGCGGTCCCCACAGCCGGGCCGAACAGGGTCACCGACGGGGTGCCGTGGGCCACCGCCAGGTGGGCGGGGCCGGTGTCGCCGCTGACGACGAGGGAGGCGTGGGCGAGGAGCGCCGAGAGTTCGCCGAACGACAGGCCGCCGCACAGCAGGTCGCCCGGCGGCAGGCCCGCATGCTCGCCGATGTGCCGGACCAGGGCGCCCTCGGCCGGTGAGCCGGTGAGGACGACGCGATGGCCGGCGGCTCTCAAGTGGCGTACGACGACGGCGTACCGCTCCGCCGGCCAGCGGCGGGCGGCGGCCTCCGCCCCCGGGTGGACGACGACGGCACCCGGCGCCGGGGACGGCGTGGCGGGCGCGGGCAGCCGTACGTCGTCGGGGTCCGCGGCGATGCCGTAGCCCCCCAGGAAACGGCACCACCGGTTCCGTTCGTGTTCGTCCGGCCGCCACACAGGAGGCCGGCCGAGGCCGGGTTCGGGGTCGGCGGCGAAGGCCAGCAGACGGCCGGGGCGGAGGGCGGCGAGCGCGTCGCGGCTGGCGGGGCCGTTGCCGTGCAGGTCGACGGCGAGGTCCGGCGGCGGCCCCGGCCAGTGGCCCAGCGACGGCACGCCCCGGCCGGGTGCCTCGGCGGGCAGGACCGTGTCGACGGCGCCCGTGGCCAGCGCCGCCTGTTCGAGGGCGGGCGGCAGCGCGAGCACGATGTCGTCGCCGGGGAACGCCCGCCGCAGGCCGCGCAGGGCGGGCACGCCGGTCAACAGGTCGCCCAGGCCCAGGGCGCGCAGCACCAGGACGCGGCGCCGGTGTTGCGGAGCGGTCACCGTGACCCCCGTCCCCGGCCGGCCGGCTGGGGGCCGGAGGCCGCCCGCTCGGCGATGCCCGTGGTGGAGCGGCCGTCGAGGTAGGGGAACAGCACGACCTGGCCGCCCCAGCTCTCCACCAGGGACGCCTCCGGCAGCCGGGTCCTGGCGTAGTCGCCGCCCTTGGCCCAGATGTGCGGGCGCAGTTCGGCGAGGAGCCGTTCCGGGGTGTCCTCGTCGAAGACCGCGACGGCGTCCACGCACTCCAGCGCGCGCAGGACGCGGATCCGGTCGGCCTCCGGGACCAGCGGGCGGCCGTCCCCCTTGCGCCGGCGCACCGACGCGTCGGAGTTGACGCACACCACCAGGCAGTCCCCGGTGCGCCGGGCGGCCTGGAGCAGCGCCACATGGCCGGCGTGCAGGAGGTCGAAGCAGCCGCCGGCGGCGACGACGGTCCCGCCCGCGGCCCGCACCCGGGCGGCGGCCTGCAGCGCGTCGTCCGTCGGCTCGTCCTGTCGGGGCTCGTTGGGCACGGCGTCCACGACGACGGACCGTACGCCGCCCTCGGCGACGTACCGGGTGGCCGCGTGTACGGCGCCCCGCACAGCCGTCTCGACCAGCTCGCCGTCGGCCAGCAGCCCGGCGGCCGCGGCCGCGAACCGGTCCCCGGCACCACAGGCGTCCCCCTCGGCGGACACCGGCGAAGGCACCAGCAGCGGCGTCTCCCCGTGCGAGAGGAGCGCCCCCCGCCCCCCGAGCGTCACGGCAACGGCTCCCACCCGCCACCCCCGCACGAGCCGAGCGGCATCCCGCGCCGCGGCATGCAACTCCCCACCGGCCCCCACCCCCACGGACGAACCAGACGACGCCGACCCACACGCCCCCGTGCCCGCGCCGTCACCGGCACGACGCGTTCCCGCGCCGGCCCCATCCTGTCCCCCACCGGCATCGGCCCGCCCCGCTCCCGTGCCGTCCCCATCGCGACGGGTCCCGGCGTCGGCCCGCTCCGGACCTCCGCCCTCACCGGCGTGACGCGTCCCCGCGTCGGCCCGCGCCGCTACTGCGCTGGCCCGCCTCGCTCCCGCGTCCGTCCGCCCCGCTCCCGTGCCGTCCCCATCGCGACGGGTCCCGGCGTCGGCCCGCTCCGGACCTCCGCCCTCACCGGCGTGACGCGTCCCCGCGTCGGTCGCCGGCGGCGTCTCCGCGCCCACCTGTCCCGCCAGCGCGTGGGCTTCCGCCGAGGATGGTGTGACCGGGCGGTGCCCGGTACCGGTGGGCCGCCCAGGGGATGCGGGTCCCAGACGACCGGTACCCGCGCCGCCGCGTGGGCCAGGGGCTCGCGCAGGACGTCGGCGGTACCGCGGCCGTAGTCCGAGACGAGGACGGCCGTGGCCTCGGCGAGCGCGCGGTGGGCCTCCTCGGTGGCGGCCCGGGCCCGGCCCTCGCCGTCGTCCAGGCGCAGCAGGGGGCGGTCGTCGGCGAGGATGCGGGTCTTGGTGGCCAGGGCGCCGGTGAGGGGGAGTTCGATCAGGTGGACGCGGCCCGACAGCAGCTCGCGCAGGGCGGCGCTGCCCTCGTCGTCGCCGAGTGCGGTGACGAGGGTGACCGGGCGGCCGTCGGCCGCGGCGAGGCACGCGGCGAGCGCGGCGCCGCCGGGCCGGGTGGTGCGCCGGGGCCCGCTGACGACGGGGACGGGCGCGTCGGGGGCCAGCCGTGCGACGTGGCCGCGGATGTCGTGGTCGAGCAGGGCGTCCCCGACCACCAGCAGCGCCGCCGGCCCGCTCACGTGCCCTCCTGCGTGAACAGCGACCAGTTCCGGCGGTCGGCCGCCGCGCGCCGCTCCACCGCCTCGTCGAAGGACTCGCACAGCATGTGGACGGCGACCAGGTGCAGTTCCTGCACGGTCGCGGAGGTCGCGGCCTCGACGCACAGTGCCTCGTCGGCCGTGCCCGCCAGGGGGTTGGGGGCCGGTCCGGTCAGGGCCCAGACCGTCATGCCGAGCCGGTGGGCGGTGTCGGCGGCGACGAGCAGGTTGGCGCTGGCGCCGCTGGTGGACAGCAGCGCCAGGACGTCGCCGGCGCGGCCGTGCGCGGCGACCTGCCGGGCGAAGATCTCCTGGACGCCGTAGTCGTTGGCGATGGCGGTCGTGGCGGAGGTGTCGACGTGCAGCGCGAGGGCGGAGAAGGCCGGCCGGTCGTCCCGGTACCGGCCGACCAGCTCGGCCGTGAGGTGCTGGGCCTGCGCCGCGCTGCCGCCGTTGCCGGCGACGAGCAGTCGGCTGCCCGCGCCGAGCCGGGAGGCGAGGGCCGCGCCCCAGCGTCCGAGTACGGATCCGCCGTAGCCGCGGAATCCGTCGAGGGCCTTCATCAGGTCGTCGCAGTGCGTGACGTCGGTGGCGAGTTTCATCGCAGGGCTCCCGAGAGCGAGGGGACGGAGGACACGGCGCTGTAGGCGCGCATGACGCCCTCGGCCACGCGGTCCCAGGTGTAGCGGGCCAGGACGCGCCGCCGCCCCTGGGCGCCGTAGCGGGCGAGCAGTCGCGGGTCGGCCAGCAGGCCGCGGACGGTCGCGCCGAGGTCGTGGTCGTCGTCGGCGGGGACCAGGCGGCCGGTGACGCCGTCCACGACGGTGTCGAGCTGCCCGCCCACGGCGGTGGCGAGGACCGGCGCGCCGCACGCCATGGCCTCGACCGGCACGATGCCGAACGGCTCGTAGCGCGGCAGCGACAGCACCAGGTCGGCGCTGGAGATCAGCCCGGGCATCCGCTCCCGGCTCACCCCGCCCAGCAGGGTCATCCGGTCGGCCACCCCGCACTCCTCGGCCAGCGCCCGCAGCCGTTCCGCCTCGGGTTCGGCGAGGAGCAGGGCCGCCTCGGGCCCACCGGCGATGAGGAGTTCGGCGTCGGGGACGTCGGCCAGGGCGCGGATGGCCCGGTCGAAGCCCTTGCGGGGAACGAGCCGGCCCACGGCGAGCAGCCGGCGCGGCGCGGAGGCCGGCCGGCGGGCCCCGGCGACCGGCGCGAATTGTTCGGGGTCGACCCCGCAGGGCACGACGGAGATCCGGTCGCGGGACAGCCCCATGGCCTCCAGCTCGGCCACCTCGTCCTCGCAGGTCGCGATGATGCGGTCGCACTCGCGGCCGATGACGGTCTCGATGGCGACACGGTCGCGCGGGCTGGTGTCGGCGGCGCCCTGGTAGCGCCGCTTCACGGTGCCCAGCGCGTGGAAGGTCTGCACGACGGGCACGTCGAGCCCGTACGCCCCGGAAAGGGCCGCCCAGCCGGACATCCAGAAGTGGGCGTGCACCACGTCGGGCGGCCGGGTCGCCCACTGCCGCGCCAGGAAGTCCCCGAACTCCGGCATGTACGGCGGGAGTTCGTCCTTCGGTATCGGCGCGGCCGGTCCGGCGGGCACATGGACGACCTGGAACCCCTCGGGCGTGGTGACCCGCTCCGGCAGCCGGGGGTCGTCACGGCGTGTGTAGACGGTGACCTCGTGCCCCCGCCGGACCAGTCGCCCCGCCAGTTGGGCCACGTACACGTTCTGTCCGCCCGCGTCGGGTCCGCCGAGCGCGGCCAGCGGACTGGCGTGCTCGGAGACCATGGCGACACGGCCGGCCGTGGGGTGGCTGGTGCTCATCGGGTGACCTCCTTGATCAGGCGTTCCCAGTCGTCCCGGAACCGCGGCTCTGCGTAGCGGGCCTGTGCCGCGGCCCTGGCGGCCTCCCCCGTCAGCCGGGCGTCCGCGGGATCCGCGAGGAATCCGCGCAGGGCGTCCCGCAGGACGTCGAGCCGGTTGGAGACCACTCCGGCTCCCTCCGGGACGGCCTCGCGCACCTCGGTGGTGTCCAGCGCGACGACCGGCATCCCCAGGAACATCGCCTCCAGCAGGGACAGCCCGAGCGACGTCCACCGGATCGGGTGGAGGTAGACGCGGCAGCGGGCCATCGCCGGGTGCAGGGCGCTCTGCGGCAGGTCGCGGCTGCGCAGCCGGCCGGCCTCCACCCCGAGGTGCTCGGCGAGCCCTTCGGTGCGCATGCCGAACACGTCCAGCGGCACGGCGCGCGCGAACTCCGGCAGCAGGTCGGTTCCGGTCGTACGGCCGCGGCGCACGGGTTCGTTGACGACGACCGCGGCGCGCTCCTCCTCGCCGGTCCACAGCGGGCCGGGGTCGATGATCCCGTGCTCGATGACCGTCGTGGGGGCGCGGCCGTTGTCCCACATCAGGCGGTTGAAGTGGGTGACGTGCACGAGGGTGATGTCGGTGCGGCCGGCCAGCGGGTGCCGGGTGCCAGGTGCCGTCTCGTGCGGGCTGTTGTGCTCGACGTACACGGCGGGTACGTCGACGCCGGGGCGGCGGCCGGTCCAGCGCTCGGCCAGCTCCAGCTCGCGCGGTCGCTGCAGCACCATCAGGTCGATGTCGGCCTCGCGCAGCTCGGCGGGGCTCAACTCCCGCACGGAAGGCGGCCATTGCCAGGTGCGGGCGCGGCCGAGGCCGTCGGGTCCGCGGTGGGGGGTGACCGGGACGAGAAAGGTGTACGGGCCCTGGACGAACGAGGTCAGCCAGGAGCCGTGGACGTGCCAGACGAGGATGTTCATGCCGTCTCTCCCAGCAGTTTGTGCACCGCGGCCACCACGTCCTGGCCCGTCACCTCGGCGAGGCACGGATGGCCTGGTACGGGACAGTGCCGGGCCCTGGTGCCGGCGCACGGCGCGTTCTGGTCGCCGAGGAGCACGAAGGGCACTCCGTACGGCGCCCAGCGCTCCGGCGGGACCACGGGCGCGAACAGCGACACCACCGGGGTGCCGACGGCCGCCGCCAGGTGCGCGGGGCCGGTGTTGCCGCACACCACGGCGTCGGCGGCGCGCAGGACGCCCGCGAGGGTGCGCGGGTCGGTCCGGCCGCCCAGGTCCACGGCCGGGTCGCCGCAGACCGTCCGGGTCAGGTCCGTCTCGTCGGTGCCGCCGGTGACGACGACGCGGTGACCGGCGTCGGCGAGCGACTCGACGGCCTCGGCGCAGCGGCCGGGGCTCCAGGCGCGGGCCTGCGCGCTGGCGCCGGGGTGGACGACGACGTAGGGGCCGTTGCCGGTCAGTGCCACGGTGTCGGGCACAGGCAGCACGCGCAGCCGGCCGTCGTCGCCGGGCGGCGGCACGAAGCCCATGGCGGCGGCGGTGTCCAGGGCGGCCTCGGTCTCGTGCCGGCCGGGCAGCCGCCGGTGGCGTACGTCGAGGAGGCGGCCGGGGTGGTCGACGCTGTCGGCGCCGACGCGCCCGACGCCGGCCAGGCGCAGCAGCAGGGCCGTGGGCAGGGGGCTCTGGTGGAACGAGGTGAGCACGAGCGCGGTGTCGAACGCGGCCTGCCGCAGCCGTCGCAGCAGGCCCTCGACGTCCGCGTCCTCCACGGCGGGTGCCTCGAAGCCCTCCCACGGGGCCTGCCACACGAGCACGTCGTCGACGCACGGCAGCAGACGCGCGGCGGGCTCGCCCTGTGGACCGCACAGCAGGGTGACGTGGGAGGCGTGCGCCGCCACGGCGCGCACGGCGGGCCCGGCGAGCAGGACGTCGCCGAAGCTGTCGAGGCGTACCACCAGCGCCTTCACGACCCCTCACCCCGCGTCCCGTCGAGCAGCCGGCGCACCGCGGTGAGCAGGTCGGGGGGCGTGTCGGCGGCCTGGGCGACCTCGGCGGGCAGCGTGGCCGCGTTGGGCACGAGCACACCCCGGGCGCCCGCGGCCCGGGCCGCTGCGACGTCGGCCGCGATGTCGCCGATCACCACGCAGCCGGACGGGTCCACGCCCAGCCGCCGCGCCGCCTCCACGACCAGCCCCGGCCGGGGCTTGCGGCAGCCGCAGCCGGCCTCGGGCGCGTGCGGGCAGTACACCCAGGTGTCCAGGCCCCCGAGCAGTTCGTCCGCACGCTCGTTGACGCGACGCACCTCGGCGTCCGTGAGCAGCCCGCGCCCGACCCCCGACTGGTTGCTGATCACACCGGTCGGCACACCGGCGGCCCGCAACAGCCCCACCGCCCGCCGCGCCCCGGCCACCGGCCGCACGAGACCGGGGTCCCCGTTGTAGGGGACGTCCTCGATGAGAGTGCCGTCCCGATCGAAGAGCAGGGCGGCGAGCGCGCGCGGGGTCATGGCGTGCTCCTCGGGGTGGATGGGCAGGGGCGGGCGTGCCGCGTGGCGGTCGCGGGGCGGCGGGTCGTCCTCGGGTGCGTTGCCCGTAGACGCGGGTGCCGGCGGGCGGCGAGCGCGCGCGGGGTCATGGCGTGCTCCTCGGGGGCGGAGGCCGGCGGCGGCCGAGCCGTGGGGCCGCGGCGTGCTGGGCGCGTCGTGGTCGGCGAGGAATGCGCGGGCGGGCGCCGAGCGGCCGTGGCCTCGAACGGCCCGTCGGCGGAACCCCGCGGTGGCGGAGCAGGCCCGTCAGCCAGTGGCGGACGGCGAGGGGCGGGATGAGCACGCTGGTGGCGGCCATGGTCGTGATCTCGCGCGGTGTGCGCGGGCCGGGGCGGATGCGGGCCAGCGCGAACTCGGCCGTGCCCAGCGCCCACAGCGCCCCCGCGACCGTGGCGGCCCGGCGCCGGCCGGTCAGCGCGAGGACAGGGGCGGCCGCCGCGAGGGTCGTCACGACCGCGTGCCGGGGCAGCCGTCCCCGGGGGGCCTCGGCGCGCGTCCACCAGTCGGGGCCGTGCAGGCGGGTCATCAGGGCGTCGTCGGCGTTGCCGCGCTGCGCCCGCACCGACGCCCAGGGATCGGCCGGTCGCACGGGGTGGTGTGTCGTACGCCGTCCCCGGCACAGCGACCAGCCGGCCTCCCGCACTCGCAGGGCCAGGTCGGCGTCCTCCCGGAAGGCCCGCCGGAACCGCTCGTCGAAGCCGTGGACCTCGGCCAGGACAGCCGTGCGGTAGGCCATGTCTGCGGTCGCCCAGGCGGCCTGTTCGAGCCCGGCCGTGCCGCGTTCCCAGTCGGTGGGCCGGCGGTCCTCGGGCAGGGGGACGTGCAGTCGTCCCTGGACGCCGCCCGTGGAGGCGCTCGCGGCGGCGAGGTCGTCGGCGAGCCGGCGGGACCAGTCGGGCGGGACCTGGACGTCGTCGTCGAGGAAGACGGTCCAGGGGGTGCCGACCGTGTGCCAGCCGGCGTTGCGGGCGGCGGCCGGACCGCGGCCCTTCGTGCGCAGGGTCCGCAGCCGCAGCGTTCCGGCCGCCGCCAGGGGCAGCGGCTCGTCGGGTTCGGGGCGGTCGTCGACGACGACGACCTCCTGCGGCGGGTGGTCCGCGGCCGCGGCGAGGGTGCGCAAACAGTCGGCGAGGCAGGGGCGCCCGATCGTCGGGACGACGACGGAGTAGGCGGGGACGGCCGTCATGCGAACATCCCCTTCCGCCGGATCGCGAACGGTCCGAGGGCGAGCAGGTCCACGGGCGCGGAGCCGAAGCACTCCAGGGCGTCCCGGGGATCGTCGACCATGGGCCGGCCGGCGGTGTTGAGGCTGGTGTTCACCACGACGGGCAGTCCGGTACGCCGCTCGAACCCGTCGATCATGCGGGCGACCAGGGGCTCCTGCTCTCGGTCCACGGTCTGGATGCGGGCGGTGCCGTCCACGTGCACGACCGCCGGGATGCGGTCCCGCCACTCGGCGGCCACGTCGTGCACGAACAGCATGTAGGGGCTGGGCAGCGGCCCGTCGAAGATCTCCGCGGCCCGGTCCGTGAGCACCATCGGGGCGACGGGCCGGAACTCCTCTCGGCCCTTCACGGCGTTCAGCCGCTCCAGGTTCCCCGCCCGCCCGGGGTGGGCCAGCAGCGAGCGGTGGCCGAGCGCGCGGGGCCCGTACTCGCTGCGGCCCTGGAACCAGGCCACGATGCCGTCGGCGGCGAGCTCGGCGGCGACGGTCTCGGCGATGTCGTCCGGCTCCTCGTAGGGCACGGCGGCGCGTTCCAGCCAGGCCCGCAGCTCGTCGTCGCTCCAGCCCCGGCCGAGGGCCGCGGTCGGCATGGGCGCCACGTCCTCCTTCTGGTGGGCGACGTGCAGGGCGGCACCGAGCGCGGTGCCGGCGTCTCCGGCGGCGGGCTGCACCCAGATCCGTTCGAAGGGTG
Source organism: Streptomyces sp. SLBN-31 (assembly GCF_006715395.1). Taxonomy (NCBI): domain Bacteria; kingdom Bacillati; phylum Actinomycetota; class Actinomycetes; order Kitasatosporales; family Streptomycetaceae; genus Streptomyces; species Streptomyces sp. SLBN-31. The sequence goes on from NZ_VFNC01000003.1 coordinate 883,075, forward strand.
TCTCCCGGTACAGCCGGGTGTTGGCGACGCAGTTGAGCGCCACACCGCCCGCGAGGGTCAGCACCTCCTCGCCGGTACGGTCGTGCAGCCACCGGGCCAGCCCCAGCAGGACCTCCTCCAGACAGACCTGCGCGCTCGCGGCGAGATCGGCGTGGTCCTGGCTCCAGCCGCCGCCCTTGGTCCGCGGCGGGACCAGCGAGGCCCAGGGGACCGGGCGGGCCCGGAAGCCGCCGTCGTCGTCGAGACCGACGTACTCGCGCAGCCGGTCGAGGAAGCGGGGCCGGCCGTAGGAGGCGAGCGCCATCACCTTGAACTCGTCGCTGCTGCGCAGGAAGCCCAGGTGCTGGGTGAGGTCCTCGTAGAACAGGCCCATCGAGTCGGGCAGGGACTGCGAGCCGAGCACGGTGAGCTCCCGGTTGGCGTAGCGGCCGGCGAGGTGGGAGCCGCACTCGCCGCGGCCGTCCAGCACCAGCACGGCGCTGTCGGCGTACGGGGCGGCCTGCCCGGCGGATGCCGCGTGCGCCACGTGGTGGGCGACGAAGCGGACCTTGTCCGGGTCGAGTCCGGGCAGGGCCTCGGCGAGGAAGCCGGGCGCGTTGCGGGCGTACTCCTGGCGCAGGTGGTCCCAGGGGTCGTCCAGGCCCAGCCGATCTGCCGGGCGGGCGAGTTCGGGGTCGTAGGAGTAGGCGACGGCGTCCAGGTCGGACGGGCTCAGACCGGCCTGTTCCAGGCACCAGCGGGCGGACAGCTCGGGCAGTTCCCAGGCGGAGAAGGGGACGGGCCGCTTGCCGTGCTTGCGCCGGCTGAAGCGTTCCTCCTCCGCCGCTGCGACGATCCGGCCGTCCATGACGAGGGCGGCGGCGGGGTCGTGGAAGAGGGCGTTGATCCCCAGGACACGCATGCGATGCCTCCGTGCGGCGTTCGGGAAGGGTGCTGACGTGCCTACGGGCCGGCCGTGGCGAAGTAGGCGATGGTCTGCTTCACGCCCTCCTCCCAGGGCACCCGCGGCGACCAGCCCAGCAGCTGTCGGGCCAGGCCCGTGTCCGGGCGGCGGCGCTGCGGGTCGTCGGTGGGGCGGTCGACGTGGACGATCGGCGAGGACGAGCCGGTCAGCTCGATGACGCGGCGGGCGATCTCGCCGACGGTCACCTCGTCGCTGCCGCCGATGTTCACGGGCCGCACCGAGTGGCTCGCCGCGACCAGCAGGATGCCGTCGACCGTGTCGTCGACGTAGCACAGGGACCGGGTCTGCCGGCCGTCGCCCGCCACCGTCAGCGGCTCGCCGGCCAGCGCCTGGCTGACGAAGGTAGGGACGGCGCGGCCGTCGTGCGCGCGCATGCGCGGGCCGTAGGTGTTGAACAGCCGCACGATGCCCGCGTCGGCGTCCCGCGCCCGTACATGGGCGGTGACCAGGGCCTCGGCGAAGCGCTTGGACTCGTCGTACACGCTGCGCGGGCCCACCGGGTTGACGTTGCCCCAGTAGTCCTCGCGCTGGGGATGGCTCAGTGGGTCGCCGTACACCTCGGACGTCGAGGCGAGCAGGAAGCGGGCCGCGTCGCGCTCCGCCAGGGCCAGTACGTTGCGGGTGCCGAGGCTGCCGACGTCGAGCGTCTCCAGGGGCAGGCGCAGGTAGTCGGCGGGGGAGGCGGGACACGCGAAGTGCAGGACGAGGTCGTACGGGCCCGGCAGCCGGTCCGGTGTGCGGGGGTCCGAGACGTCGCACTCGAGGAACCGGAAGCCGCGGCGGCCCTCCAGGTGCTCGATGTTCCCACGTGAGCCCGAGCACAGGTTGTCGGCGCAGTCGACTTCGACGTCCGAATCCAGCAGGCGTTCGCACAGGTGACTGCCGAGGAATCCGGCGCCGCCGGTCACCAGGGCCCGGCGCCATGCGTCTGTCGGGACAGCAGGCATAGGGTTTCCTTCGCTCGCACACAGATGGCATGAGGGTGTGACCCAGAGCGCATTCGTGGCGCGTGACAAATTGCCTGTATGGAGAGGTCGTATGCCCAGAAGAAGGGCTGTGGCGGGCTTGAATGGCCTTCGCCGCGATATTCACGAAAGTGAATTGATCGATGTTCTCCGGAGGTCGGGCGGGAGACCGCCCTGCTGGGTCGCCTTTTTCCGGACGCCGCACTCACCGGGGTTCCCGAGCCAGTTGCTTTCACACGTTGGTTCTCACTCGCCCCTGCTTTCCCACCCGGCTGTGAGCAACCCCACCCCTTCCCGGCTCGCCGACCCGGGGGAACCGTCTGTCACGATGGTCGGCGCCGTGAACGACTCGGTGGAACCTCCGCGCAGTGCAGCCGGTGAACCCCTGTTCCCCAGTCCCCCTCCGAACCTTGGTTGCCGGGAACCGCACTGTGTCCACCACCCCTGCCCTTCACCCACCCGCGCCGGAAACGGCCCCCCTCCCCTCCCGCTCGCCCTGGCGCTCGCTGCGGCACCCCGGCATGCGCTGGTGGTCCGCGGCGAACCTCGTCTCCAACGCCGGTACGTGGATGCAGCTCACCGTGCAGAACCTGCTCGTGCTGCAGATCACCGGCTCCGCCGCGGCGACCGGCCTGTCGATGTCCGTCCAGGCGGCTCCCGCCCTGTTCATGAGCCTGCTGGGCGGCACCGCCGTGGACCGCTGGCCCCGCAGGCTGACCGCCGCCGTCAGCCAGGCGCTGCTCGGCGCGGTCGCCTTCACCATGGCCGTCCTCGTGGCGCTGGGCCGCCTCGACATGACCTCCCTGATGGTGCTGGCCGCCGTCACCGGCGTGATCGCCACCGTCGACGGGCCCGCCTGCGCCCTGCTGGGCAACGACCTCGTGCCCGTGGAGGACGTCCCCTCGGCCATCGGCATCGGCGCGCTGGTGCACAGCGCGGGCCGGCTCATGGGCACCGGCCTGGCCGGCGTGACCGTCGGCTTCCTCGGCACGTCCGCCGCGTACGCCGCCAACGGACTGTCGTTCCTGTTCGTGGCCACGGTCATTCCGTTCCTGCGCCCGGCACCGGGCGCCGTCCCCCAGGCCCCCCGGCCCGCACGCGGAACGCCCGCGCCCGACGGCACCGCCACCGACCTCACCGTCCGCCAGGGCCTGCTCTTCTTCGCCCGCCGCCCCCGCCTGGTCGCGCTCGCCGCGATCACCGGCATCAGCTCGGTCTTCGGCCGCAACTACGGCCTCACCCTCGCCGTGCTCGTCACCGGGCCGCTCGCGGGCGGCGCCGGCTCCTTCGGCACGGTCTCCACGGTCCTCGCCGTCGGCGGCATCCTCGGCGCGGTCATGGGCGCCCGGCTGCGCCGGCCCTCCGTCCGGTTCGTGGGCGCGCTGGCCGCGGCGGGCGCCCTGCTGCAGGTGGCGGCCGGCCTGTCCCCGTCACTGGCGGTGCTGCTGGTACTGGTCCTGCCGATGGCGGTCGTGGAGTCCGTCTCCGACACCGCCGGGACCGCCGTACTGCAGACGGACCCGCCCGCTCACCTGCGGGGACGCGTGCTCGGGGTGTGGAACAGCATCGGCACGGTGTGGAGTCTCGGCGGGCCGCCCGCGCTCGGCCTGCTGATGGAGCTGTCCGGCGCCCGCGGTGCCCTGGTCACGGGCGGCCTGATCACCGCGGTCGCCATCGCGGCGGCCCTCGCCCTGCACACCCGGCGCACGCCGTCCCCCGTGTCCCTGCCGACGAAGGACGGCGACCTCACGGCACGGGCGGACCTCGGCACGGCCGCCTGAACCACCCCTCAGACGGCGAAGTGGTGCGTGCCGGAGCCGACCCGGTAGACCGCGCTGCCCTCCTCCTGGCGCAGGAACCTCCCCGCCGCTCGCGTCACCGCTCGTGCGGAGGCCGCCGGGATCCACACCTCGGCGGTCGTGTTGGGCGGCACCTCGCAGGTGAGGGTGAAGTGCCCGTCCCGCTGCCGCCAGCGCGTGGCGACGGGGCCGTGGACCGAGTCGAACCGGGCGCGGGCGGAGGTGACGCCACCGCCGGGGCGGGGCCGCACGACGATCTCGCGGTAGCCGGGCCGGCCCGCCGCGATACCGGCGATGTTCGCGTACATCCACTCGCCGACCGAGCCGTAGGCGTAGTGGTTGAAGGAGTTCATCGCCGGGTCCTGGAAGGTGCCGTCGGGCCGGACGGAGTCCCAGCGTTCCCACATCGTCGTGGCGCCCTTGTCGATCTGGTGGCCCCAGCTGGGGAAGGACCGCTGCGCCAGCAGACGGTGGGCGACGTCGGTGTGCCCGGTGTCGGTCAGGACGGGCAGCAGACGCGGCGTGCCGAGGAACCCCGTCGACAGGTGCCAGTCCCGGGCCTCGATCAGCGCGACGAGCCGGTCGGCCGCCGCCTTGCGCACCGCCTTTGGCAGCAGGTCCATCGACAGCGCGAGGACGTACGCCGTCTGCGTGTCGCCCTTCACCCTGCCGTCGGCAAAGACGTAGGCGTCCTGGAAGGCCGTACGGATCCGCCCGAACAGGCCGCTGTAGGGAGCGGGGTCCTCGCCGAGCGCCTCGGCCATCCGGGCCGCGAGGTCGGCGCTGTGCGCGAAGTACGCGGTGGCGATGACGTCCTTGGGCGTCTCGTCGTCGACGTTGAGCCAGTCGCCGTACCCCTCGGCCGGACGCAGCAGCCGGTCGCTGTGCTGTTCCAGCCAGTCCAGCCAGGTCCGCACCGACGGCCACGCGTCCTCGAGGACCCGCCGGTCGCCGTAGGCCCGGTAGAGCGCCCAGGGGACGGTGACCCCGGCGTCGCCCCAGCCGGCGGTGCCGTTGCCGACGGTGCCGACCATCGGCGCCACGTCCGTGAACGAGCCCGCCGCGGTCCGCGAGTCCCGCAGGTCGACGAGCCACTTGGACAGGAAGCGGGCCGACTCCATCGTGTAGGCGGCCGTCGGCGCGAAGACGTTGATGTCGCCGGTCCAGCCCAGCCGCTCGTCCCGCGCCGGGGTGTCGGTGGGCACGGACAGGAAGTTGCCGCGCTGCCCCCAGGTGATGTTGCGGTGCAGCTGGTTGAGCATCGGAACGTCGGTCTCGAAGTCGAGGGTGAAGGGGGCGTCCGTGTGCATCACGCGTCCGGTGACGGCCCGCGCGGAAGGGGTGCCGGGGAATCCGGTGACCTCGACGTAACGGAACCCGTGGAAGGTGAAGCGCGGCTCGTAGACCTCCTCCCCGCGCCCCTTGCAGGTGTAGGTGTCGGTCGCCGCCGCGCTGCGCAGGTTCGCGGTGTAGAGGGTCCCGTCCGGGTTGAGCACCTCGGCGTGTCTGAGCCGGACAGTCGTCCCCGCGGCGCCCGTCACCCGCAGCCGTACCGAGCCGACCATGTTCTGCCCGAGGTCGAAGACGAAGACGCCCGGCTTCGGTTGGGTCACCCCCTTCGGCGTCAGTTCCCGCTCCACGCGCACCGGGCCGTCCACCTGCGCGACGATCAGGCCGGGCCCGACGTCTCCCTATTGAACGGTTTCAATCGAGTGGGCGTGGCCGCCCCGGTTCCGCGCGGGCGGGGGGTCAGCCGGGAATGTCCGGGTCCACCTCGTCCCGCCCCCACTCCGAGGAACCGAGCGGATAGGTGTACGCGGGCCGGCCGACGTTCCCGCTCGTCCGGAACGGCCTGCCGCGGTCGTCGACGCGTACCGTGCCCTGCCGGTCACCGCTGGACCAGTCCAGCTCCAGGTACCAGCTCACGTTGTGCGCCCGCGCGTCCGCGAAGACGTAAAACACCTCGGGATCGGACTCGCTCACCTTGTACGGGAAGTCGCGCTGACCGTTCTTGGGGGACAGCGCGGGCCGCCCGGCGTCGAGGTCCACCCCGAATGCCGCCGTCCGCACTCCGCCGCCGCATCCGACGCCCATCGTGAAGTCGTTCCACGCGAGCGGCGCGCTCTTGTCCACCACCCGGACGTGCAGCGCTTCCAGTACGACCGTGGCCTTCCCGGTGCCCTGCACGGTCAGCGCGAGCATCTGCTCCCCGCCGGGCACCCCACCGAGCGCGCCGACCCACCCGCGCGCGTCCGGCTCGCTGGGCGGCGGCGGCACCTGCTCGGGCTGCCGGTTCACCAGGTAGTGCTGGCTGCACTGGTCTTCCCACTTGTACGGGTTGACGGCGACGGTGGGCGCGGTGGCCCCGTCCTGCGCCCCGGCCTCCGGGGCCGCCCCCACGCCACCGCTTCGGGTCGCGGACACGGAGGCCGTGGGCTTCCCGCCGCGCGAGGCCGACGGCGAGGGCGATCCGCTCCCGGCCGACGGGGAGGCGCTGGGACGCCCGCCGCCGGATGCGGAGGCGGCCGCGCCCACGGACCGCTGCTCACCCCGGTCGTCATCCCCCTTGCCGGGCACCAGACTTACGACGAGCGCCGCCGACACGACGGCGGCGACCACGGCGGCCCCGGCGAACACGACGTGACGCCGCCGCCGCACGACGGACTCCTCGGCCGGGGGCACGCCCCCGCCGAGCCGGTCGGAGCCGCCGTCCGCGCCGGAGTCGCCCTCCGGCTCGAAGTCGCCGTCCGCGCCGGAGTTGCCGCCCCTGCCGGGGCCGTCGTCCGTGCTGGAGTCGCCGTTGGCGCCGGGATTGCCGTCCGCGCCGGCTTCCGGGGCGTCGGTGCCGCTCGCGGTCTCGGTCCCGCCCCCGCCCTCGGCGCCCGTGCCGGTCTCCGTCGTCTCGGCCGCCGGCGCGGAGGCCCGCTGCTCGCGGCGCCGGGCGTCCGCGAGGATCCACTGCCGGTGCAGCTCCACCAGTTCCCCGGGCGTCGCCCGGCACGCCCGCGCGAACCGTTCCACGGGCGCGTAATCCGTCGGTACGGCATCCCCGTTGACGTACCGGTGAAGCGTGGACGCACTCGTGTGCAGCCGCTTTCCGAGCACGCCGTAACTGAGCCCGGACCGCTCCTTCAACCGCCCCAGCAGCTCCGAGAACTCGTCCCCCACCACCGTTCCTCCCTCTCCCCACGTTCCGGACCCGCGTTCCAGGGGGAGGTCATTCCCCCAGGTCAGAGCCGTTGCGAGCGTTCCAGCGTCCCGGATGTCCCGGCAGTCCTGGCGGCCGGGACGGATCGCCGCGCAACCTTGGGCCATCCAAGCACGCCGCTCCCGGCACCCGGTCGAGCGGCCTGTGCCAACACCCGTACAACACATGGGGGATCACATGTCCGCACGTACTCGCCGCACCGGCCGCGCCCGTATGCTCACCGCCGCCGCGCTGGCGGCCGCCGCACTGACACTGACGGCGTGCCAGGACGGGGAGGGCGTCCACGACGAAGGTGCGTCCGCGGGGTCCGCGACCGCGTCGGCGACGGCCACGCACACGTCCGCACCGGGTTCCAGTTCCAAGGGCTCCTCGTCCTCCGGGAACTCCACCGCCGCGAAGAACTCGTCGACCGGGAAGAACTCCTCCGGCTCCACCGGCGCCAAGGGCTCGGCGGGCGGCTCGGGTGCCGCGGATCCCGGCCCCACCCGCACCCGTTGCTCCACCTCCACCACCCGGACGACCGCCACGGTGGTCTCCCGCCCGCTGAACCACCTGCTCCTGACCGTCACCAACACCGGCTCGAAGAACTGCAACCTGATCGGCTACCCGGCGCCCCGCCTCGGTGAGGCCCAGGCCGTCCCGCCGGTCTTCGAGGCCTCCAAGCCGCAGGCGGTGGTCATGCTGGCCCCCGGCGAGTCGGGCTACGCGAGCGTCCGGCTCTCCTCCGCGGACGGCAGCGGCTCCAACGGCTACACGGCCAAGTCGCTGGAGGTCTACTTCAACGACGGCGCGACCGCCGCCCGGCCGTCGCTGCCCGCCAAGGGCGTCTACGTCGACGACTCGATCCGCGTCTCGTACTGGCAGTCGACCATGGACGACGCCCTGACCTGGTGACGCGACGGCTCCCGTCCTCCCCGAGCGAAGTGCCGGAAGGACGGGGGCCGTTCGTCGTTTCCTCCACGCAAGCCAGGCGACTACGGTCCCGGTCCTACCACGGTGGCAGGAGGCCGGTGGTTCACCGGTCCGAGTAGCCGATGTCCCCGATGGTCCAGGCGCTCACGTCCTCCAGCGCGACGCGGTACATGCCGCCCGTGTCGGGGATGCCGTAACTGCCCTGGAGGATGCGGGCGACATGGAAGTGGAGGTGGGTGGGGTCGCCGCTGTCATCGTCGTCCGGCGGGCGGTCACCGTCGTCCTTGGGCGGGGTGAACGCGGCGGCGAACCGCCCCAGGTGCTCGGAGTCCCGTAGGACCTCGGCCACGCGTTCCTTCCACAGGGCTTCCGGAGCGAGCCGTCCGGTGATGACGGCTCCCGGCGTCACCACGGTCAGGGACATCTGACTGTTGTGCTGCGACTCCACCATCGCGGCGATCGCGCGGAGCAGGTCGTCAGGGTGCTTCATGCCTCGGGAGCCTAGCCGGACAACCTGTGCCGGCGCGCGGCGGCACCGGAGTTGTCACCGCCCCGGTACACCCGCGAGGCGTCGTCGTCCGGCCATTTTTCGCGCGCGGATGAACCCGATGAGCAGAAAACCCGTCAGTAACCAACGGTGACGGTCAACGACGGTCAACTTCGTACGAGTCTTTTCCAGGGGGAGCTCTGCTGTGTCGAAATACGCTCGAATAAGACCGTCACGCCTCTTCATCGCCCTCGCCACGGCCGCGACCGTCGCCCTGACCGTCGTGGTGATCGTGGCCCTGACGGTCACCACCTACGACCACACCTCGCCGCGCGCCGCCCGGAGCAAGGCGTCGGGCTCGGTGTCCGGGGCCGTCGACTGCCGCAAGGCCAAGTGCGTGGCCCTCACCTTCGACGGCGGCCCCAGCCCCACCACCCCCGGGCTTCTGGACATCCTGAAGCGGGAGCACCTGCACGCGACGTTCTTCCTGCAGGGCAAGGGGCACATCGCGAAGTACCCGCAGATCGTCCGCCGCATCAAGGACGAGGGCGACGAGATCGGCAACCACACCTGGAACCACAAGGTCCTGACGCAGATCGACACGGCCGACGCCCGGCACGAACTGAGCACCACCCAGGACGCCATCGAGAGGATCACGGGCACCAAGCCCGTCCTGATGCGCCCGCCGCAGGGTCGCACCGACCGTGACGTGGCCAAGATCTGCCGGGAGCTGGGCCTGGCCCAGGTGCTGTGGAGCGTCACGGCCAAGGACTACGAGACCACCGACTCGGCCCTGATCACCAAGCGGGTGCTCGAACAGACCCATCGCGACGGCATCATCCTGCTGCACGACCTGCACAAGGGCACCGTGCCGGCTGTCCCCGGCATCCTCAGGGCACTCAAGCAGCGCGGCTACACCATCGTCACGGTCTCGCAGCTGCTCGCCCCCGCCAAGCCCCGGCCGGGCATGGTCTACCGGCCCTGAGCCCGGTCGCTCCGGACGACCGCACGGTACGGGCCGTACGGTCCCGCCGTCCGCGGCTCCTTGCCGAACCGCCCCGGCGGGACCCGGTCCAGATGTACGGCCCGCCCGTTTGACGGGTGCCACATCCTGCGGCGCCCACACGGCACGGCGCGCATCACCTGCCCGCGCCGTCACCTGCCCGCGCCGTCACCAGCCCAGGACGTCCCCGTCCGGACGCGGGGTCTTGGCCGGAGCGCTCGGCGCGGCGTCGTGGCAGGTGAAGCCGAGACGGGTCAGGGCCCGGCGCATCTCGCCCGACGTGAAGTCGCGACGGCTCTGCCTGGTGATCACTTCCCCCACCTGCATCACGGGGAAGACGCGGTCGCCGATGGTGACGGTCACCCCGGTGACGGGCTCGGGCTCGATGCCGCTCATCGACTGCTCGACCTCGTTCTTGGTGAGGTCGAAGGGGAAGCGGGCGATGACACAACGCATGGATGCCTCCATGGAGTTGGGGAGAAACGCCGGTTTCCGGGGCGTGCCCGGGGACCGGACCCGGGCTACGACTTGCCGCGCGGCGCGGACCCGCGGCTTCGGGTAGCCGTCCGTACGGCCCCGCCCCGGCCGCCGGGCCGTCCCCTGCGGCGGCGACCGCCGGAACCGGCGCCGGTTCCCTCACTGCGGCCGGCCGGCGGGGGTGCGGTGACGGTGACCGGCACCCCGGAGGGCGTCCGGGCGCCGGTGATGCGCTGCAGTTCGGCCTCGCCGGGCCGGACCCGGGTGGTGCTCGGGGTGATGCCGGCGTCGGTCATCAGACGGTCCATCGCGCGCCGCTGGTGCGGCAGGACGAGGGTGACGACCGTGCCGGACTCACCGGCCCGGGCCGTACGCCCGCCCCGGTGCAGGTAGTCCTTGTGGTCGCCCGGAGGGTCGAAGTTCACGACCAGGTCGAGGTCGTCGACGTGGATGCCGCGGGCCGCGACGTTCGTCGCCACCAGGACCGTGACGTGGCCCTCCTTGAACTGGGCGAGCGTCCGGTTGCGCTGCGGCTGCGACTTGCCGCCGTGCAGGGCCGAGGCGCGCACGCCCACGGACAGCAGGTGCTTGGCCAGCCGGTCGGCGGCGTGCTTGGTATCCAGGAACATGATCACCCGCCCCTCGCGGGCGGCGATCTCGGTCGCGGTGGTGCGCTTGTCGTCGTCGTGCACGTGCAGCAGGTGGTGCTCCATGGTGGCGACGGCACCCGCGGACGGGTCGACGGAGTGCACGACGGGGTCGTGCAGGTAGCGCCGTACCAGGAGGTCGATGTTGCGGTCCAGGGTGGCGGAGAACAGCAACCGCTGGCCCCCGGGGCCGACCTGGTCGAGCAGTGCGGTCACCTGCGGCAGGAAGCCCATGTCGGCCATCTGGTCGGCCTCGTCCAGGACCGTGACGCCGACCTGGTCCAGCCGGCAGTCGCCCCGTTCGATGAGGTCCTTCAGCCGGCCCGGCGTCGCCACGACGACCTCGGCGCCGCCGCCCAGCACACTCGCCTGGCGGCCGATCGACACGCCTCCCACGACGGTGGCGAGCCGCAGCCGCAGGGCGCGGGCGTAGGGGGTGAGCGCGTCGGTGACCTGTCCGGCCAGTTCCCTGGTGGGGACGAGGACGAGGGCGAGCGGCTGCCTGGGCAGGGCCCGCTGACCGGCGAGCCGGGCCAGCACGGGAAGGCCGAAGGCGAGCGTCTTGCCGGAGCCGGTGCGCCCGCGGCCCAGTACGTCCCGTCCGGCCAGCGCGTTGGGCAGGGTGGCCGCCTGGATCGGGAAGGGCACGCTCACGCCCTCCGCGTCGAGCGCGCTCAGGAGGCGGGCGGGCATGTCCAGCTCGGCGAACGTCGCGACCGGCGGCAGCGGCTCGGTCAGGGTCGCCGGAAGAGTGAACTCCTGCGGACGCGGTGTGACGTGTGCCCGTCGGCCACCGGTCCGCCCGGTGTCCGGACGATGACTCTGGCGGCCCTTCTCCTGGGCTCGGAAACGGCCGGAGGCGCGGCCGTTACGGCGGGTGCGGTCCATGGAGGAACCCTCCTCGATGCGGCGTATCGAGGAATTCCAGCCGCAGCGGGAGCCGCACGAGGATTCGCAAGAATGAGCCGAAGAAATGGGCCTGAATACGCCCGGGAAATGCGGAGAGCATGACCGGGGGCCCGCACCCCAAGGTGCGGGCCCCAGTCACGCGGTCGCGTCAGCGTCAGGCGGGAACGATGTTCTCGGCCTGCGGGCCCTTCTGGCCCTGCGTGACGTCGAAGGTAACCTTCTGGCCTTCCTGAAGCTCGCGGAAGCCGCTGGTGGCGATGTTCGAGTAGTGGGCGAACACGTCAGCGCCGCCGCCGTCCTGCTCGATGAAGCCGAAGCCCTTTTCCGCGTTGAACCACTTCACGGTGCCAGATGCCATATTGAATCTCCCTTGAGGGGCAGTGCCGGAAACCGCACTTTACGGAGTCCGAGTCGCCGCGATGATCACCCCTCCGGAAGGATCCGGAAAGCTCTGCAAAGAAAAAATTCTCTGGCAACCAAAACTGCAACTGCTATCACGCTAACACAGGTCCGGCGGAAGCCCCCATCGATTTCCTGATCACTCCGAAAGCCTCACTCCGTCATACCGCGTAATTCTGCAGCGGCCGGACTAGGTATCCGGGTCGGCCTCGTAGTGCTCGTCGGCGTAGTGCTCGTCGGGCCCGTCGCCCTCGTCCAGCTGCCGGCGCATGTCCCGGTTCAGACGGCGGGTGTCGTCGAGCTGGTCCTCGAGGGAGACGATGCGGCACGCGGCCTCGATGGGGGTGCCTTGGTCCACGAGCTCACGGGCGCGGGCGGCGATCCGCAACTGCCGCCGTGAGTACCGGCGGTGGCCGCCCTCCGACCGCAGCGGAGTGATCAGTTCGGCCTCGCCGACGGCCCGGAGGAAGGCGGGAGTGGTCCCGAGCACGTCGGCGGCCCGCCCCATGGTGTAGGCGGGGTAGTCGTCGTCGTCGAGGTTCCCGGCGGCAGGGGTGTTGTCAGCGGGCATAGCACCTTGTCTTCGGGAACGCGGCGGGGGACCGGGTGACCACGGCCGAAGATCCGACACCGCACACCCGATGGACAACCCTAACGCCGCCCACCGCGAAGACATGGCCCCGCCGCAACAGACTTTCTCGGTTGACGGTACCGCGCGGGGAGCCTCCGGTGGCTGAAGCCCTTTCTCATGGGGCTCACAGAGGTCGCTCAGATCGCGGAGGGACGATGACGTCGTCGCCCGCCCCGGCCGACCTCGCTCCACCCCTCCCCGGGATCCGGGTTTCGTACGACTGATCGCGGGCGACCCGAGAACAGACCGTGAGGAGGCCGCCACCGCCCGAGCCGCCGCTGCCGACGAACCAGGAGACCGCCGTATGAGCGTCCTCGACCTTCCGCCCCGCACCGGCGCGTCCGCCGGCGCGTCCGTCACGGACCCGGTCATGGACGAGCGCACCCGGTCCCGCATCGGCCACGGCCTCATCGCCTGCGGTCTGGCCCTCGTGCCCTGGCTGGTCGTACTCGCCGCGGGCGTCCTCGTCGACACCGCCCGGGAGTCCCTGACCTGGGTCGGACTGGACGGCCTGGAAGCCGTCGGCCTCGTGGCCACGGGCCTGCTGGTCCTGTGGCGCGACCCCCGGCGCGTCCTCGCGGCCTCCGCGACCGCCGCGCTCCTGCTCGCCGACGCCTGGTTCGACACGACCACGGCGACGTCGGGCACCGACCTCATGGCGGCTCTGGCAATGGCGGCCGCCGCGGAGCTCCCCCTCGCGGCCCTGTGCGTGTTCCTGACGATCCGCGGGCTGCCCCGCGCCCCGAGGCCGCTCGGCGGCCCGCGCCGGAGCCGCTGACCCGAGACCGCCCCCGCGGGTCGCCCGACGCCGGGGAAGAGCACCGCGGCCACGACCGATGAGTTCCGCCGGCCCCCGCTGTCTACCAGGACGCACGCCATCGAGCCACCGACTGGAGACCCGCCATGACCAACCCCGTACACCCCGGCCGCATGCTGTTCGTGAGCCTCCCCGTCACCGACCTCCCGCGCAGCAAGGAGTTCTTCGCCGGGCTCGGGTTCACCTTCAACCCGGCGTTCAGCGACGAGACGTCCGCCTGCATGCTGGTCGGCGAGCACGCCTTCGTCATGCTGCTCACCCGGGAGAAGTTCGCGCAGTTCTCGAAACTGCCGATGGCCGACCCCACCACGCACGCGCTGGCGCTGTACTCCTTCAGCGTGTCCTCCCGCGAGGAGGTCGACAAGGTCGGCGCCGCGGCGCTCGCGGCGGGCGCCACCGAGGCGGACGGCGCCGAGGACCTCGGCTTCATGTACTCCCGCAGCTTCTTCGACCTCGACGGCCACGGCTGGCAGGTCATGTGGATGGACCCGGCGGCCGCCGCACAGGGCCCCGAGGCGTACGAGGCCGCCGCACAGGACACCGCCGCCCGCCCCTGACCCCGGGTTTCTTCCGGGCCTCGGCGCCCGCGGACCGACCAGGGGACCGAGGCCCGGAAACCGCACCCGAAAACCGAAGCCGAAGACCGAACCCGACACACATCTCTCCTCGCCGAGAACAGTTCATCCGGCCACTGTCCGTGCTCGCCGTGCGATCCGCAGGTGTAGGCGAAGCGGCCCCGGGTGTTATTGAATGAGGTTTGCGGTCAGGAATCGCGGGACCCTGTCGCCCGGATTCTGGTACGGCTCCGGCGTGGTGCCGGGGCTGGCGAGCGAGCTGAGAGAGCCGCATGGACTCCACCCCACCCCCCTCTTCTGCATCCCCGTTCGACATGGTCAGCAGCGCTTTGGGGCAGTACATGCCGGCCGGCGGGGCGGCAGCGGCCGCCGGTTCCGCCGAGCCGCAGGACGACAACGCCGCCGCCCGACAGGTCCCCGCCGATCCGCCCACCGCCCGGCAGGAGCAAATTCTCGGCGCGGTCAATCTGGACCGGGACCTGAGAATCACCCGCTGCAATCTGGACGCCCCCGTCTTCGCCGGGGTGGAGGCCGTGATCGGAAACCCTTTCGTCGACCTCCTGCCCCCCTGGGACGTACCGACGGTCACGCGGCGGTTGCGGCAGGTCCTCGAGACCGGTGAGCCGCACGTCGCCCGGGTTCAGCGCCTGCGGCGCTCCGACGGGTCGGAGCTGGTGGTGTCGATGAGCATCCTGGCCGCCGCCGCGCCTCAGGAGGGCCTGACCGTCTCGCTGATCGCCATGGCCAGGAGGCTGCACCTGTACGCCGCCGAGACCGCGATCGGCACCTCGCTGGACATCGGCGAGACCGCGCAGTCGCTGGCGGAGTCCCTGCTGGCCTGGGGAGACGTCACCGCCATCGACCTCGACTTCGCCGTATGGACGGGCGAGGTGGTCACCGAACAGCCGCAGGGGCGCATCCGGCTGCGGCGGGCGGCCCTGGTGCCGGACCGGGCGTGGCCCGACGGCTACATCACGCCGGGCGAGGACCTTCCCGGCGACGCGAGCCGCCTGCTGTCACAGGCGATCCGGCGTGACGACTTCGCGCAGGCCATCGTCATTCCCGACCGGGAGGCGATCGAGCGGGTCCTCGGCAGTCCACGGCTGGTACGCGCCCTGGTGCCCGGCGACCAGGCGGCGGGGGTGGCGTGCATCCCGCTGGTCCTGGACGGCGATCCGCCCGTCGTCCTGGGGGTGGCCGAGGTCTGGCGGCGGGCGGACCGCCCCTTCGCGGACAGCGAGCTGTTCGACCTGCAGGAGCTGGTGGCCAGGACCTCTCACCACGTCGACCTGGCCCGTCAGCACCAGCGCGAGCACACGCAGGTGCTGGCGTTGCAGCGCCGACTGCTGCCGAGGTCCGCCGGCGACACCATCGAGACGGCCAGCGTCTACCAGCCCGCCACCCCCGACAGTGCGGGCGTCGGCGGCGACTGGGTGAACAGCTTCCCCCTGCCGGACGGCCGTACCGCGCTGGTGGTCGGGGACGTGGTCGGGCACGGCCTGGGGGCCGCGGCGACCATGGGGCAGCTGAGCATGGAGGCCCGGGCGCTGCTGTCCGCGGGGCTGGCGCCCGACGAGGTGCTGGAGCACCTGGACGACACGGTGTCGCTGCTGGACGACGCGGAGTCCGGGCTGGCGGCCGGTTACAGCGCCCTCGGGTCGACGTGCTGCATCGCCGTGTACGACCCGGTCAGCCACCACGTGGAGCTGGCCAGCGCCGGCCATCTCCCGCCCATCCTGGTAGCCCCGGGCGGACCCGCCGGCCCGGTCGCGATACGCCCCCACCCGGGGCTCGGCGCCGAGTTCGCGCTACGGGAGCCGTACGACGTGCACGCGTTCTCCGCACCGCCGGGCTCGCTGCTCGCCCTCTACACCGACGGCCTGGTGGAGGATCCCGCCCTGTCGATCGACGAGGGCATCGACAGGCTGACGGACGCCGTGTCCTCGGTGCACCCCTGGGACGGTCTGCAACAGGCCGCGCGGCGCGTGGTCTCGGCGCTGGCGCCACCGCGCCGGCGCGACGACGTGACCCTGCTGCTCGCGCGCATGATCGGTTACCGCAAGGGGGACACCGCGACCTGGCGGCTGCCCGCTCGCGGCGTCGCGGCCGCCCGCGCCCGCGCGCTGACCTCCGAGCTGCTGAGGCGGTGGGGCACCAGGGACGACACCCGGGACAGCGTGCTGCTGGTCGTCGACGAACTGGTCGCCAACGCGGTCCGCTTCGCCGGCGGACCCATCACGGTACGGCTGATCAGGACCGGCCGCGGCCTGCTGTGCGAGGTGGGCGACACCGGCAACGGCAGGCCGCGGCTGGGCCCGAGCGGGCTCCTCGACGACGGCGGCCGTGGCTTGCACGTCGTGCATGGCCTCACCACCCGGTGGGGCGTGCGGTGGACGGACACCGGCAAGGTGGTCTGGGCGTCGGTCGAGCGGTGACGGGCTTCGGTCGAGCGGTGACGGGGTTCGGCGGGGCGGTGACGGGCTTCGGTCGAGCGGCGACGGGGTTTCGGCGGGGCGGTGACGGGCTTCGGTCGAGCGGTGACGGGGTTCGGCGGGGCGGTGACGGGCTTCGGTCGAGCGGCGACGGGGTTTCGGCCGGGCGGTGCGTGAGCCCGCCCGGCCGGTGCCACGGCGGTACGGGTTACAGCCACTCCCCCTCCAGGGCGGTGGCCGTGAGGCCCGGGGCAGCCGCGTACAGGACGGCACGGCTGCCCTGCTTCTGCCCGGCGTCGTACGCCCTCCGCATGATGTCGAACACGGCGGCGCCCCCGCGGTTGCCGGTGGTGTAGCTGTCCCGGCTGAAGTCCAGCAGCCCGGACGGCCATCCGTCGGGCATCGTCTGCTCCATGTACTCCAGCACCCGCGTCCCGCCAGGGTGCGCGAGCAGTACGTCGGGGTGCCAGGAGTCGGGGTCGTCCTGGTAACGCAGGCGCAGCCACTCCCACATCGCGGTGACCGTCTCCTGCACGGCGCGCGGCCCGCGCCGGTCCATCACGAAGTGGGTGCCGTCCTCCCGTGTCTCCAGGCGGTGCAGGTCCTGGGTGCCGGGCAGGGTGTGGTGCCAGGCGGCGTCAAGTCGCAGCACCGACTCGGGCCTCGGGCGACCGGTGACCACCGCGGCGACCGCGGTGTCCGCGAACAGCAGCCGGACGATCAGGGACTCCAGCGTGTCGTCAGCGGGCTGGTACGTCGTGCTCAGTGCCTCCCCTATCACGACCAGGACCACCCGGTCGGGGTCCGCGGCCACCAGATCCGCCGCCAGTGCCAGGGAGCGGGTCCCGGCTATGCAGGCCCACTGTGTGGCCGGCAGCAGCAACGCGTCGGCCCGGAGCGGGAGTCGGTTGGCCAGGGAGACGTCCAGCCCCGGCAGCGCCGGCGTGGTGGAGTGACTGGTGATCAGACAGTCGACGTCCGCGGCGTCCAGGCCGGCGATCTGCAGGGCCCCGCGCGCCGCACGCTCGCCGTACGACTGCACGGCCGCCCAGGCCGGCGCGGTGCGCTCCTGCACGGTCTGCGGCGCGGGTATCGACTCCAGGGCGGCGATCACACGATCCACGTCCTGTTCGCCGAACCCGCTCCCGGCCAGGGCCTGTCGGGCCGGCGCGACGCCGGCAGCGGGCAGAGCACTCCCCTTGCCGGGCGCGACGGCGGCCTCCAACGGCAGCATCCAGCCACGGGTTTCGATACCCGTACTGGCCGCGATGCCGTCGATCCGCGGCGCCCACGCCGCGTGCGGGTGCCGATTGCGCACTTCGTCCACGATCTGACTTGTCCGCACAGCGTGTTCACCGTGTATCACGGCAGGCGGGCACAGGTAAGCGGCCATATTCGGCACCTTTCTACAGAGAACGAGGGAGAACATCACGAACGCTGTGTCATGTGCCACTTGGGCGAGATTCGATCAAATCGATGACGTTGCGCTCTAGTTCGGGACTACGTGTCCGTTTCGAGCATGGACGCCAAAAGGGCATTTGCGCTGTGACATGGGCAACTTGGGCGCCTCTGCGATGCGTGAAACGGCGCACACCGCAGCACCCCGCCGCCCTCAGCCCCCACCTGACATGCCGTCGAGGAATGTCACGTCGGGAGTTACCGATGGGCACAGATGTACGGGTGGCTATGAAATCCCTAAACTGCGGGCACTATTGGGGCGCCTGCCAGGGGGTGACGGCAGGCCTCATCTCCTGGGGATTTCATGCGCAAAACCGCCATTGGCGCCGCCCTGTCCGGCGCACTGGCTCTCACCGCTCTCACCGGCGGGGGCGCTCAGGCGGACGAGGTGTGGGGCGGAAACACCACCATCGTGGATGTCAGCGTCAATGGCGGTAAGGACATCGCCATCGGCACGCAGAACACGGTGACGATCAAGGGCTCCGTGACGGTGAGCGACCCTGACGGGATGGACTTCGCACGCTGGGTCCTGTGGCACGGGACGGACTTCTTCGAGCCCGACGCGTACTCGTTGCAGGCGGGTCGCACCTGCGCGGACATCGACGCCACCACGATCAAGTGCGCCATCACGGCGACCATCGACCCGCAGGATCTGCCCGGCAACTCGGTCGCGGGCAAGTGGTACGTCGCCGTCGACGCCTACGACAAGGGCAACGGCGGCATCGCCGTCAACGCGTACTCGACCGTCCTGGTCAAGCGATACTCCCGGCTGTCGGTCAACGCCTCCCCGGAACCCGTCGCCAAGGGCAAGACGATCACCGTCACGGGCAAGCTCACTCGCGCCAACTGGGAGTCGTTCGACTACCGGGCTTACACCAACCAGCCGGTCAAACTGCAGTTCCGCAAGGCGGGCACGAGTACATACAACACGGTGAAAACGGTCTACACGAACAGCTACGGCAACTTGAAGACCACTGTCACTGCCTCCGCCGACGGCTATTGGCGCTACTACTTCCCGGGCACCACGACAACGGCCTCCGCAAAAGCAACGGGCGACTTCGTCGATGTGACGGGGTCGTAGGCGCGCAGCAAAGACATTCGGGCGGTACAACCCTGAAGGGGCTCCAGGGGTCTTGTGGGCAGTCCTGTTCTCCTGGTGGGAGTTGCATCTGTGCGTGTGCGCAGCATTTCGGCCGTGACGGCGCTCGCGGTCGCTCTCAGTTCTGTAGCCCTGATCGGTTCGGCCGCGGGCGCCGCTGTCGCGGACAGCAGCGCCGAGCTGCCCATCACGTCCAGCGGCGACATCATCGTGGACGGCGTTCACCAGCGGGTCTTCATCAGTGACCCGTCGGGAGGCAAGGTCGTCGCCACCGACTACGACGGCACCGTCATCGGGACGATCACCTCGCTGCCGCAGGCGGACGGCCTGGAGCTTTCCGCCGACTCGGCAACGGTCTACGTCGCCGTGCCGGGAGCTGACGAGATCGTGGCCATCGACACGGCGACGGTCACCGAGACCGGGCGGTACGCGACGGGTGACGGCACACAACCGCAGCACCTGGCGCTCGCGGGCGGCAAACTCTGGTTCGGCTACGGCAGCGTCGGGCACGGCAACATCGGCTCTCTCGACCTGTCCGGCGGACAGACGCAGGTGTCGCTCGCGCAGGAGGCCGACGGGACGTGGAAGGACGCTCCCCTGCTGGATTCGGCACCCGGCGCTCCCGACACCCTGGCGGCAGGCTCGCGCCAGTACTACTTCACCCTCGGCATCTATGACGTGTCGTCCGGCACGGCCGGCCGGACCGCGTTCCTCGGCGGGCAGGACGCGGCCATCGGCAACACCGCGGAGGACCTGGCGCTCACCCCGGACGGCACAGAGCTGGTGGTGGCCACCACGGCCGGCGACTTCCAGCAGGTCTTTCGGACCTCAGACCTGTCGGAGACCATCCGGTATCCGAGCAGCTACTGGGAACAGCGGTCGGTGGATGTCGCGCCGGACGGCCTCGTCGCGGGGGGCACTGACACTTACGCCTCCTTCAATCTCCCCCATGTGTCCGTCTACAAGCCGGGCAGCACGACGCCGAGGCGGACCGTCGACTTCACCGACTACCAGAACGGAGTCGCCCAAGAGACCCTGCTCGATCACGGCGACCTCGCTTTCGCGCCCGACAGCAGCCGGCTCTTCGCGGTCACACACGGCCTCACCAACAAGTACCGCCTGCGCGTCGTCACCGACCCCGGCAAGGCCGTCACCACCATCACGGTGAACGCCCCGGCGACGGCCGACCGTGCCAAGTCGCTGACCGTCTCCGGCAAGGTCACGAACACGCTCGGACTGCCCGCGGGGACCACCGTCGCGGTCGCCCGGACGGACCTGGAGTCCCCGAACGGCAAGGCGCTCCCGGCCGTGACGGTGAAGGCGGACGGGACCTTCTCCTTCACCGACACCCCGCCCGCGGGCGGCAAGGTCGCGTACAAGATCTCGTATGCCGGAGACGCCGACCGCACGACTGCCTCCGCCTCCGACACGGTCGAGGTCTCCCGGAACTCCACGACCCTGACGGTGAACAAGAACGGCAACGTCTACGACTACGCCGGCAACGTGACGTTCACCGCCCACCTCGGCACGACGTACAAGAACCGGACGCTCTCGCTGTACGCGGACACCGCGGGCGACGGCAAGGGCGCGTACCTGGTCAAGACCGGCACGGTCAACAGCGAGGGCAACCTGTCGGTCACCTTGACCCTGAAGCGCGACACCACGGTGAGCGCGTCCTTCTCCGGCGACGCGCGGACCGCCCCGAAGACGGCCACGAGCTGGGTGGGCGCGAAGGTCAAGGTGTCGCTGAGCCTTGGCCGCTACTACAAGACGGCCACGGTCAGCGGGCACACCAAGTACTACTTCCGGAAGACGACGAATCCGCTCTTCACGACCACGATGACGGCCTACCCCGGCCGCTCGCAGAGACTGCAGTTCCAGATCTACTCCGACGGCGCCTGGCGCTCGGCGGGCTCCCAGTACTTCAAGCTCGACTCCACCGGCAAGTCGCTGGTGGAACTGGGCGGCACGCACCAGACCGGTTACTCGATGCGCGTGCGGTCGTCCTACATCAACAACACCTCGGGCGACACCGTGAACTCGACCACGCACGGCTCCTGGAAGTACTTCACCTTCACCAGCTGAGGCCGCCCGCCCCCAGGCCCGGCGCGTCCGATGACGCGCCGGTCCTTGGGACACAACTTCCTGGACAACAAAAAACCCCCGGGTCTCTGACCTGGGGGTTTCGCATGGAGCGGGTGACGAGAATCGAACTCGCGCTCTCAGCTTGGGAAGCTGATGTTCTACCATTAAACTACACCCGCGTAAGACGCCGACCGAGGTCGGTGTCGGAACGCAACATCACCTTACCTCATGGCAGACCCCCGGCGCTGAAGCCGCGGGGTCTGAGTGTGTTTCAGGGGAGGGACGGGGCTGCGGGCGGCCGGAGTTGGGGCGTACGGTGGAGGCGTGGGAGAGGGTCCGGGTGAGGCCGGAGTGCCGCCTGGAGAGTCGTTCCTTTAATCCCGTAATGTGGCATTTGTCGTCCGGTGAGCAGCCCGGCGAGGCTCTTTGGGGAAGGGACTCCAGAACTTGATGGAGCGCACCGTCGTCCGTTGTCCCGATGGGCACGTGTTCAGCACCGCTTCGTTCCCGATGCAGCAGGCCGAGCGACTCGGCCCTGGTCGGTTGCTCCGATGTCCACGCTGTGCGCGGCTTCGCAGCGTCGTACCGGTCAGTCTCGAGAGGCGGTAGCGGCACAGTAGTCAGTAACCGCAGGCGCGCGGGTTGCCACGATTGTGGTCGGCTCGCGCGCCTTGCGTATCCTCGGGGCGTGCTTCTCTCAGACAAGGACATCCGGGCCGAGATCGACGCCGGGCGGGTACGGATCGATCCCTTCGAAGAATCAATGGTGCAGCCGTCGAGCGTCGACGTCCGGCTGGACCGGTACTTCCGGGTGTTCGAGAACCACCGGTACCCGCACATCGACCCCTCCGTCGAGCAGCCCGACCTCACGCGGCTGGTGGAGCCGGAGGGCGACGAGCCGTTCATCCTGCACCCCGGGGAGTTCGTGCTCGCGTCGACGTACGAGGTCATCACGCTTCCCGACGACCTCGCCTCCCGCCTGGAGGGCAAGAGCTCCCTCGGCCGGCTCGGGCTCGTCACCCACTCCACCGCCGGGTTCATCGACCCCGGGTTCTCCGGTCACGTGACCCTGGAGCTCTCCAACCTCGCCACCCTGCCCATCAAGCTGTGGCCCGGCATGAAGATCGGGCAGCTGTGCCTGTTCCGGCTCTCCTCGCCGGCCGAGTTCCCGTACGGCAGCGAGCGGTACGGGTCCCGGTACCAGGGGCAGCGCGGGCCCACCGCCTCGCGCTCCTACCTGAACTTCCACAGGACGCAGGTGTGACGGGGTGAGCGGGGCGCGGGAGAACCTGACCTACGAGGCGTTCGGGACGGCCGTCCGGGAGCTGGCGCAGACCATCGCCGACGACGGCTACGAGCCGGACGTCGTCCTCAGCATCGCGCGCGGCGGGGTGTTCGTCGCCGGTGGGCTCGCCTACGCCCTGGACTGCAAGAACATCCACCTGGTGAACGTGGAGTTCTATACCGGGGTGGGGACCACCCTGGAAATGCCGGTCATGCTCGCCCCCCGTCCCCAACGTCATCGACTTCTCCGACAAGAAGGTCCTCATCACCGACGACGTCGCCGACACCGGCAAGACGTTGAAGCTGGTGCGGGACTTCTGCCTCGACCACGTCGCCGAGGTGCGCTCCGCCGTCATCTACGAGAAGCCGCAGTCGCTGGTGAAGTGCGAGTACGTGTGGAAGCGCACCGATGAGTGGATCAACTTCCCGTGGAGCGTCCTGCCCGTGGTACGTAAGTCGGGCGTGCCGATCACTCCGTCGAGGGAAGCGCTCTGACTTCGGTCATGAGGTCGCTCCGACTTCGGTCATGAGGTGGGGGAGGAACGGCGTGCTTCTCGGTCACGGGCAGCACGAGAGCCCCTCGGTGAAGTGCCGGGGGGCTCTCTCGCTGCTGCGGCGTCGGGTTCGTGGCCGCCGTCGGCTACCGCCGGGCGGGCCGGCGCGGCGCCGTACGGGTGGTCGGCTCGGGTTCCCCCGCCCCGGACGAGAAGGGCTCGTCCTCGAAGATCTCGTCCCCTCCGAAGTCCGGGGCCTGGAAGGGCTCCGTCGCCGGAGGCGGTGAGACGGCGGTGGAACGGCGTGGCTGCCCTTCCAGGGCGGAGAACAGCGAAGTCTGGTCGATGAGAGTTCTGCCTTTCGTTGCAGGCCCCTGACGGAGCCTGGTGTGCCACGTCCGGGCACAGCGGTTCTACAACTTGGTCATCTTGGTGTACGGGCTCAGGATCCGCATCTGTGCCGTGCCGAAATCCACGAGGGCCGCGATGCCTTCCTCGATGCCGATCACCCGGCCGAGGCCGTACATGTCGTGAGTGACCTGATCGCCCGTCGCGAAGTGCTTCGGGGCCGGTGCGACCGGCGCCTTGAACGGGCTCGTGGGCAGATGGCGCTTCTGTGCCGCAGGCTTTGTCATGGCTCAGTATGCGCCCAGCCGGGTCCCGTTCGCTGTGGCCATCGGCACAGATCCGGATGGAGGCGCCGGCGACCCGCCGCTGACCTGGTGTTTCGAGATGAGGGCAGAGACGCGGTCGGGTAAAAAATCCGGCCACGGGCCGCCCTCACCGACCCGCGGGCCGCCCTCACCGACTAGAACGTGCCCAGCTTCACGATCGACAGCAGGGCGATCAGCTGGATCGCCGACGCGCCCAGGGCCTTCGGCCAGGGCAGGTCGTGGGAGCGGCTGACCATCATGGTCAGCAGCGCACCGGCCGCGACCCAGGTCGCCCAGCCGAGCATCTGCACGAACGTCGCGTCGCCGCCGAAGAACATGGCGAAGACCAGGCGAGGGGCGTCCGTGAGGGACGCGATCAGCATGGAGAGGCCGACCGTGGGCTGCCAGGCCCCGTCGCCGCCGAGCTGGCGGGCGAGGGTGTGGGTGACCACGCCCAGGACGAAGTACGACAGGACCATGGCGACGGCCGTCGTCAGGACGATCGGCACCGCGTTCGACAGGGTGGCGTTGATCGCGTCCGAACGGGCGCCGTCGAAGCCGAAGACGGCCAGCAGGCCGTAGAGGAAGGTGACGACGAGGGCGGGGCCCCACATCGCGTAGTCCCGCATCTGCAGGAACGTCTGGGCGGGGGAGAGGACGATTCCCCGGAGCAGGTCCTTCCAGTGCAGGCGGGGACCGATCGGGCCGGACGGCGGCTGGGCCGAACCGGCACGGTAGGTCTCGCCCTGGCTGTACGGGTCCTCGCCGACGGAGAACGCCTGCGTGTGCCCCGGGTTGTTGGCCGCGTACGGGTCCGGGCCGCCCTGGGGCGCGTAGCCGCCGCCGTCGCCGAAGTACTCCGGCTCGCCGTAGCCGCCGGCGCCGCCCGACTGCGGATACTGGCCGCCGCCGTTGCCGTACTGCTGCCGACCCGGGTGGGGATGCGGCGCCGGCGGGTAGCCGTACGACGGTCCCTGCGGCGTCTGCTGTCCGTGCGGGGGGTTTTGCGGTCGCGTTTGCGGAGCGCCGTTGTTCCGGGCGCCGCGTCCGATCCTGAATCCAGCCACGTCTTCGAACGTACCTGGTCCCGGAGAGTGACGTGCCGGGCCCGGCCGTTCGGGCCCGGCTTTGCGGCCGACCTGTGACATCCCCTAAGGGGACGGGTCAGGGACCCCTAGGGAGCCGGGTGCCCCGGGAGCCCCCGGAGACCGTAAGTCCCCTTGTGTCACTGGGCGATCTCCCAGCCGAGGTCGGCACTGCCCTTGAGGGAGAGGTCGCGGGCGGTGAACGACTTGGCGCCGGTGGTGGTGAGGCCGGAGGCGGTGCCCTTCAGGACGGTGATCGCCCCGTAGCCGTTCTCGTTGCCGGTGCCGATGACGAGGTCGGCCTTGCCGTTCTTGTCGAGGTCGGTCAGACGGACCGTCACGCCGAAGGCGTCGCCGGTCTCGCTGGTGCCGGGCACGCCCGTGGTGTTCTGGGTGTACGACTTGGCGTTCGAGGTCTTCAGACCGGTGGCCGAGCCGAACAGGATCGTCACCGAACCCGAGTCCTTGGCGGTGCCGTTGTCCTCGCCGAAGGCGCCCACGGCGACGTCGGCGTACGTGTCGCCGTTGACGTCGCCGACGGCGAGCGCCGAGCCGAAGAGGTCGTCGGCCTCGCCCGAGCCGGGGACGCCGGTCGTGTCCTGGTGGACGACCGTCGGCGTCTGCGCGGGGTCGGGGCCGTTCGGGCCGCCGTACCAGACGCTGATCTGGCCGCCCTTGTGGCCGCTCGTCTTGTCGGCGCGCGGGTCCTGGTGGTCGCCGAGCACCAGGTCGCCGTAGCCGTCGCCGTTGATGTCGCCGACCGCGCCCTGGTGGCCGTCGGCGGCGGGCAGCGCGGTGGTGGCGTAGTCGGAGTCGGGGTGGCTCTCCCAGCCCTCGGGGTCGTAGTCGATGTACTCGATGATCCCGGCCTCGTCGCTCTCCTGGGTGTACGGGTACGCCCGTTCGGCCGCCCGGTCGCCGTCGATGTTCCCGGCGATCACCTCATCGGTGGAGCCGACCTCGTCCACGGCGGACAGGATCGCGGGCTGGCCGGTGCGGGCGAAGGGGCCCCGGTACAGGCCGGTGCGGCTCTGGCCGGTGATGGTCACGTCCGTCTTGCCGTCGCCGTTGAAGTCGCCGGTGGCGATGGAGCCGGAGTAGCCGCCCCACTCGCTCAGGCCGGACGGGGAGGGCAGTGATGCGCCGCCGGACAGGCCGGACTTGGAGCCCCAGATCACGGTCGCGCTGCCGACGCCGGCACGGTCCCCGATGCCCTCGTTCGGGGTGCCGACGATCAGGTCGGCGTAGCCGTCGGCGTCCAGGTCGCCGGTGGCGAGGCCGCCGCCGAAGCGGTCGAGCTCCTCGGCGGTGCCCGGGACGCCGGTGGAGTTCTGGGTGATCACGGTCTTCCTGGTGGCCGAGACACCGGAGGACGAGCCGTAGAGCACGACGACCGCGCCGGCGCACGAGACCGTGCCGACGGTGGCGCAGGGGGCGCCGACGGCGGTGTCGCGGTAGCCGTCGCCGTTGAAGTCGGCGGCCAGACCGGTGGCGGCCGTCGCCGGGGCTGCGGTGAGGGTGAGCAGCCCGCCCGTCAGCGCGGCCGCGGTGGCCGACGCGAGGGCGAGTCGCAGGGTCTTGTGCATGCGGGGTCTCCTGCGGCATGCGGGGATGCCCGGGGGCATCGACAGTCGGTGGCGTGCCCGCCGTCCGGTGTGCGGGGCGGCAGGCGATCAGGAGACCTTCGCCGCCGGGTAAGGGTTGTACGTGAGTACGGTAAATATTCTCGGGCGGGACGGCGGCCGATCACCGGGCGGTGTCAGCGGTCGGCCAGGAACTCGGCCGTCGAGAAGCGGACCGCCGGCCGCTGGGCCACCAGCCCTTTCCCGGCCCCGGGAAGGACCTCGACCGTGTCCTTCGTTTCGCCCCGGTACGTCCGTACCACCAGGTCGGCGCGGCCGTCGCCGTCGAAGTCCGCCGCCGTGAGGACCCTCGTCGTGCCGGGGACGGGCGCCTTCACGGTCACCGTGTCCGAAGCCGAGAGGCCGGACTCGCGGCCGTGGAACACCTTCAATCCGCGCCCGCCGGCGATGAGTTCGTCCAGGCCGTCACCGTCGAGGTCCGCCGTGGCCAGGCGGGGGCCGGAGACGGGGAGGGTGGCGCGGGCGGAGGCGGGGAGGTCGTAGCGCAGGGACGTTTCGGCGGTGGTGCCGACCGCCGCGTCCAGGGCTCTGCCCCGGCCGAAACGGCCGAGGGCGACGTCGAGGCCCTCGGGGAGGGCCGTGCCGGTGCGGGTGGGACCGTCCGGGCCGCCGAGGACGATCGTCGAGGCGCCGGAGTCCTCCGTCGTACGGACGACGAGGTCGTCGTATCCGTCGCGGTTCACGTCGGCCGCGGGGCCCGTCGGGGCCTCGCCGGTGGAGGAGAGGGGGGCGGCGGACGCGCGCGGGGTGCCGTTACGGCCGAACGGGCCTCGCAGGTAGGTGAGTCGGCCGCCCGACGCATGCAGCACCAGGTCGTGCGCTCCGTCGCCGTCGAAGTCGCCGCACACCGGCTGGTCGGGCCAGTCGGTGCCGGCGCGGGCCCGGGCCGGGACGGTGAGGTGGACCGCGCGGGTCAGGCCCGCCGGGGAGCCGAAGAGGATCTGGAGCGGGACCGGCGGCCGGCCGCGGCCGTCATAGGGCGGGTCCGTCGAGACGACGAGGTCGGTGAAGCCGTCCCGGTCCAGGTCGCAGCTCGCCTCCGCGTCGAAGACGGCCGGGAGACGACCCCCGGTACGCGCCGCGTAGGCGGCGGGGGCGAGCAACTGCCGTGCGCCCGGGGCGAGTCCGCGCGCGCCGCCGTAGACGATGCCGATGCCGGCGTCGTCGGCGTGGCTGTGGGCCTTGACCAGGTCGTCGAGGACGAGGTCGCGGTGGCCGTCGCCGTTGAAGTCGTCGGCGACCTTGCTGCCCGTGCCGTGCGGGACGGGCAGCTTGGCGGGGGCGTCCGCGACCCGTGCGGGGGTGTGCCCGGCGGCCGGGGTGTCCGTGCCGGGGCCGCAGGCGGCGAGCAGCAGGAGGCAGCCGCACAGCGCCGCCGTGACCGTCGGCCCGTCTCTTCGCACGCGCACCGCCCACCCCGCCCGCCCACCCGACAACGCCGGCCTCATCATGCACGCGTCCGGGACACCGCGACAGCCCGCCCGCGCCCGGGCACAGTGGAGGGATGAGCGCAGACGGAGGGAACCTTCTCGCTGGGGCACGGGTGGCGACCCGGCTGCCCGCCCGGGACCTCGACCGGGCACGCCGCTTCTACGCCGAGATGCTGGGACTGGAGCCCGTGGACGAGCGGCCCGGCGGGCTGCTGTACCGGTGCGGGGGAGTGGAGTTCGTGCTCTTCCGCTCCACGGGGACCTCGCCGGGGACGTTCACGCAGATGGCGTTCGAGGGCGTCGAGGACCTGCCGGCCGTCGTGGCGGAGCTGCGTCGGCGCGGGGTGGTGTTCGAGGAGGTGGACGCGCCGGGGCTGCGGACCGTGGACGGGATCGCGGAGGTCGAGGGCAACTATCCGAGCAAGGGTGCCCGCGGGGAGCTTGGCGCGTGGTTCCGGGACAGCGAGGGGAACCTGCTGGCCGTCGGGCAGCCGGTGTTCTGAGACCCGGTGGACGGGTGGAGGATGGGCCCATGAGCGTAGTGAAGATCAACGTACTGACCGTGCCGGCCGAGCAGCGCGAGGTCCTGGAGAAGCGGTTCGCCTCGCGCGCCCACGCCGTGGACGGTTCCTACGGCTTCGAGTGGTTCGAGCTGCTGCGACCGCAACAGGTGCGCTGATGTACCACTAAGTCGCTCACGCGCTCCTGATCACCCTTGCGGCAGGATGGGGGCATGAGCGTAGTGAAGATCAACGTACTGACTGTCCCCGCCGAGCAGCGGGAGACGCTTGAGAAGAGGTTCGCCCACCGGGCTCACGCCGTGGAGAGCTCCGACGGCTTCGAGTGGTTCGAACTTCTCCGCCCGGTCGAAGGCACCGACAACTACCTCGTCTACACGCGGTGGCGTGATGAGCAGTCTTTCCAGGCTTGGCTTGAGGGTCCTATGAAGGCGGCGCACCAGGGCAGCGGTGAGGATGGCGGCGAGAAGCCGATGCCAGCCGCCACGGGGTCGACTCTGTGGTCCTTCGAGGTCGTTCAGCAGGCTCGGTCCAAGAACGGATAGACCAGAAACCGTCGAACGCCACGCCCGTCTCTCGGTTCGGACTCTCCTGCGCCGGCAAGGAGCAGTCAACTCAGCGGCTTGGTTCAGTGCTGGGGCGCCATTGGCCGCTGTTCTTCTGATCGCCGCCCAAGTCATTAAGTCCCCAGGGTCCGAATTCTCCCCTCCGCTACGGTGAGGTGCTACCGCCTGTAACCAACGGGGAAGAAGTAACGAACGAGGCAGAGGCGTCTGATGTGCCAATGGCCTGACTGTCTGCCTGGTCCGTGCTCCTGAACGACCTGCGTCAAACCGGGAGCACGGACGGGGCGTCCCTCGGGGGATGGCCCCTTCGTGCAGCGAACGTTCGCTCCGCTAATTGGGCGGATCTATGTGCTTGGTCCATCCCACAGCAAGTCCCCACGACCCGTCTGTCTTGTTCGCGACCGATACGACGACATTGTCGTGAATCTTCTTCAGGCCCACTTCATTGAATTGGCCCGGGTCGCTGTTTCCGCAGGTGACGGTGTAACCCACGATGGATCCGACGTTCACATCGACGGTTCCGGATCCTGAGCAGATGATTCCGATTTCCAGGGTGCCCCGTTGAATTCTAGGAATCGCAGGGAACTTGCGGGAACCGGTCTTGCCTACTGCCTTGATGAACGTCTTCTGCGCGTCTGTCAATTGAGGTGGCGCGTGGTCGTCTGCGGTCGCGGAAGGAGAGTCGGACGAGCGTACGGGGACTGGCGTCTTGTCCACAGCCGTGTGGCTCTCGTTCGACGATGAGTTGACACAACCGGTCAAGGCCAGCAGAGCCAGCGGAATAAGAATCCCTATTCGTCCCATGTGTACCATCCGACGTGCATGGGGCCGTAGCCCGTCACTGGGTTCTTCGTCACGTAACAGGTGTGGTGCTGGTAGTACGCGGTGCCAGTGAACTTACGGCGCCACACGCCGTATTGAGCGTAGACGGTCTTGTGCGGAGGCACCCCCTTCACGTGAACCACGTTGCCCAGCTTGGCGGTTATCGAAGCAGACAGTGTCACGCCGAACTTCGTGTTGACTTCCTGCAGTACGTTGCTGACCTTGGTCGTCAGTTCGCCGCTGAAGCTGACTCCGACGGTCCCGGACGTCTCGGCCGTGAAGTCCATGTCTTCTTTTTCACTGGTGCCGTTGTAGTTCGAGTTGCGGGGGCCCACGGCCCAGTGGTACTTGCCGCCCAGGGACTTTGGCTTGAACCAACGGCTCTCGTCGCAGTCGCCGGCGGCAGGGCACTTCTGGCCCGGTTGGCATGTACCACCGGGGATATCCGGCTCTTTGTCCAGCGCGGGATCCGTCGGCGCGTTACTCAGCGATTCTGTCGGGCTGGCAGGTGGTGCAGTGTTGAGTACGCCATCGACGTCGTCGTTCCCGTCCTGCGCCGTTGCTGTGACGGTCGGCGTCGGTATCGCTGCAGGATCAGCAGCCAGCGCGGGGACTGAAGTCCCCAAGACCATGGCGCTCGCGAAAACTATTGAGCTTGTGAATAGACGCACCTGTCCCCCTGTTCCTTGCGGATGGAAGCGGTTGGTCGGGCCGCTGATCAAGGAGATTAGGGATTAATGAGTAATGCAGGTGCAAAATTGAGCGGATCCTGAGCTTGGGCGGTCTCCTTGCCTGAAGAGCAGAGACATTCGGCGGCGGCGCCGAGGGGCGCGTGAGGCGTACGACGGCGCTCGCGTCGTGATGCGTGTGACGGCGTCCGGGCCCTGAGTCGTACGACGGCGCCCCCCGCCTCGTGGGAGGCAGGGGGCGCCGTCGTGGTCGGGTGGGTTACTTCACCGGCTCCGGTTCCGGGGCGCTCTCCGTCTCCTCCTCGCCCGCCGGGTCGACCGGCGTCCTGACGGATTCGAGGAGCAGCTGGGCGACGTCGACGACCTGGATGGACTCCTTGGCCTTGCCGTCGTTCTTCTTGCCGTTCACGGAGTCCGTGAGCATGACCAGGCAGAACGGGCAGGCCGTCGAGACGATGTCCGGGTTGAGCGAGAGGGCTTCGTCGACGCGCTCGTTGTTGATGCGCTTGCCGATCCGCTCCTCCATCCACATCCGCGCACCGCCGGCGCCGCAGCAGAAGCCGCGCTCCTTGTGGCGGTGCATCTCCTCGTTCCGGAGGCCGGGGACGTTGGCGATGATCTCGCGCGGGGGCGTGTAGATCTTGTTGTGGCGGCCCAGGTAGCAGGGGTCGTGGTACGTGATGATGCCCTCGACCGGCGTGACCGGGACCAGCTTGCCCTCGTCGACGAGATGCTGGAGCAGCTGGGTGTGGTGGATGACCTCGTAGTCGCCGCCGAGCTGCGGGTACTCGTTGCCGATGGTGTTGAGGCAGTGCGGGCAGGTCGCGACGATCTTCTTGGCCGACTTGGGCTTGGCGGACTCCGGGACCACCTTGCCGTCGTCGTCGAGTTCCTCGCCGAACGCCATGTTCAGCGCCATGACGTTCTCCATGCCGAGCTCCTGGAACAGGGGCTCGTTGCCCAGGCGGCGGGCGGAGTCGCCGGTGCACTTCTCGTCGCCGCCCATGATCGCGAACTTGACGCCCGCGATGTGGAGCAGCTCGGCGAAGGCCTTGGTGGTCTTCTTGGCGCGGTCCTCCAGGGCGCCGGCGCAGCCGACCCAGTACAGGTACTCGACCTCGGTGAGGTCCTCGATGTCCTGGCCGACGACCGGGACCTCGAACTCGACCTCCTTGAGCCACTCCAGGCGCTGCTTCTTGGCCAGGCCCCAGGGGTTGCCCTTCTTCTCCAGGTTCTTGAGCATCGTGCCCGCCTCGGACGGGAACGCGGACTCGATCATCACCTGGTAGCGGCGCATGTCGACGATGTGGTCGATGTGCTCGATGTCGACCGGGCACTGCTCGACGCAGGCGCCGCAGGTGGTGCAGGACCACAGGACGTCCGGGTCGATGACGCCGTTGTCCTCGGCGGTCCCGATGAGGGGGCGCTCGGCCTCCGCGAGGGCGGCGGCGGGCACGCCGGCCAGCTGCTCCTCGGAGGCCTTCTCCTCGCCCTCCATGCTCTTGCCGCCGCCGGCCAGCAGGTAGGGGGCCTTGGCGTGCGCGTGGTCGCGCAGGGACATGATCAGCAGCTTCGGGGAGAGCGGCTTGCCGGTGTTCCACGCGGGGCACTGCGACTGGCAGCGGCCGCACTCGGTGCAGGTGGAGAAGTCCAGCAGGCCCTTCCAGGAGAACTGCTCGACCTGGGAGACACCGAAGACGTCGTCGTCGCCGGGGTCGGTGAAGTCGATCGGCTTGCCGCCGGACGTCATCGGCAGCAGGGCGCCCAGGGAGGTCTCGCCGCCGGCGTTGCGCTTGAACCAGATGTTGGGGAAGGCCAGGAAGCGGTGCCAGGCCACGCCCATGTCGGTCTTCAGGGCAACCGTGATCATCCAGATGAAGGAGGTCGCGATCTTCAGGCCGGCGAAGAAGTAGGTGAGGTTCTGCAGCGTGGAGACGTCCATGCCGGCGAGCCAGTGGACCACCGGGTAGGAGATGAAGAACGAGGCCTCGTAGGAGTCCACGTGGTGCTGGGCGCCCTCGAGCGCGTGCAGCATGAAGATGCAGACGCCGACGATGAGGATGACGGCCTCGACGAAGTACGCCTGGCCGAAGTTGGAGCCCGCGAACCGCGACTTCCGGCCCGGCCTGCGCGGGTGGCTCAGCTGGCGGATGCCGATGAGCACCAGGATGCCGAGCACGGTCATCGTGCCGATGAACTCGACGAAGACGTTGTACGGCGTCCAGTCGCCGAGGACCGGCAGCAGCCAGTCGGCCTGGAACAGCTGGCCGATGGCGTTGACGATCGTCAGCAGCAGGGTGAAGAAGCCCACCGCCACGAACCAGTGCGCGACACCGACGACACCCCACCGGTTCATCCGGGTGTGGCCGAGGAACTCCCTGGCCACGGTGACGGTGCGCCGGCCGGGTTCGTCGGTGCGGGTACCCGCGGGCACGCTCTGGCCGAGCCGCATGAAGTTGTAGATCTGCAGGATGGCGCGGGCGAACAGCGCCACGCCAACCACGATCAGAACCAGCGACACGATGATCGCGGCGAGTTGCATTTGGGGGCTCCTCGGGCCTGCGAGGGGTTCTCTCGAGGGAATCCTCGACATTACTAAGCGGTAACTTATGCAGTCCGTCTGAGACTACCCACATTCTCCGTCGCAATGTAGTCAGCGGTGCGGTGATCTGCGTCGCTGAGGGTCACCTCAAAGGTCCGGGACGATCCGATCGTGTTATTCGCGCCAAATTGATACATTCGCCCCTAATTTAGACCTGTGCTCTACGGGATCGCCGCCGCCACCACCGCCCTGCTCCTCGCCGCCGTGCTCTCCGCACTCCTGCGGGTCCCCGCCCTGCGCCTCGGGGTCGTCGACCGGCGGCGACAGCGGCCGCTGCCGCTGTCCGGGGGGGTGGCCGTCGTGCTCGCCGGCTGTCTGGTCGCCGGCGCCGGGGACTGGGCGGGCGTCGCGCCGCTCGGCGGCGGCGTGGGACGCCTGCTCGTCGCCGGGGCCGCGGTCGCCGCGCTGGGCCTCCTCGGTGACATCGGGCGGCTCAGACTGCGGGTGCTCGTCGCCGGTACGGCGGTGGCGGCGGCCTGCGTGGTGCCGTACGGGGAGACGGGTGTCGGCGGGGGGCTGCTGGCCGTCGGGTGGATCACCTTCGTCGCCCTCGGGTTCCGCGCCCTCGACCACGCCGACGCGCTCGCCGGGACCGTCGGCGTCCTCACCGCCTTCGGGGTGGGGGTCTGCGCCGCCGCCGAGGTGATGGAGGGGCTCGCCGTGCTGCTGAGCGTGCTGGCCGCCGCGCTGACCGGGTTTTTGATGCACAACTGGCCTCCCGCGCGCGTGGGACTCGGCGCCTGCGGCTCGCTGTTCGCCGGGTTCGTGCTGGCCGCCGCCGCGGTGTTCACGCGCGCCGGCTACGGGCTCGCTTCCACTGCGGGCGTGCTCTTCCCGCTCACCGCCGTCGCCAGCGCCGACGTGCTCCTCGTGGTGCTGGCGCGGCGGCTCGGCGGGCGGCCGCTGCAACGGCGCGGGCCGGACCATCTCGCCCAGCGGCTGCGGCGGTTGGGGGTGACCCCGCAGGGGATCACCGTGCTGCTGGGAACCGGGGCGTTTGCGGGGGTGCTCGTCGGGGTGCTCGTGGACATGGGGTGGATCGCCGGATCCGGGGTGTGGTGGGTGGGGGCGGGCGCCCTGATCCTCGTCCTGGCACTGCTCCGAATCCCTGATCGTCCCCCTAGGGGTTCGGCATCTGCGCAGGTCACCGGCAGGTTGCGTGTAAGGAACGGATAAGAGTTGAGCCCATACGACTCATGTCTGTTGACCCATTCGCCGCCGTCATGCACACTTGAGTCCGTTCCACTCAAGTCAGCTGGAGGAATCAACCATGGCACGTGCGGTCGGCATCGACCTGGGCACGACTAACTCCGTCGTCAGCGTTCTGGAGGGCGGCGAGCCCACCGTCATCACCAACGCCGAGGGCGCCAGGACCACGCCGTCCGTCGTCGCCTTCGCGAAGAACGGTGAGGTGCTCGTCGGCGAGGTGGCCAAGCGCCAGGCGGTCACCAACGTGGACCGGACCATCCGCTCCGTGAAGCGCCACATGGGCACGGACTGGAAGATCGAGCTCGATGGGAAGCAGTTCAACCCGCAGCAGATGAGCGCCTTCATCCTGCAGAAGCTGAAGCGGGACGCCGAGTCGTACCTGGGCGAGAAGGTCACGGACGCGGTCATCACCGTCCCGGCCTACTTCAACGACTCCGAGCGTCAGGCGACCAAGGAGGCCGGCGAGATCGCGGGCCTGAACGTCCTGCGCATCGTCAACGAGCCGACCGCGGCCGCGCTCGCGTACGGCCTCGACAAGGACGACCAGACGATCCTCGTCTTCGACCTCGGTGGCGGTACGTTCGACGTCTCGCTGCTGGAGATCGGCGACGGCGTCGTCGAGGTGAAGGCCACCAACGGTGACAACCACCTCGGTGGTGACGACTGGGACCAGCGCGTCGTCGACTACCTGGTGCAGCAGTTCAAGTCCGGTCACGGCGTGGACCTCGCCAAGGACAAGATGGCCCTCCAGCGCCTCCGCGAGGCCGCCGAGAAGGCCAAGATCGAGCTGTCCTCGTCCACCGAGACCTCGATCAACCTGCCCTACATCACCGCCTCCGCCGAGGGCCCCCTGCACCTCGACGAGAAGCTCACCCGCGCCCAGTTCCAGCAGCTGACCGCGGACCTGCTGGAGCGCTGCAAGACGCCGTTCCACAACGTCATCAAGGACGCCGGCATCTCCATCAACGAGATCGACCACGTCGTCCTCGTGGGTGGCTCCACCCGTATGCCCGCCGTCGCCGAGCTCGTCAAGGAGCTGACCGGCGGCAAGGAGGCCAACAAGGGTGTGAACCCGGACGAGGTCGTCGCCATCGGCGCCTCGCTCCAGGCCGGTGTCCTCAAGGGCGAGGTCAAGGACGTCCTGCTCCTCGACGTCACCCCGCTGTCCCTCGGTATCGAGACCAAGGGCGGCATCATGACCAAGCTCATCGAGCGCAACACCACGATCCCGACCAAGCGCTCCGAGATCTTCACCACGGCCGAGGACAACCAGCCGTCCGTGCAGATCCAGGTCTACCAGGGCGAGCGCGAGATCGCGGCGTACAACAAGAAGCTCGGGATGTTCGAGCTGACCGGTCTGCCGCCGGCCCCGCGCGGCGTGCCGCAGATCGAGGTGTCCTTCGACATCGACGCCAACGGCATCATGCACGTGACCGCCAAGGACCTGGGCACGGGCAAGGAGCAGAAGATGACCGTCACCGGCGGCTCCTCGCTGCCGAAGGACGAGGTCGACCGGATGCGCCAGGAGGCCGAGCAGTACGCGGAGGAGGACCACCGCCGCCGCGAGGCCGCCGAGACCCGCAACCAGGGCGAGCAGCTCGTCTACCAGACGGAGAAGTTCCTCAAGGACAACGAGGACAAGGTTCCCGGCGAGGTCAAGACCGAGGTCGAGGCCGCCGTCGAGGAGCTGAAGACCGCGCTCAAGGGCGAGGACACCGCCGAGATCCGCACCGCCACCGAGAAGGTCGCCGCGGTCTCCCAGAAGGTCGGCCAGGCCATGTACGCCGACGCCCAGTCCGCGCAGGCCGCGGGCGGCGCCGACGCCGGTGCCGAGGCGCCCAAGGCCGACGACGACGTCGTCGACGCCGAGATCGTGGACGACGAGCGCAAGGACGGTGCCGCGTGACGGAGGAGACCCCGGGCTTCGAGGAGAAGCCCGACGTCCCCTCAGGCGCCACCTCTGACGACGCCGAGCCGAAGGCCGCCACCTCCTCGGAGGGGGCGGCCCCGGCCGGGGACGCAGCTCAGATCGCCGGTCTGACGGCCCAGCTGGACCAGGTGCGCAAGGCGCTCGAGGAGCGCACGGCGGACCTCCAGCGGCTCCAGGCCGAGTTCCAGAACTACCGCCGCCGCGTGGAGCGGGACCGGATCACCGTCAAGGAGATCGCCATCGCGAACCTCCTGACCGAGCTCCTGCCCGTGCTCGACGACATCGGCCGCGCCCGGGAACACGGCGAACTCGTCGGCGGATTCAAGTCCGTCGCGGAGTCGCTGGAGACCGTCGCGGCGAAGATGGGTCTGCAGCAGTTCGGCAAGGAGGGCGAACCCTTCGACCCGACGATCCACGAGGCCCTGATGCACAGCTACGCGCCGGACGTGACCGAGACGACCTGCGTGGCGATCCTGCAGCCCGGGTATCGCATCGGCGAGCGCACCATCCGGCCCGCCCGGGTGGCCGTCGCCGAACCGCAGCCGGGCGCGCAGACGGTCAAGGCCGAGGGGGCCGAGGAGGCTCCCGCGGCCGGCGACGAGAAGGACAACGGCCCTGAGGAGGGCTGACGTAGACACCGAGCGGAACACCGGAAAGGGGGCGCGTCGAGGATGAGCACCAAGGACTTCATCGAGAAGGACTACTACAAGGTCCTCGGCGTCCCCAAGGACGCCACCGAGGCCGAGATCAAGAAGGCGTACCGGAAGCTCGCCCGCGAGTTCCACCCGGACGCCAACAAGGGCAACGTCAAGGCCGAGGAGCGCTTCAAGGAGATCTCCGAGGCGAACGACGTCCTCGGTGACCCCAAGAAGCGCAAGGAGTACGACGAGGCCCGCACCCTCTTCGGCAACGGCGGCTTCCGCCCGGGGCCGGGCGGCGCGGGCGGCTCCTTCAACTTCGACCTGGGCGACCTCTTCGGAGGCGGCGCCCAGGGCGGCGGTCAGGGGGCCGGCGGCTTCGGCGGCGGGCTCGGTGACGTCTTCGGGGGCCTGTTCAACCGGGGCGGCTCGGGCACCACGCGCGTGCAGCCCCGGCGCGGCCAGGACATCGACACCGAGGTCAGCCTCAACTTCACCGAGGCGATCGAGGGTGCGACGGTCCCGCTGCGCATGACCTCGCAGGCACCGTGCAAGGCCTGTTCCGGCACCGGCGACGCCAACGGCAACCCGCGGGTGTGCCCGACGTGCGTCGGCACCGGCCAGGTGGCCCGGGGTTCGGGCGGCGGCTTCTCGCTGACCGACCCGTGCCCGGACTGCAAGGGCCGCGGTCTGATCGCGGAGAACCCCTGCGAGGTCTGCCACGGCAGCGGGCGCGCCAAGTCGTCCAGGACCATGCAGGTCCGTATCCCGGCAGGGGTGGACGACGGCCAGCGCATCCGGCTGCGCGGCAAGGGTGCGCCGGGTGAACGGGGCGGTCCGGCGGGCGACCTGTACGTCACGGTCCACGTCTCCGCGCACCCGGTCTTCGGCCGCAAGGGCGACAACCTCACCGTCACCGTGCCGGTGACGTTCTCCGAGGCGGCGCTCGGCGGCGAGGTCCGGGTCCCCACCCTGGGCGGCCCGCCCGTCACCCTGAAGCTGCCGCCGGGCACGCCCAACGGCCGTACGATGCGCGCCCGTGGCAAGGGCGCGGTCCGCAAGGACGGCACCCGCGGGGACCTGCTGGTCACCGTCGAGGTGAGTGTCCCGAAGGACGTGACGGGGAAGGCTCGTGACGCGCTCGAGGCGTATCGCGAGGCGACCGCGGGCGAGGACCCGCGGGCGGAGCTGTTCCAGGCGGCGAAGGGAGCTTGATCGAGATGGACGGCCGTCGACGCAACCCGTATGAACTGACCGAGGAGACCCCGGTCTACGTCATCTCGGTGGCTGCCCAGCTCTCCGGTCTGCACCCGCAGACCCTGCGCCAGTACGACCGCCTCGGCCTGGTCTCCCCCGACCGCACGGCCGGGCGGGGCCGCCGCTACTCGGCCCGCGACATCGAACTGCTCCGCCAGGTGCAGCAGTTGTCGCAGGACGAGGGCATCAACCTGGCCGGCATCAAGCGCATCATCGAGCTGGAGAACCAGGTCGCCGCGCTCCAGCAGCGCGTCGTCGAACTCCAGGCGGCCGTCGACGGGGCCGCCGCGGCGATGCAGCAGCGAGAGGCCGCCGTGCACGCCTCCTACCGGCGCGACCTGGTGCCGTACCAGGAGGTCCAGCAGACCAGCGCGCTGGTCGTGTGGCGGCCCAAGAAGGCGAAGGACTAGCGACACGCGTGGACGAAGGGGCCCGGAGGCGCAGACCTCCGGGCCCCTTCGCATGCTCTCGCGGGCGTCAGCGGCCGACGAAGAACTCCAGCGTCGAACTCTGCCCGCTCTGGCGCCCGTAGGCGTCCACGGCGTACACGGTGGCCGTGCAGGGGCCGTTGTACGGCGGTGTCCAGGAGATGTCGCCGGTGGTGGACAGCTGCGTGCCGCTGGCGCCGCAGGCGCCCTCGATCTCCCAGGAGTAGCCCTTCAGGACGCGGTCCTCGTCGCCCGCGCCGGGCGCGGCCGTGACCTTGACGGGGGAGCGGGCGGGGATTCCCGCCGAGACGAGCGTCAGGCTCGGCGCGGCCGGGCCGGTCTGGGTGGCCCGGGTGAGCCGGTCGACGGTGAGCACGTCGGAGGGCGCGGACTCGGCGCCCGTGCCGTCCACGGCGACGACGTAGTAGGACGCCTCGCCGGCCGGGGCGACGATGTCGTCCCAACCGCCGCCGCGCACGCTGCCGATGGCGCTGAAGCCGCCGTCGGTGCGGCGGTAGACGTTGTACTGACCGGAGTCCTCGGGCAGGTCCCAGCGCAGCTCGGTCCGGTCGTCGTGGAGGGTGGCGGTCAGTCCGGCCGGGGCGGGCGTGCCGCTCGGCTCGGGCCGGGTGGCGGTCACCGGGGCGGAGGCGGGGGAGACGTTCCCGGCGCCGTCGACCGCGTACACCCGGTAGACGTAGGCGGTGCCGGTGTCGGCGCGTACGTCGGTGAAGGACGTGCCGGTCACCAGGCCGGGTCCGTCGGCGTCCTGCTGTCCCTCGGGCGCGCCCCACACCTCGTAGTGGTGGACGTCCGCCGCGCCGGAGGCCTGCCAGGCGACGGTGTTCCCGGCGGTGGTGCCCTTCGCCGTGACGCCGGTGGGCTCTCCCGGCGCGGTGCGGTCGACGGTGGTCACGCCCTGGTCCGCGGTGCCGGCCGAGGTGTTGGCGGCCTTGTCGTAGGCGCGCACCTCGTAGTAGTACGTGTCGCCCGTCATCGGCAGGGCGGTGTCGGTGTACGACGTCGAGGTGGTCGTCGCGAGCGGCGCGGAGCCGAACGACGTGCCCTTCAGCCGCCGGTAGACCCGGTATCCGGCGAGATCCATCTCCTTGTTCTTCGTCCAGGTCAGCTTCGCCTTCCCGGTCGCCGCGTCGTACGACAGCGAAGTCCCGGCGGGCACCAGGGGCTTGACCTGGTCGACGGCGGCGGAGGTGCGGGGGGTGTAGGTGAACCGGACCTTCGCGGCGCCGGTGAAGTTCGCGTAGTCCACCCGGAGGGTGTGCTTGCCGGAGGGGATGGTGACGTGGACGGTCTTCTGCACCGTCGACGACACGTTCTTCCAGAGGTCGATCCTGCGGGTGCCGTCGAGGTAGACGCGGATGCCGTCGAGGCCGCTCGCGGTGAGCGCGAAGGGGCCGCCGGAACCGAAGTCGCGGGTGACGCTCCAGCGGACGCCGAAGTTGTCCTTCGGCAGGCCGGTGGCGGGGGCACCGCTCCAGCTCTGGTCGATGACGCTGTCGCAGTCCGTCTTCTTCGCCGTACCGGAGAAGGCGGTGTTCCCGAAGAACTGGCGCTTGAAGACGGGCGAGGTGCAGGTGGTCGCCGCGGAGGCGGTGGAGACGGACGCGCCGAGGAGGGCGCCCGCGGTCGCGAGCACCAGCGTCGAAGCCGTCGTACGTCTGGCTGAGTTCATTCGATCCTCTGATCGGTCGAGGACGGCTGTTCGGGACCGTCATGATCACGACTCGCGAGGTATCGGCTTGGTTGTACGGATCTTTGCCTGACGATTGCCTGCCGTTGCATGGAGAGTCCGTAAAGGGTGTTTGGAGGCGTTTCCTTCATGTCTTCACAAGCCAAGCGGAGCGTGGCGTTGCGCACTCGTTAAGTGGTTCCGCTTGACGCCCGGGGGCGGCTGCGCGTTGGCTTTTCAGACATCCGGGCACCTTCAGGCGCCCGTGTCCCGTAGGCACCAGAAGTGAGCAGGCCTGTGAGCAGTCCCACGCGTCGTATCGCCATATCCGTGGCCGCGTCCACGATGACCCTGTCGCTGGCCGGGTGCGGCATGCTCAACGCGTCGGGGGACAGCAGTTCGGCGAGCCCGACGAAGGGCAACGACGTCACCATCGGCCTGTTGCTGCCGGAGAAGGCCAACACCCGCTACGAGGACTTCGACTACCCCATCATCAAGGACCAGGTCGAACTGCTCACCAAGAAGCAGGGCAGCGTCGACTACCAGAACGCCGACCAGGACGCCAAGAAGCAGGCGAGCCAGATGCAGAAGATGATCGACGACAAGGTCGACATCATCCTGCTGGACGCCGTCGACTCGCACGCCATCGCCGGCGAGGTGAAGAAGGCCAAGGACGCCGGCATCCCGGTCATCGCCTACGACCGCCTCGCCGAGGGCCCCATCGACGCCTACGTCTCCTTCGACAACGAACTGGTCGGCGAGGTCCAGGGCCGCACCCTGCTCGACGCCCTCGGAGGCAACGCCGACACCTCCGACAAGGTCGTCATGATGAACGGCTCGCTCACCGACCCCAACGCCAAGCAGTTCAAGGCGGGTGCGCTGTCGGAGCTCAACGGCAAGGTGACGATCGCCGCGTCCTACGACACCAAGGACTGGAAGCCGGAGAACGCCGAGGCCAACATGACCCAGGCGATCGACAAGATCGGCAAGGACAACATCGCGGCCGTCTACTCCGCCAACGACGGCATGGCGGCCGGTGTCATCGCCGCCCTGAAGAAGGCCGGCGTGACGAAGATGCCGCCCATCACGGGCCAGGACGCCGAACTGGCGGCCGTGCAGCGCATCGTCGAGGGCGACCAGTACATGAGCGTCTACAAGTCCTACCCGCAGGAGGCCGAGGCCGCCGCGCAGATGGCCGTGGCCAAGGTGCAGGGCCACGACATCCAGTTCGACGCCCTCACCCAGGACACCGTGGACAGCCCCACGAACCAGGACATCCCCGCCCAGCTGGTCACCGTGACCGCCCTGACGCGGAAGAACATCAAGCAGACGGTGATCTCCGACGGCATCTACACGGTCTCGCAGATCTGCACCTCGAAGTTCACCTCCGCCTGCGCGTCGGTCGGGCTGAAGTAGCCCGGAGCGCGCAGCGTCGGATATCCGCCATGAGACCCCGTCGGAAGCACGTTCTGGCGGGGTTCTCCACGATGCCCCCACAAGTCCCCTGTACCACCGTCATCTTGTTGCAACCCGACGTACGGAGGGTCCGAAATACCCGTACAAACCGGTGCTTTCTTTAGGCCGTGGCCGTCGAAGCCGTGTTGCGGAGCAGGGTGTGTCCGCGCATAGTTGCGCTGCGGAAGACGGCGGAACCGGGGGGTGGGATGGACGATGGCCGGGCACGGGGCGGACGCTCATCCACACGGTGCTGACCGACTCTGCGAGGCCGGGGACCGCGTGTACTCCCGGGCCGTACGGCGCGGACGGGTGTCGCGCCGCGACGCCGAGCCGGTGCCCTGCCTGCTGGAACTCGCCCTGCTGCACCCCGACCCCGACGACATGGACTGGCTGGTCCCGACCTCGCCGCAGGAGGTCATGACCCGGCTGCTGCGCGGGGTGTACGACGAGGTCAGCTCCAGTCAGCGGCGGGTGGGTTCGGCGGTGGCGGCCTTCGAGTGGTACGCCGGCCTCGGGCCCTCCCTCCAGCAGCCGGGCCCCGCCGAGGGCTCCGCGATCCGTGTCCTGGACGGGCTCTCGCGCATCCAGGCCGCCATGGACGAGGCGACAAAGGCCTGCACCACAGAGGTCCTCACCGTCCAGCCCGGGGGCATCCGGCCGGAGCACGAGCTGACCGAGGGCCTGCACCGGGCGCTCGCCCTGCGCGGCCGGGGCGTGCGGATGCGCGACCTGTACACGCACGTGGCCCGGCACGGCCAGGGCCTGCTCAACTACCTGGAGCTGATGGGCGACGCGGTCGAGGCCCGCACCCTCGACGAGGTCATCGACCGTCTGATCCTCTTCGACCGCACGGTCGCCTTCATCCCCGCCAACGCCGACCGAACCCTCGCCCTGGAACTGCGCCACCCGGCCCTGGTCGGCTATCTGGGTACGGTCTTCGACCGCCTGTGGCGGCTGGCCATCCCGCTGACCGCCCCGCTGCCCGACACCGGCATCGAGGGCATCTCGCACCGCGAGCAGTCCATCGCGGCGCTCCTCGCGGAGGGCCACCAGGACGCGGTGATCGCGGAACGGCTGGGGATAAGCGTCCGTACCTGCCGGGCCCACATCGCGCGGCTGTCCGAGACCCTGGGCGCGGCCAGCCGCACCCAACTCGGCGTCCGCATCGCCCAGGTGGGCCTGGACGGCCCGCGTCACCCCGCTGACGTCACGCCGGTCACTCTTCCGGGTCAGGAGTCCCGGACGGCCCGCTGAGCCCGCACGGGGCCCGCGCTGCCCGTCCGGATCAGCTGTCGGGGTCGAGGATCCCCGACTGGGCTATCAGGTACCCGAGTTGGGCCCGGCTGCCGCTGCCCAGGACCGTGGCCAGTTTGGCTATGTGGGCCCGGCAGGTGCGTACGTTCATGCCCAGCCGGCGGGCGATCGCCTCGTCGACGTGTCCCTCCACCAGGAGCTTGGCTATCGAGTGCTGGATGTCGGTGATGCCGTCGCGGGCGGTCTCGTAGGGAGCGCCCGCGTTCAGCGGTACGGACCGTCCCCACATGAACTCGAACAGCCGCATCAGGTACCGGATCAGCCCGGGGTGACGGAGTTCCAGGGCGACCTGCTGGTCGTCCCTGGCGGGGATGAAGGCGACCGTCTCGTCGCAGATGATGAGGCGTTCCACCACCTCGTCGATCGTCCGGTACTCCACCTTGCCGTTGGCGAGCTGAGCGACGTACGCCAGCTTTTCCGGGCTGTAGCGGGCGGTGTGCTGGTACAGCGTCCGGATGCGCACACCACGTTCGATTAGTGGCTTGTCTCTCTCCAGGCCCTGGATGAGGCTCTGTTCGGAGAAGCGGTCGTCGCTCGGCTGGATGGTCAGCATCTCGCTCCGGCACTGGGCCGTGGCCATGTTGAGGGCCGCGTTGATGCGTTTCCCGCCCTCCAGCACGGTGATCGAGTCGTCGGTCGCGGCGGCTTTGGCGCTCAGCGCCATGAACGGCTCGAAAGTGTCGGCGAGCTGAATGGACAGCCGCCGGCGTTCTGTGATGTCGCGCTCGATCGGGTAGAGCCGTTCGGCCAGCGCGGCCGACGGGGACACGGGCCGCAGCCAGTCCGCATCATCCGGATCCGGGTGGAGAAGGGCGAACTCGATCAGACAGGGAGCGGACTCCACGTCGGCCCGTGCGACCCGCCCCGTGCGCAGGGCGTTCGCATAGAGTCGGCCACCTTCCTCGCAGAGCTCGGTCACCGCATGGGGATGCGCCGCCTTAGTCTGATTTGCCACGAAATCTCCACCCCCCAGGGTCCTGAACATGCAGGAACATGATGCATCGATCCTGTGGCCATGACGTGCCTGAATGAGCCATCGTCTTATCCGACGGGGGAAGAGGAGACTTTCAAGTGAGGACGAAGCCGACCATGCGCAACAGAATGCTTCGCTCGGTGCTTGTGGCCGCCCTTTCCGCCGTTGTCGGACTTGTGGTGCTGGGCGGTTCTTCCGACGCGAAGGAGAACACCCGAGCGGACTCCCACTGGCCGTCGGTCGCCGCGTCCACCGTGCTCGCCGACGGCCCTGCGGCGACGGTCGGCACAGACGACAGCGCCGGGAGCTGACGACGTGACCACTCCACCGGACGACCGTTCCTTCCGTAGAGAAATGGCCACCGCCTACCGATCCGGATGGCACTTCATCGACCTGGTCACCGCGATCCCCCACTCCGGTGACTCGTTGATGGTGACCGTCTTCGGTGAGCCGGTCGTCGTGACGCGGGACGAGGACGAGGACGTGCGGGCGTATCGATGTCTGCGGCGGCCTCGGGGGGCGCCGCAGCCCGTGCGATGTGCCGTCCGGTACGGAATGATCTTCGTCAACCTGGACCAACGAGACCATCGGCTGGTGGAACCGGAAACCCCCAACGTACGGACCATCTCAGCCACCCCCCGCAGTGCCTGACGCGATTCCCCCGTCGTAACAGATCGCTCAGGTGCTTCCCCCCGCAGCGGCGTCA
This sequence comes from Streptomyces sp. SLBN-31, assembly GCF_006715395.1. NCBI lineage: Bacteria > Bacillati > Actinomycetota > Actinomycetes > Kitasatosporales > Streptomycetaceae > Streptomyces > Streptomyces sp. SLBN-31. Next base: position 927,331 of record NZ_VFNC01000003.1, read on the forward strand.
CCGTGACCTGAACACGGTGACGCCGCTGCAGTTTCCGGGCGACATTTCCCGCCGTCGATGCAATCGTCCGGCGCGCCTCAGTGGCCGAAAACCGTCAGTCGCGCCTCGTCAGCCACGCCCCATCGCCCCCGTCAGCCGGATCTCGATCACCACACGGTTCGGGTTCGGCGCCGGCGTGCGCTCGTAACGTTCCGCATAACGCCGCTCGGCCTCCGCGACACGCTCCCGCTCGGTCCGTACGACGGCCAGCCCCTCCAGCGTCGCCCAGCGCCGCCCCGCCACCTGGCACACCGCGACCCGCGCGCCCTCCGGGCCGGCCGCCAGGACGTTCGCCACCTTCGTGCTCGTCCTGTTGGTGATCACCCGCGCCAGCCGGGCCTCGGGGTCGTAGGTGACCCCGACGGGCACGACGTGCGGGCTGCCGTCCGGGCGTGGGGTCGTCAGCGTGCACAGGTGCCGTTCCCGCCAGAAGGTGAGATACGAGGGGTCGGGGGCACCGGGATCCTGGGCGTGTGTGGCCATGCCTGGAAGGTAGCCCGTCTCACCTTGAGTGGAATAGACTCAACTTTGTGTACGTTGCTCAAGTCAGTGCGGATGACGGCTGACGCCAGGAGGAGAACGCGAACGTGGACGCCGAGCTGACCAACCGGAGCCGGGACGCCATCAACGCGGCCGGTAACCGGGCCGTGACCGAGGGGCATCCCGACCTGACCCCTGCTCACCTGCTCCTTGCTCTGCTCCAGGGGCAGGACAACGAGAACATCGTCGATCTTCTCGCCGCCGTGGACGCCGACCAGGCGGCCGTGCGCGCCGGCGCGGAGAAGGTGCTCGCCTCGCTGCCCAGCGTGACCGGCACGACGGTCGCGCCTCCGCAGCCGAACCGGGACCTGCTCGCCGTCATCGCGGACGCGCAGGCCCGCGCCCGGGACCTCGGCGACGAGTACCTCTCCACCGAGCACCTGCTGATCGGCATCGCCGCGAAGGGCGGCGCGGCCGGTGACGTACTGTCCGGGCAGGGGGCCACCGCCAAGAAGCTTCAGGAGGCCTTTCAGAAGGCGAGGGGAGGACGCCGGGTGACCACCGCCGACCCGGAGGGCCAGTACAAGGCCCTGGAGAAGTTCGGCACCGACTTCACCGCAGCGGCCCGCGAGGGCAAGCTCGACCCGGTCATCGGCCGGGACCACGAGATCCGCCGCGTGGTGCAGGTGCTGTCCCGCCGTACGAAGAACAACCCCGTCCTCATCGGCGAGCCCGGCGTGGGCAAGACCGCCGTCGTCGAGGGGCTCGCGCAGCGGATCGTCAAGGGTGACGTGCCCGAGTCGCTGAAGGACAAGCGGCTGGTCGCGCTCGACCTCGGCGCGATGGTCGCCGGCGCGAAGTACCGCGGCGAGTTCGAGGAGCGGCTGAAGACCGTCCTGGCCGAGATCAAGGACTCCGACGGCCAGATCATCACCTTCATCGACGAGCTGCACACCGTCGTGGGCGCGGGCGCCGGCGGCGACTCGGCCATGGACGCCGGCAACATGCTCAAGCCGATGCTGGCCCGCGGCGAGCTGCGCATGGTCGGCGCGACGACCCTCGACGAGTACCGCGAGCGCATCGAGAAGGACCCGGCCCTGGAGCGCCGCTTCCAGCAGGTGCTGGTGGCCGAGCCCACGGTCGAGGACACCATCGCGATCCTGCGCGGTCTCAAGGGCCGTTACGAGGCCCACCACAAGGTCCAGATCGCCGACAGCGCGCTGGTCGCCGCCGCGACCCTGTCCGACCGCTACATCACCTCCCGCTTCCTGCCCGACAAGGCCATCGACCTCGTCGACGAGGCGGCCTCCCGGCTGCGCATGGAGATCGACTCCTCACCCGTCGAGATCGACGAACTCCAGCGCTCCGTCGACCGGCTGAAGATGGAGGAGCTGGCGCTGGAGAAGGAGACCGACCCGGCCTCCCGCGAGCGCCTGGAGAAGCTGCGCCGCGACCTCGCCGACCGGGAGGAGGAGCTGCGGGGCCTGACCGCCCGCTGGGAGAAGGAGAAGCAGTCCCTCAACCGCGTCGGTGAGCTGAAGGAGAAGCTGGACGACCTGCGCGGCCAGGCCGAACGGGCCCAGCGCGACGGCGACTTCGACACCGCCAGCAAGCTGCTGTACGGCGAGATCCCCACCCTGGAACGGGACTTGGAGGCCGCCTCCGAGGCGGAGGAGGAGGCATCCAAGGACACCATGGTCAAGGAGGAGGTCGGCTCCGACGACATCGCGGACGTCGTGGCCGCCTGGACCGGCATCCCCGCCGGCCGCCTCCTGGAGGGCGAGACCCAGAAACTCCTGCGCATGGAGGAGGAGTTGGGCAGGCGCCTGATCGGCCAGAAGGAGGCCGTGCAGGCGGTGTCGGACGCCGTCCGCCGCACCCGCGCGGGCATCGCCGACCCCGACCGCCCCACCGGCTCCTTCCTCTTCCTCGGCCCCACCGGCGTCGGCAAGACCGAACTCGCCAAGGCGCTCGCCGACTTCCTCTTCGACGACGAGCGGGCCATGGTCCGCATCGACATGTCCGAGTACGGCGAGAAGCACAGCGTCGCCCGGCTGGTCGGCGCGCCTCCCGGCTACGTCGGCTACGAGGAGGGCGGCCAGCTGACGGAGGCGGTGCGCCGCCGTCCGTACAGCGTGGTGCTGCTGGACGAGGTCGAGAAGGCCCACCCCGAGGTCTTCGACGTCCTGCTGCAGGTGCTGGACGACGGCCGCCTGACGGACGGACAGGGACGCACGGTCGACTTCCGCAACACCATCCTGGTCCTCACCTCCAACCTGGGCAGCCACTTCCTGGTCGACCCGATCACGAGCGAGGAGGAGAAGAAGGAACAGGTCCTGGAGGTGGTCCGGACCTCCTTCAAGCCGGAGTTCCTCAACCGCCTCGACGACCTGGTCGTCTTCTCCGCGCTGACCAAGCCCGAACTGGAGCGGATCGCCAAGCTGCAGATCGACCGCCTGGCCAAGCGGCTGGCGGAGCGCCGCCTCACCCTGGAGATCACCGACGAGGCCCTGGACTGGCTCGCCACGGAGGGCCTGGACCCGGCCTACGGCGCCCGCCCGTTGCGCCGCCTCGTCCAGACCGCCATCGGCGACCGCCTGGCCAAGGAGATCCTGGCCGGCGAGGTCAAGGACGGCGACACGGTCCGGGTGGACGCCTTCGGCGACGGCCTGATCGTGGGGCCGGCCACGGGCAAGACGCTGTAACCCGTCCCTGGCCGTACGGGCCCGTCACCCCACCGGGTGGCGGGCCCGTCGGGTGTCATACCTCGGTCATGGCGAGGTACACGGTGACGAAGAACCAGACGGCGAACACCAGGCACCCCAGCCACAGGGTCCACAGCAGCACACGTACAGCCTTGGGCAGTCCTTTGGGCGCGGTCACGGAGGGATCATCGCACCGGCGGGGTACTCGCAACGGGCGGTCCCGCAGACGCATCGTGTCAGCCGAGGGCTGACAGGACCGCCGAGGCTTGCCACCACCCGCCCCGCATGGGGGAGGATGGCGGCATCCGTACGAAGGGAAATTCACGGTGACCATCGACCCGTCCTCGATTCCGAACTTCGGGGGCCAGCCCGAGCCGCAGCCCCAAGGACCGGCGGGCCCCGTCGTCCCGGATCAGGACCTCGTGAAGCAGCTCCTCGACCAGATGGAGCTCAAGTACGTCGTCGACGACGAGGGTGACCTCGCGGCGCCGTGGGAGCAGTTCCGTACGTACTTCATGTTCCGCGGCGAGGCGGACCAGCAGGTCTTCTCGGTGCGGACGTTCTACGACCGCCCCCACAAGATCGACGAGAAGCCGCAGCTGCTGGAGTCCATCGACGACTGGAACCGGCGGACCCTGTGGCCCAAGGTCTACAGCCACACGCACGACGACGGCACCGTCCGGCTGATCGGCGAGGCACAGATGCTGATCGGCACCGGCGTCAGCCTGGAGCACTTCGTGTCCTCCACGGTCAGCTGGGTGCGCGCCGCCATCGAGTTCGACAAGTGGCTCGTCGAGCAGCTCGGCCTCGAACAGGAGGTCAACGAGGCCGAGGGTGAGTCCGGGGACGACGAGGAGTAGGTCTTCCCGGAGACGTCCTCTACAGAGGCGTGTGGGCGATCACGACCAGATACGCCCCGTAGCCGAATGAGAGCCCGGCCAGGGCGCCGACCACCACGGTCGCGTGCCAGGGCCGGGCTCTGGCCGTACGGACCAGGGCCCGGGCGAGCGGGATCAGCAGGGGGAAGGCCGGCAGCAGGAAGCGGGGCTTGGACTCGAAGAACCCGGAGCCGCCGACGGCGATCAGCAGCAGCACGCCGCTGTACGCGAGGAGCGGAAGCGGGGCGCGGTCGGCCAGCAGCAGGGCGAACAGCAGCACACCGGCCGCGACGATCAGCAGCGTCATCGAGAAGACGAAGCGGTCCCCGTGCAGCAGCAGCCGCCGTACGAACAGCAGCGCCCCCCGGCCGAAGTCGAACCGCGACCCCCACCGCCGCTGCACCTCGAAGTACCCGTCGAGGGGGCTCCCCGTCCGCCGCCCCACCCACAGCACGTACGCGCTCCAGCCGAGCGGCGCGAGCGCCGCGCCCGTCCACAGCCTGTGGGAAACCTTTCCGCGCCGCCGCCACACCTCGCAGGCCGCCGCCGCGAGCACCGCCGCCGCAACCGCGCATCCGTTGGGCCGGGCCAGTCCCGCCAGCGCGGCCAGCACGCCCGCCCACACCCACCGGCCGCCCAGCACGGCGTACAGCGACCACGCGGCGAGCGCGGTCAGCACCGGCTCGGTGTACGCCATCGACAGCACGACCGAGTGCGGCAGCAGGCCCCACAGCAGGACCAGCGCGGTGCCGACGGCCCGCCCGTGCAGTCGCGCGCCGACCGCGTGGATCCCACAGGCGGCCACGGCCGCCGCCGTCCACGACACGACCAGCCCCGCCGCGCCGCCGCTCAGCGGGACCACCGCTGTCACCGCCCGCACCAGCCCCGGGTACAGCGGGAAGAACGCCAGGTCGCTGTAGGCGACGCCGGGGCGGGGACGCAGGGTCTGGCCGTAGCCGTGCGCCGCGATCTGCAGGTACCACCGGGAGTCCCAGGACCGCCCGAGCAGGGTGAGGGCGCCGTGCCCGGCCGACCGCGCCACGAGCGCGAGCGCGGCCGCGCCGAGCAGCCGGGCGGCGAGGAACAGCCCGAGGGCCGTGCCCGTCGCGATGAGGACGGAGTGTCGCGCACGGTCCTTCGTGCCGGGAGCGGGCTCGCTGAGCGAGGGGCGGGTGAGGGTGCTGACGTGGGTCACACCGGCACCTTGCAGGGCGAATCGGACGGGCGCGAGCAGGGGGCGTCCGGGCGGGTACGGATGCGCCGGGCCCGGCGTGTCGGCGTGACTCGCGTCAGGCGAGCGTCTTCAGACGCTGCACCGCGTCCGCCAGCACCTCCACCCGCTTGCAGAACGCGAACCGCACGAACGGCGCCCCCGCCTCCCGGTGGTCGTAGAAGACCGCGTTCGGGATGGCGACGACTCCGGCGCGCTCGGGCAGGGCCCGGCAGAAGGCGAAGCCGTCGCTCACGCCGAGGGGGCGGATGTCGGTGGTGATGAAGTAGGTGCCGGCCGTGTGGAAGACGTCGAAGCCGGCGTCCTTCAGGCCGGCCGCCAGCAGGTCGCGCTTGGCCAGCATGTCCTCGCGGAAGGCGGTGAAGTACGAGTCCGGGAGGGCCAGGGCCTCGGCGACCGCGTACTGGAACGGGCCGGAGGAGACGTAGGTCAGGAACTGCTTGGCCGAGCGCACCGCCGCGACCAGCGGCGGCGAGGCGGTCACCCAGCCCACCTTCCAGCCGGTGAAGGAGAAGGTCTTGCCGGCCGAACCGATGGTGAGCGTGCGGTCGCGCATGCCCGGGAAGCCGGCCAGCGGAAGGTGCTCGGCGGCGTCGAAGACCAGGTGCTCGTAGACCTCGTCGGTGACGACGAGCAGGTCCCGCTCCACCGCCAGCTCGGCGATCGCCGCGAGCTCGGCGCGGGTGAGGACCGTGCCGGTGGGGTTGTGCGGGGTGTTGATGAGCAGCAGGCGGGTGCGGTCGGTGACGGCGGCGCGCAGTTCGTCGAGGTCGAGGCGGAAACTTCCCTCGTGCGGCCGGAGGGTGACCGGCACGCGCGTGCCGCCCGCCATCGCGATGCAGGCCGCGTAGGAGTCGTAGTACGGCTCGAAGGCGATCACCTCGTCGCCGGGCTCCAGCAGCGCCAGCAGGGCGGCGGCGATGGCCTCCGTGGCACCTGCCGTGACCAGGACCTCCGTGTCCGGGTCGTACGCCAGCCCGTACCACCGCTGCTGGTGCGCGGCGATCGCGGTGCGCAGTTCCGGTACGCCGGGGCCCGGCGGGTACTGGTTGCCCCGGCCGTCCCGCAGGGCCCGCACGGCGGCCTCCCGGACCTCCTCGGGGCCGTCCGTGTCGGGAAAGCCCTGACCCAGGTTGATCGAACCGGTCCGCAGCGCGAGGGCCGACATCTCCGCGAAGATCGTCGTCCCGAACTCGGCGAGCCGACGATTGAGGAAGGGGCGGGTACTGGAGGTCATGCGGGCCATCCTGCGCCGAAGGCGCGGGGTTCCTCAACCGCGCGCCGGGGCGAGCGGCACGATGGTCACGGCCCGGTAGTCGTAGCCGTCCTGCTTGAAGCCGGGGGCCTCCCACCGGAGGTGCACCTGCTGCCCGGGGGACAGCGTGTGGAACCCGTTCATCCGGATGTCGGAGTAGTGGCCCCAACAACCGCCCGGTGTCTCGGGGGAGTCGAGGACGCCCCACCCTTCCTCGTCGCGCCATTCACGCACAGTCGCCGTCACCATGGACGGAACCCTACGGCCCGTCGGTGCCGGCATCGACGGCCCGGGGTTCCAGGACCACCACCGCGGTCTCGGACGGACGACGTGCCGCGTAGGCGTCCAGGTTCTTGTCGATCTCGCGCCAGCGGGCCCACAGCCGTGACCGCTCCTCGCCCGCCGCGGCGTGACCGTGCACCAGCCGTGGGCCGTCCACCAGATCGACGCTCGCGTCGGGGTGCGCCCGCAGGTTGAGCCACCAGGCGGGCTCGCCCGCGCCCCAGCCGTTCATCGCGAGCGAGACGAGATTCGGACCGTCCTCGAAGTACCCGATGATGACACTGCGCTGCCGGCCCGTGCGGCGGCCGGTGGTGGTCAGCCGCAGGGCGCCCCAGCCGTGGGCACGCGGCCGCCACAGCCCGAGCCGGCCTCCGAAGACCCGGTACAGACCCCGGTGCGTGTACCAGGCCAGCCGGATGAACCAGCGCGGCGGCAGCCATGGTGTCCTCGCCCGTTGCCCGACCGACATGGCGACCTCCCTCGGGCCCGACCGGCTCCGGTCACACACGAAGCTAGCCGCGGTCGTCGAGGGCCGGTAGAGCCGAACGGGCCCGTGGCGCAGCCGGACGTCGCCTCCCGTCAACCCTCTGAAGCTGCCAACTTACGTTCGGGTTTGGCCCCTGCGACAGTGCCCGATGAACCGCCCCTGACCAGGGGGAGAGCCGTCGTCACTGTCGCCATCTGTCGGCATTGGCCGCTGTCGGGCGGCCCACAGACGGCCCGACCCGTGGCCCCGAAGAGCCTCTAGCGCTAGCGGCAGGCGCCGCTAACGTTAGCGACCCCGCTAGCGACCAAAACCACTGGTGACCAGCACGTTAGCGGTTAGCAAGCCATCTGGGCACGCCCGGGAATCGGCCCGCCCGCCGTCTCCGAGGAGCACCGCCGGACTGCCAGCGGCCCAGGCCGGGCCGTCGCGACGACGGACGGGCGGGAACTCCCGCCCGCTGCCGCTCCTGCTTGTCGCGTCGCTTGTCGTCCGGCTTGTCGCTTGTCGGGTCGCAGGTCAGAGTCTGTTTCAGGGTCTCCAGTCACGATCTCTGCTGCGCAGCGCGACTAGCGACAAGACAAGGGCGTCAACGGCATCCCCGCAAGGCCCGGGGCTGTCCGGAGGGCGACGGTCGCGCGGCTGAGGAGGTCACGGTGCCGGACGACGGGTCAGTAGTCGGTCAGGTCCACGATCACGTCGCAGTGCGGATCGTCGGAAGGCTGATGCATATGCTCGTTCGCCAGGAACGCTGGGGAAACCAGGGCACCGAGCAGGCCAGGCCCCGTATTCGTGATCAGTACGTCCGCACCGTATGTGCGGTCCCGCTCAGGTGAACGGAAATACAGGCGCATACGGTCCTCGCCTGTGATGACCGCGCCGATGAACAACGGCTTCCATGACACGTGTGTGGTGACGAAGGAGCTGACGAGATCGAGCAGAACACTCGTGGCCGCCTGCTCGATTCCCGGTTCAGGAAAATTCACATCTTGGCCCATGCCGGACATTTGTTCCCCGGTTGGTTGTGGCAGTACGCCGTAATGACACCGATCTTCTGACCTCGACCGGCATCGTAGCGGCCGTCCGTGGTCTTCCGCGTGTACTGCACGACCACCGTGAACTTCACCTGCCGCGGCCGTGGACCGGTCTCGATAACGACGCCGTCGTACTCCAGGTGCCCGTGGTGGTCGTTCCGGTCCACACGGCCATGGAGAGCGGCGTACAGGGTGGAACACTTCTTGATGTTGTGACGGCCAGTGAAGTGGTACCAGCCCAGTTCCGAGTTCCCGTAGCGGGTGACGATGTGCCGGCCCTCCGGGTCGTCCGTCTGGCACTTGACCCGCTTGTCCCACGGGTACGGCACCACGGGGAGCGGCCGAGCAGGGGCTGCGTGAGCGGTTCCAGAGAGCACGGCGGCTAAGGCCAGGGCGGCAGTCGCTATCGCGGCGATCTTCTTCATGCCGGTGATCACACCATCAAGCACCAGCGAATGACAGATATTTATGCGACAAACCGACATGTCAGGCAGGGCTGATTACCGCTGGGACGGGGCCTCGGCAAAGTGCCGTGATATCCAGTTCGTGGCGGAGGGCGCCAATGGCGGAATTGAGCCCAGGTGGCCATGGCACTAGCCCGGCGCCCGGTACATCGGCCCCGACGGCACCGAGAAGTCGAAGAGCTTCCCTGACCGTCAGAAGCGCCTCGCTGAGAAGTGGCTCAGCGCCATCGAGACGGACATGACGCGCGGTCAGTACACCGACCCCAAGTCCATGCAGATCACGTTCCGGCAGTACGCCGACAAGTGGTTGGACACCAGGACTGCGAGCCCCATGACGCGGAAGGAGCTCGGCCGGCGCCTGCGGCTGCACGTCTACCCGGTGCTCGGCTCCCGGCCGATCGGGACGTTCCGACCATCTTCGCGGACGTTCAGGCGGTCCTGTCCGCTGCTGTCGACGACACGCTGTTGTCGCGCAACCGACCCGCATCCCGTCATCCCATGGATGCCCGACCAGGTGTTCGCCGTTCGGGCGGCCCTTCCGGATCGATACCGGGCGATGGTCAACGTCGGGGCGGGATGCGGCCTGCGTCAGGGCGAGGTGTTCGGGCTGGCTGAGGACGCCATAGACGCCGACGGCCGCACGCTACACGTGGTCCGGCAGATCAAGCACGTTGAAGGGCACCCGGTGTTCGCCCTCCCCAAGGGCGGCAAGAGGCGGGACGTGCCGCTGCCCGGCTCCGTGGCGGAAGCACTCCGGGCCCACATGGACGCCTTCAAGCCCGTCGAGATCACGCTCCCGTGGGCCGTGCCGGAAGGGCCGAAGGTCTCCGCCCGGCTGATCTTCACGGCGGAGCAAGGGGGCATGGTGTGGCGCAGCAACTTCAACGGCAAGGAGTGGAAGCCCGCTCTCGCCGCCGCTGGGCTCATTCCGGAGGCCGACGATGATGGCAAGTACGACTCGGCTCGCGAGCACGGCATGCACGCCCTCAGGCACTTCTACGCCTCCGCTCTGTTGGACGCCGGAGAGAACATCAAGGCCGTCAGCGAGTACATGGGGCATGCCGACCCGGGTCTGACGCTGCGGGTGTACGCCCACCTGATGCCCGACAGTCGCAAGCGTGCTCGCCTGGCCATCGACAAGGTGTTTCAGCGCGACTCCCAGGAAGATCACGGCCCACAGACGGCCCAGTGACCCACGAACGGCCCCTGAACTGCCCTTATGTGCAGGTCAGGGGCCTTTGGCCGTAGAGAAGCCTCTGAAGTTGCTCAACTCTGCTTTGGCCCGAGAGGTCGCCGGGCATCTCCCCGGCAGACAGCAGCGAGGCGCCCACGGGGGGTCGCTTCGGGGGACTCGGAAGGACGGTGACGCCATGCTGACCGGCCTCATCGTGGTGGCGATCGTGCTCCTGTTCGTGAGGGTCGTCGTGAAGGCGGTGCGCAGGCGCCCGAAGAGCGCGCTCAGGACGCGGTCCAGCCGCGGCAGCGGCAGCAGTTGGTGGGCAGGCGACGCGGGCGGCGGCGCTGCGTCGTACGACCCGTCGTCGGGTGGCCACCACTCCGGTGGGCATCACCACTCCTGCGGGGGCGGCCATTCGTCGTGCGGCGGTGGGTCGTCCTGCGGCGGCGGGTCCTCGTGCGGGGGTGGTGGATGCGGGGGAGGCAACTGACGGGCGGCGGCCGTACTCCGTAAAGGGGTATCCGCGTCCTTGCACAGGAGCGCCCGCCGGGGCACGCACCCGGCGGGCGCCCGCATGCTCCGGCGCACGCCCTGGCCGCCGTTGCGTACGCCGTGTTGAACAGTTGAGCTGTGGAGCCCTCTGAGGGATGGAAACACCACGAAGTTGGGTAAAAACGCTGTGGTGGCGCCACTGTTCATGATTCCCTCTAAATCACCAACGCAGCCCCTCGGACGTCCTGCGGACACGTCCTGACCTTCCGACTGGGCTGACCGGGCCGATCCCCCCACAGTCGCCCGGGTGTGCCGGACCCCACTCCACCCTTTCTTTGCGTGCTTGCGGAGCCGATCCATGCTCACGACCCTGAACACCTCGTACACCGACACGCGCGCGGCCGACCTCGCCTGGGCCCTGGGGCGTGAGCCGCTTCCCGCACTGGCGACGCTCGACCTCGAACTGATCGGGACGAGATTGCAGTTGAGACTCCTGGGGGCATCCCACCAGGTCATCCTGGAAGAGGACCGGGGCACCTGTTCGGAGACGGTGGCGTGCATCCCGGGCAGCAGCACCCCGCTGCCGCTGGGCGTCGCCAAGCGGATCGACGACTGGGAGTACGAGTTCGCGGCGCGGGTGGAGGTCCTCTCCCCGGGCTCCTTCGCGGGCCGCGCCCAGGAGTTGCTGGACCTGGTTTCCGACCATCCCCACGGCCTCGCGGGCGTCTTCCCGGGCAGCCCGCACGCCTTCACGGCGCTGCTGGCGCAGCACCACGAGGGTCAGGTGCTGTGGCGGACCTGGCACGCCTACCCGCAGGACGGGCAGCTGGTGGCGACGCGCACGCGCGTGGGCGTCCGCGCGCCCGTGCCGGCCGGGGACCTCAGCGCGTCCGGCGTTTGAGGGCATGAGATCCACACGTGTGGGTGACGAACCGTGATGTCTCTGTGACGTAACGTCGCAGTTGTGATCGAGCCGCACGCGCCAGCCCCGCCGAGCCCCCCACCCCCGTGGGCGGTCCCCGCGCGGCTGCCCGTGCGTGCGGCCACCGGCCGATTCCTGGTCCTCACCTGCGTCTTCGTCTGCGCGGCCTGCGGACTGGTGTACGAGCTCGAACTCGTCGCCCTCGCCTCGTACTTGATCGGCGACTCGGTCACCCAGGCCTCGGTCGTGCTGTCCGTGATGGTGTTCGCCATGGGCATCGGCTCACTGGCCGCGAAGCGGCTGCGCTGGCGCGCCGCGGCCGGCTTCGGCGCCATCGAGGCGTCCCTCGCCCTGGTCGGCGGCTGCAGCGCGATGGCGATGTACGCCGTCTTCGCCTGGACCGGCGACTGGGGCGGCCTGTGGGCGGACGGCCCGCGCTGGCTGCTGGTCGCCTTCTCCCTCACCATAGGTCTGCTCATCGGCGCCGAAGTGCCGCTGCTGATGGAGCTGATCCAGCGCATCCGGCGTCAGGACGCGGGCGGGGCGGTGGCCGACCTGTTCGCCGCGGACTACGTCGGCGCGCTCGTCGGCGGCCTCGCCTTCCCGTTCCTCCTGCTGCCCCAGCTGGGCCAGTTGACCGGCGCCCTGATCACCGGCACCGTCAACGCGCTCGCGGGCGGCGCCCTCGTCCTCGGCCTGTTCCGCCGCGACCTCACCCGCCGCGCCCGCTGGACGCTGCTGATCGCCAACCTCGCCGTCCTCGGCCTCCTCGCCTCCGCCGCCGCCCTGGTCGACGACTTCGAACGGGCCGCACGGCACGCGGTCTACGGCGCCGACGTACGGGTGGCGCTGCGGACCGGCGTCCAGGAGGTCGTCCTCACCGGCGGCACCCACGGCCGCCCACTCCATCTGTTCCTCGACGGCCGCCTGCGGGTCAGCGGCCGCGACGAACGCCGCTACCACGAGGCCCTGGTCCGGCCCGCGATGAACGGCCCCCACGCGCGCGTGCTCATCCTCGGCGGCGGCGACGGACTGGCCGCCCGCGAGGTCCTGCGCCACCGGGGCGTGCGGCGGGTGGACGTCGTGGAAGTCGACCCCGGAGTCGTCCGGCTGGCCCGCCACGACACCGCGCTGTCCGCGCTCAACGGGCACGCCTACGACGACCCACGCGTGCGCGTGATCACCGCGGACGCCTTCCACTGGCTGCGCACGGCACAGCGGGCGACGTACGACGTCGTCGTCTGCGACCTGCCCGACCCGGGCATCACGGCGAGCACCAAGCTCTACTCCGAGGAGTTCTACGGCCTGGCCCGCCGCGTGCTCGCCCCCCGCGGGCGGTTGGCGGTGCACGCCGGTCCGCTCTCCGCCCGGCCGCACGTGTTCTGGACGGTCGTCGCGAGCGTGCGCGCCGTGGGCCTGCACACCGTCCCCTACCGCGTCGGCGACCGCGACGCCCGGTTCGCCTCGGGCCCCGACCGGATCGCGGGCGCCCTGCGCGCGCCCCGCGACTGGGGCTTCGTCCTGGCCGCCGCCCGCACCACCCCGCCCCTCGGCCTCGACGCGCACGCCCCACCCCCGCGCACCCTGACCCGCTCGTCCCTCGCGGCGGACGCCCGCGCGGCGGCCCGCACCCGCCTCACCGGCCTGCCGCCGTCCACACTCGTGCACCCGCGGTACGCGAACTGACCCCCACGCACGCGTGAACGGCGGCGCGCCCCTTCCCCCGTCGGACGGACCGCCGTGCTCCCCCCGCTTCTCCCGTTCCCCCGAGCCCCCGCTCAGACGACGTTCAGCGTGTTGTACGAAGCGAGCTTCCAGCCGCGTGAGTTGTTGACCTTCAGGTAGTACTTGCCGCCCGAGCGCTTGAACGTCACGTCGTGCTTCCAGCCCTGGAAGGTGACGGTGCCGCCGTCGGCGTACAGGGAGGCGTCCGCGGCGCCGAGGGTCTTCGGACCCGCCTTGCCGTCCACCACGAGCCCCGCGCCGAGCCTGCTGTTGTACAGCTTCTGCCAGGACTTCACGGCGTAGGTGGTGTCGGGCCCGTACTTGCCGTCGATGTCGGACCAGTCGAACGCGGTGCCGTTCCGCTCCTTCGCGCCGTCGGCCCACAGCAGCATCTGCACCAGCGCCGTCGCGTTGCTGCGCGCATGGTTCTCGAGGACGCCGGCCCCGAACGGCTCCTCGCCGCGGTGACCGCCGTCCACGGCGGCGACGCCCTGTTCGCCCCCGCGGTACACCCGCCGCCTGGTCGAGGCCATCACCCGGACGACCCGCACCTCCGAACCACCGTCCGGCCTCGGCGCCCTGACCGGCCGTGAGCTGGAGGTCCTCAAGCTCGTCGCCCGGGGCCTGACCAACACCGAGGCCGCGGACCGCCTGTTCATCAGCGAGGCGACGGTCAAGACCCACCTGAACCGCACGATGACCAAACTGGGCCTGACCAGCCGGGCCCAGGTGGTGGTCGTGGCGTACGAGAGGGGCCTGGTGGTTCCGGGGGAGTGACCGCCCCGGCCCGCCCGGCGACCGGCGGGCGCCACCACCGCGACGCGCGGTCACTTTCGACCAACGAGGGTGCATGCGGCGGCGTCCTGGGTAGGCTCGCGAGTCATGGAGCATGAGGTGTTCGTTCCGGTTGTGGTCCAGCGGCTCGAGGAGACCCTCGCCGACCCCGCCAGGGTCGCCCGGGCCGTCCCCGGGCTCCAGCAGGACGCCGGGGCCGAGCCCGTCTCCGGGCGGCTGAAGGTGCGCGTGGGCAGCCACTCCGTCACCTATCGGGGCAGCGTACGGATGACCCGGCTCGACGACGGTTCCTACGCCGCCGAGGGCGACGCCGTCGAGGCCCGGGGCTCCGGCTCGGTCAAGCTCGCGCTCACGCTGCGCGTCGAGGAGGCGGAGGGCGGCTCCCGGCTGACCTTCGGCGGCACGGCCTCCGCGGACGGCCGGCTCACCGAGCTGCCGGCCGACGCGGTCACCTCCGCCGTACACCGCCTGCTGAACCGTTTCGCGGAGCAGCTGGCCGCGGCGGCGGACGAAGGGCCGCAGGAGCTCGAGCCCCTGGTCACGCAGGACTTCGAGGCCAAGGCGACCAGCGACTTCGACACGACCCCGGACGCCGACGACGCTGCCGCGCCGGCCCCGGACGACGCACGGGGGCGCGAGACTGCCTCCGATCCGGCGGACGCCCGGGGACGCGAAAGTGCCGCGGCTCGGGACGACGCCCGGGGGCGCGAAGGTGCTCCCGAGCCGACTGGCGCCCGGGAGCGCGAAGGTGCCGAGCCGGTGGATGCCGGTGAGCCCGCCGCCGAGGCCGCGCATGCCCGCCGTACGATGATCGGCCGCAGTGCGGAGGAGGTGGACCACGCGCCGCCCCGCGGCCGGTACGCGCCCGTCCCCGCGCCGCAGACGATCGCCGCGGGCTCCCCGCTGCGCTGGGCGGCCCCCGCCGCGGCCCTTGCCCTGGCGTCGGCGATCGTGGTCGGCAGGGCCCTGCGCAAGCGCCACTGACGAGGCGTGTACAGCGGTCTTGATCGCCCCAGTAGGGTCGTCCCGTGAGTAACGAAGACATCACGCTGACCGCGGGCGACGCGGAGGTGACCGTGCAGCCCGGCAACGGCGGCCGGGTCGGTGGGCTGCGCGTCGGTGGTACGCAACTGCTCAGGCAGGGGGAGAGGTTCGGGTGCTTCCCGATGGTCCCCTGGTGCGGGCGGATCAGGGACGGGCGGTTCCGGGACGGGGCGGCCGTCCACCAGATGCCGCTCAACTCCCCGCCGCACGCCATCCACGGCACCGTCCGCGACGGCACCTGGAGCGTGGCGCGGGTGGGCGCCGACGAGGCCGTCATCACGTACGACCTCGTCGACCCCTGGCCCTACTCCGGCCGCGTCACCCAGCAGATCGCCCTCACGCCGGACGCGCTGACGCTGACGATGTCCGTGGAGACGTACGACTCCTCCTTCCCGGCCCAGATCGGCTGGCACCCGTGGTTCAACCGGAACCTGGGCGGCGAGGACGTGCGGCTCGACTTCACGCCCGCCTGGCAGGAGGAGCGCGGGGACGACCACCTGCCCACCGGCGACCGGATCGAACCGCGGCCCGGCCCGTGGGACGACTGCTTCGGCATGCCCGGCGGCGTCGACGTCACCCTCACCTGGCCCGGACAGCTGGAGCTGAAGGTGGCCAGCCGGGAGGAGTGGGTCGTGGTGTACGACGAACAGGAGGCCGCCGTCTGTGTGGAGCCGCAGACCGGGCCGCCCAACGGTCTGAACACCCTGCCCCGCCAGGTCACGCCGCTGGAGCCGCTGGAGGCGACGACCACCTGGACCTGGCGCCGCCTTTAAGCTGACTGCCATGACGGAAGTACGTGGCGCGCTGCTGCAGCAGATCAAGGACAAGGCCGTGGTGCACGGCAAGGTGACCCTGTCGTCGGGTCTGGAGGCCGACTACTACATCGACCTGCGCCGCATCACCCTCGACGGGGAGGCCGCTCCGCTGGTCGGGCAGGCGCTCCTGGACCTGACCGCGGACCTCGACTTCGACGCGGTGGGCGGCCTGACCATGGGCGCCGACCCCGTCGCGGCCGCCATGCTGCACGCCGCCGCCGCCCGCGGGCAGCGGCTCGACGCCTTCGTCGTGCGCAAGGCAGCCAAGGCGCACGGCCTGCAGCGGCGCGTGGAGGGTCCGGAGATCGCGGGGCGGCGCGTCCTCGTCGTCGAGGACACCTCCACCACCGGTGGCTCGCCGCTGACGGCCGTCGAGGCGGTGCGCGAAGCGGGCGCGGAGGTCGTCGCCGTGGCGACCATCGTGGACCGCGCGACGGGCGCCGCCGAGAAGATCCAGGAGGGTGCGGGAGTGCCCTATCTGTTCGCCTTCTCCAAGGACGAGCTGGGTCTGGACTGAGTTGTCCACAGGGGGTTATCCACAACTTGGACACGGCGGGCAAAGCACCCTGCCACGTCTGCGAAGATGTGGCCGACGACGACGTCACCCCCAGGTTCTAGGTCAGGGCCGTAGTACGCAGAACGCCAACCCGCACATACAAGGAGCGGACAGATGCCCATCGCAACTCCCGAGGTCTACAACGAGATGCTGGACCGGGCGAAGGCAGGCAAGTTCGCCTACCCGGCGATCAACGTGACCTCGACCCAGACCCTGCACGCGGCCCTGCGCGGTTTCGCGGAGGCGGAGAGCGACGGCATCGTCCAGATCTCGACCGGTGGTGCCGAGTTCCTGGGCGGTCAGTACAGCAAGGACATGGTGACCGGTTCGGTCGCCCTCGCCGAGTTCGCGCACATCGTCGCCGAGAAGTACCCGGTCAACGTGGCGCTGCACACGGACCACTGCCCGAAGGACAAGCTCGACGGGTACGTACGTCCGCTGATCGCGGTCTCCGAGGAGCGCGTGAAGGCGGGCCGCAACCCGCTGTTCCAGTCGCACATGTGGGACGGCTCGGCGGAGACCCTCGCCGACAACCTCTCCATCGCGCAGGAGCTGCTGGTCCGCGCCGCGGCCGCGAAGATCATCCTCGAGGTCGAGATCACCCCGACCGGTGGCGAGGAGGACGGCGTCTCCCACGAGATCAACGACTCCCTGTACACCACGGTCGACGACGCGATCCGCACCGCCGAGGCCCTGGGCCTGGGCGAGAAGGGCCGCTACCTGCTGGCCGCGTCCTTCGGCAACGTCCACGGCGTGTACAAGCCGGGCAACGTCGTGCTGCGTCCGGAGCTGCTGAAGGAGCTGAGCGACGGCGTCGCCGCCAAGTTCGGCAAGCAGTCGCCGTTCGACTTCGTCTTCCACGGCGGTTCCGGCTCCACCGAGCAGGAGATCGCCACCGCGCTGGACAACGGCGTGGTGAAGATGAACCTCGACACCGACACCCAGTACGCCTTCACCCGCCCGGTCGCCGACCACATGTTCCGCAACTACGACGGCGTCCTGAAGGTCGACGGCGAGGTCGGCTCCAAGAAGACCTACGACCCGCGCACCTGGGGCAAGCTGGCCGAGGCGTCCATGGCGGCCCGTGTCGTCGAGGCCACGCAGAACCTGCGCTCGGCGGGCAACAAGATCAAGTAAGCGGGTCCCTCGCCGCGCGTTTTCCAGCGGCCCGGTGCTACGGCGCCGGGCCCGCTGTATACCTGAGGCCATGCCCGACGTCAGGCTGGCCTCATCGCAGGGCAAGTGGATCCTGCTCACCACCGTCCTCGGCTCCAGCATGGCGATGCTGGACTCGACCGTCGTCAACGTCGCCCTGCCGCGCATCGGGCAGGACCTCGACGCGAACCTCGCCGCCCTGCAGTGGACCGTCAACGCGTACATGCTGACGCTGGCCGGGCTGATCCTGCTCGGCGGTTCGCTCGGCGACCACTACGGCCGCCGCAAGATCTTCGTGGTGGGCGTGGTGTGGTTCGCCGCCGCGTCCCTGCTGTGCGGGCTCGCCCCGACCGCCGGTGTGCTCATCGCGGCCAGGGCCCTGCAGGGCGTCGGCGGGGCACTGCTGACGCCCGGCTCGCTGGCCCTGATCCAGGCGTCCTTCCACCCCGACGACCGGGGGCGGGCGGTGGGCCTGTGGTCCGGCTTCGGCGGGATCGGCGCGGCGGTCGGTCCGTTCCTGGGCGGCTGGCTGGTGGACGGTCCGGGCTGGCGCTGGGTGTTCCTGCTCAACGTCCCCCTCGCCCTGCTGTGCGCGCCGATCGCCGTGCGGCACGTCCCGGAGTCGAGGGACGGCCGTTCCCACGGGCGCTTCGACGTGCTGGGCGCGGTCCTCGGCGCGCTGGCGCTCGGCCTGCTGACGTACGCGCTGATCGAGGCCCGTCAGGGTTCCCTGGTGATCGTCCTCACGGCGGTCGCCGGCCTCGCGGCGGGCGTGGCCTTCGTGTACGTCGAGAAGCACAGCCCGGATCCGATGATGCCGCTGGACATCTTCGCCTCCCGCCAGTTCACGGCGGTCAACCTGGTCACCCTGTGCGTGTACGCGGCCTTCGGCGGCTTCTTCTTCCTCACCGCGCTCCAGCTCCAGGTCGCCGTGGGCTGGTCCCCCCTCGCCGCCGGTACGGCGCTGCTGCCGACCACGGCCATGATGCTGCTGTTCTCGGCCCGCTCCGGCGCCCTCGCGGACCGTATCGGACCGCGCATCCCACTGACGGTGGGGCCGCTGCTGTGCGCGGCCGGGATGCTGCTGATGCTGCGGGTCGGCCCCGGCGCGTCCTACGTCGCCGACGTCCTGCCCGCCCTCCTCGTGCTGGGCACCGGCATGGTCACCCTGGTCGCCCCGCTGACCGCGACCGTCCTCGCCTCCGTCGACACCGCGCGGGCGGGCCTGGCCAGCGGCGTCAACAACGCGGCGGCCCGCGCGGCCGGCCTGATCGCGGTGGCCGCGCTGCCGCTGCTCGCCGGGATGGGCCCGGACGCGTACCTCTCCGCGGCCGCCTTCGACGACGCCTTCCACCGGGCGATGCTGCTGTGCGCGGGCGTCCTGGTCGTCGGATCGGCGGTCGCCTTCGCGACGGTACGGTCCCTGCCCCCGGACTGTCGCCGTCCGGAATGCCGCCACCACGGCTCGATCACCACGCCGCCGCTGGAGGGCCAGACGGCGGCCAAACGGATCGGCTAGGGCGGGGGCGCGGGTCGGGCTCGCATCGCCTGGGGCGGGGGTCTGGGGGCGGTCGGCCCCGGCAAGGGCGACACTGGTGCACATGTCGATTCACGAGAACCTTCTCGGGGGCCCGCCCCCGACCCACCTGCCCGACGACCCCGAGCCCCGCGAGCTCCTGGCGGGCGGCACCCCGCCCGCGGACGTCGCCGCCAAGTACCCCACCTCCTCGCTGGCCTGGGCCCAGCTGGCCGACGAGGCGTTCGAGCGGGGCAGCGTCGTGGAGTCGTACGCCTATGCCCGTACCGGCTACCACCGGGGCCTGGACGCCCTGCGCCGCAGCGGCTGGAAGGGCCACGGGCCGGTCCCGTGGGAGCACGAGCCGAACCGAGGCTTCCTGCGTGCTCTGCACGCCCTCGCCCGCGCCGCCGGAGCCATCGGCGAGCAGGAGGAGCACGAGCGCTGCACCCAGTTCCTGAAGGACTCCTCGCCGACGGCTGCCCAGACCCTGGGCTGAGCGTCGTCTCCGGGCCCGCCCGTCCGGTGTGACGAGGCGGGCCTTGCGATGCCGGGGGTCATTGCAAAGAATGCGGGTGGGGACCGGGGCCCCCGTGTCGGTAACGGCAGGGGCGGACCGCTACCCGGAGAACATCACAGGAGACAGCGATGTCCCACGAGGCTCACGAGGCCCAAGAGCCCGAGACCCCGCATCTCGACTTCGCCGGCACGACGCCGTACGAGGACTACGTCAAGGCGGACGTGCTCACCCACCTCCAGCACACCCTCTCCGACGACCCCGGAGAGATGGTCTTCCTGGTCACGACCCAGGTCATGGAGCTGTGGTTCACCTGCATCGTCCACGAGTGGGAGACCGCGGCCGACGCGCTGCGCTCCGACGACGTGCCGACCGCGATCGCCGCGCTGAAGCGTTCGGTGCGGGAACTGGAGGCGCTGAACGCCTCCTGGAAGCCGCTGGGGCAGCTGACCCCGGCCCAGTTCAACTCGTACCGCTCCGCCCTCGGCGAGGGCTCCGGCTTCCAGTCGGCGATGTACCGGCGCATGGAGTTCCTGCTCGGCGACAAGTCCGCGTCCATGCTGGTCCCGCACCGCGGCGCGCCCCGCGTCCACGCCGAACTGGAGAAGGCACTCGCCGAGCCCAGCCTCTACGACGAGGTGCTGCGGCTGATGGCACGGCGCGGCTGCGCGATCCCGGCGTCCGTCCTGCGGCGCGACGTGTCCCTGCGCTACGAGGCCAACGACGCCGTCGAGGCCGCCTGGACCGCGGTCTAC
Organism: Streptomyces sp. SLBN-31; assembly: GCF_006715395.1. NCBI lineage: Bacteria > Bacillati > Actinomycetota > Actinomycetes > Kitasatosporales > Streptomycetaceae > Streptomyces > Streptomyces sp. SLBN-31. Next base: position 947,652 of record NZ_VFNC01000003.1, read on the forward strand.
TCGGGCGACGAGAACGCCGAACTCGCCCGGCTCGGCGAGGCGTTGACCGATGTCGCCGAGCTGGTGTGGCGCTGGCGCAACGACCATCTCGTCGCCACCCGCAGGGCCATGGGCGCCAAGGCCGGCACGGGCGGCTCCGCCGGCGTGGCCTGGCTGGAGAAGCGCGCGCGCAAGAACGTGTTCCCCGAGCTGTGGACGGCGCGTTCCCATGTCTGAACTGGCCTCACGCGCAAGTGAGTTGGATGCCGCCGACGGACTGGCCGGGCTGCGTGAGCGGTTCGTGCTGGACGACGTGGTCTACCTGGACGGCAACTCGCTCGGCGCCCTGCCGACGAACGTCCCCGGCCGGGTCGAGGACGTCGTACGACGGCAGTGGGGCGAGCTGCGCATCCGGTCCTGGGACGAGAGCGGCTGGTGGACGGCGCCGGAGCGGATCGGCGACCGGATAGCCCCGCTGGTCGGAGCGGCGGCCGGGCAGATCGTGGTGGGCGACTCCACGAGCGTCAACGTCTTCAAGGCGCTCGTCGCCGCCGTGCGGATGGCGGGCGAGGGGCGCGACGAGATCCTCGTCGACGCGACCACCTTCCCCACGGACGGCTACATCGCCGAGTCCGCGGCCCGGATGACCGGCAGCACGCTGCGCCCGGTGAACCCGGCCGAGGTGGGTTCGGCGCTGTCCGGCCGTACCGCCGCCGTCCTGCTCAACCACGTCGACTACCGCACCGGCCGGCTCTACGACCTGCCCTCGCTCACCGCCGCGGTCCACGCGGCGGGCGCGCTCGCGGTCTGGGACCTGTGCCACAGCGCGGGCGCGCTGCCGGTCGGCCTGGACGAGCACGGCGTCGACCTGGCCGTCGGCTGCACCTACAAGTACCTCAACGGCGGCCCGGGCTCCCCGGCGTACCTGTACGTCCGCCGTGATCTGCAGGACCGTTTCGACTCGCCGCTGCCCGGCTGGAACTCCCACGCGGAGCCCTTCGGGATGCGGCCCGGCTACGAACCGGCGTCGGGGGCCGTGCGCGGCCGGGTCGGTACGCCGGACATCCTGTCCATGCTGGCCCTGGAGGCGGCGCTGGAGGTCTGGGACGGGGTGCCGGTCGAGGCGGTGCGGGCCAAGTCCCTGGCGCTGACGGACTTCTTCCTGGAGTGCGTGGACACTTACACCCCGGCCGGCCGCGTGGAGTCCGTGACGCCGGCCGCCCACGCGGAGCGCGGCAGCCAGGTCGCGCTGCGCTGCGACGACGCGGGTGACGTGATGAAGCGGCTGATCGAGCGGGGAGTGGTCGGGGACTTCCGGCACCCCGACGTCCTGCGCTTCGGCTTCACGCCGTTGTACGTCGGGTTCGCGGACGTCGAGCGGGCGGCCCGGGTGCTGGGGGAGACGGTCGCGGGGTAGCTTGCGGCGCTTTCGGGGGATGTGGGCCGGGGGGTGCGTGACGCCGCCCGGCCCCCGTGCGTCTGTCGAACCGTTTTCCCCTCACCCAGCGTGACATCCACGTGTCCGCGCACGTCACCGGCCTGATACCGTCCCCGCCAACGGCCGCATTCCCATCTGGGACGCTTTCCCGCCCGGTCCGTCAAAACAGTTACGCCGCTGAGAGGTTGGAGCATGCCGGACGACGCCGCAGCAGCCCGGGCCGCCGCCGAGGAGGAGTCGGCCTTCTCGCACCCGGCGGTCGACCCCGACTCCACCGCCGCCTACGGCGACCACCCCGACCAGGTGATCGACTTCTACGCCCCGCGCGGCGAGACGGTCCCCGGCGCCGGGCTCGTCCCGCTGGTCGTCGTCCTGCACGGCGGTGCCTGGCGGGCACCGTACGACCGGAAGCACATCTCGCCGTTCGCGGACTTCCTGGCGCGGCGCGGGTTCGCCGTGGCCAGCGTGGAGTACCGGCGGGGTGCGGTGCTTCCGGGGCAGGGCGGCGAGGGCGCCGCGGGCGGTCCCGTCGCGGGCCGCTGGCCGGACACCTTCGACGACGTGGCCGCGGCGCTGGACGCGCTGCCCGCGCTCGCCCGCCAGGCTCTTCCGCAGGCCGACCCGCGGCGCATGGTGGTCACCGGGCACTCGGCGGGCGGCCACCTCGCCCTGTGGGCGGCGGCCCGGCATGTCCTGCCGGTCGACGCGCCCTGGCGCACCGGCGGCCCCCCACCCCTGCGCGGTGTGGTCGCGCTCGCCCCGATCGCCGACTTCGAGGTCTCCGACAAGCTGGAGGTCTGCGGTGGGGCGGTACGGCAACTCCTGGGCGGCGACGAGAAGTTCGCCGAGCGCCGGCCTTACGCCGACCCGGCGCTGCTGCTGCCCACCGGCATCGCGACCGCCCTCGTCCAGGGCCGTACGGACATCACCGTCCCGCACGCGGTCGCCGAGTCCTACGCCGACGCGGCGGCGAAGTCCGGCGAGATGGTGGGCCTCACCCTCCTGGAGGACGTCGGCCACTTCCCCCTGATCGACCCCGCGGCGGACGCCTGCGCGGTGGTGGCGGAGGAGATCGCCCAACTGGCCTGGTGACACGCCCTGAACAGGCCTTTCGCCCGGTTCTCGGGGTTGCCCTCACATACCCGTAATACCTGAGAGCTACGCCGCACATGGGCTCTTCAGCGTGACGCGGACGACGCCGTCGTCTCCGTAACTTCCCCTCCAGACAAGCCCGATGACCGGGCCGTGGGGAAGGGAGACACGTCATGGGGCGGGAGACGGGGGCCGGGGCGACGGTGTCCGCACCAAGGGTGCGGACACCCGGGGCGGGACGGCCGAGCGAGAACGACGCCCCTCGGTCCCCACGCCGCCGCAGGCACCGCCGACGCCGTACCGCGCTGGCCGTCCTCGTCGCCGCCGCCGTGGTCCTTCCCCTCACCGGTGCCACCAGGCCGGACATCCCCGCCCCGCCCCCCGCCTCCCTGGCGCCGCTCACGCCCTCCACCCTCGACGCGGCGTACGCGGCCAACCGTGCCGACGCCGCGGAGGCGTCCCGGATGGCCGCCGCCCACGGCGACTCCACGCGTGCCGCCGCCGACCACGCCATGGCCGGCCCCTCCCGCCGGCTCCTCGCCTTCGACGGCAGGGGCGAGGGCCGGGCCACGGAGGTGTTCGGCGACCTCGCGCACGCCTCGCGGGTGGCCGTGCTGGTCCCGGGCTCCGACACCTCCCTCGACACCTGGGCCCGCTTCCGCGCCACCGCCGTCGCCCTCCGCCAACGCCTGCACCGGGAGGCCCCGCAGGGCATCGGCACGGCCGTCGTGGCCTGGCTCGGCTACACGACCCCCGCCACGGTCAGCACGACCGTCCTCACCACGGCCCGCGCCGACCGGGCCGCCCCGCGCCTGCGCGACTTCCTCGCCGAACTGCACACCGTGACCCGCCCGGACGCGAGCGTCTCCCTGCTCTGCCACTCCTACGGCACGGTCGTCTGCGGCCGCTCGGCCGCCCGGCTCTCCGGCCTCGGCGTGAGCGACATCGTCCTCCTCGGCAGCCCCGGCACCGGCGCCGACACGGCCGCGGACCTGCACACGGGCGCCCGAGTCTGGGCGGCCCGCGGCGGCGACGACTGGATCGCCGAGGTCCCGCACGTGCGCACCGACTTCTTCGGCACGACCGTCGGCTTCGGCACCGATCCCGTCTCCCCGGCCTTCGGCGCCCGCGTCTTCGCGGCGGGCGGCGGCGGCCACAGCGACTACTTCCGGCCGGGCTCGGTGTCCCTGGCCAACCTCGCCCGGATCGTCCTCGGCGAGACGGGGGAGGTGTCCCATGCGTGAGCCGACCCCGCACGGCACCTGGGAAGGCATACGGCGCGCCGCACACCGTGCCGACGCCGCCACCCCCGCCGACCGGGACCGGGCCGTGGACGCCCTGCGCGCCTTCGCGATCCTCGGCGTGGTCCTGGGCCACTGGCTGGTCACCGCCCTGGTGGCGGACGGCGGAAACCTGCACACCGCCAGCCCGCTGCGGCACATGCCCGGGCTGGCCCCGATCTCCTGGGCCTTCCAGACCCTCGCCGTGTTCTTCCTGGTCGGCGGCCATGTGGCGACCCGCGGCTACACCGCGGCCCGTTCCAGGGGCGTGCCGTACCGGACCTGGCTGGTGACCCGGCTGTCCCGCCTGTTCAAACCGGTCGCCGCCGTCCTGGCCCTGTGGACGGTCGTCACCGTCGCCCTTCTCTCCTCCGGCACCGACTACTCCACGGTCCGCACCCTCGTGAAGCTGGCCCTCTCCCCGCTCTGGTTCCTCGTCGTCTTCGCCGCGCTGACGGCGGCGACCCCGCTCGTCGCCCGGCTCAACCCCCTGTGGCCGCTGGCCGTCGTCCTCCATGTGGACCTTCTCCGCTTCGGCCTCGGCGCCCCGCAGAGCCTTGGCTGGGTGAACCTGGCGGCCGGCTGGCTGGTGCCGTACACCCTGGGCGCGGCCTGGGCCCGTGGTGAGCTGGAGCGTCCCCGCGCCGGCTGGGTGCTGCTCCTCGGCGGGGCGGCGGCGACGGCCGGGCTGGTGCTGTGGGCGGGCTACCCGGCCTCGATGGTCGGCGTCCCCGGCGGGTCCGTGTCCAACCTCGACCCGCCCACGCTGGCCGCCGTCACCTTCGGCCTGACCCAGTGCGGCCTGGCCCTGCTCCTGCGCGACCGGCTGCGCCGTACGATGCGCCGACCCCTGGCGTGGGCGGCGGTCGCCCTCGTGAACCTCTCCGCCATGACGATCTTCCTCTGGCACCAGACGGCCATGATGGCGACCACCGCCACCGGCCTCCTCGCGGGCCGCCTGCCCGGCCTGCACACGCGCCCCGACGACCTCGTCTGGGTGGCATACCGCCTGACCTGGCTGCCGGTCTTCGCCGTGGCCCTGACGGTCTGCTGGACGGCGTTCCGCAGCTACGAACACGGCCGTCCGGCCGAGGGTGGCCGCTCGCGGGTGGTCCGGACCGGGCACGGACCGGCCGACCGGACGAGGACGGCGGGGCCGCGCCGTGTCTAGGGTGGTCCGCGTGACGGGGACGGGGCCGGGCATCCGGCGGGTGCTGGGCGAGCGGGTGCCGCGCCGGCTGCGGGCGCTGCGTGAGGACCTGTGGACCCTGCGGGCCGACCCGCTGCCGCGCTTCTCGCGGTTGCGTCGGGTGCCGCACGCGGTGCTGTGCCTGGCCGCGTTCGGCGTCGCGCTCGGCGGAGTGGCACAGCTTCGGGACAACGGACACCTGGGCAACGGGACCGCCTTCCCGCTCGCGGTCGCGCAGGGCGGCGCGGTGGTCCTCGCCCTCAGGCGGCCGATCCCGGCGTGGTGGCTGTCCACGGGCGCCACCCTCATCGGCGCCGTCCTGCTGCACGGCCGGCTGAGCACGCCGCCGGCGATGCCGTTCACCTGGCCCTGGACCACGGCCGGGATCGTCGCGCAGTCGCTCGTGATGCTGCTGCTCGCCCTGCGCGTGCCCACCCGTGTCTCCGCCGAGGCGCTGGCTGTGACCGCCCTGGCCACCTATGTCCTCGAGGGCGTGTGGGGTGCCCCGCACTACCAGGAGACCGGGGTCGTCGCCGTCGCCCTGTCGGCGATCGTGTGGGCGCTCGGCAGCGCGCTGCGCGGCCGTCGCGAGGCCCGGGCGGAGCTCGGCCGGCAGGCCACGCTGGCCGCGGAGGAGCGCGCGCGGCGCACGCTTCTGGAGGAGCGCAGCCGTATCGCGCGCGAGCTGCACGACGTGGTCGCCCATCACATGTCCGTCATCTCCATCCAGGCCCAGGTCGCCCCGCATCTCGTGCAGGATCCGCCCGCGGAGCTGCGAGAGAACCTGGAGGGCATCCGGCACAACGCGCTGGAGGCGCTGACCGAGCTGCGCCGGGTGCTGGGCGTGCTGCGCTCGGAGGACGGCGACACCGACGCCCTCGACCGGGCCGGCACCGACCCGCACAGCCCCCAGCCCACCCTGGACCGGCTCGACGCGCTGGTCGAGAACACCCGGGCGGCCGGGCTGAGCGTGACCACGCGGATCGTCGGCGAGCGGCGGCCGCTGCCGTCCGGCGTGGAGCTGTCGGCGTACCGGATCGTGCAGGAGGCGCTGAGCAACGTACTGCGTCACGCCCCCGGCGCGACGGCGAGCGTCGAGATCGCCTACGTGCCCTACGGCCTGCGGGTGGAGGTCCTCAACTCGGCCTCGAGCAGCCCCGTCTCCGAGTCGCCGGGCGCCGGGCACGGTCTGCTCGGCATGCGGGAGCGGGCCGCGATGCTGGGCGGTCACCTCCTGGCCGGCGTCCGGCCGGGCGGCGGCTACCAGATCTCCGTGTTCCTCCCGGTCACCCCGCACGCCGAGGCCGCGGGACCCGTCGCCGCCGAAGACACCTCCGACGTGAAGGACCCCACCGCATGACGAGCAGCCCGATCCGCGTACTGATCGCCGACGACCAGCAGATGGTCCGGCAGGGCTTCACCGTGCTGCTCAACACCCAGCCCGACATCGACGTCGTCGGGCAGGCGGTGGACGGCGCGGACGCCGTGGCCAAGGTCGGCGAACTCGCCCCGGACGTCGTCCTGATGGACATCCGCATGCCCGAGCTGAACGGCATCGAGGCGACCCGCCGGATCGCCGTCGAGCTGCCGCACATCAAGGTGCTGGTGCTCACCACGTTCGACCTCGACGAGTACGTGTACGAGGCGCTGCGGGCGGGCGCCTCGGGGTTCCTGCTGAAGGACGCCTCGGCGGACAAGCTGGCCGAGGCGGTCCGCGTGGTGGCGGCCGGCGACGCGCTGCTCGCGCCCGGCATCACCCGGCGGCTGATCGCGGAGTTCTCCCGCCTGGGAGACCGGCCGCGGGCCCCGCTGAAGGTGCGCGTCGGCGATCTCACCGAGCGCGAGACGGAGGTCCTCGCGCTGATCGCGCAGGGCCTGTCGAACGCGGAGATCGCCGAACGGCTGGTCGTCGCGGAGCAGACCGTGAAGACGCATGTGGGCCGCATCCTGGTGAAACTGGGCCTCAGGGACCGGACGCAGGCGGCGGTGTTCGCGTACGAGTCGGGGCTGGTCAGGCCGTCCGGCTACTGACGGCTGTCCCGCGCCCCGTACCCGTAGTACTTCAGGTGGATGCCCAAGGACCGTTCTCACAGGGGACGACCCCGGACCGGGCCTGCGCCTACGGTTTCCATGTGACCGAGAAGACCCAGACGCAGCCGGAGCCGACGAGGCTGATGGAGCCGTCGGACGCCGCGTACGAGCCGTACAAGCCGCGCAGCCCCGAGTTCCGGGCCGCCATGGACGCGCTGCAAGGCCTGCGGCAGGACCTGTTCCACGACGCCTTCGCCTACCGTCCGCTGCCCCGGATGAGTGTCGACGGCCCGCTCACCCGGCGGATGAAGGGCAGGATGCGGGAGTACGCGGCCTGGCGGGGGCACGCCGTGGTCGTCGCACTCGGGCTGCTCGCGATGCTGATCGGCTCGAACAGCGCCATGATCGGCGCCGGTAACAACCTCGTTCTCGGCCTGCTCGCGCTGGTTCCGGTCCTGCTGACCATGGTGCGGCCGGTCGGGGCGTTCTGGCTGTCGATGGCCGCGACCCCCCTCGCCATCGTGGTCGGCGGCGGCTGGGAGACCGAGTTCCCGTGGCTGCCCGGGAGCTTCGCCTGCCACCTGTTCGTCCTCACGATCGTGGCCGCCCGGACCCGGCCGCGCACCGCGGCGTGGATGTGGGTTCTGACGGCGGTGTACGGCGTCGTGGTGGAGAACTTCTTCGACTGGGGACACTCGCCGTTCGGCACCAACTCCGCCCCGATGGTGTTCTTCTCGGCCCTCGCCCTCCTCGCCGTCACCGTCTGGCACATCCGCCGCGACGCCCGTCAGGAGGTGACCGCGCAGCAGACGGTGACCGCGCACGAGCGCTCCCGGCGCACCCTGCTGGAGGAGCGCACGACGATCGCCCGCGAGCTGCACGACGTGGTCGCGCACCACATGTCGGTCGTCGCCATCCAGGCGGAGGCGGCGCCCTACCGGGTGGAGAACCCGCCGCCGGAGCTGGAGAAGGCGTTCGCCACGATCCGGGAGAACGCGGTGGCGGCCCTGACCGAACTGCGCCGCGTGCTGGGCGTGGTCCGCGCCGAGGACTACGAGGCGCCGGACGCCCCGCAGCCCACGCTCGCCGACCTGGACGCGCTGCTCGCCAACGTCCGCGAGACGGGCCTGCGCGTGGACAGGACGACGACCGGGGCGATACGCGAACTGCCGCAGGGCGTCGAGTTGTCGGCGTACCGGATCGTCCAGGAGGCGCTCAGCAACACCCTGCGTCACGCGCCGGGCGCCGCGGCCAAGGTGGAGGTGTCCTACGTCCTCGGCGGTCTCGGCCTGCGCATAGTCAACGGCCCACCTCCGGAGCCGTCGGCGGTGAAACCGTCACCCGGTGCCGGCCACGGCATCACGGGCATGCGCGAACGCGTCACCATGCTCGACGGCGAGATGACGGCGGGCCGCACGGACGAGGGCGGATACGAGGTGACGGTGTTCCTGCCGGTCGCCGGGGTGAGGGAAGGAGAGGCATGACGATCCGCGTACTGATCGCGGACGACCAGATGATGGTGCGCGAAGGCTTCTCGGTGCTCCTCAACGCGATGCCGGACATCGAGGTCGTCGGCGAGGCGGTCAACGGCCGCGAGGCGGTCGACCGCGTCCGTGAACTGACGCCCGACGTCGTCCTGATGGACATCCGCATGCCCGAGATGAACGGCATCGAGGCGACCCGGGAGATCGTGGCGGCCAACAGCACGTCGAAGGTCCTGGTGCTGACCACCTTCGACCTCGACGAGTACGTCTACCAGGCGCTGCGCGCCGGCGCCTCGGGCTTCCTGCTCAAGGACGCCTCGGCCCGCCAACTGGCCGACGGCGTCCGGGTGGTGGCGTCCGGCGAGGCCCTCCTCGCCCCCACGGTCACCAAACGCCTGATCACGGAGTTCTCCAAGCTCTCCCAGACCCCGCGCGTCATGCAGTCCGCCCACCAGGCCTACGGCGAGCTCACCGAACGCGAGACCGAGGTCCTGGTCCTCATCGCCCAGGGCCTGTCCAACGCCGAGATCGCCGAGCGCCTGGTGGTCGCCGAGTCCACGATCAAGACCCACGTCAGCCGGATCCTGGTGAAACTGGGCCTACGGGACCGGACCCAGGCGGCGGTGTTCGCTTATGAGGCGCGGCTGGTGACGCCGGGTTAGTCGAGCCGGTCGAGTACGGCGGGCAGGCCTTTGGAAAGCATCCTGGTGCGGACGCTGCCGAGGATCCTCGCCATGAGGAACCCTCCGGCGCCGGTGAAGCCGGTGTGGTCGTAGGTGAACCGGGTGCCGCCGGCGTGCGGTGCGAGGCGGTAGGCGACCTCGGTCACCTCACCGCCGCCCTCGTCCTGCCACGAGTACCGCAGCAGCGACGGCTCCCGGACCTCGAGCACCTCGCACACCACGACACCGCGCCACCCGGGTTTCGGCCGGGCGACGAACCGGAACCGCGTGCCCGGCACGGTGGTGAACCCCTCCGGCCGCGCGCCCGCGCCGGTGGCCGTCCACTGCGGGATCAGCTCGGGATCGGTGACCGCCCGCCAGACCTTCGAGGGCGGATGCGGGTAGTCACGGACGATGTGGATGGCGCTCATGGAGGCTCCTGGGGCCGAATCTCACCACTAATTTACAGTAACTAAAAAATTACTGTAGCAGTAAAAATATTGGGAGCAGGGCCTCTAAGCTCCAGCCATGAGCACGCGCACTGTGGACTGGACGGCGTTGCGCCGCCGGGCGGAGGAGCCGGCCGGGGAGGGGCTGCGGGAGCGCAAGAAACGGCAGCTGCGGCAGCGGCTGTCGGACACGGCCACCGAGATGTTCCTGGAGCGGGGCTTCGACGCGGTACGGGTGGCCGAGATCGCCGAGGCCTGCGGAGTGTCGGAGAAGACGGTGTTCAACCACTTCCCGACGAAGGAGTCACTGGTCCTGGACCTGGGGGAGAGCACCCTCGACTCCCTGCGGGCCGTTCTGTCCGACCCGGACCTCTCGCCGGTGGAGGCCGTACTGGAGATCCTCTCCGCCGAACTGGCCGCCATCACCTCCTGGCTGGCCGCGCAGGAGGATCCGGCTGAGGCGAAGGCGGCCTTGTCGCGCTTCGCCGCGCTCACCAGGTCCACCCCGTCCCTCCGCGCCTACCACCACGACATGGCGGACCGGCAGGTCGCCGTCGCGACCGAGATCCTGGCCCACCGCACCGGCGCGGTCCCGGACGCCCCCGAACCCCGCATCGCCGCGGCAGCGCTGCTGGCCCTGTGGCCGCTGCAGTTCCAGTCGCTGCACCGCCACCTGGACCGCACGCAGACGCCGGAGCAGCTGTACGACGAGGTGACCGCGGACGTCCACCGCGCGGCCCGCCTGCTCGACACGGGCCTGGGCTCACTCGGGACCGCCCGCCGGAGGTAGCTCCCGCGCCGAAGATGCTTGCGCTCGTCGATCAGCTGAAGGAACACCCCTGGTCAGAGCCCGGCGTGTCGGGTTAGCGTCCCCGCATGGCTGTCTTCGATCCGTGGGACGCGGCGTTTCTCGCCGACCCCTACCCCGCCTACGCCGAGCTGCGTGCCGCTGGGCGCGTGCACTACTTCGAGGCCACCGACCAGTGGCTGGTGCCGCACCACGCGGACGTCTCGGCGCTGCTGCGGGAGCGCCGGCTCGGGCGGACGTATCTGCACCGGTTCGGCCACGAGGACTTCGGACGGACCGCACCCCCGCCCGAGCACGAGCCGTTCCACACGCTCAACGACCACGGCATGCTCGACCTGGAGCCGCCGGACCACACCAGGATCCGGCGGCTGGTGTCGAAGGCGTTCACGCCGCGCACGGTCGAGCGGCTGAAGCCGTATGTCGGCGACCTCGCCGGCAAGCTCGTCGACCGGCTCGTCGAGAACGGCGGCGGTGATCTCCTCACAGACGTCGCCGAGCCGCTGCCCGTCGCCGTCATCGCCGAGATGCTGGGCATTCCCGAGGCGGACCGGGCCCCGCTCAGGCCCTGGTCTGCGGACATCTGCGGGATGTACGAGCTGAACCCGTCCGAGGAGACGGCCCGGAAAGCCGTACAGGCCTCCGTGGAGTTCTCGGACTACCTGCGCGAGCTCATCGCCGAGCGGCGCAAGGAGCCCGGCGACGACCTCATCTCCGGGCTCATCGCCGCCCACGACGAGGGTGACCGGCTGACCGAGCAGGAGATGATCTCCACGGCCGTGCTGCTGCTCAACGCCGGGCACGAGGCGACCGTCAACGCCACCGTCAACGGCTGGTACACCCTCTTCCGCAACCCGGCCCAACTGGCCGCCCTGCGCGCCGACCACGCGCTCGTCCCCGCCGCGGTGGAAGAACTCATGCGCTACGACACCCCGTTGCAGCTCTTCGAACGCTGGGTCCTGGACGACATCGAGATCGACGGCACCGTCATCCCCAGGGGGGCCGAGATCGCGATGCTCTTCGGGTCGGCCAACCACGACCCGGAGGTCTTCCGGAACCCCGAGCGGCTCGATCTGACCCGCGCGGACAACCCGCACATCTCGTTCTCCGCCGGCATCCACTACTGCATCGGCGCCCCGCTCGCCCGCATCGAACTGGCCGCCTCCATGACGGCCCTGCTGGAGAAGGCCCCCACCCTGAGCCTCGCCGAGGAGCCCCGCCGGAAGCCGAACTTCGTGATCCGGGGCCTGGAGGGCCTCGCAGTCGCCGTGGGATGATCACTGAGCGATCCCCGGTGAGGGCCGCAAGCGACTCGTCAGGCTGGTGCCTGCCTGCGGAGGGAGGCACCATGACGGTTATGGCAGAACGCACCTCGTCACAGATGTCGATGGACGTGTTCGAGCGGATCGCGGCATTCGCCGAACGCGAGGACGAGACCGTCAGGCTCGAGTTCATCGGCGGACGGATCGGGGTCAGGAAAGTGACGAACGGCAACCACGGGTCGATCATCATGTGGCTGATCCGGCATTGCATGCAGGCCCGGCCCGGCCCGACCTCGACCTCAACCCGGCCCAGGGCCTGAAGGTCGAGACGTACCGCAAGGGGCGGGCCCGGCCCGACGGCGTGCTCGCGCCGGTGGGGCACTTCGCGGGACAGGGCGACTGGGCCGAGACCGATGGCGTGCTCATGGTCCTCGAGATCACTTCGTACGACTCGGACACACATCTTCGCGACCGTGTGGAAAAGCCCCGGGGCTACGCCGAGGCGGGGATCCCCGTCTACTTGCTGATCGACCGGGACAACCTGTCGGTCCTCGTACACAGCGATCCGGATCCCGATGACGGATACCAGGACATCCATACCGTGAAGTTCGGGAGCAAGGTCACGCTGCCGGCCCCTGTCGGCATCGAACTCGACACCGAGGAGCTCAAGGACTACCTGGACTGAGCGACCGCCGCCAGCTGATCACATCCCGCCTCCGCGGCCCCGCCGAAGAGTTCGGACCAGGGCCCACAGGCCGAGACTGACCGCCGTCCCGCCGAGGACCGCCAGCGGCAGTTCGGCGTAGAGGACGCTGAAGTCGGGGGCAGCCTCGAAGCGCCACATGCGCTCGCGGACGTCGACCGACCACAGGGCGAGTCCGGCGCCCGCTCCCACGGCCGCGGTCAGGCAGCCCGCGGCGGCCTCCTTACGCTGTCCCATGCTCGGGACGGACGCACGCGGGCCGCCCGAGGGTTGCTTCAGGTCGTCAGGTCCCGGCGTCGTAGTCCCGTCAGGCCCATGGCGACCAGTGCCGCGGCCAGCGCCAGCAGTACCAGTACCGGCGCCCACTGCATCTCCCCGCCGGGCAGCTTCGGCAGATGGCCGAAGGGGGACAGGTCCAGCACCGCCTGGGGCGCGTCCAGCGCGGGGCCGACCCAGCCGATGAGCAGCACGGCGCCCGCCACGCCCCAGGCGGCCGTCGCCGCTCGGGGCAGCACCCCGTACAGCAGGACCGCCAGCCCGCCGATCACCCACACCGCGGGGAGCTGCACCAGGCAGGCCCCGAGGATCGGCCCGGCCTCCTTGCCGTAGCCGACGACGAAGCCGAGGCCGGTCGCGAGCATCAGCAGGACCGAGCCGCCGAAGGCGATGACGAGGTGGCCGGCGGCCCAGCGCAGCCGGCCCACGGGGTTCGCCAGCACCGGTTCGGCCCGGCCGGAGGTCTCCTCGCCGTACAGGCGCAGCACGCTGCCGACGACGTACAGCGCGGCGACCAGGCCCATCATGCCGACCATCGCCGCCAGGAAGGCGTTGGTCAGCGCGCTCTGGCCGCCCATCCGCTCGAAGATCCTCCGCGCGTTCTCGTTGTCACCGACGATGTCGGCCACGCCGTCCGTGAGGCCGCCGTAGACGACTCCCACGACGAAGAAGGCGAGCGACCAGCCCAGGACGTTGCCCCGCTGGAGCCGCCAGGCCAGTGCGCCGGCCGTGCCCAGGCGGCCGACCGACGGTCCGGGACGGGTGGGCAGGAAGCTCATGCCGATGTCCCGGCGCCCCGCGAGCCCGTAGGCGACGGCCGCCTGGAGTGCGATCGCCGCCGCGAACAGCGCCAGCACCCACCAGCGTTCGCCGGCGAACGCGCGCAGGTTCTCCAGCCAGCCCAGCGGGGACAGCCAGGTCCACACCGAGGAGCCGTCGCTCGTCGCCGAGTCGCCCGCCGCGCGCAGCACGAAGGCCGCGCCGAGCACGCCCGCGGTCAGGCCGCGCGCCAGCCGGGCGCTCTCCGTCAGCTGGGCGACGATCGCCGCGGCCGTCGCGAACACCATGCCGACGGCCGCCAGTCCGAGCCCGAAGGCCAGCGCGCCCACGGCTCCCTGGCCCGCCAGGCCGGCCACGACCAGCAGGGCCAGCACGGCGTTCGCCACGGCCGCCGCGAGCAGGGCCGCCGTCAGGGAGGCCCTCCGGCCCACCGCGCCGGAGGAGATGAGTTCCTGACGCCCGCTCTCCTCCTCGTCGCGGGTGTGGCGTACGACGACCAGCAGGCTGGTGATCGCGGCGAGCACCCCGGCGTAGACGCCGACGCGCCAGGCCGTCAGGGCGCCGACGGAGTCGTCGAAGACGGGGCCGATCAGGGCGCGGAAGGAGGCGTTGGTGGCGACCTGGTGGATGAGGTCGGCGCGTTCGGCCGGGGTGCCGTAGAGGGTCCTCAGCGTGTTCGGCATGGAGAGGACCATCAGGGTGTTGACCGCCACCCACACCGGGATCATCAGCCGGTCGCGGCGCAGGTTGAAGCGCAGCAGGATCCGGGTGCCCACGAGGGACGTCATCGCGCCGCCACCTCTTCGTCCTGGTAGTGGCGCAGGAACAGCTCCTCCAGCGTGGGCGGGGTGGAGGTCAGCGAGCGGACGCCGGACTCGCTCAACTGCCTTAGTACGGCGTCGAGTTTGTCGGTGTCGACCTGCAGCCGGACCCGCCGGCCCTGGACGTCGAGGTCGTGGACGCCCGGCAGGTGCGACAACCCGTTGGGGGCGCCGGCCAGTTCGGCGGTGACGCTGGTCCGGGTCAGATGGCGCAGGTCGGCCAGCGAACCGCTCTCCACGGTCCGGCCCTTGCGGATGATGCTCACCCGGTCGCAGAGCTCCTCGACCTCGCTGAGGATGTGCGACGACAACAGGATGGTCCGGCCCCTGGACCGCTCCTCCTCCACGCAGCGCTGGAAGACCTCCTCCATCAGGGGGTCCAGGCCCGAGGTCGGCTCGTCCAGGATCAGCAGGTCCACGTCCGAGGCGAAGGCGGCGACCAGGGCGACCTTCTGGCGGTTGCCCTTGGAGTAGGTGCGGCCCTTCTTGGTGGGGTCCAGCTCGAAGCGCTCGATCAGGTCGGCGCGGCGGGCCGCGTCCAGGCCGCCGCGGAGGCGGCCGTAGAGGTCGATCACCTCGCCGCCCGACAGGTTGCGCCACAGGGTCACGTCCCCGGGGACGTAGGCGATCCGGCGGTGCACCTCCACCGCGTCCTTCCACGGGTCGCGGCCCAGCACCTGGGCGGCGCCGGAGTCGGCGCGCAGCAGGCCGAGCAGGACGCGGATGGTGGTGGACTTGCCGGCGCCGTTCGGGCCGAGGAAGCCGTGCACCTCGCCGGTCTCCACGTCGAGGTCGAGGCCGTCCAGGGCGTGGGTCCGGCCGAAGGTCTTGTGGAGCCCGGCGACCGTGATTGCCTTCGTCATGGTTCAGAACGTACGCTTCTTTCAGAAATTTGTGAAGATAAGGAAGCGTATGAAGCCCGGTTAGGGTGGTGGCCATGACTGACGCGGCGGGGCGGGACCAGGAAGCGGTCTCGAAGTTCGTGGAGAGCTTCGCGGCACAGCTCGTCGAGGCCGGGATGCAGCGCATGCCCGCGCGGATCTTCGCCGCGCTCCTCTCCTCCGACGAGGGGACGATGACCTCGGCGGAGCTGGGCGAACAGCTGCGGATCAGCCCGGCCGCGGTCTCCGGCGGGGTGCGCTACCTGGCCCAGCAGCACATGGTGTCCCGCGAGCGCGAGCCCGGCTCGCGGCGGGAGCGCTACCGGGTGCACAGCAACCAGTGGTACGAGGCGCTGACCAACCGCGAAGCCGTCATCAAACGCTGGGAGGGCGCTCTGCGGGAAGGTGTCGGCAGCCTCGGCGCCGACACCCCGGCGGGCCGCCGCATGGCCGAGACGCTCGCCTTCTTCGAGTTCGTCGACGACGAGATCGCGGCCATGATGGAACGCTGGCGGGTCCACCGCGAGGAACTCTTCGGGTCCTAGCGGGGGACCTGGCCGGTATCGTCCGGCAAGAGCCCGGCACCCCTTGCCGGTACCGTTCGGCCGCCGGCCCGCGGCTCGCCTCACCGCCCCGGCAGCGTGAGCCCCCAGGCCCCCTCCCACACCGTCCACGTCCTCCTGCGCACCGGCCCGCACACGCCCGCGTCCGCCCGGTAGCGGAAGTCCGCCCCCGACACGGTTATGGTCCGCCCCTCGGCCCGTACCGGCGAGGCCTCCGCGCCCACCGACAGGGGCCGTACCTCGACCTCGGCCACCCCGCGCTCACCCGGCACGACCGACACCGCCTCCACCGGCTGGTCCAGGTCGACCAGGGTCTCGCCGTCGACCTCGATGCGCAGGCGGGCGGCGCGGGGCGCGGGCGCCGGGGCCTCACGGGCCGGGACGAGGGTGCGCACCAGGGACTGGGCCGTGCGCAGCCACGGGCGCCCCGCGGCCTCTTCCAGAGGCGTGTGCGCCTCGCTCAGCGGAGGGATCCGCAGCGCGCCCAGCACCACCCCGTCGCTGTCGTCCACGAGCAGGTCCATCCGCCGTACGGCCCCGTCGAGGACCGAGCGGGCCGCGGCCACCGCGCCCGTGGGCACCCCCAGGGATCGGGCCACCGACAGCGCGGCCCCCACCGGCACCATCGACAGCGCGCATCCGGCCAGTTCCCGCTGCCGGTGCAAAAGGGACACGGCGCGCACCAGGGCCCGGTCGTCGCCGACGACCACCAGTCTTCTCGACCCGCGCCGGGTCAGGGCCCGGACGAACTCCTCCGGACCGTCCGGCAGGCAGACCTTGGTCTGCGCACCCGCGCTGAGCACGTCTTTCGCGATGCGTACCGACTCCCCGTCCGTCCGTCGGGCCACCGGATCGATGACCACCAGCAGCTGTTCGGAACTCGCCTCGGAAGTCGCGGAAGTCGCCACCTCGGTCCTGCCTCGCTTCCTCGGGTAGCATCTTTGTGCAAGAGCCCCTTGCGCTATTGCGCCAGGGGCTTCGTCTATTCCGGGGCATCCGGTCCGACGGGTTACGGCCAACGACGGCCATGGTGCACGCGGCGGTGAACCCTACGCGTGCGCCCCTGACCTTGGACATGCCCCGCCCGGAAGGGGTGTACGCGCGTGCCCGCACTTGTGCTGCTCGGTGCTCAGTGGGGTGACGAAGGCAAGGGAAAGGCGACCGACCTGCTCGGTGGCTCAGTGGATTACGTCGTGCGGTACCAGGGCGGCAACAACGCCGGCCACACCGTCGTCGTGGGTGATCAGAAGTACGCCCTCCACCTGCTCCCTTCCGGAATCCTCTCGCCGGGGTGCACCCCGGTCATCGGCAATGGTGTCGTCGTCGATCCGTCGGTCCTGTTCTCCGAGCTGAACGGACTGAACGAACGCGGCGTCGACACGTCCAAACTCCTCATCAGCGGTAACGCGCACATCATCACGCCGTACAACGTGACCGTCGACAAGGTCACGGAACGCTTCCTCGGCAAGCGGAAGATCGGTACGACGGGGCGCGGCATCGGACCGACCTACGCGGACAAGATCAACCGCGTCGGCATCCGGGTGCAGGACCTCTACGACGAGTCGATCCTCACCCAGAAGGTCGAGGCGGCCCTCGACGTCAAGAACCAGATGCTCACCAAGCTCTACAACCGGCGCGCGATCGCCGTCGACCAGGTGGTCGAGGAGCTGCTGGGCTACGCGGAGAAGCTCGCGCCCTACGTCGCCGACACGGTCCTGGTGCTCAACCAGGCCTTGGACGACGACAAGGTCGTGCTGTTCGAGGGCGGCCAGGGCACGCTCCTCGACATCGACCACGGCACGTATCCGTTCGTGACGTCGTCGAACCCGACCGCGGGCGGTGCCTGCACCGGGGCCGGCGTCGGCCCGACGAAGATCAGCCGGGTCATCGGCATCCTCAAGGCGTACACCACCCGCGTCGGCTCCGGCCCCTTCCCGACGGAGCTGTTCGACGAGGACGGCGAGGCGCTGCGCCGCATCGGCGGCGAGCGGGGTGTGACGACCGGCCGTGACCGCCGCTGCGGCTGGTTCGACGCGGTGATCGCCCGCTACGCCACCCGCGTCAACGGCCTGACGGACTTCTTCCTCACCAAGCTCGACGTCCTCACCGGCTGGGAGCAGATCCCGGTCTGCGTCGCCTACGAGATCGACGGCAAGCGCGTCGAGGAGCTGCCGTACTCGCAGTCGGACTTCCACCACGCGAAGCCCGTCTACGAGACCCTCCCGGGCTGGTCCGAGGACATCACCAAGGCGAAGTCCTTCTCCGACCTGCCGAAGAACGCCCAGAACTACGTCAAGGCGCTGGAGGAGATGTCCGGCGCCCCGATCTCCGCGATCGGCGTGGGCCCGGGCCGGGACGAGACGATCGAAATCAACTCGTTCCTCTGACCCGCACACATGCAGGAGCCGCCCCGCCCGGGGGCGGCTCCTGCGCGCTGTTCGCCGGGGCGACCTAATCGAGTTGGGTGACCACCGCACTGCCGCCGGGCGCCGTCGCGGCTTCCGGGGGAAGCGCCGTCGGGTAGAGGCGGACGTCGCTCAGGCGGCCGTTGGCGTATTCGCCGTAGGAGCCCTGGAAGAGGCGGCGGCCGAGTTGGACGGGGCCGGTGGCGCTCCAGCTCTCGCCGGCGTAGTCCTTGGTGGCGGACAGTCGGCCGTTGACGTAGAGGAGCAGCCGGCCGCCGTCGGCGTCGTAGACCCCGACGAGATGGGTCCATTTGCCCGCCACGGCCTTGGTGCCGTAGGCGGCGGTGAAGGCCGTGCTGGTGGTGTCGTCGTTGTGGCGGCCGAAGGCCCAGACCTGGGCTCCGGATGAGTAGTAGAGCTGCAGGCCGTTGGCGGCGCCGACGGACGCGGCGTCCGACTGGGACACGAACGTCGAGTTGGCGCCCGAGAGGGAGTTCAGCTTGACCCACGCCGAGACGGTGAAACTGCCGCTGGTGTCCACGCCGGGGCCGGCAGTGGCCGCGTAGCCGGTGGTTCCGTTGAGGTTCAGGACCGTGCCGCGGTCGGCGTCGGCGGTCCAGGAGGCTCCGCCCGTCAGGTTGGCCGGTGCGTCGCCGATGGGATCGGACGCCGAGGTGCCGGTGCCGTCGTCGAGCTTCCAGCGGTGTGTGGCGGTGTCGGTGACCGTGCCCAGGGGGACCGGGTCGGCGAAGGTGGCGGTCGTCCCGGACGGGGTGGCACCCGGGTACTCGGTCAGCCGACCCGCGGTGTCGCTGGTGTAGAGGTCGGGTTTGCCGTCCGGGCCGCCGGTGGCGCTGTTGACGTCGCCGGGGGAGGCGAGGGTCGGGTAGTCACGCTTGGGCAGGACGACGGACAGGGCCTTGGCGGGGTGCGTGTTCCAGCCCGCGGCGGCGGTGCTCGTCCAGTTCTGGGCGGCGGAGTTGTTGCAGGTGTAGAGGCGGACCTGGGTGCCGTTGGTCGTGCTGGCGCTCGGGTCGTCCACGCACCTGCCGGACTGTGGGTTGACCAGGCTGCCGGTGCTGCCGGTGGTCCACTTCTGGGAGCCGCTGCCGTTGCACTTGTACAGCTGCAGCAGGGTGCCGTTGTCCGTGCCGCCGTCGGTGGCGTCGAGGCACTTGCCGAGGACGCGCAGGGAGCCGTCGTCGTGCAGGACCCACTGCTGGGCCGGGCTGCCGTTGCAGGTGTGGATCTGGATCTTGGTGTGGTCGGCGGTGTGGGCGTTCGCGTCGTCCAGGCAGAGCGTGCCGCCGGAGGACGTCTTCACGGCGGACGTGAACGCGGTGCGGACCGGGGCGTGCAGCAGCTTGGGCATCAGGGTCCCGCCGTCGACGTCGATCGGGAAGGTGTAGACGGAGCCCGTGGTGTCGTCGCGGGCCCACAGCGTCGGGGCTCCACCGGTGACCTTTCCGTTTCCGTCGTCGTCCACCGAGAAGGTGCCGCCGACGCGTCCGGGGGCGATCAGGGTCAGGCCGGACCAGTCGCCGTCGCCGAGCAGGAGCGGGTGGCCGAGATGGTTGACGCCGTACGACTGGTACAGCCACAGCTTGTTGTTCTCCATGGTGATGACGGCGGGGTGGTCGGCGTTGCCGTAGACGTCCCCGTCGACGACGAGTTGGGAGATGTCCCAGGGCTTGGCCGGATCGTAGCCCGCCTCCGTGCAGCGGGCGGCGGGCACGGTGTCGGCTGCCTCGCAGTCGTCCTTGGTGACGACGTCGTAGCGGCGGCCGACGAAGCCGGGGAAGGTGGACCAGGGTGTGCGCGGGAAGGCGCCGTCGTCCTTCGGGTCGAGGTCGTTCTTCACCACGTACAGCTGCTGGGTCTTGCGGTTGTACGCGAGCAGGTCGTCGTGGGTGTCGCCGTGCAGGTTGCCTCGGTGGGCGACCAGGTAGTCCTTCCAGGTCCCGGTGGGTGCGCCCTTGGCGGTCGACACGATGACCGGGCCGGTGACGGTCGGCGGAGTGCCGTCGACCGGACCGTCCTGCGCCGGGGCGGGGGCCTGGGCGGGGTCGCTGTCGCCGGGGAGGAGTTCCAGGTCGCCGGTGCTGGTGGTGGCGAGCAGGTCGGGGCTGCCGTCGCCCGTGATGTCACCGGGTGCGATCTTGGTCTTGGGGTTCCAGGGCGCGGTGAAGGTGTAACTGACCGGGTTCTGGGAGAGGTTGCCGGCCCGGTCGACCGCGGCGACGTACAGGGTGTGCACGCCCCAGTCGGTGACCGGGATCGTGACCTTGCCGGAGGCGGTGGCGCCGTTGGTGGACGTCACCTTGGAGGTGCGGCCGGTGGTGGCGGTGGGCTGGCTGTCGAGCTGCCAGAGGAAGTGATCGATGCCGCTCGCCTTGCAGCCGGCCGGGTCGCAGGTGTCGGCCGGGGTGTTGTCGGCGGCGGAGACGGAGAAGTCGGCGGTGACTCCGCTGCCGGCATAGGTGTCGCCGGCCCCGCTGCCCACGGGCGGGAAGTGTGGGTTGTCGGCGACCGCCGGAGTCTGCGGCGGGGTGAAGTCGGTGTCGAACCAGCAATGGTCGCTGACGTCCGACTTCAACTTGATGGAGGAGTTGTCCTGGGCGTAGACGGCCCAGCCGTACTCGTGACCGTCCTTGAGGGTGAAGCCGATCGGCGCGTCGGCGTCCGTGCCGGAGGCGACCATGCCGCTGTCCGGGGTGCCCTTGTCCACCGGGTCACCGGCGGAGTCCAGGTCGGTGCGGTCCCAGACGTGGTAGTGCGCCTCGGCGTGCTCACCGGAGATGTGGGTTGTGACGGTCGAGTGCAGCTGGATGTTGCTGCCCGCGTCGCTGTACGTCGTCGCGCCGATCCAGCCGACCGCGCCGCTGCCGGTGACGCAGTCGCCGTCCGCGCCCAGGGGCTTGGGCGTGGTGCGCAGCTTGGTGGGGGTGTCCGGCGGGATGTCGAAGTTCGTGGTCAGGGTGAGAACCTGCGACATGCGCAGGTAGTCCAGGTTGGAGCTGGTCCTCGACTCGTTGCCGAACAGTCCGAAGGTCCAGGTGCTCTTGTTGCCCTTGGCGATCTTCTGGATCTGGTCGTCCACGCGGAAACTCGCAGTGCTGTTGCTGCAGTTGCTGTTGCCGTTGGCGCCGCTGGGCACGGTGGTCTTCACGGCCGGGTAGCCGTTGTCGTCAAGGGTGTCGGGCTGGTGCTTCCAGTCGGTGTTCTCGTTGATGGTGCCGGTGGTGTGCAGGGTGATCGGCTGGTCGTGGGAGCAGTCGACGCTGGCCGCGAAGGTGGTGCTGACCTTCACCTCGGCCTTGACGACGGTCATGGACGGGTCGAGACCAGCGGTGTTGACCGCGTAGTACGACCGTTCCAGGCCGACCCCGCAGGCACCGCCCCACTGCTGGTAGCCGACGCCCTCGCCGTTGGTCTGCGGCTTGTTGTACTGCGGAGCGTCGGAGCAGGCCGAGCTCGAATACACCTCGTCGAAGGCCCCGGACTTGCTGGTCACCGGGTTTTCGAAGGGGTCGATGTAGACCGGGTAGTGAGTGTCGGGCCCGTCGAGCACCGAGGTGTCGGGCGCCAGGGTGAGGGAGTCGTCGGTCGTGGTCATCGGCACCTGACCGACCTGCGCGCCGAGGCCGGGACCGGCCGCGGAGGAGGAGGTGTCCGCCCGTGTGGTGCCCAAAGCCGCGCGCATGGAGGAGGCGGGCCTCGCGGCAACCGAGTCGGACGTGCTGGAGTCCCACATCAATGGCGGCGGACTCGTGTACGACACCGAGCCGTCCGGTGCCTCCGCGGTCATGCCGCCCACCGAGGTGGGCGCCAGTCGCAGGCCGTCGGTCTCCGTCGCCACGGCCAGCCTGCGGACACGCGGATCGGCCGCAGCCTTCGAGTCGTGCACGACCAGCACATCGCTGAAGCCGCCCTGATCCGTCACCGATACCGACACGTCGACGCCGGGCAGCACCGCGGAGTACAGCGCCGTGTGGTCGCTGACCTGCGGCGCGGGCAGCGTGAAGGGCATGGTCAGGCTCATGCTGTGCCCGGCCGGATCGGTCAGCGTGGCCAGCGGCCCGCTTCCACCGCCGGACAACCTCACGCCGCTGGGCGTCGCCTTGGGGGAGTACGTGCCGTCGGAGTTGACGGTGAGCGTAGCGTCCACGGGGACCCAGCCGCCGTCCTGCCGAACTCTGGCCGGCAGCACGGACGAGGTCCTGGTGAAGGAGCCATCGGGTTCGGCGGTCACGGTGTCGGTCTCGCTGGTCAGCGCGTCGACCGGGGCCGGCGTGCCGTCGGAGACCGCCTGGGCCTGCGCGGCGAGCAACGGGTCTGCCGCGCCGCCGGGATCATCGGCGACCAGCGCGCCGGCCGGGGAGGCGAGTGCGGTCAGCAGTATGGCGGCAACCGGAAGCAGCGCGAGTCTGCGAGCGGATGACGGCAGCACGGGACAACTCCTTCGCACGACGGACAGGGCAGACACGAGATCTGCGACCATCCGCGCCCGAAAGGACCGTGCGCCGGGCGTCGGGTCAGGACGTCGGTGACGGCGTGCGGCGGTGATGTTCGCTCCCCCGGCACAGAACGTACACAGGAAATGCCAAAAACAATCACGTAATTGTCATGGCATTGGCAAAGAGTCTTGAGGTTCGTTCAACGTCGTTCTTAGCCTCCCATCCTGGATCACGCCGACCACGTGACCTTTCAGTCAACGGACTACCAAGTCCGTTCCATACGGGGGTACTTCTCACGTGGGTGTGCGAAGAACGCTGACGCTTGTCTCCGCCCTGCTCGCGACCATGGCGCTGCTCGTGACCGGTGCCGTCGCACAGGACGGTGTCGGGCCGTACGTCTTCCACGGCGACTTCTGGAAGCCGAAACCGCTGCCGGTGACCCCCGCCGTAGGTGACCACGAGCTGAGCCGTCCGAAGTCCCCGCGTCCCCGCGGCTACCGTGCCCTGACCCGATATTCGGCGACGAAACCCTCCTGGCCGCATGCCGGTTCACACACGGTCGACCTCAAAGGCAAGCCGGTCAGGGCGGGCGTCCTGCCGGTGTGGGTGGCCTCGTCCGGCAAGGCGAAGCCCCAGCAAGTCCGAGTGCAACTCGCGGACCGCGCAGAGGCTTTGAAGGCCGGCGCCGACACGGGTCTGCTGGTCGGGCTGGGCGGGGCCAAGTCACCCACTGCCAAGGTCAGCGTGGTCGTCGACTACTCCTCCGTCGCCAAGGCCTACGGCGGTGGCTACGGCTCCCGTCTCACCCTCGCCCGTCTTCCCGCCTGCGCCCTGACGACCCCGCAGCGCGCCGAGTGCCGTACCCGTACGCCCCTGAAGTCCGTCAACCGCGCCACCGCCAACCAGCTCACCGCCACGACCACCGCGGATTCGGCGATCGCCGTCACCTCCGGCAGCCGTGGCTCGCAGGGGGACTACTCGGCCACCTCGCTGACTCCGGAGGGGAGTTGGCAGGCCACCGGCACGGGTGCCTACACCTACTCGTACCCGATCGACATGCCGGCCGGCGTCGGGGACACCGGCCCCTCGGTGGCGCTGTCGTACGACTCGCAGTCCGTCGACGGTGAGACCTCGGCCCGCAACTCCCAGGCCTCGTGGATCGGTGACGGCTGGAGCTACCAGCCGGGCTTCGTGCAGCGGCAGTACCGCTCCTGCGGCTCCCTCCTCGACTCCGACGGCAAGAAGGTCGTCAAGGGTTCGGGCGACCAGTGCTGGGGCGGCGCCAACGCGACCGTCTCCTTCGGCTCGCACTCCGGTGTCCTGGTCCCGACGTCGTCCTCCGGAGTCCCGAACGAGATCCGCGAGTACCGGCTCCAGGGCGACGACGGCACTGTCGTACAGGAGCTGTCCGGAGCTGCCAACGGTCTGTTCGACGGCACCTACTTCCGCGTTCTGACCACCGACGGCACCGCTGCCTACTTCGGCGCCGACCATTCGCCGAGCGGCCCCGGTACCAAGGGAACGGCCGCAGCCGACTCCGGTGACGACTCCACACACGCGGCCTGGGGTCTACCGGTGCTGCACCCGCGCTCCGCAGACCCATGCCACAGCGACGCCGACGGCAAGAAGTCCCGCTGCGACAAGCCCGAGGGCTGGCGCTGGAACCTGGACTTCGTCGTATCACCAAGTGGTTTCGTTCAGCGCTTCGACTACGCGACCGAGACCGGCTACTACGACCTCGGCGGCGGCCAGGCGGCGGCGACCGACGACAAGGACGACACCGGCACCCTCACCTCGTACACCCGCGGTGGCACGCTCACCTCGATCTCGTACGGCTACACCGTCGACGACGAGCAGGCGGGCCGCACCCCGTCCGCGCAGGTCGTGTTCGCCTCCAAACAGCGCTGCCAGACGACGTCATCCTTCACGGACTGCTCGGCCGGGAACCTGGATGACAACACGGCGCCGCACTGGCCGGACGTCCCTTGGGACCTGCACTGCGACTCCACCGACAAGACCAAGCTGCCGGACGACGCCACCAAGGTCCCCACGGACGTATGTGTCACCTCGGCACCGACCTTCTGGTCCACCACCCGTCTGGACACCATCACGACGAAGGTGCACGTCAAGGACGGTGACACCGACAAGCTGGTCCCGGTCGACTCCTACGACCTCGGGCAGGTGTACTCCGACGCGGGCGGCGCGGTCGACCCGGTCACCGGCACCACGGTCGACCCCAAGGACGCCGGCTCGCTCCAGGCCGTGATGTGGCTGCAGTCCATCCGGCACACGGGCCGGGACACGTATGCGGGTGGCGACAAGGACATCACCCTCAACCAGGTCTCCTTCACCGGCACCGAGATCGACAACCGGGTGAACGACGACTCCCCGTCGGCGCCGCCGCTGTACCGGCCGCGCATCTCCAACGTGCAGACGGAGACCGGCGAGTCGATCACCGTCGAGTACAACCAGAACCCGTGCGCGGGCAAGTCGCTCGACATCAAGTCGGCCGACTCCAACACCAGCTCCTGCTACCCCGTGTACTGGACGGTGCCCGGCGCCTCCAAGCCGATCGCGGACTGGTTCAACAAGACCACCGTCCACAGCGTCACCGTCGCCGACCTGACCGTCGCCGCGCAGTACAACCCGGACGCCTCCAAGATCCCGGCGGGCTCCGAGGCGCACCTCTTCACCTACGCCTACTCGGGGGCCGCCTGGCACCGGGACGACTCCGACCTGACGGACGACCAGTACCGCACCTGGGACCAGTTCCGCGGCTTCCGCGACGTCACCGTGCGCACCGGCAAGGCCCCCGAGCCGGTCACCCAGCAGACCACCACCTACCTCCAGGGCATGGACGGCGACTACAAGGCCGACGGCAGCCGCCGCTCCGTCAGCCTGGACGCCACCGTCGGCGGCAAGACCGTCGAGACGGTCACCGACTCCAACCAACTCGCGGGCACCGCACTGCAGTCGGACGTGTACACCGCGTCCGGTGGCACGGTGAACGCCTCCACCGTCAACGGCCCGTTCGACTTCACCACCACCGCGCACGCAGACCGCACGTCATGGACGGCCTGGACCCAGGAGGACCATCCCGGGGAGACCAAGCCGGACAAGGACACCCTGCCCGACCTCACCGCGCGCCGGATCAAGTCCACCCAGACGCACGGCTATTCCTTGCTCGTGGACGGCAGTTGGCGGCACACCCGCAGCGACACCGCGTATGACGACCAGGGCCGCGTGCAGTCCGTGGACGCGCACGGTGACGTCTCCGTGGCCGCGCAGGAGAAGTGCGTCGCGACCGACTACGCTGCGCCCGCCCTGTTGGGCGCCAACACCATGCTGCTCGCCTACCCGGACCGCATCACCACGGTCTCCGGGCCCTGCGGCACGGCGCCGGGCAAGGACACTCTGCTCTCCGACAAGAAGATCTACTACGACGGTGACGGCTCTGTCACCGACCTCGGCTCCTACGGCACCGTCACCCACCCGCACGTCACCGGCACCCGGATCGCCACCGGTTTCGCCGCCGACGGAACCGAGAACTGGCGTACCACCAGCGGCATCTCCTACGACACGGCGGGCCGCGTCACCGACGCCCTGGACGCCGCGGGCAACGCCACCCACACCGACTACGCGCCCAAGTGGACGAGTGCGGGCGGCAACACCAATCCCACCAAGGTCACTTCCACCCAGCACCAGACGTGGACGGTCACCTCCAGCCTCGATCCGCTGCGCGGCCTGCCGCTGAAGAACGTCGACGTCAACGGCCGCGTCACCGAGATCGCGTACGACGCTCTCGGCCGCCGTACCGCCGTCTGGCTGCCCGGACGCGACAAGGCGACGCAGAGCGCGGACATGACGTTCGCGTACTCGGTGAACCCGGGCGCGGTCCCGGCCCCCGGCGGCACGATCACCCAGCCCGGCGACCCGTCCTCCGTCACCACGCGCAGCCTGCGTGAGGACGGCACGTACTCGACTTCGGTCAGCATCTACGACGGGATGCTCCAGCCCCGGCAGGCCCAGACGACTGCCGACGGCGACTCGGACTCCGGCCGGATCATCTCCGACACGTTCTACGACTCCCACGGCTGGCCGAGCGCCTCGTACGCCGCCTACTCGGAACCGGACCACGCCCCGTCGGCCAGCCTGTACGCGGCCAACGAGAACGAGATCCCCGCCGAAACCACGACCGCCTACGACGGCCAGGGTCGCGCCACCACGAGCACCCTGTGGCATCAGGCCGTCAAGCAGTGGAGCACTTCCACCGCCTACCCCGGCGCCGACGAGACCGACACCACCCCGCCGGCCGGCGGATCCTCGACCGCCTCCTTCACCGACGCCCTCGGACAGACGGTCAAGTCCGTGGTGAAGAACACCGGCGCCACCGTCACCCTCAAGGGCGGCAGCATCATCCCGTCCGGCACCTCGCTGACCTCCAACTCCGTGCGTCTGACCATGCAGGCCGACGGCAACCTGGTCCTCACCGCACTCGCCAGCGGCAAGACGGTCTGGTCCAGCGGTACGAACGGAAACCCGGGCGCGTACGCCCAGTTCGGCACCGACGGCAATCTCGCCGTCTACACCGCATCCGGCACCTCCAAGTGGAGCACCGGCCTCACTGCGACCACGGGCGCGACGCTGCGCGTGCGCACCGACTCGACGCTCGCCGTGGTCGGCGGCGACGGCAGCACCGTGCTGTGGAAGCAGGGCACGGCGGGCGCGGTCCCGGCCGCCGACGCCACTACTCGCTACACCTACACGCCGGCCGGGCAGCTCGACTCGGTCAGCGACAGCGCGGGCAACACCTGGTCGTACAAGTACGACCTGCTCGGCGAGAAGACCTCGCAGTCCGACCCCAACACGGGCACGACGAGCTTCGACCGGTACGACGTGCTCGGCAACCTCCTGCAGACCACGGACCCGCGCGGCCAGGTGCTGTCGTACACCTACGACTGGGACAACCGGGTCACGGCCGAGTATTCGGCGCCGTGGTCCGCCACCCCGGACCCGGCGAAGCAACTGATCTCACGTGAGTACGACACGCTGGCCAAGGGCTACCCGACGTCCTCGACCCGCTACGTCGGCGGCGCGAGGGGCAGCGCGTACACCGAGGCGGTCATCGGCTACAACACGGCCTACCAGCCGCTGGGTTCGACGCTGACCGTCCCCGCCGCCGACGGCTTCCCGGGCACGGCGGGCAAGGACAGCGGCACGGTCACGTACACCCTGTCGTCGACGTACACACCGAACGTCGGTCTGCTGGCGACGACCCAGTACCAGGCGGACGGCGGCCTGCCCACCGAACGCATCGGCTACGGCTACACGCTCCAGGGCGCGCTGGACGGCTTCGGCGGCTACATCAACGCCGCCAACACGCCCTCGTACCTCGACGGCACGGTCCACGACCCCTTCGGCCGGGTGCTCCAGGCCAACTACGGCCCCACCGGCAAGGAACTGGCGGCCTTCGCCCAGTACGACGCGACGACGGGCCGCACCACCCAGACCAGCAGCATGACGCAGACGTCCACCACGGCCCTGGACGTTGTCAACTACCGCTACAACCAGTCCGGTGAGCTCACCGCCACGGACGACCTCCAGGACAACACCACCCACGACACCCAGTGCTTCGCCTACGACTCGTTCCAGCGTCTGACCGCCGCTTGGACGGACACCGCGGGGATCACCGGCTCCGGCACCGCGCCGGTGGGCGCGGTCGGCGGCTGCACCACGGCCTCCGTGCAGACCAGCGCGGCGCCGGTGAAGACCAAGACGGTCGGCGGTCCGGCGCCCTACTGGCAGACGTACACCTATGACCTGCTCGGCGACCGGACCGGCATGGTCGACCATGACCCGACCGGCAACGCGGCGGCCGACACGACCCAGTCGACGTCGTACCCAGGCGTCGACGGCACGACTTCCATTGCGCACGCGAACCAGGCGGGCGCGACGACGACCAGCAACCCGGGCACGGGTACGGCGACGCAGACCCCGTCGTACACGGACTCCGCCGGCAAGAACGCGGGCAACACGGTCAGCCGCGCGACGAAGACGACGGGCCTCCTCGCGACCGGCTTCAGCCTCTCGGGCGGCGGCAAGCTGTGCGTCGAGGAGACGGGCTCCGGGGCGAAGGTCGACGTCGACACGTGCAGTTCGTCGTCGACGGCTCAGAAGTGGGCGATCAGCACCGACGGCACGGTCAAGGCGGGCGGCTTCTGTCTGGACACCGCAGGCAACGCGACCACGTCCGGCACGGGCGTGGTGGCCGACACCTGCTCTACCGACGCCACCCAGAAGTGGCGCGTCACGTCCACCGGGACGCTGGTCAACGTGGCCAAGAGCACCCTGTGCCTGACCGACCCGGGGGCCGGCGCCACCAAGGGCACCCAGCTGACGGCCACGACCTGCGGCGGCAAGGGCCAGACGTGGTCGACGACCACGGCGGGCGCACTGCCCGCGGGCCAGACGCAGACCTTCACCTACGACGAAGAGGGCAGGACGGCGACGGTCTCGACGCCGTCCGGCACCACGAGCCGCACGAGCAAGTACCTGTACGACGCGGACGGCAACCTGCTGGAGCAGACGGCGTCGGTCGGCGGCACGGACAAGACGCGAGTGCTGTACCTCTTCGGCGGGGCAGAGCAGCTGACGCTGGACGTGGCCGCGAAGACGTGCACGGCGCTGCGGTACTACTCGGGCCCGGACGGGACGCGGGTGACTCGCTCCAGCTCAGGGGACGTGACGTACCAAATCGCCAACGGGCAGGGCACGGAGACGACTTCGGTGGCCGCCGACGACCTCGCCGTCACTCGCCGGTACTACGACCCGTACGGGAACCCGCGCGGCGCGAAGCCGTCGACGTGGGTTGCGGCGGACGAGAACCACGGCTTCCTGGGCAAACCGGTGGACTCGGTGACCGGGCTGGACCTGCTGGGGGCGCGGAACTACGACCCGGCACTGGGCCGATTCCTCACGCCCGACCCCCTGTTCCAGGCGGGCGACCCGAACCAGATGGGCGGGTACACGTACGCGGCGGACAATCCGGCGACCGGCTCGGATCCGACCGGGTTCGACGACTGGTACCGCGACAAGGACATGAACCCGTGCGTCATCGACTGCAATACGCCGTCGCCGTCGCCGGCTCCTGCACCCACCAGCACCTCCAGCGGCAGCACGAACACCAGCTCCGCCGCGGCACCGTCGCCCGGGGTCACCCCGCCCGCGACACCACCCGACCCGAATGCCGGGCCCGACCTCCTCTACAGCACCTTCGAGGACATCGGGCTGGCGATCCGCTCCTTGGCGGTCTGCGAGTTCTGGCTCACCGGCAGCGGACCCGACCACGATCAGGCCTGCTCGATAGCCGGCGGCGTCGTCTCCGGTGGAGGCCTGGAAGGCAGCGGCGTCGGAGCCCTCGAAGGCGGTGCCGTCGCGGGCGAGGGCGAGAGCGCCCTCGTCAGCACGGCAAGGGGTGCGGCCGACACCGACGCGGCCGCGGCGGCCGGCGCGGGCGCCAAGGCCGTCAACGAGGCAGCCTCCGACATGGAGGACCTCGCCGCCATGAAGCGGGCGAACGCCCAGGCGGAGGCGGAGAAGGCGAACGGGGCATCTGCCCAGCCGAGTGCGCCACAAGCGGGGGCATCGGGGACCAAGCCTGAGGCGGGGTCACCCCGGGGCACGACGTCCCGTGGTGAGGCGGGCGGGAAGTCCAGACCTTCCTACGGACACCAGGAAGCGTCTCCAGCCAAGTGGAATCCGGACGAGCGCCTGGCCCGAGGGAACCTGCTCGCCAGCCAGGCGGCGGTCGCGAACCGGACGGCCAAGACCGCGGACCGGTCCTACGTGTCCGGAGTCCACGTCGAGACCGGCGAATTGGCCGTAGCGTCTTCAGGCCCCGGCCCCGGCGCCGCATGCGCGCTGACGTACTGTGCCGAAGGCAACGTGGTCCATCTGCTCGGCGGTGACTGGCAGAAGGTACGGTTCGGAACCGCCTACGTCGCAGTGCGTACAGACACAGGCCTTGCACCGGTGGGGAAGTACGTGTGCGCGAATTGCCAGCTGGACTACCCGGGAAGCAGTTTCGGGCCGGGCGTCGTAGGACGGCCCGATGGTGCGTGGTACGACGAGCCGTAGGGTGCATGGCTGACAACGTTTCGGGTCACGAGGTGAAAGGTTGGTGCAGGTGAGTCTCGCGCGGGCGGAGTTGGAGCGGCATGACTGGGACGCGCTCCGGTGTGGATGCGGTCAGTCTGCCGGGCATCTGCTGACCACCTTGGAGACCGTCCTTGCCGGGGGCGCCTCTGGTGCCGTGCGAAGTCTGGACGACCACGTGGTTGTCCAGTCCATTCTGATGCCCCCGGCGCCCGCAGTCTGTGCGGTCGTCATGGCGCATCTGGCGGATGGCATGGCGGAGGCGCAGGAACAGGAGATCCTGTGGCTGCTGCTGGCTCTGGTCGCGGGCGAGGTGGACGGGGATTCGGTGGAGGACAGTCTCCAAATGCGCTGCGTGGAAACGGTCCGTGATGGGTTGTGGCTCGTCTACCGGGCGTTTCTCGATGCCAGTGGCCCCGTTTCCAAGGGATACGCCGACGATGTGCTGGACGTAGTGGAGTGGGATCCGGTGAGGCTGGAGCAGTACCGGCGTTGGTGAAACCTGAAGAGCGTCTCTAGTCCGGTGTGCCGGCCGGCACCCACGTACAGCAACCAACAGAAGATCGGAATACAGGACAGTTCGACCTGCCCGACCACCTTGCCGATTGACTGGACGATGCACCACTCGACGAGTGAAGTGACCGGAGTGGAACGGCACATGCGACTGATCGACGTGGAATCAGCAGGCACGACTGGTCGGCGCTTCGCTGCGGATGTGGGGAGTCGACGGAACACCTGGCTGATGACCTACGACGGCTGGCTGCGGCGCAGCGCGAGGCCGAGCTGACTCATCTTTGAACTGGACATGGCCAATTCCTGGTTTTCCGTGCGCCTGGGCAGCGGTCACGCTCTACGCGAGTAGCCCCGCACGTCCGACTTGTCTACGCGCGTCGCGCCACGCCAGCTTCCAGGAGCCCCGTATGCCCGTCAGTCCCATGAACCGCCGCGAGTTCGTGAAGAAGTCGGCCGTCACCGGAGCGGCCGTCGCCGCGGCGGGGGCTGTCGGCGCCGGCACCGCCCAGGCCGCCGACGGCCAGCTGCCCGGGAAGGCCCCGAAGACCTGGTCCTTCTCCATCCTGGGCACCACCGACCTGCACAGTCACGTCTTCGACTGGGACTACTACAAGGACGCCGCCTACAGCGACAAGGCCGGCAACTCCGTCGGCGTCGCCCGCGTCGCCACGCTCATCAAGCAGCAGCGCGCGGCCAAGGGCGAGGAGCACGTCCTGCTCGTCGACGCCGGCGACATCATCCAGGGCACCTCCCTGGCCTACTACTTCGCGCGCGTCGCCCCGATCACGGGCACCGACGGCAAGCCCGGTCCCAAGCACCCGATGGCCGTGGCCATGAACCACATGCGCTACGACGCCGCCGCCCTCGGCAACCACGAGTTCAACTACGGCATCGAGGTGCTGCGCAAGTTCGAGCAGCAGTGCCGCTTCCCGCTGCTCGGCGCGAACGCGCTGGACGCCAAGACGCTGCGGCCCGCCTTCCACCCGTACACGGTGAAGCGGATCTGTGTGCCGGGCGCGCCCGACATCAAGGTCGGCATCCTGGGTCTGACCAACCCCGGCATCGCGCTGTGGGACAAGGACAACGTCAGCGGGAAGATGGTCTTCCCGGGGCTCGTGGAGCAGGCGAAGAAGTACGTGCCGCGGCTGCGCGCGCTCGGCTGCGACGTCGTCTTCCTGACCGACCACTCGGGCCTCGACGGCTCCTCCTCCTACGGCGACGCGCTGCCGTACGTGGAGAACGCCTCCAACCTCGTCGCCGAGCAGGTCCCCGGCATCGACGCGATCCTCGTGGGTCACACGCACGTCGAGGTGCCGTCGTACACGGTGAAGAACGAGGAGAGCGGCGAGGACGTCCTGCTCTCCGAGCCGTACTGCTGGGGCTACCGGCTCAGCGTCTTCGACTTCGAGCTCGAACTGCACCACGGGCGCTGGAAGGTGACCAAGAAGACCGCCCAGACCCTCAACCCGAACACCGTGGACGAGGACCCGGAGATCAAGAAGCTCCTGGAGGCCGACCACGAGCTGGTCGTGAAGTACGTCAACACGGCGGTGGGCACCTGCACGGAGGACCTCTCGGCGGCGGAGTCCTGCTGGAAGGACGTGCCGATCATGGACTTCATCCACCAGGTGCAGATGGACACGGTGAAGGCGGGCCTGTCGGCGGGCGACGCCGCGCTGCCGCTGATCTCGGTGGCGGCGCCCTTCAGCCGCACCGCCGACATCCCGGCCGGGAGCGTCACCATCAAGGACATCGCCGGCCTCTACATCTACGACAACACCCTCTACGGCAAGAAGCTCACGGGCGCCCAGCTCAAGGACTACCTGGAGTACGCGGCGAAGTACTACCACCAGGTCCCGTCCGGCACGAAGGTCGACACCTCGACCCTGACCAACGCCAACAGCTTCTGGGACTACATGTACGACACCGCGGCGGGCGTCGACTACGAGATCGACATCGCGCAGCCGGAGGGTTCGCGGATCAAGAACCTCACCTACCAGGGCGCGGCGATCGCCGACGACCAGGTCTTCGTCGTCGCGGTCAACAACTACCGGGCGAACGGCGGTTCGGGCTACCCGCACATCGCCTCGGCGGACATCGCCTACAGCTCCACCAACGAGATCCGCCAGCTGATGATCGACTACGTGACGTCGAAGGGGACGCTGGACCCGAAGGACTTCGCGGTGACGAACTGGAAGCTGACGCAGGCCGGGACCCCGGTCTTCTGACCCGAGCGCGGCGGACGCAGGGCGACCGGGGTTCAGTCTCCGGTCGCCCGGGCCAGGCATATCGGGCTTACGATGAAAACGCCGCGTATCGGTCTACAGGAGAAGGTGAGTGCGATGCGCGTGTTGCTCAAGGCGTCCATGAACACCGAGAAGGCCAACGACGTCATCCGCAGCGGCAGGATGCCGCAGCTCATGGAGGAGACCCTCGGCAATCTCAAGCCCGAGGCCGCCTACTTCACCATCGACCACGGCGTGCGCACCGCCTACCTCGTCATCGACGTCCAGGACAGCTCCCAGATGCCGTCCATCGGCGAGCCCTTCTTCATGGACCTGGGCGCCGAGATCGACATGACGCCCGTGATGAACTCCGACGACCTGCAGAAGGGGCTCTCCCAGCTCCGCTAGCGGGACGGCCGCTCAGCTGAAGACGATCATCGACCCCTGCGCCAGGCTCCGCGTCGCCGCCGCGTGCAGGCCCAGCCAGACGTGACGTTCGCGGGCGAAGGGGCTGGGGTCGTACGGCGCCGGGACCGCCGGCTCCTCCAGCTCCGTGGGAGCGCGCGGCGGTTCCGGGGCGGCAGGCGGGTTGGCCGGATCGATGCCGATCGCCGGGGCGACGTACTCCAGTTCGCGCAGCAGTGCCTGCGAGGACCCCAAGGGGCCGCCGCCGGACAGCAGTTCGTCGTTGGACAGGGGCTGCGGGAAGTCCACGGGGACGTACGCGCCCGCGTGGTCGTAGTGCCAGACCAGGTGCGACTGCTGTGCCGTGGAGTCGAACATCTCCAGCAACTGCTCGTAGTCGCCGCCCAGATCGTCGACGGGCGTCACCGGCAGACCGCAGACCTGCAGCAGGTAGACCCGGCGCAGGAAGTGCAGCGCGTCGTAGTCGAAGCCGGCCACCGGGGCGACCTCGCCGGACAGGCCCGGCATGTACTGGTACACCGGCACCGGCGGCAGACCCGCCGCGGCGAGCACGTCGTTGTACTGCGCGAGTTCGTCGGCGAAGGGATTGTCGGGGGTGTGGCACAACACGTCGACGAGCGGTACCAGCCACAGGTCACAGGCCAAAGAGGGCTCCCTAGCGAGGTGGTCAGTCAAGGAAGGGTAGTCGGTGCGGCTCGGGGTGGGACCGGGTCGTCGGGTCAGGTGCCCTTGTGCAGGTCCCATACCCACACGCCGTCCACCCACTTCCCGTCACGGCCCATCAGTTCCCGCAGCGCCCTGCGCAGGGCGTCGGCGTGCGGCTGCGGCGCCACCACCAGCACCCCCGCCTTCCAGTACGCGAGGTCCCGCGCGGCCTGGGCCCGCCAGTTCTCGCCGATCTCGGGGACCACACCGGTGTCACGGACATCACTGAACAGCTGCGAGGTGTAGCGCGGGGCGGCTCCGTAGATGCCCCTGCGCTCCTTGCCCCACGGGCCGTTGAAGTAGCCGCCGGGGAGCCTGAAGCCGTAGTCCGCCTCCTCCTGCCAGCGCAGGGGCGTCGCGTCGCCCGCGTCGGGCAGCGGCACCGTGACGAGCGACTCACCCGCGTGGACGTACGACTGATAGGTGCCGTCCGTGAAGAACGCCGGCGTCTCGGCACGGGCCACCGTCTTGAGCGGGGCCGGGACCAGCGGGAGCAGGGCGAGGCAGACGCCGAGCAGGCCCAGGTACTGCGTGCCCCTGTGACGGGTGGCCGCCAGACCCTCCAGTGCGAGGGCGAGCAGCATGCCGAGCGCGGGGGCGCAGACCATCGCGGCCCGGCCCTCGATGACCGACTCGAAGAGGGGCAGGTGGGCGAGGAGCGCCCAGGGGCCGGGGTAGGTCCTCTCCGTCAGCGGGATGCGGAAGGTGGGCCCCAGCGACAGCAGGGCCGCCCCGACCGCGGTCACCGCCAGCGCCTTGACCAGGACCCGGTCCCACAGCCGTACCGTGATCGCGAAGGCGAGGGCGACCAGGGGCCAGCCGTAGAAGGCGTTCTGCTCGGTGGGGTTGATCGACAGCGCGTTCGCGCGTTCCGCGCTGCCCGCGACGAGGGAGCGCTCGGCGAAGGAGAGCAGCGCGAGCGGGCTGTTGCCGGCGTTGTCGCCGTGCGGCATGTTCGCGTAGCTCTGCGGGCCGGTGAACTGCCAGAGGAGGGGGTAGGCGACCACCGGGAGGCAGACCGCGGCCGCGATCCCCAGGCCTCTGAGCAGCGGGTGCCACGCGGCCCGCGCCGCCTCCGGGCGTACGACGGCGTAGGCGGCGGCGAACAGCACCATCCCGAGCGCCGCCAGCAGCAGCGGCTCCTCGCCCAGGAAGACCTGGTACGCGGCCATCAGACCCAGCACGACCCCGTCCCGGACCACCCGGCCGCCCTCGCACAGGCGCAGGGCGCGCTCGACGATCAGCGGGATCATGAACAGGACCACGAAGTTGGGGTGCGCGTTGGCGTGGCTGACCATCGGCGGCGCGAAGGCGGCCAGACACGCGCCGGCGAAGGCCGCCGGGCGGTGCCGTACGACCCGCCTGACGATCAGCCGGTACCAGGCGAACCCGGTGACGGCCAGGCCCAGCGTCATCGCGACGGCGAGGGAGAGCGCCGGGCCCGCGAGGAGGGTGAGCGGCGCGAGCGGGACGGAGAGGCCGAGCATGACCGTGTTGGCCATGAGGTTCACGCCGGCGGGGAAGTTCTGGGCGTCGGAGAAGAGCGGGTTGTCCAGGTGGGCCAGGTTGTGGGCGGTGACACCGAAGAACCACTCCCACTGGTTCTGGTCCTGCAGCGAGTCGACGAGGTAGCGGTGCCCGGGGTCGAACAGACGGCCCGAGTACAGGGCCATCGACATCAGCAGGAACAGCAGCAGGGCGAACAGGTCGGCCGGGCGCACCCAGCGGGCGCGCAGGCGGGTCAGTTCGGCGAGGGCCCGGACGTAGTCGAGGGCGCGCACCTTCGAGCCGGGCTGGTGGGACCAGCGCACCGGGACCTCGGTGACCTGCCAGTTCGCGCGGTGGAAGTGGTGCAGGACCTCGACGTCTATCGCCCAGCCGGCGACCCGGGAGGCGGCGAAGGCCTCGCGGGCCCGCTCGCCCTCGAAGAGCTTGAAGCCGCACTGGGTGTCGCGTACGCCGGGGACGGTGCCGCTGCGTATCAGCAGGTTCCCGGCGCGGCCCAGCAGCCGGCGCACCGGATGCTGACGCTCCCCGATCGTGGCGCCGGGCACCGAACGGGAGCCGATCGCCGCCGAGTTGCCCTCGCCGAGCGCCTCGTCGAGCTTCTCCAGCTCCTCGATGGGGGACGCGAGGTCGGCGTCCGTGACCAGCACGCGCCGGCCCCGGGTCGCGGCGACGCCCAGCCGCAGCGCGCTGCCCTTGCCGCGGTGCCGGTCCGCGACGACGAGCCGGACGCGGGGGTCGGCACGGGCGGCGACCACCTCGCGCGTCCCGTCACCGGATCCGTCGTCGGCGACGACCACCTCCCACGTCCCCCAGCGCCCGTCTGCGTCGCAGAGATAGCGGGTGACGGCGTCGAGGGTGCGCCCGAGCCGCTCCTCCTCGTCGAAGGCGGGGATGACCACGGAGAGGTCGAGGGGGGCGACGGTCTCCCGGGTACCGCTGTCGCCCCCTTCCCCTTCCCCGGCCGTCCGCTCCTCGCCGGCCAGGGCGCTCATCCGTTCGCCAGCCGTTCGATGAGGGCGAGGGCGTGGGCGTTGTAGGCGTCGACGATCTCCCGCGCGGCCGGCAGGTCGCGCCGGGACAGTGCCTCGACCAGATCGGTGTGACCGGACCACAGGGCGCCGCGCAGGTCGGTGAGCCGGCGCAGGTGCTGCACCGCGCACACCCAGGACTGCACCCGCAGGCGGTGCAGGAAGTCGGCCAGGTAGGGGTTGCCGAACAGGTTGCCCAACTCGTGCCAGAAGCGCAGGTCGTAGCCGATCAGCACGGTGAGTTCACCGGCCAGTGAGGCCCGCTGCGCCTCCTCGCCACGTCGGCGCACTCCGGCGAGGGCGGCGTTGGCGCGGGCGTCGTCCGGTGCGGGCAGACGGCCGGTGTCGGCCTCCAGGACGTGGAACATGCCGTCGGTCACCAGGCTGCGGGCCTCGACGATGCCGCGGTAGTCGGCGACGGA
This sequence comes from Streptomyces sp. SLBN-31, assembly GCF_006715395.1. NCBI lineage: Bacteria > Bacillati > Actinomycetota > Actinomycetes > Kitasatosporales > Streptomycetaceae > Streptomyces > Streptomyces sp. SLBN-31. Next base: position 985,191 of record NZ_VFNC01000003.1, read on the forward strand.
GTACTCGTGGACGTGGAAACCGCGGTGCTGGTCGGCGTCCAGCAGGCCCTGCGCGGACAGGTCGACCAGCGCCTCGCGCACGGGCGTCGCGGACACCCCGTACTGCTCGGCGATCTCCTTGACCGTGAACTCCTGCCCCGGCTGGAGCCGTCCCGCCAGCACCTCGTCGCGAAGCGCGTCGGCGATCTGCTGCCGCAGGGTGCTGCGGGTCACGGCGCCGGTGCCGCTGCTGCCGGGCATCGTCGGGCGGTCTCCTCGGGGCGGTCGGGTGGCGTGCACGTCCATACCTACGAGCACGCCACCTTACGCGTTCGGGATTCGCCCGTTTATCCGTGTGCCGGGTGCCCGCCGGCCACGATTCCGCTACTTCCCGTACGTGCCGACCGTGTTCCGGCTACTGCATGTACTCGTCGGCCACGGACAGTGCCGCGTCCAGGGCCGCGAAGCCCTCCTTCAGTTCGGCCTCGCTCACGTTGCACGGCGGCACGACGTGCGTGCGGTTCATGTTCACGAAGGGCCAGATGCCGTGGCGCTTGGCGGCGGCGGCGAAGGCGGCCATCGGGGCGTTCGCCTCGCCGGCCGCGTTGTAGGGCACCAGCGGTTCGCGGGTCTCCCGGTTCTTCACCAGCTCCAGCGCCCAGAACATGCCGACGCCGCGGACCTCGCCGACGCTGGGGTGCCGCTCGGCGAGCTCCCGCAGGGCCGGGCCCACGACGCTCTCGCCGAGCCGCCGTGCGTTGTCGACGACGCCCTCCTCCGCCATGACGTTGATCGTCGCGACGGCGGCGGCGCAGGCGAGCGGATGCCCGGAGTAGGTGAGGCCGCCGGGGTAGGCGCGCTTGCCGAAGGTCTCGGCGATCTCGCCGCAGATGGCGACGCCGCCGAGCGGCACGTACCCGCTGTTGACGCCCTTGGCGAAGGTCATCAGGTCGGGGGTGACGTCGAACAGGTCGGCGGCGAACCACTCACCGGTCCGCCCGAAACCGGCCATGACCTCGTCGAGGATGAAGACGATCCCATACTTGTCGCAGAGCTCGCGCACCCCGGCGAGGTATCCGGGCGGCGGCACCATGATCCCGGCCGTGCCCGGCACGGTTTCCAGGACGATGGCGGCGACCGTGCCCGGTCCCTCGAAGGCGATGGTCGTCTCCAGGTGCTCCAGCGCCCGCGCGGCCTCCTGCTCCTCGGTCTCGGAGTAGAAGCGCGACCGGTACAGGTACGGCGCCCAGAAGTGCACGACCCCGGCGGCGGCGGAGTCGGAGGCCCAACGCCGCGGGTCACCGGTGATGTTGACGGCCTGCTGCGTACCGCCGTGGTACGACCGGTACGCCGACAGCACCTTCGCCCGCCCGGTGTGCAGCCTGGCCATCCGCACGGCGTGCTCGACGGCGTCCGCGCCGCCGTTGGTGAAGAAGATCTTGTCCAGGTCCCCGGGGGTCCGCTCGGCGATCAGCCGCGCCGCCTCCGAACGGGCCTCGACCGCGAAGGCGGGCGCGAAGGTGGACAGGGTGGCGGCCTGTTCCTGGATCGCGGCGACGACCTTCGGGTGCTGGTAGCCGATGTTGGTGTAGACGAGCCCACTGGTGAAGTCGAGGTACCGCTTGCCGTCGTAGTCCCAGAAGTACGACCCCTCCGCGCCGGCGACGGCGAGCGGGTCGATGAGCTCCTGCGCGGACCAGGAGTGGAAGACGTGCGCACGGTCCGCCGCCTTCACGGCGGCACCGGCCCGGGGATTCGGCTGAGGGGTCATGCGGGCGAGCGTAGGCAGCGCCGAGGGGGGCGCGACATCGGCGTCCTGTCTGCGGTCCGGGGGTTTCCGCGACAGGTTGTCGACATCGGCACCGACTGGATACTTGACAGCATACTGTCGTAGCGACAGTCTGCTGTCATGAACTCCAAGTCCGTGCATCTGGCTGTGTACGACACCCTCGCCGACTGGGAGACGGGGTACGCGACGGCGTATCTCGCCCGGGCCGGGTACCGGGTCCGGACGGTGGGCGCGTCCGCGGCGCCCGTCCGGAGCATCGGCGGGCTGCGCGTCGAACCCGACCTCGTCCTGGACGACGTACGCCCCGAGGACAGTGAGCTGCTGATCCTGCCCGGCGCCGATCTGTGGGACTCCGGCGACCGGCTGGCGCCCTTCGCCCGCAAGGCACGGGAGTTCCTCGACGCCGGCACGCCCGTCGCCGCGATCTGCGGGGCCACCGCGGGGCTCGCCCGGGAGGGCCTGCTCGACGAGCGGGCCCACACCGGCGCGGTCTCCTTCTACCTCGCCGCGACCGGATACGCGGGCGGCGGGCACTACGTCGACGCCGACGCCGTCACCGACGGGAACCTGATCACCGCCGGACCCACCGAACCCGTCGCGTTCGCGCGGGAGGTCCTCCGGCTGCTCGGGGTGTACGAGGGGGAGGTGCTGGACGCCTGGTACCGGCTGTTCCACGACTCCGACGCCGAGGCGTACGCCGTGCTGGAGAAGGCGGCCGCGAAGTGAGCCGGGAGCGGCAGGAACTGCTCAGCCGCGGCGCGCTCGGTGTGTTTCGGCTCAACGGGCAGTTCCTCGCCGTCGCCGAGGAGCTGGCCGGGCCGGCCGGGCTCACCGCCGCCCGGTGGCAGGTGCTCGGCGCGGTGCTGGCGGAGCCGCTGTCCGTCGCCGGGATCGCCCGGGTCATGGGCATCACCCGGCAGAGCGTGCAGCGCATCGCCGACCTGCTGGTGGAGCGCGGGCTCGCCGAGTACCGGCCCAACCCCGCCCACCGCCGCGCCAAGCTCCTCGCGCCGACCGAAGAGGGGCACGCGGCGGTAGGGCGCATCGGCCCCGGGCACGCCGCCTTCGCCGACCGGCTGGCGGAGGCCTTCGGGGAGGCCGAACTCGCCGAGGCGGTGGGCATCCTGGAGCGGCTGGCCGACGTGCTCGAAAAGCTCGACCCCCCTGTTACGGAACCGTAGACACCGCTCCGGCCATCGGGCCCCCGCCCCGCACTATCGTGGGCACGTTCCACAGGTATCGGGGGATTTCGGGGGGCCGGGGATGGAGAAGCTCGGGGCCGGCGATCCGCGACGGATCGGGGCATACCGGCCGCTGGCGCGGTTGGGCGCGGGCGGGATGGGGTTCGTGTATCTCGCGCGGTCGGACCGCGGCCGTACCGTCGCCGTCAAGCTGGTGCGCCGGGAACTGGCCGCGCAGGAGGAGTTCCGGGCCCGCTTCCGGCAGGAGGTGCAGGCCGCGCGGCAGGTCGGCGGGTACTGGACGGCACCCGTGCTGGACGCCGACACCGAGGCCGCCGTGCCCTGGGTCGCCACCGGGTACGTCGCCGGGCCGAGCCTGCAGCAGGTCGTCGGGCACGACCACGGGGCGCTGCCCGAGCGGTCGGTCCGCATCCTCGCCGCCGGGCTCGCGCACGCCCTGAAGGACATCCACGCCGCCGGGATCGTGCACCGGGACCTCAAGCCTTCCAACGTGCTGGTGACGATCGACGGCCCGCGGGTCATCGACTTCGGGATCGCCCGGGCGCTGGAGACCGTGACCGACGGGGGGCTCACCCGGACCGGCGCGCTCGTCGGGTCGCCCGGTTTCATGGCGCCCGAGCAGGTGCGCGGCGACCGGATCACGCCCGCCTGCGACGTCTTCTGCCTCGGCTCCGTCCTGGCCTACGCCGCCACCGGCGCCCTGCCCTTCGGCACCGCCAACAGCGGCGTGCACGCCCTGATGTTCCGCATCGCCCAGGAGGAACCGGACCTGGAGGGCGTGCCCGAGGGCATCGCCGACCTCGTACGGGACTGCCTGAAGAAGGACCCCGCCGCCCGGCCGAGCCTGGACCAGGTCCTGGAGCGCACGGGTGCCGAGGACACCGTGCTGGGCGGGCGCTCCAAGGACCCGTGGCTGCCCAGCGCCCTGGTGGCCCAACTCGGCCGGCACGCGGTGCGGTTGCTGGACACGGAGGACCCGGAGCGGACGGGGGAGGGGGCCTGGGCCTCGGCCGCCACGGCCGTCGACCCGTCCTCGGCACCGTCCCCGGTACCGTCCCTCGACAAGGCGGCGCCCGAGGTTCCGCCCGAGCACGCCCCCACCGGCGACGACACGCCCGCCGGGCCGCCACCGCCGGGACAGCCGGCCGGCGGCGCGCCGCTGAACCACCTGCCGACGCAGGTCGCGGGCCGGTCCGCCCCGACGCCCCCGCCCACCCCGCAGCCACAGAGCCACTCCGCCCACGGCCATCCCCAACAGCCGCAGCCGCAGGCACAGTCCGGCACAGGCGGTGCTCAGCAGCAGGCGGGGTACGGGTACCCGCAGCAACAGCCACCCCGATACGGCTACCCGCAGCAGCAGCCCGCCGGATACGGGTATCCCCAGCAACAGCCTCCCGCCTACGGTTACCCCCACCAGCCCGGCCCCCACGGCGCCCTCGGCTCCACCCCGCCCTACGGGCCCGGCCCCTACACCGGCCCGATGACCACCGTCCCCCAGGAGGCGCCCCGCAGAAGCGGCCGCTCCACGGCGGTGCTGGTCGCCGTCGCCCTCGTCGTCGCGCTCGGGGCCGGCGGCTCGGTGTACGCCATCATGAACGGCGGCGGCGACGACAAGGCCGACGACAAGCCCGGGCCGGGGCCGTCCACGAGCGCGCCCACGACCCCCGGACCGACCACGCAGCAGCCCACGTCGGCCTCACCGACCACGTCCGCGCCCTCCGACGGCGCGGTGCCCGCCGCGTACCTCGGCAGCTGGAGCGCCACGATCACCAACGCGGACGGCGAGAACACCCGCCGGATCACCATCCGGCAAGGCAAGGTCGGTGACAACGTCCTCTCCCTCGTCGCCGACGGCCCCACCTCCAGCGGCAGCTACCACTGCGTGTTCCAGGCCGAGTTGACCCAGGCCCCGGGCGGCAACGGCCCGCTGGAGCTCGGCCCCTCCGTCGTCACGGTCGGCGACTCCGGCTACTGCAAGCCGGGCGACCCCACCGAGATCAGCCTGCTGCCCAACGGCAGCCTGGAGCGCGTGAACACCACCAACGGGGAGAAGCTGAAGTACACCAAGGACTGAGGGCACCTACACGCCCCCAGGGGCGCGGCCCCTCTCGGCACTCCGGGCACCTACACGCCTCAGGGGCGCGGGGAACGGCGCGCCCGGCCACCCGCCACCCGCAGCGGCGAACGGTCCCACGCCCCCACGGCGACCAGGCACCCTCGCCGGCCTCTCCCGGCATTCCGGGCACCCGCACGCCCGCAGGGGCGCGGGGAACGGCGCGCCCGGCCACCCGCCACCCGCAGACGCGAACGGTCCCACGCCCCCACGGCGATTAGGCACCCTCGCCGGCCCCTCTCGGCACTCCGGGCACCTACACGCCTCAGGGGCGCGGGGAACTGCGCGAGCAGCCACCCGCCACCCGCAGCCGCGAACGGGCCCCCACCCGCAGCCGCAAACCGCCCCGCACCCCCACGGCGACTCGGCACCCCCGCCCCGCAACCCTCACCGCGGCTCCGGCGGCCGCTGGCGGGGCATGTTCGGGCGGGAGTTCGCGCCGGGCGGCAGCGGCAACCGCCCCTGCGCGCTCCCTGGCTCCTGCCGTACGCCGCCCGCGGCCACCGACTGGATTCCCATCGGCGCCGACCCCGTGCGGAACTCCACCATCCAGTCGGCCGTCTCCGTCCGCACCAGCTCCGTCACGTCCTCCGAGAACCGCCGCAGCACCGCCAGACACCGCTCGGCGGCCTCCCCGGCGGTCCCCTCGGTGGGCCCGAGGACCTCGCGCACGCTCTCCGACGCCCACTCGAACTGCAGTGCCTGCAGTCGTCGCGTCACCGCCTGCGCCGTGGCCACGTCCCTTATCCACCCGGACGTCACCCCGAAGAACCGGTCCACGGCCACGCAGGCCACCGCCAGCAGCAGTGCCAGATACCCCCAGGTGGCGGCCCCGCTGAGGACCCCGGTGAGGTCGAGCAGCGGCAGCGCGGCCCCGGTGACCGCCCCCGCCGCCGTCCCGGCCCGCAGCGCCCGCGCGCCGCGCCGCTTCCACACCCGGTCGGCGAGGTACCAGGCCGCCGTCTCCATCGCCCCGCGCTCCACCCACCGGTACAGCTCGTACAGCCGCTCGGCCGGCTCGCTCCAGTCCCCGAGCGGGAACGACCGCCCGGCCAGATCGCCCGGCCGCAGTCCGGCCGCGCCCTCGCCGCGCCCGTCCTGAGGCGGACCCTCGGGCTGCATCTCCGGCTGACCCACCCGGCACTCCCTACTGATCCACTGATCCCGAACCGACGCCGACCGCTCACATTGCGTGACATTGGATGACGACGCGGGACCCTTCCTACCGCCCAATGGGTGGCGAAGGCCCGCCTTTCGTCTCTTTTCCGCTCGCAAGGGGGCCTTGATCAGGTATGGGAGTCGCGGCGATCTCACTCGAAAGAGTGGCGGGGCGATGGCTGCGCGGAACACGTAGGCTCGTGCACAACGGATGAAGCACAACGGATGAAACGACGAAACCAGGAGCTGATCGTGATTCCCGGTGGTGGCCAGCCCAACATGCAGCAGCTGCTCCAGCAGGCCCAGAAGATGCAGCAGGACCTGCAGCGGGCGCAGGAGGAACTGGCGCAGACCGAGGTCGACGGGCAGGCGGGCGGCGGCCTGGTGCAGGCCACCGTCACCGGCTCCGGCGAGCTGCGCTCGCTGAAGATCGACCCGAAGGCGGTGGACCCGGAGGACACCGAGACCCTCGCCGACCTGATCGTCGCGGCGGTCCAGGCCGCCAACGAGAACGCGCAGACCCTGCAGCAGCAGAAGCTCGGCCCGCTGGCCCAGGGCCTCGGCGGCGGCAGCGGCATCCCGGGCCTGCCGTTCTAGGAGCCGGCACCGCCTTTCTAAGCGGGGCCTCGGGCAACTACCGTACGAACCTGAAAGACTCCAGGAAGGGCAGTCCGTTGTACGAAGGCGTGGTCCAGGACCTCATCGACGAGCTGGGACGGCTGCCCGGCGTCGGTCCCAAGAGCGCCCAGCGGATCGCCTTCCACATCCTGCAGGCGGAGCCGACGGACGTACGGCGTCTCGCCCAGGCTCTGATGGAGGTCAAGGCGAAGGTCCGCTTCTGCGCGACGTGCGGCAACGTCGCGCAGGAGGAGCTGTGCAACATCTGCCGCGACACCCGCCGCGACCCCTCCGTCATCTGTGTGGTGGAGGAGCCGAAGGACGTGGTCGCGATCGAGCGCACCCGCGAGTTCCGCGGCCGCTACCACGTCCTGGGCGGGGCCATCAGCCCCATCGAGGGCGTGGGTCCCGACGACCTGCGTATCCGAGAACTTCTCGCGCGGTTGGCCGACGGTACGGTCACGGAACTGATCCTGGCCACGGACCCGAATCTGGAGGGCGAGGCCACGGCGACGTACCTCGCCCGAATGATCAAACCCATGGGCCTCAAGGTCACCCGCCTGGCCAGCGGCCTCCCGGTGGGTGGCGACCTGGAATACGCGGACGAGGTGACCCTCGGTCGCGCCTTCGAGGGGAGACGACTCCTAGATGTCTGACGCCACGCTGCACGACGCGACGCAGGACCCGGACGACTTCGCCGTCCAGATCGCGGACCAGGTGGAGAGCTTCCTGGTGGCCGTCACCGAGGTGGCCAAGGGCGACGAGCCCGGCTCGGCCGTTCCCTTCCTGCTGCTGGAGGTCTCCCAGCTGCTGCTGGCCGGCGGCCGTCTCGGCGCGCACGAGGACATCGTCCCCGACGAGCGCTACGAGCCGGACACGGGCCCGGACGCCGACGTGGACGAGCTCCGCGAGAACCTCGCCCGCCTGCTGGACCCGGTGGACGTCTACTCCGAGGTCTTCGACCCCTACGAGCCCCGCAAGGCCCCGGTACCGGCCCGGCTCTCCGACGACATCGCCGACGTCATCACCGACCTGCGCCACGGCATGGCCCACTACCGCGCCGGCCGTGTCACGGAGGCCCTGTGGTGGTGGCAGTTCTCCTACTTCTCCAACTGGGGCTCCACGGCCTCCGCCGCCCTGCGCGCCCTGCAGTCCGTCCTCATCCACGTCCGGCTCAACCAGCCCCTGGAGGAGCTGGACGGCCTGGACACGGACCAGAGCATGGGCGACGAGACCCTGGAGTTCGAGGCGGGCAAGGTGATGGCGGAGGAGATCGCCGGGCCGCTGGGCATCAAGCGGGGCTAGTCCCCGTCGGCCCGAGGGTTACGGCGGCGCCGGCCACGCCGATGCCCGTGCCCGGCTCCGCCGGTACCGTCACGGTGATCGTGCTCGGCCGGCCCATGTCCGCGCCCTGGTGGACGGTCACCGTCGCGGGCGTCGCCACCAGCTCCAGCTCGCGGAGGTAGCCGCCGAGAGCGGCCGCCGCCGCACCGGTCGCCGGGTCCTCGACGACACCGCCGGGCGGGAACGGGTTGCGGGCGTGGAAGACCGTGGGTGACTCCCGCCAGACCAGGTCGACGGTGGTCCAGCCGCCACGGTCCATGAGGGCGGCGAGCGCGTCCATGTCGTAGCGCAGTTCGGCCAGCCGCTCGCGGTCGGTGGCGGCGAGGATCGGATGCCAGGCGCCGGCGAAGGCCATGCGCGGCGGGAGCTCCGGGTCCAGGTCCTCGGCGTCCCAGCCGAGGATGGCCAGCAACTCGGCCAGGTCGGCCTCCGGGACCGGCACCGAACGCGGGGCGACGCTCACCAGGGTCGCCACCAGCGTGCCGTCGGCCGTGCGGTCGGTGGTGACCGTGACCGGGCCCGCCTTCGTCCGCAGCAGCAGCCGTCCGGTGCCGTGCCGCTCCGCGTGCGCGACCGCCGTCGCGATCGTCGCGTGACCGCAGAACGACACCTCGGCGAGCGGGCTGAAGTACCGCACGTCCATGGTGCCGTCCTGGGACGGCACCAGGAACGCCGTCTCCGAGTAGCCGACCTCGGCCGCGGCCGCCAGCATCGTCGCGTCGTCGACGCCGGTGGCATCGAGCACGACACCCGCCGGGTTGCCTCCCGCGGGGTCGGTGCTGAACGCCACGTATCGCAGAATCTCCATCCGCCGACGGTATCCGAACTGCCGTACGGCGAAAGGCGGGAGGGTTCACAGACCCCACAGTCCCTTCCCCACGGCCGTCACCCCGCCGGTCAGCGCGAGCGTCAGCACCAGCAGTCGGGCCCGCTTCTCGGGTATGCGCTCCGTGAGCGACCTGCCGATGAGCGCGCCGGCCGTCATCGCGCAGACCACCGCCGTCCACTGTGCGCCGGCCAGCCGCGGCGCCCCGTTCGCGGCCACCGAGAAGGCGTTCACCACCACCCCGTAGAACTGCGCGTTCGGCACGAACTCCCGTACCGTCCAGCCCGCGTTGAGCGCGTACAGGGAGATCGGCGGGCCGCCGACGCCCGCCGCCGAGTTCATGAACCCGCCGACGGCACCGGCGGCGACCGCCCCCCTCGTCCCGCGCAGCGCGGCCACCCGCGCACCCCGCATCACCAGCAGCACGGCGACGGTCACCAGGCCGCCCATCACCAGCAGCAGGACGGGCGCCGGGAGTTGCCGGGTCAGCCAGGCTCCCGCCGGGACCGTGCAGGCCGCGGCCAGGCACAGCGGGACCATCGCGGCGGCCCGTACCCGCCGCCAGCCGCCCGCGAGTCCGACGACGCTGATGGCGCCGGCGGCGCAGTTGGCCAGGACCACCCCGTTCACCGGCCCCAGCAGCAGCACCAGCGCGGGTACGGCGACCAGCGCGAAGCCCATGCCGGTCAGCCACTGCACCGACGAGCCGAGCAGCACGATCCCCGCCAGCAGTACGTCCGTGCCCACGCGACCACTCCCCGTGAATTGCGAGCTCAGCCGTCATTGTGACCCGGGGCACTTTCGGAGTGGCGCGGACGTTCGAGGGGCAGGTGCTGTCCGGAACGCGAGCGGGACGAGATCTCACGATGCGGTATCGCGGAGGGGATTTTCGGACGCTCGTTAAACTGAGCCGACATATACGGACTGAGCGAGGAGCGCACGTGGGCCTTGTCGTGCAGAAGTACGGAGGCTCCTCCGTAGCCGATGCCGAAGGCATCAAGCGCGTCGCCAAGCGGATCGTGGAAGCGAAGAAGAACGGCAACCAGGTGGTTGTCGTCGTTTCCGCGATGGGCGACACGACGGACGAGCTGATCGATCTCGCCGAGCAGGTTTCTCCCATGCCTGCCGGGCGGGAGTTCGACATGCTGCTGACCGCCGGAGAGCGGATCTCCATGGCACTGCTGGCCATGGCGATCAAAAACCTGGGCCACGAGGCCCAGAGCTTCACCGGCAGCCAGGCGGGCGTCATCACCGACTCCGTCCACAACAAAGCCCGCATCATCGACGTGACGCCGGGGCGCATCCGCACCGCGCTCGACGAGGGCAACATCGCCATCGTCGCCGGTTTCCAGGGCGTCAGCGCCGACAAGAAGGACATCACGACCCTCGGTCGTGGTGGCTCCGACACCACGGCGGTCGCGCTGGCCGCGGCCCTCGACGCCGAGGTGTGCGAGATCTACACCGACGTCGACGGCGTGTTCACCGCCGACCCGCGTGTGGTGAAGAAGGCGAAGAAGATCGACTGGATCTCCTTCGAGGACATGCTGGAGCTGGCCTCGTCCGGCTCCAAGGTGCTGCTCCACCGCTGCGTGGAGTACGCCCGACGCTACGACATCCCGATCCACGTCCGGTCCAGCTTCAGCGGACTGCAGGGCACCTGGGTCAGCAGTGAGCCGATTGGGGACCAGAAGGTGGAGCAGGCCATCATCTCCGGTGTCGCGCACGACACCTCCGAGGCCAAGGTGACGGTCGTCGGCGTGCCGGACAAGCCGGGCGAGGCCGCGGTCATCTTCCGGGCCATCGCCGACGCCGAGATCAACATCGACATGGTGGTGCAGAACGTGTCGGCCGCGTCCACCGGGCTGACCGACATCTCCTTCACCCTTCCCAAGACCGAGGGCCGCAAGGCCATCGACGCCCTGGAGAAGGCGAAGGTCGGCATCGGCTTCGACTCGCTGCGCTACGACGACCAGATCGGCAAGATCTCCCTCGTCGGCGCCGGCATGAAGACCAACCCGGGCGTCACCGCGGCCTTCTTCGAGGCGCTGTCCGACGCGGGCGTCAACATCGAGCTGATCTCGACCTCCGAGATCCGTATCTCGGTCGTCACCCGTGCCGACGACGTCAACGACGCCGTGCGCGCCGTGCACACCGCCTTCGGCCTGGACTCCGACAGCGACGAGGCCGTCGTCTACGGGGGCACCGGACGCTGATGTCTGGGACCGGACGGCCGACGCTCGCGGTCGTGGGAGCGACCGGTGCCGTCGGCACGGTCATGCTTCAGATCCTGTCCCAGCACGCGGACATCTGGGGCGAGATCCGTCTGATCGCCTCGCCGCGCTCGGCCGGCCGCAAGCTGGCCGTGCGCGGCGAGCAGGTCGAGGTGGTGGCGCTGACCGAGGAGGCCTTCGACGGGGTCGACGTCGCCATGTTCGACGTGCCCGACGAGGTCGCCGAGCGGTGGGCGCCGCTGGCCGCCGCCCGGGGCGCGGTCGTGGTGGACAACTCGGGCGCCTTCCGGATGGACCCCGAGGTCCCGCTGGTCGTCCCCGAGGTCAATCCGCACTGCGCCCGCCGCCGGCCGCGCGGGATCATCGCCAACCCCAACTGCACGACCCTGTCGATGATCGTGGCGCTCGGCGCGCTGCACGCCGAGTTCGGGCTGCGCGAGCTGGTGGTGTCCTCGTACCAGGCGGTGAGCGGAGCCGGCCGCGCCGGTGTCGAGACGCTCCGCCGGCAGCTGGCGCTGGTGGCCGGCACGGAGCTGGGGACGCACCCCGGTGACCTCAGGCGGGCCGTCGGCGACGACACCGGGCCGTTCCCGGAGCCGGTCGCGCTGAACGTCGTACCGTGGGCCGGGTCGTTGCGCGAGGACGGCTGGTCGTCGGAGGAGATGAAGGTGCGGGACGAGACCCGCAAGATCCTCGGGCTGCCCCACCTTCCCGTGGCGGTCACCTGCGTACGGGTCCCGGTCGTCACCACGCACTCCCTGACCGTCCACGCCCGCTTCGAGGGCGAGGTCACCGTGGACGGCGCCCGCGAGATCCTGGCCACCGCGCCGGGCGTCGTGCTCTTCGACGATCCGGCCGCCGGGGAGTTCCCGACGCCCGCCGACGTGGTGGGCACCGACCCGACCTGGGTGGGCCGGGTGCGGCGCGCGCTCGACGATCCGACCGCGCTCGAACTGTTCGTCTGCGGCGACAACCTGCGCAAGGGCGCGGCCCTCAACACCGCCCAGATCGCCGAGCTGGTGGCCGCCGAGCGGGTGTGACACGAGACGCCCCGGCGGTGGGTCCGGGGCGGTTTGTATGATCTGTGAACGAAGTGTGAGCCGGTCCATGGTCCGGACCACTTGCTGTGGACCCCGTCGGCGTCCGAAGATTTTCCTCCCCGTCCTTCCGCAACCGCGCGAAGGGCGGGGAGCGTCTTTGCGAACGCCCTTCAGGGGGCCGAACGTCCTTCAGGTGGCCGAGCGCCTCCGGGAGCCGGCGGGGACGCGGTACGAGGTGTGGGGACATCTCGATCATTCAGGACATAGGGGAAGAGCGGGTAGGCATGAGGGCGTTTGACGCACGGTCGGTTGTGCTGCCTGACGCGAGACGGCCGGTCACGGCACATGACGCGAAAGTGACGCCCGGCACGTACAACCCTGACGGGGGGAAGCGTGTCCAACTGACGTGGCCCAGGTTCTCGACTTCAGCGCTGCGACACGCAGCCGACCCCGCATGCCCGGCGCGCCCGGCGGCATGCCGGTGATCGCGCCCATGCCCGCAGCGCGGCCCACCCGCATACCCAGTCAGCGCGACGGCGTCGAGGACGCCGTGGCGGCCGGAACCACCGTCGACCACCTGACGGAGACCTATCGCGCGCACTACCGCTCGCTGCTGGGCCTCGCCGCGCTCCTGCTCGACGACACCGCTTCCTGCGAGGACGTCGTCCAGGAGGCCTTCATCCGCGTCCACTCCGCGCGCAAGCGCGTCCGCGACCCGGAGAAGACCCTCGCCTACCTGCGGCAGACGGTCGTCAACCTCTCCCGCTCGGCCCTGCGCCGCCGCATCCTCGGCCTCAAGCTGCTGTCCAAGCCGATGCCGGACATGGCGAGCGCGGAGGAGGGGGCGTACGACCAGCTCGAGCGCGACTCCCTCATCAAGGCGATGAAGGGGCTGCAGCGCCGCCAGCGCGAGGTCCTGGTGCTGCGCTACTTCGCGGACATGACCGAGGCGCAGGTCGCCGAGACGCTCGGCATATCGCTGGGCTCGGTGAAGGCGTACGGCTCCCGCGGCATCGCCGCCCTGCGCGTCGCGATGGAGGCACCGGCATGAACCGGGACGCCCAGGGACCCGACTCCCGAGACCGCCACGAGCCCTTCGCCTGGCACGAGCCGACGGCACCGCACGAGCAAGAGCACACGCAATCGCACGCTGGGAACGACACTGTGAACCACGGCCCCGACGACCAGAGCCCCGACGGGTTCGACTCGGACGAGCTGGCTCTGCGCAGGATGCTGCACCAGGCGGTGCAGACGGTCGAGCCGCGCGACGGCACACTGGAGCACCTGCGGCGGGCCGTGCCCGCCCGGCGCGCCCGCAAGCGGCAGGCGATGGTCGGCATGGCGGCCGCGGCACTCTTCCTCGGCACCGCCGTCCCGGCCCTCGTGCACGTCTCGAACTCCACCGGCTCGGACGTCAACCCGTCCGTCGCCGGGCAGGCCTCACAGGCCCAGGGCGGGGCGAACCAGGGAAAAACCGACGGCAGTGAGAGCACTGCCGGCGGCACCTCCGGCAAGTCCGGAAACCCCGGCAAGAACGGCACCAAGGGCGACGGCAAGGGCAAGAACTCCGGCGCCGGCACCGGCGGCACGGCCGGCACCGACCCCTCGGCGACCTCCGCGACGGCCCCGGTCTGCACGGCCGACCAGCTCGGCCAGGCCACCGGCAGCGCCGCCGCCCCGGACGCCGCGGGCACCGTCTACGGCACCTTCCGTGTCGTGAACACCTCCGCCACCGCCTGCACGGTCGACGGCCCCGGCTCGGTGGGCTTCCAGACGGCGGGTGCCGCGGACGCCACGAAGATCAGCACCATGCGGCACGTGTCCGGGGACGCGGCGGCCGGCCTGCCCGACCCGTCCACCGAGCTCGCCTCACTGATCCTGCAGCCCGGCGCCGCCTACGAGGTGAAGTTCGCCTGGGTGCCCTCCCAGAGCTGTCCCACCACCGGCGGCGACAGCAGCGGCACCACGGACGGCGGCCCGACCGCCGACCCGTCCCCCACGGGCGAGACCACCAGCAGCACCACCGGCAGCACGTCCTCGGGCACGGACAGCGGCGTGACCACCCAGATGCTCAGGACGGACGGCACGGCGGACGGCAGTGTCATCGTGGCGGACACGACGCAGGCGGGATCGCCGACGGCCACCGCCACGGTGCCGAACGCGTGCGCGGGGATCGTCTACTACACGGGGCTGCTCGCGGGGTCCTGAGCCTCGGCCTCGCTCACCAGGCCCATCGCCGCGTCGCGCGCGAACTCCACCTCGCGGCGCAGCAGCCTGAACCACATGAAGACCACGAACCCGGCGAAGACGAACCACTCGCCGGTGTAACCGAGGTTCTGGAAGGCCTTCAGGTCCAGCCCGGAGCCGGCCGGCGCCGTCGCCGGCACGGCCTTCATCCCGGAGTCCCCCTTGTTCAGGGTGACCCAGGCGTCGTACACGTCGTACGGCACCAGGTTGACCAGCGACGCCGCGCTGATCGCGGCGGTCTGCCCGGCCGGCAGGCCGCCCCGGGCGCTCACCCCGTTGTCCCCGGGCGTCTCGGACGCCTGCAGCGCGCCGGTGACGGTGACCTCACCGCTCGGCGCGGCGGGGGCGCGGGCCGCGTCGGCCGACCCCGGCAGCCAGCCCCGCACGACCGGCAGCGCCTTGCCGCCGTCGACGCGCAGCAGCGTCAGCACGTAGTACCCCTGCCTGCCGTCCAGGGTGCGGTCCGGCACCAGCAGCTGCTTGCCCCAGCGGCCGGTCGCGGTGGCCTGCCGGCCCGACGTGGCCTTGTCCACGGGCAGCAGTTCCCGCAGGGGGCGCGCGGCCTCCTGCTTGCTGTCGGCGGCCTGCGCGGTCGCCTCGCGGTGGTCCTGCACCCGGCCCTCGAAGCGGCTCAGCTGCCACGACCCCATGAAGATGCAGAAGGGGATGGCGAGCAGCACGAAGACGTTGATCCCCCACCACCGGGGCGTCAGCAGAAACCGGTACACGCCTTCCACGGTACGGGGCGGCCACGCCGCGCCCGGCCGCGGGGTTCGCTCCGGTGCGCCCACCGGCCGACCGTCTGGACCTGTGTTCGGTAAGGGCGCGGTAGAAGTTGTCCACAGCCTGCGGACCCTGGCGGCGAATTGTCCGTGCGAGCAGGCAGTATGGGGCCATGACTGAGAGCAACGGGTCCGCTGCCCCCAAGCGGAACGAGGACATGCCCGACTGGGAGAAGCGCTTCCGGGCGCCGCGGGTGTCGCTGCCCGACTGGGCCGAGGACGCCCCGGACCGCTCCCTGTTCGTGTCGAACGCCACGGGCACGTACGAGCTGTACGCCTGGGACCGGGCCACGGGCGCCCAGCGCCAGGTCACGGACCGGCCGAACGGCACGACGGACGGCGTGCTCTCCCCGGACGGCGCGTGGATCTGGTGGTTCGACGACAAGGACGGCGACGAGTTCGGCGTCTGGCGCAGACAGCCCTTCGACGGCGGCCCCGACGAACTCGCCGCCCCGGGCCTGGAGGCCTCCTACCCGGCGGGCCTGGCCCTGGGCCGCGACGGCGACACGGCGGTCGTCGGCCGCTCCACCGACGAGGAGGGCACGACGATCCACCTCGTGCGTGCCGGCTCGGCCCCCGTGGAGATCTACCGCCACCGGGAGTCGGCGGGCGTCGGCGACCTCTCCCGCGACGGCACCCTGATCGCGATCGAGCACACCGAGCACGGCGACGCCATGCACTCGGCGCTGCGCGTCCTGCGCCCCGACGGCACCCCCGTCGCCGAGCTCGACGACACCAAGGACGGCACCGAGGAACTGGGCCTGGAAGTGCTGGGTTTCGCCCCGGTCGAGGGCGACACCCGCCTGCTCATCGGCCACCAGCGCCGGGGCCGCTGGGAGCCGCTGGTGTGGGACGTGGCGACCGGCGAGGAGACGGACCTGGCCCTGGAGCTGCCCGGCGACGTGAGCGCCGAGTGGTACCCGGACGGCGCGGGCCTGCTCATCGTGCACAGCTTCGAGGCCCGCAGCGAACTCTTCCGGTACGACCTGGCCGGCCGCTCCCTGGAGCGGATCCCCACCCCGCCCGGCTCCGTCTCCGGCGCCTCGGCCCGCCCCGACGGCAGCGTGGAGTACCTGTGGTCCTCGGCCGCCGAGCCCTCGGCGGTGCGCTCCACGACCGGCGAGGTCGTCCTCGACCCGCCCGGCCTGAGGTCCCCGGGCTCGGTCCCGGTGGAGGACGTGTGGGTGGACGGCCCCGGCGGCCGCATCCACGCCCTGGTGCAGAAGCCGGCCGGTGCCACCGGCCCGCTGCCGACCGTGTTCGACATCCACGGCGGACCCACCTGGCACGACAGCGACGCCTTCGCGGCGGGCCCGGCGGCCTGGGTCGACCACGGCTACGCGGTGGTCCGCGTCAACTACCGCGGCTCCACGGGCTACGGCCGCGCCTGGACCGACGCCCTCAAGCACCGTGTCGGCCTGATCGAGCTGGAGGACGTCGCGGCGGTCCGCGACTGGGCGGTGGCCTCCGGCCTCGCCGATCCCGACCGGCTCGTCCTCACCGGCGGGTCCTGGGGCGGCTACCTCACCCTCCTCGGCCTCGGCACCCAGCCGGACGCCTGGACCCTGGGCATCGCCGCGGTCCCGGTCGCCGACTATGTCACGGCCTACCACGACGAGATGGAGGCCCTGAAGGCCATGGACCGCACCCTGCTGGGCGGCACCCCGGAGGAGGTCCCCGAGCGCTTCGAGGCGTCCTCGCCCCTGACCTACGTGGACAAGGTCACGGCCCCGGTCTACATCTCGGCCGGCGTCAACGACCCCCGCTGCCCGATCCGCCAGATCGAGAACTATGTCAAGCGGCTGGAGGCCAGGGGCGCGGTCCACGAGGTGTACCGCTACGACGCGGGCCACGGCTCCCTGGTGGTGGACGAACGCATCAAGCAGGTACGCCTGGAACTGGAGTTCGCGGAACGCCACCTGGCAGGCGCATAGCCGCGGCCAGTCGTGCCGCCCCAGCCGCGGGCAGCAGTGCCGCCCCAGCCGCGGGCAGTCGTGCCGCTGGGGCGGCACGGGTGGGCGCGGCGGCACCCCGCAAGCGCGGGCCAGCGAAACCCACCCCGGCCGACCACAACGCCGGGCGCCAGGCCAGACCCCGGCCACCCCGACGCCGCCCTCAGCACAAGCCGGCAGGTCAGGCCCCCGCCGGCTCCCACCGCCGCCGCCCGAGCAACACCGCCAGCCCCACCCGCGTCGCCGCCATCACCACCCGATCCGACTTCCGCAGCACATACGCCTCGTCCAGATCCCACACCAGCCCCGCCCCCGCGACGCCCCGACCACCATCCTCGTACGCCTCCTCCGCGGCCGGCTCCTGCCGACCGCCCGCCGACACCCCCCGCTCCAACGCCAGCACCCGCCACGACCCCGCCCGGAACGCCTGCGCGACCGTCTTCCCCTCCAGTTGCGGATGCCCGTCCACATCCACCGCGGCGAAGAGCAGCACCCGCCGCTCCACGGGGATCGCCCCCAGGATCTGCCGCCCCATCATCGCCCCGGCGAAAGCGGGAGCGGCCAGATGGGACACGCTCCGGCTCCGGGTGGACGCCCGCGGATGGGCGGCCCGCAGCGTCCGGTACACGGCGGTCGCGAAGTCGTCGTCGTACAGCCGCAGCACCACCCGTAGATCGGGCCGCACGGAGCGGGCGTACAGCGCGGCTTCCAGGTTGGTCGTGTCCGCGCTGGTCACCGCGAGCAGCGCCTCCGCCCGGTGGATCTTGGCGGCCTCCAGGACGCCCTCCTGGGTGACGTCGCCGAGGACGACGGGCACCCGCAGCCGCCGGGCCGTGGCCAGGCCCCGAGCGTCGGGGTCGGACTCGACGCACACCACCGGGATCTGCAGTTCCCGCAGCCGGGTCAGCACCCGTGTGCCGATCTTGCCCAGCCCGAGGAGGACGACATGCCCGCTCAGCCCGCGGGGCGGCTTGCGCAGCGCGGAGGCCGTGCGAAAGGTGCCCAGCGCCTCCAGGACCGCCGCCAGCAGCACCGGCAGCAGCAGCAACCCCACCAGTCCGGACAGGAGTTGGAGGATCTGGCGGCCGATGGGCTGTCCGATGGCGGGGTCGTCGATGGCGAAGAGGTCGAGCAGGGTCAGGTAGAAGGCCCGCAGCGGGTGCATCCGGGTCACCGCCGACAGGGCGATGGCGAGCGCGATCACGCACGCCGCCATGCCCGCCAGCGACCACCGCAGCCGCCGCGAGAACAGCGACGCGAACGGCACGGCACCGCGGGCCGGCGGCAGCGCGGGCCCGGAGTACGACACCTGCTCCAGCACCACCGTCCCGCGCCCGGTCGCACCCCGCACCGCCGCCGCGTCGGGCAGCAGCAGCGGCTCCTGGTCGGCGCCGAGTCCGACGCCGTCGCCCCCGGCCGGGTCGTTGCTGGAGAGCACCGCCAGCGTGGCCAGACCCGGCGCCGGGAGCTGACCGGGGCGCGGCGTGCGCTCCACCGCGCGCAGCAGCAGCCCGTCGGTCTGCACGACCTTGCTGGTGCCGGCGACGGCGGTGGCGGCCAGCGCCGGCGCGGCCGTGTCGGCGTCGGACAGCACGGTGGTGGAGACGTCGAAGCCGGTGGCGTCGGAGCCGCCCGCGGCCAACGCGGAGGCCTGGTCCAGGAGTTCCTCGATGTGCTGGCCGAGCCGCCGGTTGTACAGGCGCAGCACGAGCCGCAGCCGGGGGTTGAGGCGGCGGGCGGTGAGGGCGGCGCGGATGTTGGTCTCGTCGTCGTCGTACACGAGGGCGAGCGCGGCGGCCCGTTCCACGCCGGCGTCGGCGAGCACGGTCTCGGTGGCCTCGGTGGCCTCGAGGACCTGCTGGGCGCCGACGGGTTCGGCGATGCCCGCCCCGCCCGCCCGGCCGACGGCCGCGGTCACCCGGTCGAGCAGTGCCGTCGTCGTCGCGCGGGCCCGGCCCACCACCGGCAGCCGGACACCGCGCTCGGAGGGCGGGACGACGAGGGTGACCTGTTCGCCGTAGACACCGCGCAGTTCGGCGGCCAGCCGGTGGGCCAGTCCGTCGTCACCGCAGACCACCATGTGCGCGGACCCGCCACCGGCGGGCTGACCTTGATTCGGAACGCTCGCCACGAGGGGAAAGACTGCCCCACCGGGACGGGTGGTTCCAGCGAAGAACCCGTACGGTCACTGAACGTCCACGGCGCTCCCGCCGTACTGAGGGGGAGCAGGACCAGCGCACCGCCGCAGCGCAGCACCGGAGGTACCTCGCCCGTGGCCATCACCAGACCAGCCCCGACGGGCCCGGACACCCACGAGCCGACGCGCGCCGCCGCCCCCGAACCGCCTGTTGCACAGCGGCCGACGCCCAGGTCCGGGTCGGAGTCCAGGTCGCCGCTGGTGCTCACCATGCTCCTGCTGACGCTGGTGCTGCTGCAGGGCCCCATCCGCGGCGCCCTGAACGCACCCGTGATGCAGAGCTGGATGACGGTGTTCGTCGCCGTGCTCGTGCAGGCGCTGCCCTTCCTCGTGCTCGGCGTCCTGCTTTCGGCGGCCATCGCGGTGTTCGTGCCGCCGGCGTTCTTCGCGCGGGCGCTGCCCAGCCGGCCCGCCCTCGCGGTGCCGGTCGCCGGAATGGCGGGGGCGATGCTGCCGGGCTGCGAGTGCGCGTCCGTGCCGGTGGCCGGGGCGCTGGTGCGGCGCGGCGTGACCCCCGCCGCGGCGCTCGCCTTCCTGCTGTCCGCCCCGGCGATCAACCCGATCGTGCTGACGGCGACCGCGGTGGCCTTCCCCCGCGACCCCGAGATGGTCGTGGGCCGGCTCGTCGCCGGTCTGCTCGTGTCGTGCGTGATGGGCTGGCTGTGGCAGCGCCTCGGCCGCACGGACTGGCTGCGCACCCCGCAGCGCTCCCATTACGAGGGCCCGAGCAAGGGCGCCGCGTTCTGGAACTCGGTCCGGCACGACGTGATGCACGCGGGCGGCTTCCTGGTGGTGGGCGCGATGGCCGCCGCGACGCTCAAGGCGGTGGCCCCGGCGAGCTGGCTGCGCACGGCGGCTGAGAACCCGCTGGTGGCGATCCTCGCGCTCGCCGTCCTGGCGGTCCTGCTGTCGATCTGCTCGGAGGCGGACGCGTTCGTGGCCGCGTCGCTGACGCAGTTCTCGCTCACGGCCAAATTGGCGTTCCTGGTGGTGGGTCCGATGATCGACCTCAAGCTGTTCGCCATGCAGGCGGGCACCTTCGGCCGCGGCTTTGCCCTGCGCTTCGCGCCCGCCACCTTCGTCGTCGCGATCGCGGGCGCGGTGCTGACCGGGGCGGTGCTGCTGTGAACCGGCAGGCGCAGGCGGCGATCCTGTTCCTGACCGGCGTGGCCCTGCTGCACGCCGGCTTCACCAACCTCTACCTGCGCTATGTGAAGGCGGGACTGCAGCCGCTGCTGCTGGCCTCCGGCGCGGTGCTGGTCGTGGCGGCGCTGGCGACGGTCTGGTACGAGTGGCGGGGCCGCGGTAGCCATGCGGAGGACGCGCACGACGGCCACGGGCAGCACGCGGCTGTCGTCCACGACGACCAAGGGCGGCAGGCGGAGGACCTCCACGACGACCACGGGCACGCCCATCGCGAGCCCCGCATCTCCTGGCTGCTCGTCCTGCCCCTGCTCGCGCTCATCCTGGTCGCCCCGCCCGCCCTCGGCTCCTACAGCGCGATGCGCACCGGTACGGCCCTGCAGCAGCCGTACGGCTACGACAAGCTGCCCGCCACCGGCCCGCTCGACCTCAACGTCGTCGACTACGCCACCCGCGCCGTCTACGACCACGGCCGAAACCTCAAGGGCCGTGAGATCAAGGTCACCGGCTTCGTCGCCCTCGACCGCTCCGGCGCCCCCTACCTCGTCCGCATGGCCCTCAACTGCTGCGCCGCCGACGCCCAGCCGGTGAAGATCGCCCTCACCGGCAAGCTCCCTCCGGTGCTGCAACCCGACAAGTGGCTTGAGATCACGGGGAGTTACACCGCCCGGCAGACCAGGGACCCGGTGAACGAAGGCCCCGTCCCCTATCTGAAGGTCACCTCCGCCACCCCGGTGGCGACGCCGAAGGACCCGTACGACGAGAGCTGGAACAACTGACGCGGCTCGCCACCGAGTCGTCCGCACCGAGAAACAGCAGGTCACGGAATTCGGCCCTGTGACATCATGCGCCCCATGACGACCGGCCAGACCCCGCTGACGATGCAGGACGCCATCCTCACCCTCCAGAACTACTGGAGCGCCAACGGCTGCATGATCACGCAGCCGTTGAACACGGAGGTCGGCGCGGGTACGGCCAACCCGTCGACGGCGCTCCGGGTCATCGGCCCGGAGCCGTGGAGCGTCGCCTACGTCGAGCCCAGCGTGCGCCCGGACGACTCCCGCTACGGCGAGAACCCCAACCGTCTGCAGACGCACACCCAGTTCCAGGTGATCCTCAAGCCCGACCCGGGCAACCCGCAGGAGCTCTACCTCGGCAGCCTCGAAGCGCTCGGTGTCGACCTGACCGCGCACGACATCCGGTTCGTCGAGGACAACTGGGCCTCGCCCGCGCTCGGCGCCTGGGGGCTGGGCTGGGAGGTCTGGCTGGACGGCATGGAGATCACCCAGTTCACCTACTTCCAGCAGGTGGGCGGCGTCTCCCTCAACCCGGTGTCGGTGGAGATCACCTACGGCCTGGAACGCATCCTGATGAACCTCCAGGGCGTCTCCCACTTCAAGGACATCGCGTACGCGCCGGGCATCACCTACGGCGAGGTGTTCGGCCAGAACGAGTACGAGATGAGCCGCTACTACCTCGACGACGCCGACGTGGACACCAACCACCGGCTGTTCGAGGCGTACGCGGCCGAGGCCCGGCGCCTGCTCGACCTGGAACTGCCGGTCCCGGCGTACCTGTACGTCCTCAAGTGCAGCCACACCTTCAACGTCCTCGACGCGCGCGGCGCGATCAGCACCACCGAGCGCGCCAAGGCGTTCTCCCTGATGCGCGGCCTGACGCATGAGTCGGCCAAGCTGTGGGCCGCCCGCCGCACCGCCCTCGGCCACCCGCTCGGCATCACCCCCGAGCGCGCCCCGGCCGTGCGCGCCCCGCTGCCCACCGTGCCCGGCACCGAGACGCTGCTGTTCGAGATCGGCCTGGAGGAACTGCCGTACGCCGACGTCGTCGCCACCACCGACGCGGTGCGCGAGTCGGTCACCGCCAAGCTGGCCGCGACCCGCCTGAGGCACGGCCAGATCACCGTGATGGCCACCCCGCGCCGGGTCGTCGTCACCGTCGAGCGGGTGGAGCCGCGCGAGGCGGACACCGAGAAGACCGTGCGCGGGCCGAAGGCGGCGGCCGCCTACAAGGACGGCGCCCCGACGCAGGCCCTGCTGGGCTTCGCCCGCAGCCAGGGCGTCGCGCCCGACGCCGTCCGGACGGTCACCGTCAAGGGCACCGACTACGTCGCCGTCACCCGCGAGGAGCCCGGCCGCCCGGCCACCGAGGTGCTCAGCGACCTGCTCCGCGAGGTCGTCTCCGGGCTGCGCGCCTCCCGCAACATGCGCTGGAACGATCCCGCGCTCTCCTTCTCCCGCCCGGTCCGCTGGCTGCTGGCCCTGCTCGGCCGCACCCCGCTGCCCGTGACGGTCTCCGCGCTGGCCTCCGGCACCACCACCCGCGTCCACCGCACCGCTGCCGACCCGGTCGTCCAGGTGACGACCGCCGAGGGCTACTCGCACTTTTTGAAGATGCACGGCATCGTCCTGGAGCGCGAGGTCCGCTACGACGCCGTCGTGCGCGGCGCCGAGCGGCTGGCGGCCGAGGTCGGCGGCCGGATCGACGCCGCGGGGCAGGCCGGGCTGATCGACGAGATCACCGACATCCTGGAGTTCCCGCACCCGGTGCGCGGTTCCTTCGAGGAGCGCTACCTCGACCTTCCGGCGAGCGTGCTGACCACCGTGATGCGCAAGCACCAGCGCTATCTGCCGGTGCTGGACGGCGACCGCCTGATGCCGTACTTCGTCACCTTCGCCAACGGCGCCTGCGACGACGACGTGGTGCGGGCGGGCAACGAGGCCGTGCTGCGCGCCCGTTACGAGGACGCGGCGTTCTTCTGGCGGGCCGACCTGAAGGTGGCGCCCGCCGATTTCCGTGCCCGCCTGGACCAGCTGACCTTCGAGGACCGCCTCGGCACGGTCGCCGACCGCGCCACCCGTATCGCCGCCCTCGCCCTCGAACTCGCGGGCCGCGCAGGGCTTCCCGAGGACACCACGGCGATCGTCCGGCGCGCCGGTGAGCTGGCCAAGTTCGACCTCGCCTCGCAGATGGTCGTGGAGTTCTCCGGGCTGGCCGGGGTGATGGCGGAGGAGTACGCCCGCCGTGCCGGCGAGCCGGAGGAGGTCGCGCGGGCGCTGGCCGAGATGGAGCTGCCGCGCTCGGCCGGCGGCGCCCTGCCCGCCTCCGACGCGGGCGCCGTGCTCTCCCTCGCCGACCGCTTCGACCTGGTGACCGGCATGTTCGTGATCGGCGCGGTGCCGACGGGCAGCTCCGACCCGTACGGCGTGCGCCGGGCCGCCATCGGCCTGGTCAACGTCCTGCGCGCGGTGCCGGCGACGGCCGCGGTCGGTGTGAGCGACGGCCTGCGCGCGGCGGCCGCCCGCTACACCGCCCAGGGCATCGAGGTTCCCGCCGACCGCCTCACCGAGGCGGCCGAGTTGATCGCCCGCCGCTACGAGCAGCAGCTCACCGACGCGGGCCACGAACACCGTCTGCTGCAGGCGGTACTGGTCTGGGCGGACCGCCCGGCCACCGGGGACCGCGTACTGGCGGCACTGGAACAACACGTCGAGAGCGCCGAGTTCGGGGCGTTGGTGGCGGCGCTGCAGCGGGTGGTGCGCATCCTGCCCGCCGACGAACTCAAGGACGCCGACCGCTCGTTGCTCACGGCACCGGCCGAACTGCGCCTGGCCGAGGCGACGGAGGCGGTCCGCGGTGTCCTTCAGGGCCGGGAGGACGATCTCACCGCGCTGGTGGGCGCGTCCGCGCCGCTGGTCGAGGCGATCGACGCCTTCTTCAACGAGGTGCTGGTCATGGACCTCGACCTGGGCATCCGCACGGCGCGACTGTCCCTGCTGTCGGACGTGGCCCGGCTGACGAGCCGGACGCTGGACTGGAGCGCCCTGTAGTCAGAGCGCCTTCGCCGGCCAGTCCAGCAGCCGCGCCCCGATGACGGCCGTCTGCAGCGTGTACCGGTGGCCGGGATCGCACGGATCGGCCCCGGTCAGCTGGTGGATCCGCGCCAGCCGGTACGTCAGCGCCCGCACGCTCAACGCCAGCCGCCGCGCGGCCTCCGCGGCGATGCACCCGCACTCGAAGTACACGCTCAGCGTCTCCAGCAGCGGCTCCGCACCGCCGCGCGCCGCGGTCAGCGGACCCAGCGCGTCCCGCACCAGGTCGGCCATGGCCTGCCGGTCCCGGGTGAGGACGGGATACACCAGCAGGTCGGCGGCGCGCAGTACGGGCCCCTCCAGCCCGAGCCGCTCGGCCAGTTCGAGGGTGTTGACGGCCTCCTCGTAGGACTGGACGACCCCGCCGGGACCCTGCTGCGGCCGGCCGATGGCGACGCGGCAGCCGTCCGTGGCGGCGTACGCGTGCTTGGCGAAGTGGGCGAGCACCTCGTCCTGGTCACCGGGCGCGACGCACAGCAGCCGCCCGTCCTTGGTGGTGAGCAGGATGTTGCGCTCGCCGAAGCGGGCGATGAGGGCGTGCTCCACCCGGCGGGGGACCGGCGCGCCCTCGTCGTAGGCCGTCGGGCCCTGCGCGACCGCGACGGCGTGGGCGTGCGAGAGGCGCAGGCCGAAGCGTTCGGCGCGTTCGGCGAGGCGCCCGAGGTCGCTGCGGCCGTAGAGGAGGTCGTCGATGAACTCCCGGCGCGCGGCCTCCTCCCGGCGCACGGCGACCAGTTGGGCGTGCTCGTAGCCCTCGGCGAAGGCGTCGACGACCTGCGTCATGGCGGCGAGCGTGCTGTCGGCGGAGCCGGGCGTGGCCGGCCAGGCGGCCCGGGTGGCGGTGAGGTGGGCCACGATCAGGGCGCGCAGCCCGTGACCGGCCTCCGCGGCCTGCTCGCCCAGCGCGCGCCGGGCCGCTATCTCGTCGCGGGTCAGCCGCCGGCCGGTCGCCGACACGTCCGCCAGCAGTTGGGCATACCCGTCCAGATACTGGCCGGGCGTCTCACGCTCCGCCACCCCGTCCCCCGTTTCCTGACGCGCCGGTGACGGTTCCTTGACGCGGCTCCGGCATCGAAACCCTAGTGAACACTGCCGGAAACCGGCAATGCGCGGGCGTGCGCAGGGCGCGCACCATGGGCCGCGGGGAGCACCACGGTCGGTCCCGATGCCGGTTTCCGGCATCGGGACCCAGGGAGACGAGGAAACGGGGGTCGGGGACCATGGGGGCGTTTCTCGCGGCCGCCGCGGGGTTTCCCACCATCCTGTTCAGCTCGGCTCTCGTCGTGGTCGTCGTCTTCTGGCTGCTGACCGCCGTCGGCGCGGCCGACCACCACGGCTTCCACGGGCACCAGCACTTCGAGGCGTGGGGGATGGGCGGGGTGCCGGTGACGGTCGCGTTCTCCCTGCTCACCGCGGTCGCCTGGTTCGTCAGCCTCAGTACGACGGTGTTGCTGGACCCGTTGATGCCGTTCGGGCTCGCCCGGGCCGCGTTCCGGGTCGCGGTCCTGGCGGTCGCGCTGCTGGTCGCCTGGCGGACGACCCGGCTGCTCGTGCGTCCCCTGCGTCACCTCCTCCCGGACGCCCCCGGCCCCTCCCGGTACGACTTCGTCGGTCTGACCTGCACCATCCGCACCGGCCGGGTGGACGGCGGCTTCGGACAGGCCGAGGTCAGGCCGGCCGACGGCTCCAGCGCGCTGGTCCAGGTGCGCCAGTCGGGCGACGACGCCCTGCGCAGCGGCAGCACCGGACTTCTGTACGCGTACGACGAGACCGGCGAGTTCTTCTGGGTCGCGCCCTACGACAGCGCGCTCGACCCCCGGCGTCACCCTTCCGTCTGACTTCGGCTCACCCACCCACTTCATCCTTCGAGGACTCATGTCATGAACGCCATCACCGTGGGCGTCGGCGTGCTCGTCGCCGTCGTGCTGCTCATCGCGCTCACCCTGCTGCTGGTGGTCGGCCGGCTGTTCCGCAAGGTGGAGCAGGGCCGGGCGCTGATCATCTCCAAGACGAAGAAGGTCGACGTCACCTTCACCGGGGCCGTCGTCCTGCCGGTGCTGCACAAGGCCGAGTACATGGACATCTCGGTGAAGACCATCGAGATCCGCCGTACCGGCCGCGAGGGGCTGATCTGCCGGGACAACATCCGCGCCGACATTCACATCAGCTTCTTCGTACGGGTCAACAAGACCGTCGAGGACGTCATCAAGGTCGCCCAGGCCATCGGCACGCACACCGCCAGCGACCCGGCGGCGATCCAGGACTTCTTCGCCGCGAAGTTCTCCGAGGCCCTCAAGACCGTCGGCAAGCAGCTGGACTTCGTCGACCTCTACACCAAGCGCGAGGAGTTCCGGGACCGGATCATCCAGGTCATCGGCACCGACCTCAACGGCTACCACCTCGACGACGCGGCCATCGACTTCCTCGAGCAGACCCCGATGACCCAGCTGGACGCGGCGAACATCCTCGACGCCCAGGGCATCCGGAAGATCACCGAGCTGACCACCGTCGAGCACGTGCGCACGAACGAGTACGAGCGCACCGAGCAGAAGGAGATCACCCGGCAGAACGTCGAGGCCCGGGAGACCATCCTGGAGCTCGAGCGCCGCCAGGCCGAGGCGGAGATCAGGCAGCGGCGCGAGGTGGAGACCCTGCGCGCCAAGGAGGAGGCCGTCACCGCGAAGGTGCAGGAGGAGGAACGGCTCGGCGCCCAGACCGCCTTCCTGCGCACCGAGGAACAGCTCGGCGTCCAGCGCGAGAACCAGGCCCGCGAGATCGCGGTGGCGCAGAAGAACCGCGAGCGGGTCATCGCCGTGGAGAACGAGCGCATCGAGAAGGACCGCCTGCTGGAGGTCATCGCACGGGAACGGGAGACCGCCCTGTCGGGGATCGCCAAGGACAAGGAGGTCGAGGCCGAGCGCCGGACGGTCGCGGACGTGATCCGGGAGCGGATCGCCGTCGACCGCACGGTCGCCGAGCAGGAGGAGGCCATCAAGAAGCTGCGCGTCGTCGAGGAGGCCGAGCGCGAACGCCAGTCGGTGATCATCGCCGCGGAGGCCGAAGCGCAGGAGAAGCTGGTCAAGGACATCAAGGCCGCCGAGGCGGCCGAGTCCGCGGCCAGGCACCGGGCGGCCGAACAGCTCACCCTCGCCGAGGCGCGGCTGAAGTCCGCCGACCTCGACGCGCGGGCCAAGCTGCGGCTCGCGGAAGGCGTGCAGGCGGAGGAGGCGGCCGCGGGACTGGCCGCCGTGCAGGTCCGCGACAAGGAGGCCGAGGTCACCGAGAAGGCCGGCCGCGCGGAGGCCGTGGCCACGGAGGCCCGGCTGCGGGCGGAGGCGGAGGGCACGCGGGCGAGGACGCTCGCGGAGGCCGAGGGCGCCGAGGCGCGGCTGCGGGCCGAGGCCGAGGGCACGCGGGCCAAGGCGCTCGCGGAGGCCACCGGCATCGGCGAGAAGCTCAAGGCCGAGGCCGAGGGCCTGAGCCAGAAGGCGGTCGCGATGGCCGCCCTGGACGACGCCTCCCGCGGGCACGAGGAGTACCGGCTGCGGCTGGCCGCGGAGAAGG
Source organism: Streptomyces sp. SLBN-31 (assembly GCF_006715395.1). Classification (NCBI taxonomy): domain Bacteria; kingdom Bacillati; phylum Actinomycetota; class Actinomycetes; order Kitasatosporales; family Streptomycetaceae; genus Streptomyces; species Streptomyces sp. SLBN-31. The sequence continues at coordinate 1,013,266 of NZ_VFNC01000003.1, forward strand.
AGATCCGCCTGGCCGGCCTCGACATGCAGCGGCAGGTCGCCGAGGCGCAGGCAACGGTCCTGGCGACCGGCCTGGAGAACGCCGACATCGACATCGTCGGCGGCGAGTCCGTCTTCTTCGACCGGCTGATGTCGGCGATCTCGCTGGGCAAGGGCGTCGACGGCTTCGTCCAGAACTCGGACACCGCGCAGGCGCTGGCGAAGCCCTGGCTCGACGGCACGGCGAGCTTCACCGAGGACGTGAGCCGCGTGCTGGGCTCGGTCTCCACCGCCGACGTACAGAACCTCACCGTCTCGGCGCTGCTGCTGAAGCTGATGAACACGGGCGGCGCGGATTCGGTCGCGCTGCGCCAACTCCTCGACAGGGCGGGCGAACTGGGCGTCGCGGACACGCCCTTGGCGTCCGTGAACGGCACCGCCCCCAAGGGGCGCGGGGAACTGCGCGACTAGCCACGACGGCGCCGCAGACGACCCACCGCGCCACCCCCTGAACCGTTCCGGAGCCGCCGCACGAGGGGACGGCGGCTCCGGAACAGTGATGCACCGATCTGTTGAGCATGTGGAGAGGCAACCATGACCACCGGCCCGGACACCCCGCGTGAGGGCTCGTACGAGGCCCACGGCGACGGCGCCTACGAGGTGCTGCGCGACCGCCTCACCGCCCAGGCCGCCGAACTCGCCCGCCGCGCCGAACTCCTCAACGCCCGACGCGTCGAGGAGTTCGGCTCCACCGGGCTGGAGCTCACCGGCAGCGGAAGCCTGCGCACCCCACACAACCGCGTCCCCCGCGACCTGGTCGCCGTCGGCGACGCGCTGCTCCTCGGCAGCACCGCGGCACCGGTCCCGGGACGCCCGCCCACAGGCAGCACCGCAGCACCGGTCCCGGGACGCCCGCCCACAGGCAGCACCGCGCCCTCCGACCCGGGACGCCCGCCCACGGTCGCCGACGTCCTCACCCTCCACGACCGCGACCTGAACCCCCTGCCCGAGGACGCGGTCCCCGGTCTCCTCGACGATCCTGCCTTCGTCCGCGAGTTCGCCGAACTCCACCGCTACTTCCGCGACGCCCGCCTCCTCCAACTCCGCCGCCTGGACGACAGGTTGCTGGCCGTCTTCCAGACGGGCGAGCTGACCGACGACATCCGTGTGCTGCGCTGGAGCGTGGCGACCGACGGACGGATCTCCTTCCTCGACGCGCGCGGCGAACGCGACCACGTCTTCCCGCCGGCCCACGACTTCACCTGGACCCGGACCACCCGCGACGACCACGTCCTCGGCCGCCACCCCCATGTCTGCGTCGACGGCGAGGTGTTCGTCACCACGGTCGGCGGCGCCCTCACCGTCAGGACCGACGACGACACCGAGACCGCCGACGGCATCCACAGCGAACCGGTCGCCGAACCGCTGCAGTCCCTCGCCGACGCGGAGATCGCGTACGCGCGCGTGGGCCCGCTGATCCTCCTGGACGTCCTGCCCTACAAGGAGGAGACCCACCGCCACCTGGTCTTCAACACCCTCACCAGGACCGTCGTCCGCCTCGACGGCATCGGCCGGTCCTGCCGCCGCCTCCCCGAGGACCAGGGCATCGTCTTCCCCGGCGGGTACTGCCTGGCCACGGGGGCGTACAAGACCTTCGACGGCGTCGACACCGACGGCCTAGAACTCGAGCGGACGGTGCGCTCACCGAACGGTGAGGACGTCCTGTTCGCCTACCACGCGCGCGCCACCGGCCGCAGCCTCCTGCTGTCGTACAACCTGGTCCGCAAGCAGGTCGCCACCCCGCTGACCTGCGACGGCTGGGCCCTGTTCGAGGACGGCGCGCTGACCGTGCTGCGCCCGCACACCGGCGAGCCCGCCCGCGTCCACCCCGTGCAGCGGTGGACCTCGCCCTACGTCTGCGACACCCACGCGGCCACCCGCCCCGCCGGCACCGGCCCGCTCGCCCGCGTCGGCAACGCCGACCTCGTCCGGGGCATCTCCGACTGCCTCTCCGTCACCGCGACCGCGGCCGGCACGACGCCGACGACCGAGGTGTACGAGGCCCTGGCCGCCGCCTGTGTCCGGGTCACGGACACCCACCACTGGCTCGGCGACCCCGAACTGGGCGACCTGCGCACCCCGTTGGACGCCCTCCACGCCACCGCCGAGCAGGTGCTGACCGAGTTCGAGACGGTCCGAACCCTCACCCGCCAGGCGTCCGACGCCATCGAGCAGGCGTCCGAGGACACCACCGCTCTCGTACGGCGCCTGCGCGGCGAGCCACCGCGCGACGCCGCCTCCTGGATCGACGGCCTCACCGAACTGCGCCGCGCCCAGGGCCGGTTGCTGACGCTGAAGGACCTCCGGTACGCGGACACCGCCCGCGTCGACGCCCTCGCGGCGGAGGCCGAGACGGACCTGGCGTCGTTCGGCCAGCGGGCGGTGGCGGCGCTGGCCCGCGAGGACGCCTTCGCCGGCCACCACCGGGACATCGCGGCCCTGGTGGCCGAGGCCGGCGCGCTCGCCACGGCCGCCGAGGCGGCACCGCTGACCGCCCGGCTGGACGAACTGGCCGAGCGGCTGCGGACGGTCACCGAGGTGGTGGCCGGCCTCGACATCGCCGACGCCACGGTCCGTACGTCCGTCCTGGAGCGGGTGGCCGAGGTGCTGGGCGGGACCAACCGGGCCCGAGCCGTCCTGGAGGCCCGCCGCCGCGCACTGCGGGACCGGGAGGGCCGCGCCCAGTTCGCCGCCGAACTGGCCCTGCTCGCCCAGTCGATCACCGGTGCCCTGGCCGCCGCAACCGACCCGCAGGCCTGCGACACCCAACTGTCACTGCTGCTGGTCCGGTTGGAGAACCTGGAGGCCCGCTTCACCGACCACGACGACTTCCTCACCGAACTCGCGGACAAACGCACCGAGATCCACGAGACCTTCGCCGCCCGCAAACAGACCCTCGCCGACGACCGCGCCCGCCGCGCCGAACAGCTCACCGCCTCCGCCGAACGCCTCCTGGAGACGGTGAACCGCCGGGCGACCGCCCTCCCCGACGCCGAGGCCATCGGGGCGTACTTCGCCTCCGACCCGATGGTCGCCAAGGTCCGCCGCACCGCCGACGACCTGCGCGCCCTCGGCGACCGGGCGCGCGCGGACGAACTGGCGGGCCGCCTCACCGCCGCCCACCAGGAGGCCGGCCGCGCCCTGCGCGACCGCGCCGACCTGTACGCCGACGACGGCCGCACTCTGCGCCTGGGCCGCCACCGGTTCGCCGTCAACACCGAACCCCTCGACCTCGCGCTGGTCCCGCACGGCCCCGACGGCCTGGCCTTCGCCCTCACCGGCACGGACTACCGCTCCCCGGTGACCGACCCCGGCTTCGCCGCCACCCGCCCCTACTGGAACCGCCCCCTGCCCTCGGAGTCCCCCGAGGTCTACCGCGCCGAGCACCTCGCCGCCCGCCTGCTCGCCGAACACGGCCCGACCGCCCTCGCCGGGACCGACCTGGCCGCCCTTGTCCGCCGCACGGCACAGGAGTCGTACGACGAAGGCCACGAACGCGGCATACACGACCACGACGCGACGGCGATCCTCACCTCGCTCCTCCAACTGCACACGGAGGCGGGCCTGTTGCGCCACCTGCCCACCGCCCGGGCGGCAGCCCACCTGTTCTGGACGCACGACACCACCCCCGAGGCCCGTGACACGTGGACGAGACGCGCACGCTCACTCGCCCGCGCGAGGGAGACGTTCGGACCGGCCCCGGCGATCGCGGACTTCTGCTCGGAGCTGGGTGCGGCGGTGGGTGACGCGGAGGCGGCGGCGTACCTCTTCGAAGAACTCACCACAGGCCCCGACGGGTTCGTGATGAGCGCCGGCGCCCGCGAGTTCCTCGACAAGTTCCGCCGCACGGTCGGCACTTCGGCCTACGACGAGGACCTGACCGCCCTCGACGACCTGCCCGCCCGCCGCCAGCTGGTCGAGGCCTGGCTGTCGGCGTACGCCAGGACGAGCGGGTACGCCGACCTGCCCTCCGCCGACCTGGCCGAGGCGATCGCGGCGGAACTCTGCCCCGCCCTGCCGCGCTACGAGTCGGACGCCCCGCTGACGGCGACCGTGGACGGCCTGCTGGGCACCCACCCCCGCATCACCGCGACCGGCACCCTGACCCTCCGTATCGACGAATTCATGTCCCGCACAACGAAGTTCAGGACGACGGAGGTCCCGGCCCACCGCGACTACCTGCGCCGGCGGACCGCCCTGCTGACCGCGGAACGCACCCGCATCCGCGTCGACGACCACCGCCCGCGCGTGATGACGACCTTCGTCCGCAACCGCCTGATCGACGAGGTCTACCTCCCCCTCCTGGGCGACAGCCTGGCCAAACAGCTGGGCACGACGGCCGGCCCCGGCACGGGCGGCCTCCTGCTACTGGTCTCCCCGCCCGGGTACGGCAAGACGACGCTCATGGAGTACGTGGCGGAGCGCCTCGGCCTGGTCCTGGTGAAGGTGAACGGTCCGGCACTCGGCCATCGCGTCACCTCCCTCGACCCGGCCGAGGCGCCGAACGCCACGGCCCGCCAGGAGGTCGAGAAGATCAACTTCGCCCTCGCGGCCGGCAACAACACCCTGCTCCACGTGGACGACATCCAGCACACGTCCCCCGAACTCCTCCAGAAGTTCGTGCCGTTGTGCGACAGCACGCGCCGCGTCGAGGGAGTGTGGGACGGCGAGCCGCGCACCTACGACCTGCGCGGCAAACGCTTCGCCGTCTGCCTGGCCGGCAACCCCTACACCGAGTCCGGCACCCGCTTCCACGTCCCCGACATGCTGGCCAACCGCGCCGACGTGTGGAACCTCGGAGACGTGGTGACCGGCAAGGAAGCGGTCTTCGAGCTGAGCTTCATAGAAAACGCCCTGACGTCGAACCCGACCCTCACCGCCCTGGCGGGTCGCCCCCGAACCGACCTGGACCTCCTCCTCCGCCTGGCGTCACAGGACCCGACGGCCCACCCGTCCCACCTCACCCACCCCTGCGCCCCGGCCGAACTGGACCAGATCCTGACGGTCCTCCGCCACCTCCTCACGGCCCGCGAGACGGTCCTGGCCGTCAACCGCGCCTACATGGCCTCGGCGGCCCAGTCACCCGCAACCCGCACCGAGCCCCCCTTCCAACTCCAGGGCTCCTACCGCAACCTGAACAAGATCGCCCAACGCGTCCACCCGACGATGAACACCGCTGAACTGACCGCGGTGATAACCGACCACTACCGCACCGAGGCCCAAACCCTCCCGACAGCCACAGAGGCCAACCTCCTGAAACTCGCGGAACTCCAGGGCGCACAGACCCCGCAGCAGTCGTCCAGGTGGACGGCCTTGAAACAGCAACACACACGCGCCACCCAGGTCTCCCCGCGACCCTCTCCGACATCCTCCGCCTAGAGACGAACCCTTGGCGTCTCTCACTCCTTTCCTGACCAGGAATCAGACATTCCGGGATCGGGAATGCGCTTCACGGGAACGTGCCGTTCGAATCGGCCCTCCTGATCGACAGGCTGACCCGACCAGTCGGCCGTGATCAAGGGGGATTCATGCGCGTCGCGCAGCACAGACGGGTCCTCGCCGCAGCCGTGACCACGGCCGCGGCGATACTCGCGCTCGTCGACGTACCCGCGAGCGCCCAGCCCGCCGACCTGGCCGCTCCGACGGCGGCGAACGCCGACACCACGGCACTCGCTCAGCTCGCCGAGGGCTATCTGCAGCAGCGCGCCGACATGCTGACGACGTCCCGTCCGCCGGTGAGGGCCGCCGTCGTCCACGTAAAGGCCACGCGCGCCATGGCCGCTCGCACACAGGACGATCTCGCCGCCCTCGCGGAGAAGGGCAAGAGGTACAGGGAAGTCGACGGCGGCTACACAAAGGCGCGGGTCGACGTGAACGTCACCGACACCACCGTCTCCGGTCGGACAGCGACACTGCAACTCACCGAGCACACACGCCTCTACCCGCCGTTCACGGCCCAGGAGGTCGAGAAGGGAGCGCCGGAGTACGAGGAACTGTCGCTGCCCCACACGGTGCAGTACGCCCAGGGAACCGACGGCACGTGGCTGCTGTCGTCCGACAAAGCCGATACGGAGGGTGGCCCGACGCCGACGACACAGGTCTCGGACGTGGACGCCGGCGCCGGCGCGGACGACGGGGGCGGTAAGGCGGACGAGGACGAGGGAGGCAAGGACGCCCCCTCCGACACGACCCCGCTGCCCGACGCCACGGTCGACGACCTCGTCAAGCCGTCGGTTGCCGCCGGCTACAGCTACAACAAGATGGTGGCTTACGCCGACAAGTACTGGGACCACCACAACGGCGCCTTCCGCACGTACGGCAACGACTGCACCAACTTCATCTCGCAGGCGATGCTGGAGGGCGGATGGGGTCCCAAGGGCGGCGCCATCATCCAGCGGACCAGCAACAAGTACTGGTTCTACGGACCGACGAAGTTCACCACCAGCTACACCTGGGCCGGCGCCGAGAACTGGTACTGGTTCGCGAAGAAGCACTCGAAGCGAACCAAGATCCTGGACAACGTGTGGAAGCTGGCCAAGTCGGATGTGCTGCAAGCCGACTGGGACCGCAACGACAACATCGACCACACGATGATCGTCACGAAGAAATACCAGGGCACGCCGTACCTGACGTACCACACCGGCGACACCCACAACAAAAGCCTGAACAAGCTGCTCTCCGACCATCCGCGCACCTGGTGGTACGCACACCGCACCTGACAGGCTGCCGACCCCCTCACAGGAACAACCAAGGAGTGCGCTGTGGAACGTCGACGACTCCTGGCCGTGCTGGCCGCCCTGGCCGTCGCATCCGGCTGCTCGTCCCCTGACGACAAGTCCGCGTCCTCAAGCCCTTCGAGTTCGGCATCCGCCGATGGGGCGCGCGGAGCGGTCGAAGCCTACGTGGCCGCACTGAACTCCCGCAGTGTCACCGACCTGATCGCCGCCGGTGGTGTCGAGGACGCGAAGTGGTCGAGGCAGGAGGCGACGCAGATCCTCGCGGACCGGGGCGGGCGGGGATGGAAGATCAAGGGCGTGCAGATCGAGCACGACATGGGCCCGGACACCGGCTCGGCCCGCCTTGTGGCCGAGGACAAGGAGGGTAAACCGCTGCGGGACACCTTCACCGTGACGCGGCGAAAGGGCAGGTGGCACCTGGTGGTCTTCACGCACCAGCCGACCAAGCCGGGCAAGAAACCCGCCTCAACCGCCACCCCCGCTTCCTGACACGCCGACTGGGGCAGCCTGCGCCGGTGACAGCGCTGAAGGGAACGCGCTGGCGAAGGCCCTTACATGACCAGGAGACGCAGCCCCTACGAGCCGTCGGCGGTACAAGGGCCCGGTCCGGGTCTGTCGATGCAGCCAGAGGTTGCACTCCCCCCACCGGCAGCCGAATGGCTCCCAATACAGGCCCCCAAAGCAGGTCAGACCCGCCGCTGATCCCTCAACGACGGGTCTGACCTGGTGTTTCATTGTCGGGGTGGCGGGATTTGAACCCACGACCTCTTCGTCCCGAACGCCATCAGCAGCCGTCTTGGCCTCCGTAACCATCTTGCTGGCCAGGGAGTTCGTTGTGGGCACCGTCCGTGGACGTCCAGTACCGTCTTCAGTCGGTCATGCCGTTTGGCCCCCCGTTTGGCCCCCGGGATGGAGTGCCGGGCAGAACGCAGAGCGATTGGCCGATGCAACGGCCATCACGCCCTGAGAGTGCTCGTTGGACGTGGGGCGCGTCCCGTCGATAGTGACGGTTTGATAGCTTCCTCTGGACGTCAGCTAGGAGTGGCTTCTTCAGACTTTTGCGCGGGGTTGGTTTGTTGGCCCGTATCCGTTGTCGGAGTGACTGCCTGAGGGACCTGAATGGCTGCCTGGATAAAACCATCGACTACGCGCCCCAGCGCTGCGGTACGCTCGCCGGTATCAAGTCTTTGCGCGAGATTTTCGGCAGCAAGCAAATAGCCGCCAGCAAGAGGCTCACGGAAGTAGAAACGCGCCTGCTCCACAGATACTCGGTATGTCGCAAGCAACGTAGTTGAGATGTAGCTGCCCAAAGCGGATATCAGACCAGTCAGTGTAGCGACAGTAACCGCTGTAGTGGTGTTACGTGCCCATACGACTGCTGTAGCGCCACCCAGCACAAGCAGGGCCGCTGCCACCATCACCCACTGAGCAAGCCGAAAAGCTGACCGGGCCTGACTGGTGGACAATCGGTGATATTCTTGCAGTAGAGTGCGATTCACTTTCAATGGAGCATCGACTTCTGGCGCATGCTCCAGTTCTGCCGCCCTTAGGAAGACTCGTTCCTCCGTTTCAATCTCCTCCAACACGGCATTTTGACTCGCGGCGCGCACCGACAGAATAATTGCTGCCATCACCGCGAAACCGATGGATGCCGCCCCCCAACCCCAGTGCATTGGCTTTGGGCCACCGCCGAACGGATCGTAATCAGACCAATTGATAAGGATCACCACGCCGGTGCCGAAAAATGCAAGCGTGATGGGAATGCCGACTAACAGGTCCCGCCAAGTGTTCTTGTTACGGTCGATTCGCGCCTTGTCTAGCCTCGCTCCTGACTGGGCCCTGGCAAGGATCAAGGCGGGGCTATCCACCGTGGGGGGCTTCTCGCCTGGGCTGCCGTCGGCGGGAGTATCTGTCATCTGTCCTCTGTTCACTGCTGGCTCTTCAGGGGTATCTCACACCAGAAGAGAGCCGATTGCGAGGATCTTCACAGATCTTGAGCCGCATGTGTGTTCTGTACGCAAGGAGGCGCCAGGCCAGCGTTCAAAGTCAGCGTGCGGTCTCTCACAGTCGGCTACGTCATGAGCGGCAAGCGACGCTCAGCCGCGGTGGTACCCCGACATGATGCTCGCGCTCTGCCGCCACTGTCCCGCGCATTCATGTCGCAGGGCACCCCCCACGGGGCCCTGCGACATGTTGGCCCTCCATGACGGAGGGTGCAGGAGAGCCCCGCTTTACTCCTGGACCGCATGCTCTCGAACGCGATCGGGCCCTTGGTGACCTTGCCTACGGGAAGCTGACCTGCCCGTTCGGGTCTGGCATCGTCCACGGTCGTCCTAGACAGTCCGGGTGCTGCTGCCTCGTTTGGCCCCCCGTTTGGCCCCGGCCGTTTCCTCACTGACGCCCTGCTCTAGCGAGGCGGACCTGATCACACGGCGAGGTGGAGGGCGCAGCCAAGTGCGCTCACCAACGGGTGCCAGGTGCGTTTAGGCCAGTCGGCGCAGCTCCCCAAGACAATCCTTCACTGTCCAGCAGAGTGTAAGTAGCGATGGTGGAGCGTCTCACGCGAGATACGTTAAGGACTTACCTGATGACTGGACCTTCGAGTCATGCGAAGGGGGCAACCAGCAAATGGAGCCCAGGTCGTAATTTGTGGAGAAGGCTGAAAATCTTCGGGTTCACTCTTCTGTGTGTGGCCATTGACCTATCCTTCATTTTGGCCTGGGTATGGGTACATCAAATGGCTGAGGGTGGCTTTAAGTGGTTGGGTAGCCTGCACGGCCTGGAGGGTCTAATCGTTGACGCTCTCAAATGGTTGTTCACTGCTGGCACACTGGCCCTTCTAGTTGTCTATGTGGTAAAAGACTTTGTAAGTCTCGCGATCGAGATCTGGAAAGGTGCTTGAAGTGAAGGACGGCTCGCTTGTCGAGCGATTGCTCCTGCTACTTGGCGAGAGCTTTCGGCTGCCTAGGAGATCGCTTAGGGATATTGTTTGGGTGTATGAGCGTCGCCTATGGGTATTTGTGCTCACGATTGCAGTCAGTGGCTTGACTGTACTTGCCGTAGCCTTCCTGGCATCCATCTACTCCTACTCGCTGAATGCCGGCGTTTTCTCCACTATTGCGGTGATCGCGATCTCTATCGGCCTTTGGAGGGGGTTTAATTTGCCGTATGGCGTAGAGGTATTTGCTCGGTTTCCCCTCAGTCTAGTGACTGGTCGCTCTCGGATGAGCATGGATGAGATTGACGCTGTGTTGCAGGCTGATGAGGAACAGTTCGTCAGATCGTTCGTCCGGAAAGGTGGACAAGGCTGGTCGGGAATTGTCGATCCGTCGTTCTTTTTGGGAGTGGTAAGTGTCAGTGCGGCCAGCGGTATGGCTTGGGATGACTTCCTAAAAATGATGGCAAGGATTTTGTTTGCGATGCGCCATGTTCCTGGCCCTGGAGATCCGGAGTCTTTCCTGCAGGAGGATGGGACGCTCGACCTTCAACTGCAGGAGATGCTCCTAGCTGATTGGAGGATGGTTAAAAGCGTCATGGAAGGAAATCCCGCCGGACACTCAGTGGACGAGTCTGCTGCGTTCCATTGGGCTCTGTTCACTCGAGACTTCTTTGCGTCTCAGTGCTTTGTTCGGCTCCGATTTGATCAATTTGATGTGATGCTGCGCCGGGGGGCGTCGGAAGGGTTGGAACCGTCTGAACTGGCGGAACGAATTGTCGACCATTGGATTGATGAGCATCTGAACAGCGAAGAATGACGGGGCTGCGACGCGTAGCCCGCTCCGATACTTTGCTTAGTGGGTTGCTGAGCGCATGCCTAAGCCGTCAGCTCCTTGGATGCCATGCAGGCGTCGCGGTCTAACCTGAAATTCATCGAGGCATAAATCCGGGCTTCTGTTCGGCGAGTACGTGAAGCCGTGCAAGGTAGTCCTGCGCTGCTGGCTCGGAGCTGTACCGGCGCCGCATCTCGGCAGCAAGTTCGCGGCTGGTCATGATCAGGGACGGTACTGATTGACGGTCCCCTTCGAGGGCGCGCTCCCCCATGGTGAGTGCCTGTTCCAAGTCACCATCACGCGCCGCCGTGACTCCAAGTGTGACCCGCGCTTCCGCGTTGCGCATCGGCGAGCGCTCGGTGCCGTCGAAGTCCGTTCCCGCCCTCAGCACCTCTTCGGCGAGCGTGCGCGCAAGCTTGTCTTCGCCGACCAAGCGGTAGCAGTCCATCGCGTAGAAGTCGAACTTGGCAGGGTCAACCACAAAGTGGTTGTCAAGGTTCTCGGGGTACGGCATCCCTTCGAGCAACCGCCGCCCCTTGTCCAAGGCGACCTCGACTTGCCGGCGGTCCCCGATCCGTGCCCACGCCTTGGCTTCCTGCGCTGCGAGCTGCACGGCCACGCCGTGATGCTGTGCCGTCTCGGCTCCGGCCTGCGCTGCCGCGATGACGCCGCGGTAGTCGCCGGTCGTGAGGGCGAACCATGCCCGCATCTCGTGTGCCCACCCGGCGACCTCTGCATGGTCAGCCTCGGTCGCGAGCGAGAGCGCCGCCTGTCGCGTCGACTCAGCCGCGTGGCGTGCGCCCGTGTCGTACTCGACGCAGCCGACCAGTAGGGCGAGCCAACCAGACAGTGCGAGCACTTCGCGGTGCTGCGCAAGGGTGAGGCTCTTCGTGTGAAGCTCGACGACACGGCGAAGCCACTGCCGCCCCTCGATGAGAAGTTGCTCGCTCGGCATGAACGGGTACTCCGAGGCAAGCCGATCAGCCGTGATCCGCAGAGCATCAAGCGTGGCGTTGTCGACGTCCGACCGGTTGAGACGGCTCACGATCTCCAGCGTCTCCATGCCGGACGCCGTCAAGATCTCCTTGTCCCCGTCCCGCCGTGCGGGCGCCGGGAAGAGCGCGTGCGTCACGGTGCCGAAGAGGGCCGCGATGATCGGTTGGTAGAAGTCGTTCGGCATCTGGCCTGACTCCCAGCGCTTCCACTGGCGAATCATGCTGTCTTCCGCGGGCAGCTCTGTGGGAGCGTGCGCTCGCAGTGCCCTGACTGCCTGACGCTGCGACCAGTCGCGCGCCATTCGTTCGGCAGCGATACGCCGCGCCCATGCAGGCCTGTCGTCGGTCATGCGCCCTCCTCTGAGTGCCTACTCCGAGTCTCGCGCGCGAGCAGGGGGGACAGGGAAGGGGACAGAGGGGTGTCACTGGACATGTCCCCACCTCCACTTCGTCGTCCCCTGGCTGTCACTTACCTCACAACTCCCGTTCCTTGCATGCTGGTTGCAGATCACGCACCACCCGGGGCGGAGCGTTCTTCGAGCGCTGCGACCCGTTCAGCCAACGCCTGAATCTGGGAGCGGATTTCCTTGATGTCGTCGCGTACGTCGCCGGTGGGGGCCGACCCGTCGCCGACGAAGTTACCGAGGTTCCCGGCCGAGACGATGAGCCCTTCGGCTCGGAGTGCGGCCAACCCGTTCTGGATGGTCTGGCTCGCGAACCCGAATCGGTCCATCAACTCTCGCTGCGACGGGAGCTTGTCCCCCGGCTTCATCTTCTTGATGTCGTCGCGTAGCGCGTCCGCGACCTGCACCGCTTTCGGCTTCGGCCCTCCTGTGACAGTCATGCTCTGAGCTTACCCACCACAGCGAACTAGAGCGCATCACTGCACGAGGGTCGTGCACCACAGCAGACTAGTGCAAGCTAGTTAGTAAGCCGGTCACCCCGAACCTTGGGATGACAAGCGCTTGAGCTGCACGAATGGCTCGGGATTGCCCGTATTGCTGCCGCTTGCGGCAGTCGGAAGGCGGCATCTGCCGCACGCCGCGGGCCCCGCGCTAATCGCACCTTGAGAACTCAACAGTGGACCGAGGATCTACCGCCTGTCCTCAGCGACAAGAAGGCGGTCCGCGCGGAGCACGACCCGCGCACTCTTTCGACCTCTCCGCAACGCTGCGGCCGGTTGCCTCCCCCGCTCGTCTCGTACGAGCGGGGCCGAGGGGAGCCGGAACCCCCTTCACCTCCCAGGAGAAGCCATGCGCCGGATCACCAACCCTCGTCACCCCAACGTCAACCAGGTCGGCACGCAGATTCAGTACAAGGGCGAGCCGCACCTGATCACGGATGTCGGCGGTAGCTCCTTCACGCTCGTCCGCCTCCGTGACGGATACGCCGAGAACGTCAAGATTCGCGAAGTCAACGGCCGCTAGTAGCACCGCCCCGGCATCCCGCCACGAGGGCGCCGGATCGAATCCGGCCCGGGGCCCTTCTCCCTGCCGCGCTTGCAGCAGGGGACTTCGGAACAGTCGCCGTCTCACCACACGCCTGCGGCTGCTTCGGATTCCAGTCCCTCCGACTCAGGAGCCCCCATGCGCACGTACATCGGCGGTCATCAGGCCGTCTCCGTCAACGACTTCATCGAACTGGCCCTCGGAACCCCGCCTGAGCTGTGGCTCGGGGAAGAGGGCGAGACCGAAGAAGAGCGTGCGGCCCGGCTGGACGCCGCGCGCGACATCCTCGCCGACAACCCGGAGCTCCCGGACGACGTGGCCCGCATCGCCGCCGAGGTGATCGAGGCGCACGCCCCGGAGCTGTTTAACGTCGTCCCGCTGGCCCGCCCGGCCGGTCGCCGTCGGTCCTCCCGGAAGGGAGCGGCGGCATGACCACCGCCGATGCGACACAGACCGTCGTACGTCCGGCAGTGCCGCCACTGACGAAGCCGGAGATGGGCCTTGCTGGAGTCGGCGCTCTCGCTGCAGCTGGAGTCGGCGCGCTCGGTCTGATCTCCTCCTTCGACGCGGTCTCCGCTGCTGCGGCCCGCTGGGGCTTCGGAGAGCCGTGGATGCTGCCAGTCGGTATCGACGTGGCCATTCCCGTGTTCACCGTGGCCAACCTGCTGTTGATCCGCATGGATATGGCGCTCGCGTGGGTGCGGTTCGTTCCCTGGGCGCTCACGTTGATCACCTGCGGGCTCAACATCGCGGCCGGACACTCCCTGTCGGCCAAGGTCGCGCACGGCACGATGCCGCTGCTGTGGGTGGTGTTCTCCGAGATCGGCGCGCACATCTACGCCGTGCGGATCGGCGCCGTCACCGGTCGCCGCATGGAGAAGATCCGGTTCTCTCGCTGGCTGCTCGCCTTCCCCTCCACCTTCGCGCTTTGGCGCCGCATGACGCTGTGGGAAGTCACCTCCTACTCCGAGGCGCTGGCACGGGAGAAGGAACGGCAGTTGGCGCGCGCGGACCTGCGCGAGCGCTACGGCCGCAAGTGGCGCTCAAAGACGCCGCGGCGCGAGCGCGTGATGCTGCGCATGGGCGAACTGGCCCCCGCTGCCGAGCAGGAGACATCCGAAAGGCCCCCGGCGGAGAATCCGCCGGCGCCTCTGGTCGACGCCAAGCCGCGCCCGCGCCGACAGCCCAAACCCAAGGGCAAGGCCAAGACACAGCGCACCTTCGAGGAGCTGCTGACCGACGCGCGCGCGGCCACCGCGGAGTGGACCGAGGCGGAACTGACCGCGGACCGCATCCGCACCGCCGTGCACGTCTCGCAGGCCAACGCCCGCAAGCTGCGGGAGCAGTTGAAGGCAGAGCGCGCCGATGGCCGTCCGCTGCACTCCGTGGACGACTCGGAGGGCTACGACACGACGGCTGAGGCTGCCTGATGTTCGCCAAATGCTTCGACCCGACCGGCGCGAGGCACGGACTGGCCACCTATCCGTGGCGCTGCGCCCCCGACGGACTCGCCACCAAACGGCAGTTACGGGCCCGCGGCTTACGCCCCGGTGGGCAGTCCATCGCGGCGCAGATCATGCGACCGCGCCATCGGCGCGGCCCGCTGGTCGCCTACCTCTACCGCGTCGACCGCGCCAAGCCCGTCCGGCCGATGACGCCGGGCAAGTGGGCCGCGCTCGCCAAGGCGAACCGCGCCCGCCGCACCTGCCCGGTGTGCCGACAGGACGCCGGATACGTCATCCCCACCTCGCTCGGCATGTGCGTGCCCTGCGCCTACCCCGAGGAACAGCGCGCCGCCTGAACACACCGCACCACGATCCGGCGGGGCCCGTCCGCTCACCTCCTACAGCGACGGACCGGCCCCGCCTTTCCTCCCACTGGAAGGGACCCTCAGTGAAGCACCCCGACGACGACAACGAACTGTTCAACCGGCTCGAAGCCGAGATGACGGCCGACGAAATCCATGTCGTCGACAACGGCCGTGACCTCGACGCGTTCCGCGACCTCGACTCACGCGTGGTCGACCTCGACAAGGCGCGGTCGGCCCGTACCGAGTCGGCCGACCCGACTACCCGACCCGACTCCGACCCGTCGGCCGACTCCGACGCCGCGCGGTCGGGTGCCGAGTCGGCCGACCCGACGGTACCCGTGATGGTCGACCAGTCGACCCCGCGGGCGACCGGCCCGGGGTACCTCGGTCGGCTCGCGGGAGCACACCGCCGTGCGGTCGTTCCCGAGTGGCTGCGGTCGGTGGCGGAACTGCGGACCGCCGCGGCGTGGGTGGCCCGCCACTACGCCCACGCCGCCGGGTATCACGCGCTGCGTGCCCCGGTCTACGCCGCCCGCCTCACCCTCCAGGCCCCCGCGGGCGCCGCGAAGTTCGTGGGCGGCACCATGCGGTGGGTGGCCGACCGCGAGGGCGAGCCGGTCCGACTCGCCGCGGTCCGCCGTGAGGACGCCGCGGAGTACCTGAAGCTTTCGCGACAGCGCGACGGACGCGTCCGACTGCGCACCCTCGTGGCGGTGCTCGCGATGTTCGTCGGACTGGGCGCCGCGCTTGCGATGTACGTGCTCGCCCCTGACTGGCTTCAGGCGGTGTCGGTGAGCGCGGTCGTGATGGCGCTCGGGTTCGCCGGACGCAAGGCCGATGACCCGGTCATCCACAGGGCTGTGGAGCTGCCCAAGGCCACCAAGCTCACCAGTGACATCGTGCTGCGTGCGCTCGGAGCGCTCGGCATCCCCGCCATCAACCAGGCGCAGGCCAAGGGCCGCGACGGGTTCGAGTTCACCGCGCCCATCACTCGCGACGGCCCCGGCTGGCGCGCGGAGGGCAACCTCCCGTACGGCGTCACGGTGACCGACGTCATCGAGCGCCGCGACCGGCTCGCATCCGGCCTGCGCCGCCCGCTCGGCTGCGTGTGGCCCGAGGCGGTGCCGGACGAGCACACCGGTCACCTCGTGCTCTGGGTCGGCGACCAGGACATGTCTCGCGCCAAGCAGCCCAAGTGGCCGCTGCTCAAGTCGGGTTCGGTCGACCTGTTCAAGCCGGTCGCCTACGGCACCGACCAGCGCGGACGCTGGGTCGAAGCGACGCTGATGTACATCGCGGGCGTCATCGGCGCCATCCCGCGCATGGGCAAGACCTTCCTGCTCAGGCTGCTGCTGCTCATCGCCGCGCTGGACCCGCGGGCGGAGCTGCACACCTACGACATGAAGGGCACGGGCGACCTCGACCCGGTCGGCGACGCCGTCTCTCACCGCCATGCCGCGGGCGACGACGACGAGTCCATCGAGTACTGCCTGAACGACTTCCGGGCACTGCGCGAGGAACTGCGACGCCGCACCAAGGTGATCCGCTCACTTCCGCGGGATGTCTGCCCGGAGTCGAAGGTGACCAGCGCCCTTGCCGACAAGCGCTCCCTGGGTCTGCACCCGATCGTGATCGGAGTGGATGAGTGCCAGGTGCTGTTCGAGCACCCCGAGCACGCCAAGGAGTTCGAGGAGATCGCAACCGACCTGGTCAAGCGCGGTCCGGCCACTGGCATCGTGCTGCTGCTCGCCACCCAGCGGCCGGACGCCAAGGCGCTGCCCACCGGCATCAGCGCGAACGCGTCGGCCCGGTGGTGCCTGAAGGTCATGGGCCAGCTCGAAAACGACATGGTGCTCGGCACGTCCGCCTACAAGCGCGGCGTGCGGGCGACCATGTTCGCCTGGGGTGACAAGGGCATTCACTACTTCGTCGGTGAAGGCTCGGACGCCCGGATCGTGCGCGCCATCTACGTCGACGGTCGCGACGCCGACGCGATCGGCGCCCGCGCACGCCGCCTGCGCGAGGAGGCGGGCACGCTGTCCGGGCACGCGCTCGGGGAGGCACCCGAGCCGGTCACCAGCGCGTATGACTTGCTGCGCGACATCCTCGCGGTTGTGCCGGCCGATGAGCCCAAGGTGTGGTCCGAGACCGTCGTCGCCCGGCTCGCAGAGCTGCGCGAGGAGGTCTACGACGGCTGGGACCCCGAGGGACTGGCCGCGGCCCTGAAGCCGCACGGCGTCTCCACCATCCAGGTGGGCCGCCGGGTCAAGGGCAAGGTTGTCAACCGGCGCGGCATCGACCGCTCCCACATCGTCGCCGCGATTGCGGAGCGTGACGGAAAGCGGGACGCGGGCTGAGACTCCGGGGCCGCTATCGCTAGCGGCATACACCGCTAACGTTAGCGGCCCCGCTAGCGCCTCAAACCCGCTCTGATCAGGCCGCTAGCGGATAGCGGCCCACCTGCGGAAACCCCCGAAACCCGCCTGGAAGGGCCCGTGATGACCCCTGTCCTGCTCGCTATCACCCTGATTCTAGGCGTAACGCTGTGTTACGTCGCCGTGTGCGCTGCCTCGCCGTTCGGCAACTGCCGCAAGTGCAACGGCTGGGGCTTCCAGATGAAAACCGACCGCAAGGGCCGCATGAAGCGCGGCAAGGACTGCCGCCGCTGCAAGGCCACCGGCAAGCGCATACGCGTCGGCCGCTGGCTCTACAACCGCTGGGCCCGCATCTACCGCGCGGGCACGGACACCCCCTGACCGGAAGGCTCACGATGATCCTGAACATCTCCGCCGTGCTGCTGTTCGGCGCCGGTTCGTTCTTCGCCGTCAAGACCCGGTCTGCCGGGGGCGGTGCCGCCCTGGTGCTGTTCCTGTTCGGGTTCTTCGTCGCCGGGACTGGCGCGTATGAGCCCATCCACAACCTCGTGCAGGCGTCCGCCGATGCCCTGTCCGCCCTCGGCAACTGACAGGAGACCCGTGATGAACGAACCCGCCAAGCCTCTCGTGACCGGCCGTCGTGAGGCGACCGTGGAAGTCCACCGGCCTACTCCGCTCGCCCCGGTGCCTTCGACGCCGGTGGTACCGGTGCAGCCGGGCACGATCCCGGCGGTGACGAGCATCGTCCTGCCGGACGGCCGCGTCGTCACCGGCTACACCCTCGAACCCGCCAAGCCCGAGCCGGTCGTGACCAAGCCGCCCGTCTCCCGCGCCGCGGTGAACATCGCCCTCGGGGGCATCGGGTTCGCCGCGGTGTGCGGCGGGCTGTTCCTGCTGACCGCCTTCATCACCGCCCTGACCGCGCTCATCACCCAGCTCATCACCCTCGCTGCCGTGATCTTCGGCGGCTGGGTGGCCGTGCAGGTGTTCAGCGCGAGCGGCCACCGCAGGGGGACCACGGTCAACATCCGCAAGGCCGTCTTCAAGCGCAACCACTTCCACGGCTAGCTACGCCCGAGGCGGGCGCCGTCTCACCACAAGCCTGCGCCCGCCCCGGTTCTCCAGTCCCTCCAAGAGAGCAGGAGACATCCAGCATGACCCAACGAGCGTCATTCGGCGAGGGCCGTTTGGTCCACGCCACCCCTTCGAGCGTGCCGGGGGTGACGGCATGAACCGTCACCTCCTGTTCGCCGCGCTGGACGCCGCGGAGCGGGGATGGGCCGTCCTCCCGCTCCGTCCCGGCGACAAGCGTCCGGCCCTGCACGGTGAGGACGTCTGCCCCGGCATCGGGGACTGCGCGGGCGGTCACCGCAAGTGGGAAGAGCGCGCCACCATCGACCCAGACCGCATCCGCCGCGCGTGGGGCGATCTGCCGTTCAACGTCGGGATCGCGACCGGCCCGTCCGGGCTGGTCGTTGTCGACCTCGACATGCCCAAGCGGAAGAGCAGTGCGGACACGCCTAACGGCGTGACGACCTTCACGGCGCTCTGCGAGCGCGCCGGGCAGGCCGTGCCCACCACCCGCACGGTGCGGACCGCGAGCGGCGGGGTCCACCTGTACTTCAGTGCCCCGCACGGCGTCCGGCTCGGCAACACGGCCGGACGGCTCGGCAAGCGCATCGACACCCGCGCGTGGGGCGGCTACGTCGTCGCCCCCGGCAGCATCACCCCCACCGGCGCCTACGCGCTCGTCAACGACGCGCCGCCCGCGCCGCTGCCGGAATGGCTGTGCGCCCGCCTGACGGCCCGTCAGTCGTCACGGGCACTGATGGCTGCACCGTCGGCGGTTCAAGCCTCTCGCTACGCCGCAGCGGGCTTGCACGCGGAAACCGCGAGCGTTCGAACGGCCCCGGAGGGCGAGCGCAACGCCACCTTGCTCCGGGCGGCGCGAGCCCTGGGGCGGTTCATCGCGTGGGGCGACCTCCCCAGGGAGCAGGTTGAGGAGGCTCTTCAGTGGGCGGGGGAGCAGGCCGGTCTGTCGCCGCGATCATGTGAGGCGACCATTCGCAGCGGTCTGAACTGGTCGATTGCCCGCAACGGTCAGCGGAGGGCGGCATGAGCACCCCTCCCCGCCTCCCACTGAAGAGCCTTCCCGCCACCCCGACCGGCCCGCGCGCCGCCGCACTGGCCGTGCCCGGTCCCGCCGTGGGCGAGCTGAAAGGCGCCGCCCGTAAGGGCGTCCCTTCTGCTCTTCGTCCTGACCCGCACCCGGGCGACGGACGGTTCCCGGTCGCGTGGCTGTGCATCTGCGCACCGCGCGGCGCCGTGCCTACGGCCACCTCGAAATGCCTGTGCGGCAGGGATCGGAGCGCCGTTGGCCACCGGAAGGTGCTCGCCCTGATCGACGACCACACCGCCCACCGCGACGTATGCCCGCTCCGCACCAACCAGGAAGGGAGGCAGGCGGCATGAGCGCCAATCCGCCGGCACCCGCCATGGACGGCTCCGCACTGCTCGATGAGGTGGAAGCCTTCCACCGCCGCTTCAACATCTTCCCCCTCGAAGCCGCGTACGTCGCTGTGACGCTGTGGGACGCGCACGCGCACCTGCTCGACTGCTTCGACTCCACACCGCGGCTCGCGTTCCTGTCGCCGGAGCCGGGTTCGGGCAAGTCCCGCGCGCTGGAGATCGTGGAAACCCTCGTGCCGCAACCGATGGTCGCGGTCAATGCATCCGCCTCCGCGCTCTTCCGGGCGGTCTCGGGGATGGAGGGACGGCCCACCATCCTGTTCGACGAAATCGACACCGTTTTCGGCCCCAAGGCTGGAGAGAACGAACAGCTCCGAGGCTTCCTCAACGCAGGCCACCGCCGCTCCGGCGTCATGTGGCGCTGCGTGGGCGACGGCTCCAACCAGCAAGTACAGGAGTTCCCGTCGTTCTGCGGGGTGGCGGTCGCCGGGCTCGGCTCACTGCCGGACACGATCCTCACCCGCTCGGTCATCGTCCGCATGCGCCGCCGTGCCCCGAACGAGCAGGTAGAACCGTTCCGGCAGCGCATCCACGAGAAGGAAGGCCACGCGCTGCGCGACCGGCTCGCCACCTGGGCACAGTCCGTCCGTCACCTGGTCGACGGGGTGTTCCCGGAGCTCCCAGAGGGCATCAGCGACCGGCCCGCGGACGTGTGGGAACCACTGCTCGCCGTGGCCGACGCGGCGGGCGGCGCGTGGCCGGAGCGGGCCCGCGCCGCCTGCATCGAGCTGGTGAACGCGGCCAAGACCAGCGACAAGGGCAGCATCGGCATCCGCCTGCTCACTGACCTGCGCGACTACGTGTTCAACGGCATCGACCGCCTACCCACCGTCGCCATCCTCGACAGGCTGCACAGCCTCGAAGAGGCGCCATGGGCGGACATGAGCGGCAAGCCGCTCGATGCCCGTGGGCTGTCACGGATGCTGCGGGAGTACATGACCGCGGACAACACCCCCATCGCGGCCCGCAACATCAAGGCAGGCGGAAGCGTCATGAAGGGCTACTACGCGAGCGATCTGCACGACGCGTGGCAGCGCTACTGCCCACCCCCCGCGGAAAGTGCGCTACTTCCGCTACCTCCGCTACCGGGCAGCTCAGAGGCGGTTTCCGGGTAGCGGCAAGCCGCTCCGCATCCGCTACCGCAACACCCCATCCGCTACCCGCCCCGCGGCCACGAACCCGGGGGCGGTAGCGGCTCCATCCGCTACCCGCAGCCCTATGCGCTACCTCGATCATGCCCCTGACCAGGGCGGTAGCGGAGGTAGCGGAAGTAGCGGACCTGACAGGAAGGGGGCCACCGCCCCCGGAACCCTGCCGAGGAGGCACCGCCGCATGACCACGGTTGCTGAACCCGCCGAACAGCTCCTTTACCGCCCCGAAGAGGCGGCCAAGGCCCTCAGGATCGGACGCTCGATGGTCTACGAGGAGATACGCCTCGGACGCCTTCAGACCGTCCGCATCGGCCGTCGCCGACTCGTGCCGCCGGAGTACATCGCGCAGTACGTCGAACTCCTCAAGCGCGAGGCAGAGGCCGCCGCCTGAACTCCCCCATCACCCCAGATTCGCCGGGCCGCGCCCGTCAGGGCGCGGCCCTGCCCTATGGAGGCACAACAGAAGATGAGCGAGACCCCGAAGCGCACCCCAAAGGCTGGCCACGGCGCGGACACCATCTATTGGGACCCCGTAAAGAAGAGCTACGTCGGAGCCGTCTCCCTGGGATACGCCCCGAACGGCAAGCGCCGTCGGCCGAAGGTGTACGGCAAGACGAAGACCGAAGTACGCCAGAAGATCCGCGACTTGAAGAAGGAGATGCAGACCGGTGTCAAGGCGCCGGCCAACTACACCGTGGCCGACGCGGTGAACGACTGGTTGGAGCGCGGGCTGAAGGGGCGCGACGAGAAGGGCACCATCGGCAAGAACCGCTCGATGGCGAACAAGCACCTGATGCCCTTCATCGGCAAGGCCAAGTTGAAGGAACTCAGCGCGGACGACGTCGACGACTGGTTGGACGACAGGGCCGAATTCCTCGCGACGCGAAGCCTGCGTGACCTGCTCGCCATCCTGCGCCGCTCCATCGCGCACGCTCAGCGCAGGGACAAGGCCGCACGGAACGTCGCCCTACTCGTCACCGCACCGGAGGGGCGCCCGGGCCGTCCGAGCAAGGCACTCAACTTGGAGCAGGCGAAAGCCGTGCTCATCGCAGCGCGCCCGTCACGGCTGTACGCCTACCTCGTGCTCTCGCTCCTCAGCGGCGTGCGCACGGAAGAGGCGCGGCCCCTCACCTGGGATCACGTCTTTCTGGAGACGACGGGCGGCATCCCGCCTCACGTTGCGGTGTGGCGTTCGGTGCGCAAGCACGGTGAGACCAAGACAAGGAAGAGCCGCCGGACCATCGCTCTACCGAAGCAGGTGGTCGAAGTCCTCGAAGAGCAAATGCGATGGCAGAAGCAGGAGCGGGCATCGAGAGGGATGGAGTGGAGCCCGACCGGCCGCGTCTTCACCACCCGGAGCGGCGAGCCGCTCGACGCGGCCAACGTCCGGCGTGACTTCAAGGCCATCGTGAAGAAGGCCGGACTGAAGCCGGAGTGGACCCCGCGGGAGCTCCGGCACAGCTTCGTGTCGCTGCTCTCCGACCACGGCATCCCGCTGGAGACGATCGCTCTGCTGGTCGGCCACAGCAGCCAGGCGACGACCGAAGCGGTCTACCGCAAACAACTCAGGCCCGTGATCACGAAGGGCGCCGAAGCCATGGACGACATCTTCGCCGACAGCTAAACCACACGTCGGGAGGTCGCGCCCTCGTTCCCAGGCGAAGCTGGGGCAACCCGGTCCTGAGTTTAATCATCTATCCAGCACGCATCGACAAACCTCGGTGAACGCGGACAAGGCTTCATACCCTCTCTCTCTATGTTCCATGAGCTCCCGTAGGCTCACCGACCACTCCGGCCCGGGAGGGGCGAAATGCCCCTCCCGTATGGCAATAGCCCTCTCTAGACAGCCTTCCCAATTGCACAACGTCGTGACCATCTCCCCAGCTTCACCGGCTGCTTCCTCCGGACCTTCGAGGGAGATCAGAATCTCAGCGGTGTTCAACCTGCTGACTGCCTCGCTGAACTGTTCGGCAAGCCCACTGCAGGACGGATGGTGGCCTTCGTAAGCATCTAGGGCGTCACTGCCTAGCCGAATGGCTTCAGACGCCTGACTCACGAGCTGGCTGTAGGCGTCTCGCCGCTGCTGTCGCCGCCAGTGCTCGTGTTGAGTCTGTTTCTGATCTCTTCCGGTTAGACGGGCGGCCCCCAGAGTGCCAACGACGCCGATCAGGCCCCCGACTGCTGCCCCCGCTAGACCTGCTATGCCCTGATCCACAGCAGCAGTAAAGCTGACCAACGTCGGCCGCTGGGCTAGATCAGCTTGCTTTGGCCCCCTGTTTGGCCCCCGGGCGTGACAGAGGGCCATTCGCGATCATGCGAATGGCCCTCTGACCTGCGTCGGGGTGGCGGGATTTGAACCCACGACCTCTTCGTCCCGAACGAAGCGCGCTGCCAAGCTGCGCTACACCCCGATGTCGCTGCTGTCCTGCTGTCGCGGCGACGTCGTTTACTTTAGCCCACCGGTGGCTGTAGACGAAATCCGGTTTTCGCGCGGCGGCGGACGGGGTTCGGGCGGGCGTGGTCGAGCGCGACCAGGAGGACGGCGAGGGCGAAGAAGGCGAGGCCGAGGAGGAGGGCGTTGCCGAGGACGCTCTTGTATCCGTGCAGGTCGACGTCGAGGAAGGGGTAGAGATAGCGGCCCGGCGTGCCGGGGAGGATGAGCTCGCCCCTGATGAGGGAGAGCGTCAGGTAGGCGAGGGGGTACAGGAGCCAGGTCGCCGCCTGGCGGAGGTGGAGGCGGCCGGGGGCGGTCAGCAGCAGCCAGTCCAGGGCCGCCGCGACCGGGGTCGCCGTATGGAGGATCTGGTCGGTGACCCAGTGCCAGCCGGTCGGCGGGGCCGTCTCGCCGGTCATCGCGAACGGGCTCGACGCCCTGGCCAGCAGCAGGTGGTACACCAGGCCCGTGATCGTGATGTAGAGGAGTGTCGCTCCGGTCAGCGCCGAGGGGAGCGGGCGGCGTGCCGTCCACGCTCGGCGAGCCGCCAGGGTCAGGACGACGGCCAGCAGGATGTTGCTCTGGATGGTGAAGTAGCTCAGGATCCGGACCGGGCTGCCGAGGAGCAGCTCGATCGTCACCGCTCCGGCCGCCGCGAGGGCGACCAGGAGGCGGTAGAGCGCGGTCAGGGGATGGCGTACGGGGGGCATCACCGCTGTGGCGGGGACCGAGGAGGGCAGCAGCGCGGGTACGCCCGGGATCGTGGGGAGGTCCGGGATGTCCCTGGGTATCGGGGCGGTCATGCCCCCAAGCTAGGCAAAGGGGGCATTTGCGGCGATGCGGGCGGGCCGTGCGGGTTAACCGTCCGTTCTGTGCCCCGGACAGGCCCCCCGTCCCGCGCCTGCGGGATCCCTCTACGCCCGCTCCACCAACGTCAGCAGCGTCGCCTCCGGCGGGCAGGCGAAGCGTACCGGTGTGTACCGGTTCGTCCCGCAGCCCGCCGACACGTGCAGATACGACGTACGCCCCTCCGACACATGCCGCGACAGGCCCTTGACCCGGTCGGTGTCCAGGTCGCAGTTGGTGACGAGGGCGCCGTAGAAGGGGATGCAGAGCTGGCCGCCGTGCGTGTGGCCCGCCAGGATCAGGGGGTACGCGTCGGCCGTGAAGGCGTCCAGCACGCGCAGGTACGGCGCGTGCACCACGCCCATGGAGAAGTCCGCCGTGTCCGACGGGCCGCCCGCCACCTGGGCGTACCGGTCGCGCTTGATGTGCGGGTCGTCCAGGCCCGTCAGCTCCAGCGCCATGCCGTCGACCTTCAGGGTGCCGCGGGTGTTGGTCAGGTTCAGCCAGCCCGCCGAGTCGAAGGCGTCCCGCAGGTCCTCCCACGGGTTGTGGATCGCACCGACGACCGGCGGGTTGCCGTTCAGACCGTGCCGGCCCTGGACCTTCTCGAGCAGGTAGCGGGCGGGGTTGCGCGGCTTGGGGCCGTAGTAGTCGTTCGAGCCGAAGACGTACGCGCCCGGGAACTCCATCAACGGGCCCAGCGCGTCCAGGACCTCCGGCACGCCCTCGGGGTCCGACAGGTTGTCGCCCGTGTTGATCACGAAGTCGGGGCGCAGACCGGCCAGGGAGCGCAGCCAGCGCTGCTTCTTGCGCTGGCCGCCGACCATGTGGATGTCGGAGACCTGCAGCAGCCGCAGCGGGCGCATCCCGGCGGGCAGGACGGGGACGGTCACCCTCCGCAGACGGAACGAGCGGGCCTCGAAGCCCGCCGCGTAGGCCACACCGGCGGCCCCGACCGCCGCGATCCCCAGAGGTACTCCGTATCGAGCGCGCATACCTCCATCGTGTCAGACCGGCGAGGTGACTTGAGCCGCCCCGTTCCTGCCTCCCCTTAAATGGGCGGGCGTCGGGAGTTCCGTACCTGCGACAATCAAACCCATGACCACCACGCTCAAGTCGAAGCTGCAGGAAGACCTCAACGCCGCGATCAAGGAGCGCGACGAGCTCCGCTCCTCGACGCTCCGGCTGACGCTCACCGCGATCACCAAGGAGGAGGTTGCGGGCAAGGAGAAGCGAGAGCTCTCCGACGACGAGGTCCTCAAGGTGATCACCAAGGAGGCGAAGAAGCGTCGTGAGGCGGCCGACGCCTTCGCGCAGGGTGGTCGTACCGAGTCGGCCGAGCGGGAGAAGGCGGAGGGCGAGGTGCTCGCCGCGTACCTGCCCAAGCAGCTCGGCGACGAGGAGCTGCACGAGATCGTCGCCGCGGCCGTCGCGGAGGCGAAGGCCGCGGGTGCCGAGGGGCCGCGTGCCATGGGCGCCGTGATGAAGATCGTCAACCCGAAGGTCGCGGGCCAGGCCGAGGGCGGCCGGGTCGCCGCCGTGGTGAAGAAGCTGCTGGCCGGCTGAGGACCGTACGCGAACGCAGGGCGGCCCCTGTCCCACCGGTGAGGTGGGACAGGGGCCGCCCTGCGTGGTGCTACGGCTCCCGCGTCAGCCCTGCATGCTCCTGCGTCAGCCCTGCATGCTCCTTGGGGCTCCCGCGTCAGCCGCGTCGCCCCCCGTTGCCGTTCCCGTTGGTCGTGCCCTGGAACAGGTTGTCCGGGATGGAGAAGGTGGGCGTGGGGAAGGTGGTCCCGCCGTCCGTGCCGCCGTTGTTGTTCCCGCCGTTGCCGTTTCCGCCGTTGTCGTTGCCGCCGTTCTTCCCGTCACCGTTCCCCTTGTCCTTTTTTCCGTCGGGGATGTCGACGAGGTTGAAGGACTCGACGGGCTTGCCCTCCAGGGCGCCGGTCATGGCGTCCTTCCAGATCGGGCCGGGTGTGTCGGCGCCGTAGACCAGGCTGTGGTAAACGCCGCCGATGGTGATCTGCTTCATCTGGCGCTTGTGGGTGGGGTCGCCGACCCAGACCGCGCCCGCCATGTTCGGGGTGAACCCCACGAACCAGGCCGCGTAGCGGTTGTCGGTCGTACCGGTCTTACCGGCGCTCGGGCGGTCGCTGAGGCCGGCCTGCTGACCCGTACCGTCCTCGACCACGCCCTTCAGCAGCGTCGTCACGGTGTCGGCGGTCTTCTCCGACATCGCCCGCGAGCAGGTCGACTTGGGCACCTGCAGCGACTTCGTCTTGTCGCCGACCCGCTGGCTGATGGACTCGATGGAGATCGGCGTGCAGTACATGCCGCGCGAGGCGAAGGTGGCGTACGCGTTCGCCATCGTCAGCGGCGACATCTCCTGGGTGCCGAGCGCGATCGAGGGGGCCTGCCGCATCTTGGCGCCGTCCGCGCGCTGCACGCCCATCTTCTTGGCCATGTCGACGACCGGGCAGATGCCGATGTCGCTGATCAGCTGCACGTAGTAGGTGTTGACCGACTTCGCGGTCGCCTGCTTCATGCTGTACGGGCCGTGCTCCGACTCGCTCTCGTTGGTCAGCTTGGTCGGGTTGTTCGGATCGTCCCGCCACTGCTGGCCGTTGCAGATGGACACCGGGCTCGGGTAGTCCATCTCGTACGGCGAGGAGTACGACTGCGTCGCCGGCGTGCCGCCCTCGATGGCGGCCGCGGCCACGATCGGCTTGAACGTCGAGCCGGGCTGGTAGCCCGCGCCGCCGCCCATGGACTGGTTCACCGACAGGTTGATCTGCGTCTCGTGCTTGCCGAAGCCGTACGGCCGCGACTGGCCCATCGCCAGGATCTTGCCGGTGCCGGGCTCCACCAGGGTGGCGGCGGTGGCCACGTCGTCGCTCTTGTAGACGTGGTCCTTGATCGACGACTGCACCGACTTCTGGGCCTGCGGGTCGAGGGTGGTGCGGATCGTCAGACCGCCCTGGTTCCAGACCTTGGCCCGGGCCTCCTTGGTCCGGCCGAAGATCGGGTCGTTGAGGAAGACCTCGCGGACGTAGTCGCAGAAGAAGCCCGCGCCCTTCACGGCGGTGATGCAGCCGTTCTTCGGCTGGCTGGGGTCGAGGCCCAGCGGGGATTTCTTGGCCTTGTCGGCCTCGGCCTGCGAGATGTCACCGAGCTCGGCCATGCGCTGCAGCACGGTGTTGCGGCGCTTGGTGGCCTCCGTCTCGTCGTTGACCGGGTCGTAGCGGCTCGGGGACTGCACGATGCCCGCGAGCAGCGCCGCCTGCTGGACGTTGAGGTCCTTGGCGTGCTTGGAGAAGTAGCGCTGGGAGGCGGCCTCGACGCCGTAGGCCTGCTCGCCGAAGAACGTGATGTTCAGGTAGTTCTCGAGGATCTTCTTCTTGCCGAGCTCCTCCTCGACCTGGATCGCGTACTTCAGCTCCTTGATCTTGCGGCCGAGCGTCTGCTGGGTGGCCTCGGCGACCTTCGTCGGGTCGTCGCCGGCTTCCTCGATGAACACGTTCTTCACGTACTGCTGGGTGAGCGTGGAGGCGCCCTCGGAGACGCCGCCGCTCTGCGCGTTCTTGTTCAGCGCGCGCAGGATGCCCTTCAGGTCGACCGCGCCGTGCTGGTAGTAGCGCGAGTCCTCGATCGCGACGATCGCCTTCTGCATGTACGGCGAGATGTCCTTGAGGGCGACCACCGTACGGTCGCGCGAGTACACCGTGGCGATCTGGCCGCCGTCGGCGTCGAGGATCGTGGTGCGCTGGCTCAGCGGCGGGGTCTTGAGGTTGGCCGGGAGCTCGTCGAAGCTCTCCACCGATCCCTTGGCCGCGAGTCCGAGCGCGCCTACGGCGGGCAGCGCGATACCGGCCATCACGGCACCGGCCAGCACACTGACACCGAGGAACTTGGCGGCCTGCTGCGTGGGGGACAGGCCACCGCCCGAGCGCTTCTTTGGCATGGGGGCAGCCTACGTTCTCAATCGCCGGACACGCGTATAGGCCTTGGCCTAAGCTGCTCTCAACTGTCACAGCAGTAGGGCCACGTATCAATACGTCCGGCGACCCCGAATCGTTCCGGAAGTTCCCCGACTTTCTGGTGGGGGCGTGTCCGAATCCGCCTTCTGTGTCACCTGGCGTCCGTTGTGACTCAGCGGAACTGTCCCGCTTTGCCGGGAAGGTCACGCATGTTACCAGCTCACTCCCCCGGGTGATCTGCCGCTTACGCATAGTCCGTTCGGGCCATTCAAGATTGGGCCCGAAGGGGGTGTTGCGCTGTGCCCACCTTCCGTAACGTCCTCAACTGGCGGCGGTGAATATGCCGCTGCCGCCGTGGGGGAGCCTCGATTCGGGAGAGGACGGCGCCGGTATGGGCTGGGTAACCGACTGGAGTGCGCAGGCCGCCTGCCGCACTACCGATCCGGATGAACTGTTCGTTCAGGGAGCAGCGCAGAACAGGGCCAAGGCGGTGTGCACCGGATGTCCGGTACGCACTGAATGCCTGGCCGACGCGCTGGACAACCGCGTCGAGTTCGGCGTGTGGGGAGGCATGACGGAGCGGGAGCGCCGCGCACTGCTGCGCAGGCGGCCCACCGTGACCTCCTGGCGCCGGCTCCTGGAGACGGCGCGGGTGGAGTACGAGCGGGGGGTGGGCATCCTGCCGCTCGACGACGACGAGGTGTACGAGAACTACGCGGCGGTGAGCTGAGGGCACGCCTCGGGAAAGCACGCCTCGGGAGGGCACCGCTCAGGAGGGCGACCGGGAGGCCACCCCTCAGGAGGGCGCGCCTCGACTCAGTCGACGACGGAGTCGGGCAGCTCCGGCCGGTTGGCCGCGAGCCGGTCGCCGATGTCCCGCAGGCCCACGAGGTCGTGCACATCGCCGGGCAGCGCGGCCACTTCGGCCACCGCGACCTCGGGGTGGAGCGCCGTGAAGCGGTCACGCGTGCGCTGCTCGCGGGAGAGCAGTTGCATACGTTCCGCGTGCAGCCTCAGCAGGCCCGCGGCGAGACGGTCGACACCCTGGTCCTCATCGTCCGGACCGGGGGAGTTGGCCCCGGACGCCTCGGACTCGGCGGGCTCGGATGCGGGAGATTCTGAACTGCCGTACGTGTCGGGAGAGTTACGAAGTCCAGCTTTCCCGCCGTCCTGATCGACAATGCGGGACTCCACAAGATTTTCCGCGGCGGCGAGAGCGCGCTCGGCCGACAACCGGTCGGCGCCGCTGCCGTGGACCCGGTTGAGCACCAGACCGGCGAGCGGCATGTCCTCGGCCGCCAGCCGTTCCACGAAGTAGGCGGCCTCGCGCAGTGCGTCCCGCTCCGGGGCCGCCACCACCAGGAACGCCGTGCCGGGCGCCTGCAGCAGCTTGTACGTGGCGTCCGCGCGCGTACGGAAGCCGCCGAACATCGAGTCCATGGCCGC
Organism: Streptomyces sp. SLBN-31; assembly: GCF_006715395.1. Classification (NCBI taxonomy): domain Bacteria; kingdom Bacillati; phylum Actinomycetota; class Actinomycetes; order Kitasatosporales; family Streptomycetaceae; genus Streptomyces; species Streptomyces sp. SLBN-31. Next base: position 1,042,822 of record NZ_VFNC01000003.1, read on the forward strand.
CACGAACGTCTGGACGTCCTTCAGCAGCTGACCGCCGAGCACCTTGCCCAGCGCGCCGGTCATCATCGACATCCCGACGTTCAGGAACTTCATCCCCGCCCGGCCGCCCACCTTGGCCGGCGCGAGCAGGACCCGGATCAACTTGCCGTCCAGGAAGGACCCGAGCCGCTTCGGGGCGTCCAGGAAGTCCAGCGCCGACCGGGAGGGCGGGGTGTCGACGACGATCAGGTCCCACTCGTCGCGCGCCCGCAACTGCCCCAGCTTCTCCATCGCCATGTACTCCTGCGTGCCGGCGAAGCCCGCGGAGAGCGACTGGTAGAAGGGGTTCGACAGGATCGCGGCCGCCCGCTCCCCGTCCGCGTGCGCCTCGACGATCTCGTCGAAGGTGCGCTTCATGTCCAGCATCATGGCGTGCAGTTCGCCGTCGCCCTCGACGCCCTTCACCCGGCGCGGGGTGTTGTCCAGCGAGTCGATGCCCATGGACTGGGCGAGCCGGCGGGCCGGGTCGATGGTCAGGACGACCACCTTCCGGCCGCGTTCGGCGGCCCGCAGGCCCAGCGCGGCGGCCGTCGTGGTCTTGCCCACGCCGCCCGAGCCGCAGCACACCACGATCCGCGTCTTCGGGTCGTCGAGCAACGGGTCGACGTCGAGGACGCGCGCGGCGGAGAGGCGGTGCTGGCGCGCGCTGTCCTGGGCGCCTGCCGGGTCCGGACTCATGACATCCCCTGCTTCCCGATCGTGCTCCGGCTGTTGCGCTCGCGCGTCGTGCTCCGGCTCATGACAGGCCCTGCCCGCGCAGCTCGGCGGCCAGCTCGTACAGCCCCGCGAGGTCCATGCCCTCGGCGAGCAGCGGCAGTTCGTGCAGCGGCAGGGCCGTCTCGGCGAGCACCGAGCGCTGCTCGTGCTCCAGCGCGTACCGCTCGGCGTACTCCTCGGCCTGCTGCAGCAGCGGGTCCACCAGCTTCTCGGCGTTCCCGCCCCGTCGCGCGCCGCCCAGCCCCGCCGCCGACAGTGCCTTCGCGACAGTGGAACGCGGCACGCTGCGTACGAGTTCCAGCTCCGTCCCGTCCAACACCTCGGGCCGCACCATGTTGACGATGATCCGGCCCACCGGGAGCCTGGCGGCGCGTAGTTCGGCGATCCCGTCCACGGTCTCCTGGACGGGCATCTCCTCCAGCAGCGTCACCAGGTGCACGGCCGTCTCCGCCGACTTCAGCACCCGCATCACGGCCTGCGCCTGGTTGTGTATCGGCCCGATCCTCGCCAGGCCCGCCACCTCGTCGTTGACGTTCAGGAAACGGGTGATGCGGCCTGTGGGCGGCGCGTCCATGACGATGTAGTCGTAGACGAACCGGCCGCTCTTGTCCCGCCTGCGCACCGCCTCGCAGGCCTTGCCGGTCAGGAGCACGTCCCTGACGCCCGGCGCGATGGTGGTGGCGAAGTCGATCGCGCCGAGTTTCTTCAACGCTCTTCCGGCGCCTCCGAGTTTGTAGAACATCTGGAGGTAGTCCAAAAGGGCCAGTTCTGGATCGATGGCGAGGGCATACACCTCCCCGCCCCCTGGAGCGACGGCGATCTTCCGCTCCTCGTAGGGCAGCGCTTCGGTCTCGAAGAGCTGCGCGATGCCCTGGCGCCCCTCGACCTCGACGAGAAGCGTCCGCTTCCCCTCGGTCGCGAGGGCCAGCGCGAGAGCGGCGGCGACCGTGGTCTTTCCGGTCCCGCCCTTGCCGCTGACGACCTGGAGCCTGCTCACGTATTCGAGCCTAACCAGTCGCCGTACGGATCACGCGACGGCCTGTGGACAACTCGACGACGGATGGTGGCCGGGCAACGGCTAGAGTCGGCCACATGACCAAGTGGGAATACGCAACCGTGCCTCTGCTCGTCCATGCCACGAAGCAGATCCTGGACACCTGGGGCGAGGACGGCTGGGAGCTCGTCCAGGTCGTGCCCGGGCCGAACAACCCCGAGCAGCTGGTGGCCTACCTGAAGCGGGAGAAGCCGTAATGGGCGCCGTCGAGGCCCGGCTGGCCGAACTCGGTCTCACGCTGCCGGAGGTCGTCCCGCCGCTCGCCGCCTACCAGCCGGCCGTTCAGTCGGGTGTGTACGTCTACACCTCCGGCCAGCTCCCGATGGTCGAGGGCAAGCTTCCGGTCACCGGCAAGGTCGGTGCCGAGGTCACGGCCGAGGAGGCCAAGGACCTGGCCCGCACCTGCGCCCTGAACGCCCTGGCCGCCGTCAAGTCGGTCGCCGGCGACCTGGACCGCATCGCGCGCGTGGTGAAGGTCGTCGGCTTCGTCGCCTCGGCGGCCGACTTCACCGGCCAGCCCGGCGTGATCAACGGCGCCAGCGAGCTGCTCGGCGCGGTCCTCGGCGACAAGGGTGTGCACGCCCGCAGCGCCGTCGGCGTGGCGGTGCTGCCGCTGGACGCGCCCGTGGAGGTCGAGGTCCAGGTCGAGCTGGTTCCGTAGCCACCGCTCTGACCTCGGGGACCTCTCGAACATTCGCGCACCACGGGATAGCCTCCGGCCATGGCGAATGGGCAGTGGTTTCCGCAGGACTGGCCGGAGCGCATCCGCGCGCTCGCGGAGGGCACGCTCACTCCGGTGGTCCCCAAGCGCGCGGCCACCGTCATGCTCCTGAAGGACACCGACGGCGGTCCCGTCGTCCACATGCTGCGCAGACGCGCCTCCATGGCCTTCGCCGGAGGCGCGTACGCGTATCCGGGCGGCGGCGTCGACCCGCGCGACGACGAGCACCACGTCCGCTGGGCGGGCCCCACGCGCGCGTGGTGGGCCGAGCGGCTCGGCGTCGACGAGCGCACGGCCCAGGCCATCGTCTGCGCGGCCGTCCGCGAGACGTACGAGGAGGCGGGCGTCCTGCTCGCCGGGCCCTCCGCCGACTCCGTGGTCGGCGACACCACGGGCGAGGACTGGGAGGCCGACCGCGCCGCCCTGGTCGCCCGCGACTTCTCCTTCGCCGAGTTCCTCGACCGCCGCGGCCTGGTGCTGCGCTCGGACCTGCTCGGCGCCTGGGCGCGCTGGATCACCCCGGAGTTCGAGTCCCGCCGCTACGACACCTTCTTCTTCGTTGCCGCCCTGCCGCACGGCCAGCGCACCCGCAACGCCTCCACGGAGGCCGACCGCACGGTGTGGATCCGGCCCGGGGACGCGGCCGAGGGCTACGACAAGGGCGAGCTGCTGATGATGCCGCCCACCATCGCCACGCTGCGCCGCCTCGCCCCGTACGGCTCGGCCGCCGACGCGCTCGCCGCCGCCCCCGCGCAGGACATGACCGCCGTACTGGCACAGGCCCGTCTGGAGGACGGCCGGATCGTGCTGACCTGGCCCGGTCACGACGAGTTCACCAAGCGCATCCCGACCGACCTTCCGACCGGTGGAGCCTGAGCATGACCGACGCGAGCACCCTCCCCGGCCGGCCCAGGGGCGGGGTCCTGACCGGCCCCGCCACGCCCCGGGCCGTCAACGTCCTGGCCCCGAACGCCTCGCCGATGACCCTCGACGGCACCAACACCTGGATCCTCTCCGAACCCGACTCCGACCTGGCCGTCGTCGTCGATCCCGGCCCGCTGGACGAGGGCCACCTGCGCACGGTCGTCGACACGGCCGAGCAGGCCGGCAAGCGCATCGCCCTCACCCTCCTCACCCACGGCCACCCCGACCACGCTGAGGGCGCCGCCCGTTTCGCCGAGCTGACCGCCACGCGCGTGCGTGCCCTGGACCCGGCGCTGCGGCTGGGCGACGAGGGCCTCGCGGCCGGTGACGTGATAGCCGTCGGCGGACTGGAGCTCAGGGTCGTCCCCACTCCGGGCCACACCTCGGACTCCCTGTGCTTCCACCTGCCGGCCGACCGGGCCGTCCTGACCGGCGACACCGTCCTTGGGCGCGGTACGACGGTCGTGGCGCACCCCGACGGCCGGCTGGGCGACTACCTGGACTCGCTGCGCCGGCTGCGCTCGCTGACGGTCGACGACGGCGTCCACACCGTCCTGCCGGGCCACGGTCCCGTCCTGGAGGACGCCCAGGGCGCCGTCGAGTTCTACCTGGCCCACCGCGCCCACCGCCTCGCCCAGGTCGAGACGGCGGTCGAGGACGGCTACCGCACCCCCTCCCAGGTCGTCGCGCACGTCTACGCGGACGTGGACCGCTCCCTGTGGCCGGCGGCCGAACTGTCGGTGCGGGCGCAGATGGACTACCTGGAGGAGCACGGGCTGATCTAGGCCCTGCCTAGTCCGGCCGGGGGGATTTCACGCCGTGCACGCGCGTGTACTCGTCGGCGAGCCACGGTCCGAGGTCGTCGACGTAGGAGCGCAGCACGGCGAGGTCGCCGGTCGGTTCACGGCCGCGTACGGCGGCCGCGCGCATCTGCTCGGACCGCTCCGGGTAGTACGCGCCGAAGATCTCCGCCATCTCCGTCAGATCGCTCGTCCAGCCGTTCCAGCGGGGCATGACCAGCGTGAACCCGGTGCGGACGAGATGGCGCGACAGGAAGCGCACCAGGGGCCGCAGGGCCGTCTCGGTGGCGTCGGCGGCCGCGACGCGCTCGCGCCAGCGGGGAAGGAGCAGCGCCAGGTCGCCGTTGGTCTCGCGGGCGAGCCGGGAGTCGGGCCGGTAGCGCGGCAGGTACTCGGCGAGGTCCTCCCCGAGCAGCGGGGTGCACAGACAGGCCACGAACCACCCGAGGTCGTACGTCTCGGCGTCGCTGAGCAGCCGCGCCCGGCCGAAGAGGAGCGTGCCGACCCCGTCGATCTGCGGGAACTCCGCGTCGAGCGCTTCACCCAGAGCCCGTACGGCGTCCCGGTCCGCGTCGGACGGCTCCTCGCGCAGGGCGACCAGCAGATCCAGGTCGCTGCGCCCCACGCGCGCGGTGCCGCGCGGAATCGACCCGTAGAGGTACGCGCTGTGCAGCAGGGCGCCGAAGACGTGCAGCAGCCGGTCGCGGGCCGCGGCGACGACGGGGCGGAAGGCGTGCGGAACGCGGCCCAGGGAGCCTTCACGCTCGATGTAGCCCTGCGGGTCGAGCCCCTTGGAGAGCACCTTTTCGGCCATGGGGGTACTGAAGCAGCCCGTCCGGCGTTCGAGGACGAGGCCACCCGGGCCGAACGGGGGTCCGTGGGCGGAGCCCCCGGCCGACCCGGCCGGGTCCGAGCGTCAGCGGGACCGCTTCGCCAGCCGCTCGACGTCCAGCAGGATCACCGCACGCGCCTCCAGGCGGAGCCAGCCCCGCTGCGCGAAGTCGGCCAGCGCCTTGTTGACCGTCTCCCGGGACGCGCCGACCAGCTGGGCCAGCTCCTCCTGGGTGAGGTCGTGGACGACGTGGATGCCCTCCTCGGACTGCACGCCGAAGCGGCGCGAGAGGTCCAGCAGGGCGCGGGCGACACGGCCGGGAACGTCCGAGAAGACCAGGTCGGACATCTGGTCGTTGGTCTTGCGCAGACGCCGCGCGACGGCGCGCAGCAGGGCGCCGGCCACCTCGGGGCGGACGTTCAGCCAGGGCTGGAGGTCGCCGTGGCCGAGACCGAGCAGCTTGACCTCGGTCAGCGCGGTGGCCGTGGCGGTGCGCGGGCCCGGGTCGAACAGCGACAGCTCGCCGATCAGTTCGCCGGGGCCGACGACGGCGAGCATGTTCTCGCGGCCGTCGGGGGAGGTGCGGTGCAGCTTGACCTTGCCCTCGGTGACCACGTAGAGCCGGTCACCGGGGTCGCCCTCGTGGAAGAGCGAGTCGCCGCGCGCGAGGGTCACCTCACTCATGGAGGCGCGGAGCTCCGCGGCCTGCTCGTCGTCGAGCGCCGCGAAGAGCGGGTTCCGCCGCAGAACGTCGTCCACGAGTTCTCTCCTTGTCGACCTGCTCAGGGGATCTTGCTCCCCCTTGGTACCAGGGGACCGTGTTCCCCATCTTGCCGGACGGTCCAAACAGTGTGATCTGTCACAAGGATGCCGCACTGGTGTCCCGAGGTAAGCGGCAGGGGTCCAATTGGGGGCCGATCCTTTGGGTCCGGGGCGGATGTCAGTGACGGGCTCTAGGCTGGCCGGGTGTCCAAATCGCCGGTGAGAGCACAGGCCAAGGGGGCTGGACGGGTGGCTGCACGTCGTGATTCCGCTGTGGGCGAACAAGACTCCGGCGGCGGAAGGAAACCGGCAAAAGGGACAGGGAGTGTGGCGGGCGGTAAGGCTGTGGCGAAGAAGGTGACCGCGGAGAAGACGACCGCGAAGAAGACGACCGCGGAGAAGACGACCGCGAAGAAGACGACTGCGAAAAAGACGGTTACGAAGAAGGCGGCTGCGAAAAAGACGACGGGGAACCAGACGGCCGTGAAGAAGACCGCAGCCGTCAAGAAGGCGACCGTCGCCCCGAAGAAGGCCTCCGCCGCCGTCAAGGGCGCCCCCGCGGCCAAGCCCGTCGCGGCGCCGCCCAAGGGCGAGTCGCAGACCGTGCTCGTGCGCCGCGCCCGCCGCATCAACCGCGAACTCGCCGAGGTCTACCCGTACGCCCACCCGGAGTTGGACTTCGAGAACCCCTTCCAGCTCGTCGTCGCCACCGTTCTGTCCGCCCAGACAACCGACCTGAGGGTCAATCAGACGACCCCGGCGCTCTTCGCCAAGTACCCCACCCCCGAGGACCTGGCCGCCGCCAACCCCGAGGAGGTCGAGGAGATCCTCCGCCCGACCGGCTTCTTCCGGGCCAAGACCAAGTCGGTGACAGGGCTTTCGAAGGCGCTCGTGGAGCAGTTCGGCGGTGAGGTGCCCGGCAGGCTGGAGGACCTCGTCAAGTTGCCCGGCGTCGGCCGCAAGACCGCCTTCGTCGTGCTCGGCAACGCCTTCGGCCGCCCCGGCATCACCGTGGACACCCACTTCCAGCGGCTCGTGCGGCGCTGGCAGTGGACCGCGGAGACCGATCCCGACAAGATCGAGGCCGCCGTGGCAGCGCTCTTCCCGAAGAGCGACTGGACCGACCTCTCGCACCACGTCATCTGGCACGGCCGCCGCATCTGCCACGCCCGCAAGCCCGCCTGCGGCGCCTGCCCCATCGCCCCGCTCTGCCCGGCCTACGGCGAGGGCGAGACGGACCCCGAGAAGGCCAAGAAGCTCCTGAAGTACGAGAAGGGCGGCTTCCCGGGCCAGCGCCTCAACCCGCCGCAGGCCTACCTGGACGCCGGCGGCAGGGCGGCGCCGCCGCTGGGCGCCGGATGACGGACCGGACACGCCGGCGCGAGGAACGATCAAGGGCCTGCCGGGCGTTGGAACGGGCAGGACGACGGGGGTGGCGATGACACGAGCGAGCGATACGCAGGGCGGGCCGGTGACACTCAGCAAGGAGGGCCTGCCCGACTGGCTCGGCCCGGTGGTGCGGGCCGTGGAGACGGTGCAGCCGCTTCAGCTGAGCCGCTTCCTGCCGCCCGAGGACGGCGCGGGCCGGCAGTCGGCCGTGCTCGTCCTGTTCGGCGAGGGTGAACGCGGTCCCGAACTGCTGCTCATGGAGCGGGCGGGCTCCCTCAGGTCGCACGCGGGACAGCCGTCCTTCCCCGGCGGCGCCCTCGACCCCGAGGACGGCGACCCGCACACCGACGGGCCCCTGCGGGCCGCTCTGCGCGAGGCCGAGGAGGAGACCGGACTCGACCCGTCCGGCGTGCAGCTCTTCGGCGTGCTGCCCAAGCTGTACATCCCGGTCAGCGGCTTCGTGGTGACACCGGTGATGGGGTGGTGGCGCGAGCCGAGCCCGGTCGCCGCGGTCGATCCGAACGAGACGGCGAGGGTCTTCACCGTCCCCGTGGCGGATCTCACGGACCCGGCCAACCGCGCCACCACGGTGCACCCCAGCGGGCACCGAGGTCCGGCATTCCTGGTCGAATCGGCCCTCGTATGGGGGTTCACGGCCGGGATCATCGACCGTCTGCTGCACTACTCCGGCTGGGAGCGCCCCTGGGACCGGGAGAAGCAGGTCCCGCTCGACTGGCGGTCATGACAGGGTGTCCACCGTGAATGTGCTGGACATCCTGTTGCTGGTCGCCGCCGTGTGGTTCGCGATCGTCGGCTATCGCCAGGGCTTCGTCGTCGGCATCCTGTCGGTGATCGGCTTCCTGGGCGGCGGTCTCGTAGCGGTCTACACACTGCCCGTCGTCTGGGACGCGCTGACCGACAACGCGGAGGTGAGCACCACAGCCGCCGTGGTCGCGGTCGTCGTCGTGATCGTCTGCGCCTCCGTGGGGCAGGCCCTCACCACCCACCTCGGCAACAAGCTGCGCCGGTACATCACCTGGTCCCCGGCCCGCGCCCTGGACGCCACCGGCGGCGCCCTCGTCAACGTCGTCGCGATGCTCCTGGTGGCCTGGCTGATCGGCTCCGCCCTCGCCGGCACGACCCTGCCGACGCTCGGCAAGGAGGTGCGCAGCTCCAAGGTGCTCCTCGGAGTCTCCCGGGCGCTGCCCAACCAGGCCGACACCTGGTTCGCCGACTTCTCCTCGGTCCTCGCGCAGAACGGCTTCCCGCAGGTCTTCAGCCCGTTTTCGAACGAGCCGATCACCGACGTCCGGCCCCCGGACCCGGCCCTCGCCAACAGTCCCGTGGCCACGCGCGCGAAGAAGTCCATCGTCAAGGTCATGGGCACCGCCACGAGCTGCGGCAAGGTCCTGGAGGGCTCCGGCTTCGTCTTCGGCGACCGCCGCGTCATGACCAACGCGCACGTGGTCGGCGGCGTCGACGAGCCCACCGTCCAGATAGGCGGCGAGGGCAGGAAGTACGACGCCACGGTCGTCCTCTACGACTGGCACCGCGACATCGCCGTCCTCGACGTGCCCGACCTCAAGGCGCCCGCCCTGAAGTTCTCGGCGACCGACGCCAGGAGCGGCGACGGCGCGATCATCGCGGGCTTCCCCGAGAACGGCTCGTACGACGTCCGCGCCGCACGCGTGCGTGGCCGCATCCCGGCCAACGGCCCGGACATCTACCATCGCGGCACCGTGCGCCGGGACGTGTACTCGCTGTACGCGACCGTCCGCCAGGGCAACTCCGGCGGACCGCTGCTCACCCCCCAGGGGGAGGTGTACGGCGTGGTGTTCGCCAAGTCCCTCGACGACGCCGACACCGGCTACGCGCTCACCGCGGACGAGATCCAGGAGGACATCGCCCAGGGGCGCAGCGCGAACCAGCAGGTCGACAGCGACAGTTGCGCGCTGTAGACGTCGTACGGGAACCCGGTGAATGAAGGGGCGTCAGCCGCGCGGGTGACGCAGGCGTACCGAGACCCATCGGGCCCGGCGGCGCAGGATGCGCGGAATGCCCACCCGGAGGTCCGTACCCTGCATCTGCGGGGTGCCTCCTCGCTGGTGGGGGCTCAGGCCGGTGGCCGAGCGGCGATTGCGAACTGCGTCACTGTAGTCGTGCGTCCAGCCCATACCCGGACGTCTGCCCCTGCCCCAAGGTCGATAACCGCCCCCACGGCCCCCAATTGGCCTATGCGTCAGGCAATTGGCTGTTCGTAGGACAGGTGTTCAGTTCCGGATACTGGGCGCGACGGAACGATCACCGATCGGGCTCGGGATCCTTGAGCCAGTTGATCAGTTCGGCCGAGAAGGCGGCCGGATCCTCCTCGTGCGGGAAGTGCCCGAGCCCGTCGAACAGCCGCCAGCGGTAGGGCGCTTCGACGTACTCGCCGGAGCCGGCCGCGCTGCGGGTGCGCATCACGGGGTCCAGGGAGCCGTGCAGGTGCAGGGTCGGAACCCGCAGCGGCCGCTTCATCCGCCGGTTGAACTGGATGCCGTCCGGCCGGGCCAGGGAGCGCACCATCCACCGGTACGGCTCCACCGAGCAGTGGGCCGTGGACGGGATGCACATCGCGCGCCGGTAGGTGTCCAGCGTCTCGTCGTCCGGCTGGCGGGGGCCGGACCACTCCCGGATCAGCTCGGCCACCTGCGCCCCGTCGTCGGCGGTGAGCTGCCGCTCGGGGATCCAGGGGCGCTGGAACCCCCAGATGTAGGAACCGGCGCGCGTCTGCTTGACGTCGGTGACCATCGCCGAGCGCCAGCGCCGCGGATGCGGCATGGACGTGACGGCGAGCCGCCGTACCAGCTTCGGGCGCATCACCGCGGCCGTCCACGCCAGGTATCCGCCCAGGTCGTGGCCGACCAGCGCGGCGTCCGGCTCACCGAGGGAGCGGACGACGCCGGTGATGTCGAGGACGAGGTTCGTCGGGTCGTACCCGCGCGGGGTGCGGTCGCTGCCGCCGACGCCCCGCAGGTCCATGGCGACGGCCCGGAAGCCCGCGTCGGCCAGCGCGGTCAGCTGGTGCCGCCAGGTCCACCAGAACTGCGGGAAGCCGTGCAGCAGCAGCACCAGCGGGCCGTCGCCGGCCTCGGCGATGTGGAAGCGGGCGCCGTTCGCGGCGACGTCGCGATGCGTCACCTTCGTCCCGTCGGGGAGGGCGTCCGGCCGTACGACCGAGGTGGGTTGCGCCGATGGTGTGGCGGGATCCGTCATGAGGACGAGCGTGCCACAGCCTCGATGGCCGCGGGGGCGCGGTCCTCGATCGCCGGATGCTCCGGCCGCGGGTGCGGCTTGGCCTTCTGCAGGACGCCCGCGGTCTCCTTCATGGACGCGGCGACCTTCTGCGGGCCCTGGCTCTTCTTCGCCTTCTTGGCGAAGGACATGCCGATGAGCGCGAGCACGGCCGCGACCAGCACGTTCGCCGCGAACGACAGCAGGAAGCAGATCGCCAGGTTCCAGTCGCTCCAGGTGCGGATCCCGTAGGCCAGCGCGAAGTTCAGCATCGGCAGCGAGAACACCAGGACCGCGCCGGCCCCGGTGAACGCGCCGCCGCTCGTCGCGCCGCGCTTGACGTCCTGCTTGAGCTGCGCCTTGGCCAGCGCGATCTCGTCGTGCACCAGCGCCGACAATTCGGTCGTCGCCGAGGCGAACAACTGGCCGATGCTGCGTTCGGCGCCGACCGGGCTGCCGTCGGGTGCGCTCATCGCGATCTCCCTCTTCTGCCTACCGTCTGTGTTCCCACGGAACTTTTGTACGTCGTTCCCACGGAACTTTTGTACCGTCCCGTCAGATCATGCCGGACGGCTGTCATCATCGCCTGCCCCGCCCGGCACTTGGGCAACCGCGCCTCGCTCGGCGGCCTTCTCCTCGGCGATCCGGCGGTGCTCGGCGGCCTTCTTCTCGTGGATCGCCGCCATCCGCAGGTGGTACGCCGGGTCGTCCTCCTCGTAGATGTCCGGGATGCCGTCGGCGTCCTCGTCCCGCTCCTCGGCCTCGCACAGCCTGCGGTACTTGGCGTTGCGGATCTTAAGCAGCACGGTCGCCAGGGTCGCGGCGATGAGGGACCCGGTCAGTACGGCGGCCTTGACCTCGTCGGTCAGTACGGCGTCGCCGTCGAAGGCCAGCTCCCCGATGAGCAGCGACACCGTGAAGCCGATGCCGGCCAGCGTGGCCACCGCGAACACGTCCGCCCACTCGAGATCCCCGCTGAGCGAGGCCCTGGTGAAACGTGCCGTCAGCCAGGTGCCGCCGAAGATCCCGACCGCCTTGCCGACCACGAGCCCCAGCACCACGCCCAGCGTCTCCGGCTTGGTGAACACATCGCCCAGCGCCCCGCCCGAGACGGCGACACCCGCGCTGAACAGCGCGAACAGGGGAACGGCGAGACCCGCCGACAGGGGGCGCACCAGGTGTTCGATCTGCTCCCCGGGGGAGTGTGCCTCGCCCTCGTGGCGGTGGCAGCGCAGCATCAGACCCATGGCGACGCCCGCGATGGTCGCGTGGACCCCGCTGTTGTACATCAGCCCCCAGATGACGAGCGCGAGGGGGGCGTACACGTACCAGCCGCGCACGCCCTTCCTCAGAAGCAGCCAGAAGACCGCGAGCCCCACGACGGCGCCGCCGAGCGCGGCGAAGTCGATGGAGCCGGTGAAGAAGACGGCGATGATCAGGATCGCGAAGAGGTCGTCGACGACGGCGAGGGTGAGCAGGAAGGCGCGCAGGGCGCTCGGCAGGGATGTGCCGATGACGGCGAGCACGGCGAGCGCGAAGGCGATGTCGGTGGCGGTCGGTACCGCCCAGCCCCGGAGGGAGCCGGCGCCGGTGATGTTGGTGAGGGTGTACACGAGCGCCGGTACGGCCATGCCGCACAGGGCCGCGACGACCGGCAGGACGGCGGCCTTGGGGTCGCGCAGGTCACCGGCGACGAGCTCGCGTTTCAGCTCGATGCCGGCCACGAAGAAGAAGACCGCGAGCAGGCCGTCGGCGGCCCAGTGGGCGACCGAGAGGTGCAGTCCGAGGGCAGCCGGGCCGAAGCGGAAGTGGCTGACGCTCTCGTAACTGTCGTGCAGCGCGGGGATGTTCGCCCAGATCAGTGCCGTGACCGCGGCCGCGAGCAGCAGTACGCCACCGACGGTCTCGGTGCGCAGCGCGTCCGCGACGTAGGTCCGTTCGGGCAGGGAGAGGCGTCCGAGGACCTTGCGGGGGGTGCTGCTGCGGGCGGGGGACACGGGGAGACCTCCGGTCGGTGGGCAGGGCAGTGCTCTTCGCCGACCAGACTTCCCGGCACACCTGGAGGATCACGTTTGCTTTGTTTAGTTTACCTAATGGGGGCGTCCGGCGCGCTGTGCCGGACGCCCCCACGGGACGAAGGCCCTCAGTCCTCGCTGGACGCCGCCGGCAGCTTCGACTGGATGAGGTCCATGACGGTGGAGTCCGTCAGCGTGGTGACGTCACCGAGCTGGCGGTTCTCGGCGACGTCGCGCAGCAGGCGGCGCATGATCTTGCCGGAGCGGGTCTTGGGCAGTTCGGCCACCGGCAGGATCCGCTTGGGCTTGGCGATCGGGCCGAGCGTGGCACCGACGTGGTTGCGCAGCTCGGCGATCAGGTCCTCGGTCTCGGCGGCGGTGCCGCGCAGGATGACGAAGGCAACGATCGCCTGTCCGGTGGTCTCGTCCGTCGCGCCGACGACGGCCGCCTCGGCGACCGACGGGTGGGACACCAGCGCCGACTCCACCTCGGTGGTGGAGATGTTGTGCCCGGACACGAGCATCACGTCGTCGACCCGGCCCAGCAGCCAGATGTCGCCGTCGTCGTCCTTCTTCGCGCCGTCGCCGGCGAAGTACTTGCCCTCGAAGCGGGACCAGTACGTGTCGATGAAGCGCTCGTCGTCGCCCCAGATGGTGCGCAGCATCGACGGCCACGGCTCGGTCAGCACCAGGTAGCCACCGCCGCCGTTCGGCACCTCGTTCGCCTCGTCGTCGACGACGGTGGCGGAGATGCCGGGCAGCGGGGTCTGCGCGGAGCCGGGCTTGGCGGCCGTGACGCCGGGCAGCGGCGAGATCATCATCGCGCCGGTCTCGGTCTGCCACCAGGTGTCCACGACCGGCGTGGCGTCGGCGCCGATGTTCTTCCGGTACCAGATCCAGGCCTCGGGGTTGATCGGCTCACCGACGGACCCCAGGACCCGCAGGCTGGACAGGTCGAACTTCGCGGGGATGTCGTCGCCCCACTTCATGAACGTCCGGATCGCGGTCGGCGCCGTGTACAGGATCGTCACGCCGTACTTCTGCACGATCTCCCAGAAGCGGCCCTGGTGCGGGGTGTCCGGGGTGCCCTCGTACATGACCTGCGTGGCACCATTGGCAAGCGGCCCGTAGACGATGTAGGAGTGCCCGGTGACCCAGCCGACGTCGGCCGTGCACCAGTACACGTCCGTCTCCGGCTTGAGGTCGAAGACGGCGTGGTGGGTGTACGCCGTCTGGGTCAGGTAGCCGCCGGAGGTGTGCAGGATGCCCTTCGGCTTACCCGTCGTACCGGACGTGTACAGGATGAACAGCGGGTGCTCGGCGTCGAAGGGCTCCGGCGTGTGCTCGGCCGACTGGCGGTCGACGATCTCGTGCCACCACACGTCCCGGCCCTCGCTCCAGGCGACCTCCTGCCCGGTACGGCGGACCACGAGGACGTGCTCGACGTTGCCCGCCTTGCCGACCGCCTCGTCCACGGCCGGCTTCAGCGCCGACGGCTTGCCGCGCCGGTAGCCGCCGTCGGAGGTGATGACGACGCGCGCGTCGGCGTCCTGGATGCGGGTGGCGAGGGCGTCGGCGGAGAAGCCGCCGAAGACCACGGAGTGGGCGGCGCCGATCCGGGCGCACGCCAGCATCGCGACCGCCGTCTCGGGGATCATCGGCATGTAGATGGCGACCCGGTCGCCGGCCTGGACTCCCAGCTCCAGCAGGGCGTTGGCGGCCTTGCTCACCTCGTCCTTGAGCTCGGCGTAGGTGATGGCGCGGCCGTCGCCCGGCTCGCCCTCGAAGTGGATGGCGACCCGGTCGCCGTTGCCGGCCTCGACATGGCGGTCGACGCAGTTGTAGGCGACGTTGAGCGCGCCGTCCTTGAACCACTTGGCGAACGGCGGGTTCGACCAGTCCAGCGTCTCGGTCGGCTCCTTGGCCCAGGCCAGCCGGCGGGCCTGCTCGGCCCAGAAGCCGAGCCTGTCAGCCTTGGCCTGTTCGTACGCCTCCGCCGTGACGTTGGCGTTGGCTGCCAGGTCGGCGGGGGGCTCGAACCTGCGCTCTTCCTTGAGCAGGTTGGCCAGGCTCTCGTTGCTCACGGCATCTGCCTTTCCCAGGGTGTCCGTTGTGTCCCAGGCCACAGCTCATCAGACCCGAGGGGCCGATGACAAGGGTCGACCGATAATTGGTTTAGACCTGTCATGGGGTGCCGGTCGGGTCGGTTCGGTTGCCGTGGCCTGGGGTCATTCGTACCCACGGAGGCCGACCGGGCGGGGTTCAGCGGTGTAACGCCCTTCACACCGGTCCGGTCGTCGCCGTCGCCGCGGTCACGAGGTCACATCGGCCACCCCCACATGGCCGAACACCTGCTCCTCCCGCGCCCCCGTCAGCAGATATGCCTGTGCCTCGCCCACGTGGAAGTACATCCCGTGCAGCTCCAGCGTCCCCTCCTCAAGGGCTCGCGCCACCGACTCGTGCGCCCGCAGGTGCTCCAACTGCTGTACCACGTTGGTCAGGCACAGCTGCTCCACCGCGTCGGCGGGTGTCCGGCCCGCCAGCCGGGCCCAGGGCCGGTCGGAGTCGGCCATGCGCTCCAGGCTCGGCAGTCCGTTGCGCAGCCATCGCTCGAGCGGCGTCCGCGCGCGCCCGGGCTCGGCGTCGAGCAGCGCCTGCATCGCCCCGCACCCGGAGTGCCCGCACACGGTGACGGACCGCACCTTCAGCACGTCCACCGCGTACTCGATGGCCGCCGCCACCGAGTCGTCGCCGCTCCCCTCGCCCGGCGGCGGCACGAGGTTGCCGACATTGCGCACCACGAACAGGTCTCCCGGACCGCTGGAGGTGATCATCGACGTGACCAGCCGGGAGTCCGCGCAGGTGAGGAAGAGCTGAGAGGGGCGCTGCCCTTCCCGGGCGAGCCTGGCCAGCTCGCCCCGCACGAGCGGTGCGGTCTTGTGCTGGAACGCGCTGATGCCGCGCGCCAGTTGGTGCCCACTGCGGCCGGCCGCCGGAGCCTGGTGAGCGTCGGCCGGGGCGGGCCGGGGGTGCTGGCACTGGTGGTTGCGCCACGGTGTCCAGGGGTGGCAGCGGCAGCCGACGGAGGCGGTCGCATCACCGGCGGCCGTGGTGGTCCCGGGCTCGGCGGCGCGGTCGGCCCCGGGGTCGGCCCCGGGGTCGGGCCCGCCGGTGTTCAGGCCGGTCCGACGGCCGGTCAGTTCCACCGTGCCGCCCTGGGCCGTGTGCGTGTTGCGCCAGTCCTGCAACGACTCGTACGCCGCGTGGTCCATGAACGAACCGTCCAACTCCACGACGGCGTGGGCGCCTCGGGGGACGAGATGCAGGGCCCGGCTGAGCCGGGGCACCGCGAGGAACGTCAACTGGCCCCGGACGCGTACATGGTGGACTCCCTCCTGCTCGTCGTGGGTGATGCGGGTGCGGGCGAGGCGGTGCATGGAGACGGCGACGGCCATGGCGATCCCGAGCAGCACGCCTTGGAGGACGCCGAAAACGACCACGCCGAGTGTGGTGACGGCGTACACCAGCACCTCTCGGTGGCGGGTCACCGTGCGGATGTGGTGCAGGGACACCATCTGGATGCCGACGGCCATCACCAGGGCGGCGAGCGATGCCAGCGGGATGAGCTGCAGAAGCGGGACCAGCAGCAGCGCGGCGATCACTACGAGAACGCCGTGCAGCATCGTGGAGTTCCGGCTCACGGCACCCGCGTTCACATTCGCCGAGCTCCGCACCGCCACTCCGGCCACCGGCAGTCCGCCGAGCGCGCCGGAGACGATGTTGGCGGCCCCCTGCCCGAGCAGCTCGCGGTTGAGGTCGGAGCGTCCGGCCCGGGGCGTCGGTCCCGGCCGGGCGGCGGCGAGCTTGTCGACGGCGACGGCGCCGAGCAGTGACTGCACGCTGCAGACGAGGGTGGTGGTGAGCACGGCGGTCGCCAGGCCGAGCGCCGGGCCCTGGGGAAGTCCGGCCAGGGCGTGGCTGCTCCAGGACGGCAGATCCACCCTGGGCAGGTGCAGGCCGGTGAGGGAGGCGGCCGTGGTGGCGCCGGTGACGGCGATCAGCGCGGCCGGGACGCGGCGCAGGTGTCGTCCCGCTCTGCCGGGGATCCGGGGCCAGAGCAGGAGCAGGGCGAGGGTGAGCACGCTGACGGTCACCGCGGCCGGGTGCACGTTCGCCAGCTGGGCGGGCAGTGCGCGGACGTTGGCGAGGACGGAGCTCTGCGGGGTGCCGCCGAGGACGATGTGCAACTGGGCCACGGCGATGGTGACGCCGATGCCGGCGAGCATGCCGTGCACGATGGCCGGGCTGACGGCGAGGGCGCCGCGGGCCACGCGCAGGCAGCCGAGGCCCAGTTGGGCGAGACCCGCCAGGACCGTGATGGCGCAGGTCGTACGCCAGCCGTAGCGGTGGATGAGGTCGGCGGTGACCACCGTGAGTCCGGCGGCGGGGCCGCTGACCTGGAGTGGGGAGCCGCCGAGCCGGCCGGCGACGAGTCCGCCGACGGCGGCGGCGACCAGGCCGGCCTGGAGCGGCGCGCCGGTGGCGAGGGCGATGCCCAGGGACAGGGGGAGAGCGATCAGGAAGACCGCGACGGACGCGGACACATCGGCACCGTCGATGTGGAAGCGGCGGTGCGGGGGCGTCGGTGGGCTGTGGGACTGGTTCGTGCGCTCGGGCCGAGTGGGGTCGGTGGCGCGGGTGGGTGTGCAGGCTGACATGTTTCCCGTCTCCTCCGGGGCAGCGGTCGCGGATCAGGTGGTCCCCGTCGATGGCGGGGCTCGGGTCGCGGCCGTGGGTCACGGCGTACAGCGGCGGGATGATTCAACGCTCGGTAAACGAATCGTAATTCAGAGTAAAGGTAAGGCATAGACTTTTCTGGCAAATAGAGCATTCAATCACTTGAATGGGTGAAGCGGCTATTTCAGCGGCTTGTCGTACTAATTCCTTCTCGGGTCCGTGCGACCTTGGCGGCGCTGTCGGGCCTGCCCGGCACACCACCAGAGAACGCCCCGTCGGCGTTGGCCTGAGAGAAGGAAGAAGGTGGGCGGAAGATGGCCGCCACCCAGAGGATCGCCGCGTGCGCCGTGATCGCCGCGGCGTGCGCCACCTCACTCGCCGGTTGCGCGATCGGCTCCAACGGTTCCAAGGAAGGTGCCGCCGGCCCGCAGAAGCTCAAGCCGGGCCGCCAGGCCGCCCCCAAGCAGGTCTTCCGCCTGATCGGCGACGGCTCCACCGCTTACACCGGAGCCCAGCCGCACCTGCCGAGACCCGAACGTCTCAAGCCGGGCCAGAAGCCGCCGCAGTTCGTCGTCTTCTCCTGGGACGGGGCGGGCGAGGACAGCCAGAAACTGTTCTCCCACTTCCGCGAGCTGTCCAAGGCCAACCACGCGACGATGACGTACTTCCTCAGCGGCGTGTACATGCTGCCGGAGGACAAGCGGGACCTCTACCGGCCGCCGCAGCACTCGCCGGGCCGCTCCGACATCGGCTTCAACGACGAGAAGGGGATCGCCGACACCGTGAAGCAGCTGCGCCTGGCGTGGCTGGAGGGCAACGAGATCGGCACCCACTTCAACGGTCACTTCTGCGGCAAGAACGGTGGCGTCGGCGAGTGGTCGGTCGACGAGTGGAAGGACGAGATCGCCCAGGCGAAGCAGTTCGTGAAGTCCTGGAAGACGAACGCGGGGATGAAGAAGGCGGCCTCGCTGCCCTTCGACTACGACAAGGAACTCATCGGGGCGCGCACCCCCTGTCTCGAGGGCCAGCAGAACTTCATGAAGGCCGCGAGCCAGCTCGGCTTCCGCTACGACACCAGCGGGGTCGACAACCAGGTCTGGCCGAACAAGCGCTACGGCCTGTGGGACCTGTCCATGCAGCTCGTGCCGTTCCCCGGTCACCGCTATGAACAACTCACCATGGACTACAACTTCATGGTCAACCAGTCCGGCACCCGCACCCAGGGCGATCCCGCCAAGTTCGAGTACTGGGGCGACCAGATGCGTGAGGGCCTGCTCGCCGGCTTCCACCGGGCCTACGACGGCAACCGCGCGCCCCTGGTCATCGGCAACCACTTCGAGTCCTGGAACGGCGGCACCTACATGCGGGCCGTCGACGACGTCGTCGAGCAGGTGTGCAACAAGCCCGAGGTGCGCTGCGTGTCCTTCCACCAATTGGCCGACTGGCTGGACGCGCAGGACCCGCAGGTCCTGGCGAAGCTGCGCACCCTGAACGTCGGCGAGGCCCCGAAGCAGGGCTGGGCGTCCTTCCTGGAGGGCCGCCCGGCCCCGGCACCGAAGGGCGTGCCGGGGGCGCCGGCCGCCAAGCGGTAGCCCCCCGTCACACGGGGGCGACGGCGCCCTCGCCCAGCACGAACGCGGGGTCGACCTGCGCCGCCAGGTCGGCCCCCGTGCGGGCGTTGCCCCACGCGTCGGCGTTCTTCAGATGGAAGTGCACCATCTGGCGTGTGTAGCGCTCTGCGTCGCGCAGCTCGTACGTCGCGTCCGCGGCGACCCGCAGGACCCGCAGGGCGCGGCGATTGGCGTCCTCCAGGAGCTCGAACCGGGGCGGGCGGCCCTTCTCCATGGCGCGCACCCAGTCGGAGTGTCCGAAGGTCCCCAGCAGGTCGTCCCCCACCTCGGCGCGCAGGAAGTCGAGGTCGTCCTGGCCCTGCACCTTGTTGCCGACGACCTTCAGGACGACGCCGTAGTCCCGGGCGTACTCCTTGTACTGGCGGTAGACGGAGACTCCCTTCCGGGTCGGTTCGGCGACGAGGAACGTGATGTCGAAGCGGGTGAACATGCCGGAGGCGAAGGAGTCCGAGCCCGCCGTCATGTCCACCACGACGTACTCGCCGCGCCCGTCCACCAGGTGGTTCAGGCACAGCTCCACCGCTCCCGTCTTGGAGTGGTAGCAGGCGACCCCGAGATCGGCTTCGGTGAAGGAACCGGTGACCATCAAACGGACGGCGCCGCCGTCGAGTTCCACCGGCCGGGCACAGGCGTCGTAGACCGGGTTGTCCTCGCACACCCGCAGCAGCCGTGAGCCCTCGCCGGGCGGGGTGGTCTTGATCATCGTCTCGGCGGAGGCGATACGCGGGTTGGAGCCGCGCAGGTACTCCTTGATCAGCGGCAGCCGGTCGCCCATCGCGGGAAGCGCGGCGGCCTCCGCCTCGTCGAGGCCGAGCGCGGCGCCCAGGTGCTGGTTGATGTCGGCGTCGACCGAGAGGACGGGCGCGCCGGCCGCCGCGAGGTGGCGGATGAACAGGGAGGACAGCGTCGTCTTGCCGCTGCCGCCCTTCCCGACGAAAGCAATTTTCATGTTCACGAAGCGTAGTCATCCGATAACTGTAAGTGGCATGCGTACGTGAAGAAGACCACTCGTTCGTGGGGTTCGCCCCCGGAATGGCTAGTGTCGTACTCATGAGTACGACAGGCGCTACCGTCGATCCGCTCGCCGCCCTGGGTTCGCTGCCCGGTGTGCCCGAGTCAGTGGAGTCCGTGCGCAAGGCCGTGGACCGGGTCTACGGGCACCGGGTCATGCGGCGCCGCAGCAACGAGATCACCTCCGAGGCGGCCCTGCGCGGCGCCCGCGGCTCGGCGGCGCTGTCCGGCGCCGACTGGGCTCTGGAGGAGGTGCGCCGACGGACCGACTTCAGCGGTGACGACGACGCGCGCGTGATGGGCGCGGCGCTCAGGCTCACCGCCGAGGCGGGACAGCTGCTGTCCATCTGGCGGCAGTCACCCCTGCGGGTGCTCGCCCGGCTGCACATGGTGGCCGCGGCGACCAATGGCGAGCAGGTCGGACGTCCGCGGCAGGCGGGCGAGCCCGTCGACGAGCCGCTGATCGAGCTGCCGCTGCCGGGCGCGGACGAGGTCCACGGCCGGCTGGAGGGCCTTGCCGAGCTCGTCATCGCGGGCAGTTCCGCCCCGGCCCTGGTGACGGCCGCCGTCGTCCATGGCGAACTCCTCGCGCTGCGCCCCTTCGCGTCCCACAACGGCCTCGTCGGGCGCACGGCCGAGCGCATCGTGCTGGTGGGCAGCGGTCTCGACCCGAAGTCCGTCTGCCCCGCCGAGGTCGGCCACGCCGAACTGGGCCGTGCGGCCTACCTGGCGGCGCTCGACGGCTATGTCTCGGGCACCCCGGACGGCATGGCCGCCTGGATCGCGCACTGCGGCAAGGCGGTCGGACTGGGCGCCCGGGAGTCGACGGCCGTGTGCGAGGCGCTGCAGCGCGGAGCGGCTTAGAAAAAGCGCCGGGACTTCCGGAAAAGGGTTGCGGCGGTACGAAGAAATTCGTACCGCCGCTGGCATGTCCACCGGGTTACCAAGCGTCCTCGATATGTTGCCCATCAGGTCGGGAACTTTGCCCGTCCCTGGTGCGGCTGGCCCGTAATCGACGGGTCGACGTCGCGTGGGTGCTCGGTGTTCATGCTCGGTCCGTGGGGCCAAATGCGTTATTAAGGTGATCCTCTCGGATGTCCTTGGTCTCGCGGGCCGTTAACCCCTTTGTACTCCAGGACCGGAGGAAGCGAAACCCCTGCCTGCGCTTCTTTACTTTTGCTCGCAAACAGGAACAAATGGGTCACATGGCGGTCGTTCGGCGTCTGTTCGCGTACCAGACGAGGCCGGCGGTCGCGGCCGCCGCACCTATGGCGGCGGCCGCGACGAGGGCCGGACGGGGCGGCACGGAGAACGTGGGGATCCGCTGCTTCAGCCGGACCGGACGGTGGAAGTCGAGAATCGGCCACCCGCGCGCGAGGGCCTCGCGGCGCAGTGTGCGGTCCGGGTTCACGGCGTGCGGGTTGCCGACCGACTGCAGCATCGGCAGGTCGGTCGCCGAGTCGCTGTAGGCGTAGCAGCGCTCCAGGTCGTACCCCTCGGACGCGGCCAGCTCCTTCACCGCCTCCGCCTTGGTGGGGCCGTACGCGTAGTACTCCACCTCGCCCGTGTAGCAGCCGTCGTCCCCCACGATCATGCGGGTCGCGACCACGCGGTCCGCGCCGAGCAACTCGCCGATGGGCTCGACGACTTCGGCGCCCGAGGTCGACACGATGACGACATCGCGGCCGGCGGTGTGGTGCTCCTCGATGAGGGAGGCCGCCTCGTCGTAGATGATCGGGTCGATCAGGTCGTGCAGGGTCTCGGCGACGATCTCCCTGACCTGCTGGACGTTCCAGCCGCGGCACATGGCGGAGAGGTACTCCCGCATGCGCTCCATCTGGTCGTGGTCGGCGCCGCCCAGGAGGAAGACGAACTGGGCATATGCGGTGCGCAAGGCGGCGCGGCGGTTGATCAGACCGCCTTGGTAGAAGGACTTGCCGAACGTGAGCGTGCTCGACTTCGCAATGACCGTCTTGTCCAGGTCAAAGAAGGCCGCTGTGCGGGGCCACGACTGGTTTTCCACAACTCTGAGCATAGGGGGAGCCCATTCGGCGTAAGGTGGGCGTGTGGGTTTGCCTGAGAGGGCTCTCGGGTACACCATGGAAGTCACGGATCGTTCGCGACCGTGCTAACCCGGTCCGGCTCCTCCCCCCCCGAGTCGGCCGTGGAGACGACCCCCGCTCTCCCCCCCGGCGGGGGTCGTCGCATGTCCGGGTGGGTTTTTCCTTTCTTGAGGTGGTTGTACCGCCGTGTCCAGGCGGTCGCGACCGCCTCTTCCGCATGCCCATGATCCGTCACTCTGTGTAGCCGTGGGGCTCCTCTGGGGAAATCGCGGGAGTCGGTACCGGACTCACCGGTTTGGGGGATGGCGATATTCACAACCGCTGAGTTGTCCACAGTTATCGACCAAGATCCACACGATTTCCCGCATCGCTGCACCGTGATTCCAGCGTGTCCCGCTCGGACCGAGTTCATGACCGGTTCCGGTTTGTCGGGCGGCTTCGGCCGGTTTCTGTCGGCCGTTCATATGGGGACCGGTTGCCGGTCCTTCACACGTTTGGGAATCGCGGGGCCACAGGGGCCGCGCGAGAGAAGCAGCGAAAGGGGATGGAGACCGTGGCCGGAGCCGTCACTCACGAACCGCCGCCCGCAGCCTCGGGGCGGCAGGCCGGACCACTGATCGTCACGGAGGACGTCGACCTGCTGGACGACCTGCTGCGGTTGTGCGCCGCGGCCGGGGCGACACCGGAGGTCCACCACTGCGTGCCGGAACGCGCGGGCGGCTGGGAGGCCGCGCCCCTGGTGCTGGTCGGCGACGACGCGGCCCGCCGGGTGCGCGGGGCCGCCCGCCGACGAGGGGTGGTGCTCGTCGGCCGCGACCAGGACGACTCCGGTGTCTGGCGCCGGGCCGTCGAGATCGGCGCCGACCACGTGCTGATGCTGCCCGACGGCGAACAGTGGCTCGTCGACCGCATCGCCGACGTCGCCGAGGGGATCGGCAGGCCCGCCCTCACCGTGGGTGTCATCGGCGGCCGTGGCGGGGCCGGAGCCTCCACGCTCGCGTGCGCCCTCGCCGTCACCTCCGCGCGCGAGGGGCTGCGCACCCTCCTCGTGGACGCCGATCCGCTCGGCGGCGGACTCGACGTACTCCTCGGCGGCGAGACAGCGGAGGGGCTGCGCTGGCCCGCCTTCGCCGCCTCCCGCGGCCGGGTCGGCGGCGGCGCGCTGGAGGAGTCGCTGCCGCAGCTGCACTCCCTGAGGGTGCTCAGCTGGGACCGCGGCGACTGCGTGGCCGTCCCGGCGCAGGCCATACGGGCGGTGCTCGCCGCCGCCCGGCGCCGCGGCGGCGCGGTCGTCGTCGACCTCCCGCGCCGGGTCGACGACGGGGTCGCCGAGGCACTCTCCCAGCTTGACCTGGGACTCCTCGTCGTTCCGGCGGAACTGCGGGCGGTCGCCGCGGCCGGACGGGTGGCCTCCGCGGCGGGCATGATCCTGCGCGACCTGCGCGTGGCGGTCCGCGGACCGTACGCGCCCGGCCTCGACGACCGCGAAGTGGCCCGGCTGCTCGGTCTGCCCCTGGCGGGCGAGGTACCGGTCGAGGCCGGCCTGGTACGCCCCGGCGAGGGCAAGGCGCCGCCCGGCGCCGGCGGGCGCGGCCCCCTCGCCCGGTTCTGCCGACAGTTCTGGGAGCGGGCGCTCGTCGAGGCGGGTGCGACATGACCGCGGCACCGGGGCTGCTCGACGGCGTACGGCAGTGGCTGGTCGAGAGCGGGGCCGAGCCGACGCCCGCGCACGTGGCGCAGGCACTGCGGGAGCAGGGGCGGGTCCTCGGGGACGCCGAGGTCCTCGGGGCGGCCGAGCGACTGCGCTCCGAACTGGTCGGCAGCGGACCGCTGGAGCCGCTGCTCGCCGATCCGTCGGTGACCGACGTGCTGGTGTCGGCCCCCGACCGGGTCTGGGTGGATCGGGGCGGCGGACTGGAACTGACGTCGGTCTCCTTCGCCGACCCCGCGGCCGTACGACGGCTGGCGCAGCGACTGGCCGCGGTGGCCGGGCGGCGCCTCGACGACGCCCGGCCGTGGGTCGACGCCCGCCTGCCCGACGGGACCCGGTTGCACGCGGTGCTGCCACCGGTGGCCGTCGGCTGCACCTGTCTGTCGCTGCGGGTGGTACGGCCGCGCGCGTTCACGCTGGACGAACTGGTCGCGGCGGGCACGGTGCCGCCGGGCGGGGAGCGGGTGCTGCGGGCCCTGGTCGAGGCACGGCTGTCCTTCCTCGTCAGCGGGGGCACCGGAAGCGGCAAGACGACACTGCTGAGCGCGCTGCTCGGCCTCGTCGGGACCGGTGAGCGGATCGTGCTCGCCGAGGACTCGGCGGAGCTCAGACCGGACCATCCGCACGTCGTACGGCTGGAGACCAGACCCGCCAACCAGGAGGGCGCGGGACTGGTCGCCCTCGAGGACCTGGTGCGGCAGGCACTGCGGATGCGCCCGGACCGGCTCGTCGTGGGGGAGGTGCGCGGCCCTGAAGTGGTGCATCTGCTGGCCGCGTTGAACACCGGGCACGAGGGCGGCTGCGGCACCGTCCACGCGAACGCCGCCGGCGACGTCCCCGCCCGGCTGGAGGCCCTCGGTACGGCGGCCGGACTCGACCGGGCCGCGCTGCACAGCCAGTTGGCGGCCGCGCTGTCGGTGGTCCTGCACCTCGTACGGGACCGGACCGGCCGGCGGCGCATCGCCGAGGTGCACGTCCTGGAACGGGACGGGTCGGGTCTGGTGCGGACGGTGCCGGCGCTGCGATGGGGCGCTGAGGAGTTCGTGCGCGAGCGGGGCTGGGTGCGGCTGCGGGAACTGCTCGGCGGCCGTGAGGGCGGTCGAACGGGTGAGGGCGAGGACGGGAGCGGGAGGACGTGGTGACGGGTGAGGGCGAGGACGGCAGCGGGAGGACGTGCTGATGGGAGCGGGTGTGTTTGCGATGGGGGCGGCCGTGTTGTGCCTCGGGGTGATGGCCCTGTTGCTGGGCCGATGGCACTCCGGGGCGCGGCGGGCGCAGCTGTTGTTCGCCGGTGGTGGGGTGGTGGGCACGGGACCGCCGTCGTGGCGGGCGATGACCGGCCGACTGCGGCGTGTCCGCGGGCGGCTGGGGGCCGAGTGGTGGGCGCTGGCCGTTGGGCTGGTGCTGGCCGTGGTGGGCGCGTCGGTGGTACCGGTCGTCGCGGGGGCGGCCGGGGTGCCGTTGCTGCGACGGGTGCGGCTGGCGGGCCGGGACCGACGGGCACGCGAGGGCCGCGGGAACGCGGTGATCGGGCTGTGCGGGGCGCTCGCCGGGGAAGTGCGGGCCGGACGGCAGCCGGGAGAAGCACTGCCGCACGCCGCCCGTGACTCCGGCGGCCTCGGGGACGCGCAGGCGACGGTGCTGGCGGCGGCGCGGTTCGGCGGTGACGTACCGGGAGCGCTGGCGGTCGCAGCACGGCAACCGGGGGCCGAGGGACTGCTGGGGCTCGCCGCGTGCTGGCGGGTCGCCGTGGACCAGGGAGCCGGCCTCGCCGCCGGACTCGACCGGCTCGAAGCGGCCTTGCGAGCGGAACGGGACCAACGTGCCGACTTGCGCGCCCAGTTGGCGGGCGCCCGGTCCACGGCACTGATGCTCGCGGGACTGCCGGTCCTGGGGCTCGCCCTGGGCTCCGTACTGGGGGCCGATCCCCTGCGCGTACTTCTGCACACCGGGGCCGGCCTGGGCTGTCTCCTGGTCGGAGGCGTGCTGGAGGGCCTGGGGATGTGGTGGGCGATGCGGATCGTGCGGGGAGCCGAGGCGGCGTGAAGACGGGGAGCGGGACCGGAACGAGGAGGCGGAAGCGATGAGTTCGGAAGTTTTCCACAGGCTGTTGGTGATCGTGGGGATCGTGCCGGTCATCGTGTGGGCGCTGCGGTGGCTGGAGTCGGTGCGGCGGGAGCGGAGAGTGCTGCGGAGGCTGGCCGGGCTGGTGCCCGCCGTGGAGGTGGCGACTGCCGGGCCCCGGTTCGACGTGCGGGAGGCCGTTCGGGGATGGGGGCCTCTGGCGGGGGCGGTGTGCGCCGGGTGGGTGCTGGTGGGCGGGGCCGCCGGCGTCGTGGTGGGGATGGCTGTGGCGGCCGGGCTGTGGTGGTGGCGCCGTAGGCAGGCGGGGACCGCCACCAGCGAGGACTTCGACCCCGTCGAGGCGGCACGACAACTGCCTCTCGCCGCGGACCTGTTGGCCGCCTGCATCGCGGCCGGCGCCGGTCCGGTGGTCGCGGCGCAGGCCGTGGGCGAGGCCCTGGGCGGTCCCGTCGGGGATGCGCTGGCGCGCGGCGCGGCGGAGGTACGGCTCGGTGGGGAACCGTCCGACGCCTGGCTGAGGCTCGCGGCGCTGCCGGGCGCGGGTGCCCTGGCCCGGTTGCTGGAACGGGCCGATGTGTCCGGGCTGCCGGCGGCCGGACCGGTGGCCCGCCTGGCCGGGGAGGTCCGTGCGGAACGGGCGCGTGCCGCGACGGGCCGGGCCCGGCGGGCGGCCGTGATGGTGACCGCGCCGGTGGGCCTGTGTTTCCTGCCCGCGTTCATCGCGATCGGCGTACTGCCCGTGGTGATCGGGCTCGCGGGTGGGGTGCTGGGAGGAGGTGGTGCCGGGTGAAGCGGGTGGAGTGAGGACGAGGCGGTGGCGACGAAGCGGTCGCTGACCGGCAGGTCGCTGATCAACGGAACGGATCCTTACGGGGGTTGAGATGTGCAAGGTGGTTCGGGCGCGGCTGCGCGCCCTGGTGTGCAGGGCACGGGCGGCGCGGAGGGACGCGGGGATGGTCACTTCCGAGTACGCGATGGGCATCGTGGCGGCGGTGGCGTTCGCGGCGGTGCTCTACAAGGTGGTGACGAGCGGGGCCGTCAGCGCGGAGCTGCAGGGCATCGTGAAGCGGGCGCTCGATGCGCGGATGTAGGCGGAGGGCCGACGGGGGGTTTGTGACGGCGGAGTCGGCCGTCGTGCTGCCCGTACTGGTGATGTTCGCGATGGCACTGGTCTGGGGGCTGCTGGTGGTCGCCGCGCAGATCCAGTGCGTGGACGCGGCGCGGACCGGGGCGCGTGCCGCGGCCCGCCAGGATCCGGCCGACGCGGTCCTACGGGTGGCCCGGGAGGCGGCGCCGCGCGGTGCGCGGGTCACGGTGGGCCGGGAGGGAGACCAGGTGAGGGTCGTCGTCGTGGCGAAGCCGCCGGCCCTGCGGGGGCTGCCCTTCGAGGTACGGGAGGAGGCCGTGGCGGTGGCCGAGGAGACGGTGGGGGACGGGCGATGAGACTGAGGACGGCGTGGCGTTCCGACCGCGGCTCGGCCACCGTCTGGAGCCTCGGGGCCATCGCCGCGCTGTGCGTGGTGTTCGGTGTCGTACTGGCTCTGGGGCAGGCCGTCGTGGTCCGGCACCGGGCGGCCGGCGGGGCGGACCTGGCGGCGCTCGCGGCGGCGGACCGGTGGGCGGACGGCACCGCGGCGGCCTGTGCCCGGGCCGACCGGGTGGCCCGGGCGGAGGGCGCGCGGCTTGTGCGGTGCGTGGTCGTGGGCCAGATCTCGGACGTGACGGCGGCCTCGGGAAGAGGGCCGTTCGCGGCGGAGGTCAGGGCGCGGGCGGGACCCGCGGAACCGGTGCCGACGGCGCCTCTCCTCGCGCCTCCGGCTTCTCCTCCCGGTCTCCGGGCTTCTCTTCCCGCGCCTTCGGCCTCTCCCCGTCCTGGACCGCCGGCTCCCTCTCTCGATCTCCCGGCTTCTCCTCCGGCGCCCCCCGCAGCAGCACCGTGAGGAGCCGGACCGCGCCCCGTTTGTGCAGGGGGTCGTTGCCGTTGCCGCACTTGGGGGACTGGATGCAGGACGGGCAGCCGGCCTCGCACTCGCAGGAGGCGATTGCCTCGCGGGTGGCGGTGAGCCAGGCGCGGGCGGTGTGGAAGGCGCGCTCGGCGAAGCCCGCGCCGCCGGGATGGCCGTCGTAGACGAAGACCGTGGGCAGCAGGGTGTCCGGGTGCAGCGGGATCGAGACCCCGCCGATGTCCCAGCGGTCGCAGGTCGCGAACAGGGGCAGCATGCCGATCGACGCGTGCTCGGCGGCGTGCAGGGCTCCGCCGAGGATCTCGGGGTTGACGCGGGCCTCGTCGAGCTGGTCCTCGGTGACCGTCCACCACACGGCGCGGGTGCGCAGCGTACGGGGAGGGAGGTCGAGTTTGGTCTCGCCGAGCACTTCGCCGGTGATGACGCGGCGGCGCAGGAAGGAGACGACCTGGTTGGTGACCTCGACGGAGCCGTAGCACAGGCGGCCCTCGCCCCAGGGGATCTCGGTGTCCGTCTCCAGGACGGAGATGGACGTCGTGTCCCGGGCGACCGTCGAGTACGGGGGGTTCGCCTCGGTGACGAGCGCCACCGAGTCCTCCAGGTTCAGGGAGCGGACCAGGTACGTGCGGCCCTGGTGGAGGTGGACCGCGCCCTCGTGGACGCTCGAGTGGGCGGCGCCCTCGTCGACCGTGCCGAGCAGGCGGCCCGTTCCGGCCTCGACGACCTGCACCGGCCGGCCGCCCCCGCCGCGGATGTCGGTGAGGTCGGCGGCCCGCTCCCGGCGGGTCCAGTGCCAGGCCTTGGTACGGCGGCGCAGGAGCTTCGCGGCCTCCAGCTGGGGCAGCAGGCCCTCGGCCTCGGGGCCGAAGAGGTCCATGTCCTCGTCGGTGAGGGGGATCTCCGCGGCGGCCGCGCACAGGTGCGGGGCGAGGACGTAGGGGTTGTCGGGGTCGAGAACCGTGGACTCCACGGGCCGGTTGAAGAGGGCCTCGGGGTGGTGGACGAGGAAGGTGTCCAGGGGGTCGTCGCGGGCGACCAGGACGGCCAGCGCCCCCTGCCCGGCGCGCCCGGCGCGGCCCGCCTGCTGCCACAGGGAAGCGCGGGTGCCCGGATAGCCGGCGATCACGACGGCGTCCAGGCCCGAGACGTCGATGCCGAGTTCCAGGGCCGTCGTCGCGGCCAGGCCCAGCAGCTCGCCCGAGTGCAGGGCCTGCTCCAGGGCGCGGCGCTCCTCCGGGAGGTAGCCGCCCCGGTATGCCGCCACGCGTCTGGCCAGTGACCGGTCGACCTCGGCGAGGCGTTCCTGGGCGATGACGGAGATCAGTTCGGCGCCGCGCCGGGAGCGGATGAAGGCGACCGAGCGGACGCCCTGCACGGCCAGGTCCGTCAGCAGGTCGGCCGTCTCGGCGGTGGCGGTACGGCGGACCGGGGCGCCCTTCTCGCCCTGCAGCTCGGTGAGCGGGGGCTCCCACAGGGCGAACACCAGTTCACCGCGGGGTGAGGCGTCGTCGGCCACCTCGACGACCGGCAGGCCGGTCAGGCGGCGGGCGGCGACGGCGGGCTCGGCGGCGGTCGCGGAGGCCAGGAGGAAGACGGGGGAGGAGCCGTAGCGGGCGCACAGGCGGCGCAGGCGCCGAAGGACCTGGGCGACGTGGGAGCCGAAGACGCCCCGGTAGGTGTGGCACTCGTCGATGACGACGTACCTCAGCGACTTCAGGAAGGAGGACCAGCGCGGGTGGGACGGGAGTATGCCGCGGTGCAGCATGTCCGGGTTGGTCAGGACGTAGTTGGCGTACTGGCGCACCCACTCGCGTTCCTCGAACGGGGTGTCGCCGTCGTAGAGCGCGGGACGTACGGCATTTCCCAGCGGTTGTGAAAGTTCCTTCACGGATCGGCACTGATCGGCCGCAAGAGCTTTCGTGGGGGCCAGGTAGAGGGCGGTGGTGCCGCGGCCGTTCGGGGCCTCGGAGCCGTCCAGGAGCGTGGACAGGACGGGCGCGAGGTACGCCAGGGACTTGCCGGACGCCGTACCGGTGGCGACGACCACCGAGTCGCCGTCCAGGGCGTGCTCGGCGGCGAGTGCCTGGTGGGCCCAGGGGTGCTCGATGCCACAGGCCTGGACGGCGGCGATCACCTCCGAACGAATCCGGTCAGGCCAGACGGCATGGCGACCCTCGCGCGGGGGCAAGTGCTCCGTATGAGTGATGCGCGAAGCCCGGCTCGGCCCGGAGGCGAGCCGGTCCAGGACCGTGCCCGGCGCGGGCCGGGAGACGGTGTCCGTCGGGGATCTATCGGATCGGTGATTCTTGGCCATCGGCACCGAGTGTGTCACTGGCGTGACGGACAATGGGACCAAGGCGTCGTGCACGCCTGCCGGTAAGTGATTGAATGCCATCGCGGCTGGCGAACCGTCCGGGGGCTGAAGCCGAACGTCCCGAGGGGCGACCGCTCGATAGCAAGGTGCTGGAGGATCCGTGGACCTGTCCCTGTCGACCCGTACCGTCGGCGATCGTACGGTCGTCGAGGTCGGTGGCGAAATCGACGTATATACCGCGCCCAAGCTGCGCGAGCAGCTGGTCGAGCTGGTGAACGACGGGAGTTTCCACCTCGTCGTTGACATGGAGGGCGTCGACTTCCTCGACTCCACCGGGCTCGGCGTGCTGGTCGGCGGCCTGAAGCGGGTACGAGCCCATGAGGGCTCGCTGCGCCTGGTCTGCAACCAGGAGCGCATTCTGAAGATCTTCCGGATCACCGGCCTCACCAAGGTGTTCCCGATCCACACCTCGGTCGAGGAAGCAGTGGCGGCGACCGACTGACCACCGCCCCATGGGGCGGGAAGTGACCGCTCCCAGGCGGACCGAGATCCATCAGGGGGTCCGGGCTTTCGGCGGCCCGGCCCCCCGACCGCACGCCCGTAGTTCCGAGGGGGATGCATGGCCACCGTTGAACTCCGTTTCAGCGCGCTGCCCGAGCACGTCAGGACCGCCCGACTGGTGGCGGCAGCGGTGGCGCGCAGGGCCGGAGTGGACGAGGCCGTCCTCGACGAGGTCAGGCTCGCCGTCGGCGAGGCCTGCAGCCGAGCCGTCGGACTGCACCAGAGCGCCGGCATCACCTCGCCGGTGCAGGTGAAGCTGGTCGAGGAGGAGAAGCAGTTCTCCATCGAGGTCGGCGACGAGGCGCCGCGGGCGACCCCGGGAGACCGGGCGTCCGGCGGCGTGGGCGACGACGTGGAGACCGAGGAGGACGAGATGGGCCTCGCGGTCATCAGCGGCCTCGTCGACGACGTCGAGGTGAGCGCCGGGGAGCACGGCGGGTCGATCCGGATGACCTGGCCGACCACACCACCGGTCGCTGTGCTCCCCTGAGTCCCGTCCCACCGTTTCTGTACCGAAGGGCCCTACGGCGTAGGGCCCTTCGGCATGTCGGCGACCGGTGATCGTGCCTACAGTGGTCAGGCAAGATGTATTTCGTGAATTCCTTCACGATCAATCAGGAGATAATTCGATCAAGTAAATGGCGGCGTCAATGCCTTTGGGGCGTTACCACTTTCGGGTTCCATGGCGTGATGTCGATCATTTGCTGAAGAGCATGTGAAGGCTAATTCCGTTTCCCGTGCTCTGTTTTGATCAGGTGCGGGTACCTAGAATCCGTCCACATCTTGAGCTCAGCCCAAGCGTCAAGGAGGACGAATGGCGGGGCTTTCTACCCCTCATCAGCTTGACCACCCCACAACCTTCGCAGCCGCAGTCCTGACCCACGACAACCGGATCATCGTGATGGTCATCGGGGTCGTCGCGCTGGCCGCGCTGGTGGTCGCGGGCATCCTGGTACGCCAGGTGCTGGCCGCGGGCGAGGGCACCGACAGCATGAAGAAGATCGCGGAAGCGGTCCAGGAAGGCGCCAACGCCTACCTGGGGCGCCAGCTGCGCACGCTCGGCGTATTCGCCGTGGTCGTGTTCTTCCTGCTCATGCTGCTGCCCGCGGACGACTGGAATCAGCGCGCGGGCCGATCGGTGTTCTTCTTGATCGGCGCCGCGTTCTCGGCGGCCACCGGCTATATCGGCATGTGGCTGGCGGTACGCAGCAATGTGCGCGTGGCCGCGGCGGCCCGGGAGGCGACCCCGGCGGAAGGTGAGCCCGAAAAGGACCTCACCGCCGTCTCGCACAAAGCCATGAAGATCGCTTTCCGCACGGGCGGCGTCGTCGGCATGTTCACAGTGGGGCTCGGTCTGCTGGGCGCCTCCTGTGTGGTGCTGGTGTACGCGGCCGACGCGCCCAAAGTGCTCGAGGGCTTCGGCCTCGGTGCGGCGCTGATCGCCATGTTCATGCGTGTCGGCGGCGGCATCTTCACCAAGGCCGCCGACGTCGGCGCCGACCTGGTCGGAAAGGTCGAGAAGGGCATTCCGGAGGACGACCCGCGCAATGCCGCGACCATCGCCGACAACGTGGGCGACAACGTCGGCGACTGCGCGGGCATGGCGGCCGACCTGTTCGAGTCGTACGCCGTGACCCTGGTCGCCGCGCTGATCCTCGGCAAGGCGGCCTTCGGCGACTCCGGACTGGCCTTCCCGCTGATCGTGCCCGCGATCGGCGTGATCACCGCCATGATCGGCATCTTCGCCGTGGCCCCGCGCCGCGCGGACCGCAGCGGGATGTCGGCCATCAACCGCGGCTTCTTCATCTCCGCGGTGATCTCGCTCGTGCTCGTGGCGGCGGCCGTCTACATCTACCTCCCGTCCAAGTACTCCGACCTCAAGGGCGTCACCGATGCCGCCATCAAGGTCAAGGACGGCGATCCGCGGATCCTCGCGCTCGTCGCGGTGGCGATCGGCATCCTGCTGGCAGCCGTCATCCAGCAGCTGACCGGCTACTTCACCGAGACCACCCGCCGCCCGGTCCGGGACATCGGCAAGACCTCGCTGACCGGCCCGGCCACCGTCGTCCTCGCCGGCATCTCGGTGGGTCTGGAGTCGGCGGTCTACACCGCCCTGCTGATCGCCCTGAGCGTCTACGGCGCCTTCCTGCTCGGCGGTACGTCGATCATGCTCGCGCTGTTCGCGGTGGCGCTGGCCGGCACCGGGCTGCTCACCACGGTCGGCGTGATCGTCGCCATGGACACCTTCGGACCGGTCTCCGACAACGCGCAGGGCATCGCCGAGATGTCCGGCGACGTCGAGGGCGCCGGCGCCCAGGTGCTCACCAACCTGGACGCCGTCGGCAACACGACCAAGGCCATCACCAAGGGCATCGCCATCGCCACCGCCGTCCTGGCGGCGTCGGCGCTCTTCGGGTCGTACCGGGACGCGATCACCACGAACGTCGCGGACGTGGGCGAGAAGCTGACCGGCAAGGGAGCCCCGCTGACCCTGTCGATGGACATCTCGCAGCCGAACAACCTGGTCGGCCTCATCGCCGGCGCCGCGGTCGTCTTCCTCTTCTCGGGGCTGGCGATCAACGCGGTGTCGCGTTCGGCCGGCGCGGTGGTCTTCGAGGTGCGGCGGCAGTTCCGCGAGCACCCCGGGATCATGGACTACACCGAGAAGCCCGAGTACGGACGCGTCGTCGACATCTGCACCAAGGACGCCCTCAGGGAGCTGGCCACGCCAGGTCTGCTCGCCGTGATGGCGCCCATCTTCATCGGGTTCACGCTCGGCGTCGGCGCGCTCGGCTCGTACCTCGCCGGCGCGATCGGCGCGGGCACGCTGATGGCGGTGTTCCTCGCCAACTCCGGTGGCGCCTGGGACAACGCCAAGAAGCTCGTCGAGGACGGCCACTACGGCGGCAAGGGCAGTGAGGCCCACGCCGCCACCGTGATCGGCGACACGGTCGGCGACCCCTTCAAGGACACCGCGGGTCCCGCGATCAACCCGCTGCTGAAGGTGATGAACCTGGTGTCGCTGCTCATCGCGCCCGCGGTGATCAAGTTCTCCTACGGCAGTGACAAGAGCCTCGGGGTCCGGATCGGGATCGCGGTCCTGGCGTTCGTCGTCATCGTCGGGGCGGTCTACGTCTCCAAGCGGCGCGGGATCGCCATGGGCGACGAGGAGGGCAAGTCCGAGCAGGTGGCCAAGCCCACCGACCCGGCGGTGGTTTCGTAGACGGTCTTACGAGGCCCGGTTCCAAGGGGCGGGCGGGAGGCGCGTGTTGACGCGTCGCCCGCCCGTCTTCGCATGTGTGCGCCCCGTGTGCCCGGCTGTGCCCGTCGTATGTGTGCAGCCTCACGGTGAGCCTTCTCTCGCCTGGTGCAAATGGCCCTAAAGGGCACTTAAGCGGGCGTCCGGAATGGGGGTGTCGTCGGTACGGCGTGTATGTTCCGGGGCCGAGAGCCATGGAAGGGACCAATCCGGTGAACAAGAAGCTCGCTGCCGCACTGTCCGGCGGTGCGGTACTGGTAGTGGCGCTGTCGGGTTGCAGCAGCAGCGACAAGGGCAACGACAAGCTGGATGCCTGGGCCAAGCAGGTCTGCGACGCCGTACAGCCGCAGGCCAAGAAGATCGAGGCCGCCAACGCCGCGATCCAGAAGGAGACCTCGGACAACAGCACGCCGGAAGAGGTGCGCAAGACCGACGCGCAGGCCTTCCAGGACATGTCCGACGCGTACACGGCGATCGGTGCCGCCGTGCGGAAGGCCGGGGCGCCCGACGTCGACAACGGTGCGAAGAAGCAGCAGGACGCGGTCAAGGAGCTCAACGGCATCGGCACGTCCTACGCCACGCTGAAGACGCAGGTCGACAAGCTCGACACCAAGGACCAGGCGAAGTTCGCCGACGGACTCAAGGACATCGCGACCTCGCTGGACAAGCTGAGCCAGAGCGGGAACGACGCGCTGAAGACCCTGGAGGAGGGCGAGGTCGGCAAGGCGATGGCGAAGCAGACCAGCTGCAAGTCGGCGTCGGCCACGGCCTCGTCGACGGCGAGCTGACGCGGAGCGCGGGGTTGGCGTCCGCCACGGCCTTGTCGACGGTGGGCTGAGGAGAAACGGGGGGGCGGCAGCCATCACGGCCCGGTCGGCGGTGGGCCGGCTAGGCGCTGCGGGGGCGTTGTCCCTCACGGCCCCCTCGCCGTGGGCTGACGCGGAGCTGCGGGCGGCCGCTCGTCCCGGCCACAATGGGGGCGTGAGTACCTCCAGCCTCCCCGCCCTGCCCGCCTCCGACCGCCTCGACGTGGCCGCCCGGCTGCGGGACGCCCTGCTCGCGCAGTCCTTCACCGCCGACGGGCTGCTCGACCTGCTCGGCGCCCCCGCGTACGCGGCGCTGGCCCGCAGCGAGATCGTCCCCGCGCTCCGCGCGACCCGCGGGGACACACCGCTGGAACTGCTCGTCCGGCTGTTCCTGCTGCAGCAGCCGGTGCCGCACGCGCGCGTGGCGGGCGTTCTGCCGCTGGACGCCTGCCTGGAGAGCGGGTGGCTGGTGCCGGCCGGGGCCGACGAGGTCGCCGCGACCGTGGACGTACGGCCGTACGGCGGGTCCGACGGTGAGGACTGGTTCATCGTGTCCGACCTGGGCTGCGCGGTCGGCGGGGCCGGTGGGATCGGCCACCGGGACGAGGGCGTCGTCCTCGGCGTCGGCGGCGCCTCGACCACTCTCGCCGGCATCACTGTCCGTACGCCCGTGGCGTCGGCCCTCGACCTGGGCACCGGCTCCGGCATCCAGGCGTTGCACGCCGCCCAGCACGCCACGCGCGTGACGGCGACCGACCTCAACCCGCGCGCCCTGCACATCACCGCGCTCACGCTGGCCCTGTCCGGCGCGCCGGCGGCCGACCTGCGCGAGGGCTCGCTCTTCGAACCGGTCCGGGACGACGAGACCTTCGACCTGATCGTCTCCAACCCGCCCTTCGTCATCTCGCCCGGCGCCCGGCTGACGTACCGCGACGGTGGAATGGGCGGGGACGATCTGTGCCGCTCGCTCGTTCAGCAGTCGGGGGAACGGCTGCGGGAGGGCGGTTTCGCGCAGTTCCTCGCCAACTGGCAGCACGTGGAAGGGGAGGACTGGCAGGACAGGCTCAGGTCGTGGGTGCCGCGCGGGTGCGACGCCTGGATCGTGCAGCGCGAGGTCCAGGACGTCACGCAGTACGCCGAGTTGTGGCTCAGGGACGCCGGTGACCACCGCGGGGACCCGGTCGAGTACCAGGCGCGGTACGACACCTGGCTGGACGAGTTCGAGGCGCGCAAGGTGAAGGCCGTCGGCTTCGGCTGGATCACCCTGCGCCGGACGACCGCCGCCGAGCCGTCGATCACCGTGGAGGAGTGGCCGCACTCGGTCGAGCAGCCCCTCGGCGACGCGGTCCGCGCGCACTTCGAACGGGTGGACTACCTGCGCGCGCACGACGACGCGGCCCTGCTGGAGGGGCACTTCAGGCTCGTCGCCGAGGTCGTCCAGGAACAGGTCGGGCTGCCCGGCGCCGAGGACCCGGAGCACGTGGTGCTGCGCCAGCACCGCGGCATGCGCCGGGCCACGAAGGTCGACACGGTCGGCGCGGGCTTCGCCGGCGTGTGCGACGGCTCGCTGAGCGCGGGCCGCATCCTGGACGCCATCGCGCAACTGGTCGGCGAGGACCCGGTGTTGCTGCGCGACCGGACGCCGGCCCAGATCAGGCTGCTGGTGGAGCAGGGGTTCCTGGAGCCGGCCTGAGCGACGCGCCGCGCGTCCATGGCGGCATTCCCCACTGGCATATGAAAACAGGCCAAGATTTTCCTATGGACCGACGCATCGGCGGATTCCCCTTCCGCCGGGTGCGTCGACCGGTTCGCGCACCGGGCGGGAAAGACGGGAAAGATCCGTTCGGAAGCCGTGAGAAAACGCCCGCTCACCAGGTCATGGGCGTTGGAGACCCCTGCCGAATTGAGCGGGGAGAAGGGCCGCTGGCCACGCCGGCAGAGATCATTGCGCCGAATTCGGGACGGCCCGCGCGCCGGGAGCCGCGGTGCCGGGACCGACGGCCGCGGAGGCGTGCGCGTCCGGGCCGGTCCGGGTCGGCGCGACGGCGGGCGGTGATCCCCAGGCGTGTCGGCTCCGCGTTCACCTCGGGTTCGCCCGGCCGTCTCCCGCGCGTGCCAGTCTCCCCGGACGGGGCACGCGCGGACTGGTGGAAAAGGGGCACGGGGAGCCATGGAGAGCGGACCGGCGATCTTCGCTGGAGTGGTGTTCGCGCTGTTCGGCGGAGCGCTGCTGGTGTGGACCGTAGCCCGGGTGCGGCACGGCGAGCCCGTCGCGCACGGTGTGAACCCGGTCGCATCGGCGGCTCTCGCGAGCCTGGCGTCGGTGATCGCGCTGACCCTCGCGGCCCGGTGCCTCACCCGAGTCTGAAAGCGGCCCCGGAGCTGCGGACGAGGTAATCGGGAGGTGATCCTCCGGTTCGCCTCGAAAAGACGGCTGAGCACTCCGGGCGGCAGGAATGGCGCGACTCGGGTTACCGTTCGAGTGGCCGTTGCGGGCTTTTCCCGTTTGACACGGGGGCGGGATGTACCGTCACACTCCGCAGCGTCACCATGACACGGCCCCGGGAAGAACGCCTGGGGAGGCCCCAGCATCGACCGGAGAGAAGAGCGAAGTTGTCCCCGACCAGCGAGACCGCACACGGCGGCCGCCGACTCGTCATCGTCGAGTCGCCTGCCAAGGCGAAGACGATCAAGGGCTACCTCGGCCCCGGCTACACCGTCGAGGCGAGCGTCGGGCACATCCGCGACCTTCCCAACGGCGCCGCGGAGGTGCCGGAGAAGTACACCGGCGAGGTCCGCCGCCTCGGTGTGGACGTCGACCATGACTTCCAGCCCATCTATGTGGTCAACGCCGACAAGAGGGCGCAGGTCAAGAAGCTCAAGGACCTGCTGAAGGACTCCGACGAGCTCTTCCTCGCCACCGATGAGGACCGCGAGGGCGAGGCCATCGCCTGGCACCTGCTGGAGGTGCTCAAGCCCAAGGTCCCGGTCAAGCGGATGGTCTTCCACGAGATCACCAAGGACGCGATCCGCGCGGCCGTCGCCAACCCCCGCGATCTCAACCAGCGCATGGTCGACGCCCAGGAGACCCGCCGCATCCTCGACCGTCTCTACGGCTACGAGGTCTCGCCGGTCCTGTGGAAGAAGGTCATGCCGCGGCTGTCGGCCGGCCGCGTCCAGTCCGTGGCCACCCGTCTCGTCGTGGAGCGGGAACGCGAGCGCATCGCTTTTCGTTCTGCCGAGTACTGGGACCTGACGGGCACCTTCGCGACCGGCCGCGCGGGTGATCCTTCGGACCCGTCGTCGCTGGTCGCCCGCCTGCAGACCGTCGACGGCAGGCGGGTCGCGCAGGGCCGCGACTTCGACTCCCTGGGACAACTCAAGAGCGAGCAGGTCCTCCACCTCGACGAGGCGAACGCCCGCGCCCTGGCCGCCGCCCTGGAGCAGACGCGGTTCGCGGTCCGCTCCGTCGAGTCGAAGCCGTACCGCCGCTCGCCGTACGCCCCGTTCCGTACGACGACGCTGCAGCAGGAGGCGAGCCGCAAGCTCGGCTTCGGCGCCAAGGCGACCATGCAGGTGGCCCAGAAGCTGTACGAGAACGGCTTCATCACCTACATGCGTACAGACTCCACGACCCTCAGCGACACCGCCGTGGCCGCCGCCCGCGCCCAGGTGACGCAGCTCTACGGCGCCGACTACCTGCCGTCGGCCCCGCGGACATACGTCGGCAAGGTCAAGAACGCCCAGGAGGCGCACGAGGCGATCCGCCCCTCGGGTGATCGTTTCCGCACCCCGGCCGAGACCGGCCTGACCGGCGACCAGTTCAAGCTGTACGAGCTGATCTGGAAGCGCACGGTCGCCTCCCAGATGAAGGACGCCACCGGCAACTCCGTCACCGTGAAGATCGGTGGCACCGCCGCCGACGGCCGGGACGTCGAGTTCACCGCCTCCGGCAAGACGATCACTTTCCACGGCTTCCTGAAGGCCTACGTCGAGGGCGCCGACGACCCGAACGCCGAGCTGGACGACCGCGAGCGCCGGCTGCCCCAGGTCAGCGAGGGCGACCCGCTGTCCGCCGAGGAGATCACGGTCGACGGGCACGCCACCAAGCCTCCGGCCCGCTACACCGAGGCCAGCCTCGTCAAGGAGCTCGAAGAGCGCGAGATCGGCCGCCCGTCGACGTACGCGTCGATCATCGGCACGATCCTCGACCGCGGCTACGTCTTCAAGAAGGGCACGGCGCTCGTCCCGTCCTTCCTGTCCTTCGCCGTGGTCAACCTCCTGGAGAAGCACTTCGGGCGGCTCGTCGACTACGACTTCACCGCCAGGATGGAGGACGACCTCGACCGCATCGCGCGCGGCGAGGCGCAGGCCGTGCCGTGGCTGAAGCGGTTCTACTTCGGCGAGGCCAACGGCATCGGCGGCGCGGCCGAGGCCGGCAACGGCGACGGGGACCACCTCGGCGGCCTCAAGGAACTGGTGACCGACCTGGGCGCGATCGACGCGCGCGAGGTGTCGTCGTTCCCGGTGGGCAACGGCATTGTGCTGCGGGTCGGCCGCTACGGCCCGTACATCGAGCGCGGCGAGAAGGACTCCGAGGGCCACCAGCGGGCGGACGTGCCCGAGGACCTCGCCCCGGACGAGCTGTCCGTCGAACTCGCGGAGGAGCTGCTGGCCAAGCCCAGCGGCGACTTCGAGCTCGGCGCCGACCCCGCGACGGGCCACCAGATCATCGCCCGGGACGGCCGCTACGGCCCGTACGTCACCGAGGTGCTCCCCGAGGGCACCCCGAAGACCGGCAAGAACGCCGTCAAGCCGCGTACGGCCTCGTTGTTCAAGTCGATGTCGCTGGACACGGTGACCCTCGCGGACGCCCTCAAGCTGATGTCGCTGCCGCGCGTCGTCGGCACCGACGCCGAGGGCCAGGAGATCACCGCGCAGAACGGCCGCTACGGCCCGTACCTGAAGAAGGGCACGGACTCGCGCTCGCTGCAGACCGAGGAGCAGCTCTTCACGATCACCCTCGAAGAGGCGCTGCAGATCTACTCGCAGCCCAAGCAGCGCGGACGCGCGGCCGCCAAGCCGCCGCTGAAGGAGCTGGGCACCGACCCGGTCAGCGAGAAGCCGGTCGTGGTCAAGGACGGCCGTTTCGGACCGTACGTGACCGACGGGGAGACCAACGCGACCCTGCGCTCCGGCGACAGCGTCGAGACGATCACCCCGGAGCGCGGCTTCGAACTCCTCGCCGAGAAGCGGGCGAAGGCGCCCGCCAAGAAGACGGCGAAGAAGGCTCCCGCCAAGAAGGCCCCGGCCAAGAAGGCGACGGCCGCCAAGAAGACCGCCGCGAAGAAGACCACGACGGCGGCGAAGAAGACGGCCGCCAAGAAGACGACGGCGGCTTCGAAGACGCCGTCGGACGACTGAACGGCGACCGACTCACGGGGGCATTCCCCACGGAGACTTCGCAAAACGAACGCCCCGATATCGCTTTGGTGTCGGGGCGTGCGCACGTTCGGGCGCGCCCGGTGGGTTGTCGGTCGGTCCCGATAGGCTGAAAGCATGACGCGAGCCGAGCAGCCAACGGCCCCTAATCCGGCCCCCGACGACGCCCTTGTCGCGGACTCCCGCGAGCGCGCCGTCCGCGCCCTGCTGCGCCGTCCGCAGCTGAGGCGGTTGTGGAGCGCACAGCTCGTGGGGTCGATCGGCGACACCCTAGCCCTCCTCGTGCTGGTGCTCCTGGCCCTCCAAGCGGCCATCAGTGAAGGCTCGTTCGGCGGCAGCTACCGGGGCGTGGCGTTCGCAGTGGCGACCGTCTTCGCGGTACGCATCCTCGCGACGCTGCTCTTCGGCGCCGTCCTCCTCGGCCCGCTCACCTCGCTCACCTCCCACGACGGCCCGCTGGACCGCCGTTGGACGATGGTCGGCGCCGACGCCGTGCGGGTCCTCGCGCTCATCGTCGCCCCGCTGTGGATCGACTGGACGCCCGACGACGCGCTGGCGATCGTGCTGGTGACCGCCTTCGTGACCGGCGTGGCCGAGCGCTTCTGGACGGTCTGCCGTGAGAGCGCGGCGCCCGCGCTGCTGCCGGCCCCGCCGCCGGAGGGCGCGACGGTACGACCCCTGCCGGACCACATGGACGCCCTGCGCCGCCTGTCGCTGCGCACGACCTTCGTGGCGATCCCGCTCGCCGCCGCCGCGCTTGTCGTCGCGGGGCTGCTCAACAACCTGCTGGGCGCCGGCCTCGACTGGTTCGCCCAGCACCAGGCCGCCCTCGCCTCGTACGTGGCGGCGGGGCTCTTCGCCGCCTCCCTGTCCGTCGTGACCTTCCTCGAACTGCCCGACACGCGCACCCCGCGCGCGCGTTCGCCGCTCGAGGGACTGCGCCGGCCCAAGACGGCCACGGGCGTCGACAAGGGCCGCACGGGAGCCATCCCGCTGCTGGTGCTCTCCGGCGCCGCCGTCGCGGGCGCGATCGCCGCCGCCGTCGCGGTGTGCGTGCTGCACGCCAAGGACCTGCACGGCGGCCCGGTGACCTACGGCCTCCTCGTCCTCGGACTGACCGGCGGCGTCGTCGTCGGCATCCGTACGGCGCCGAAGATCCTGGTGTCGCTCTCGCGTCGCCGCCTGCTCGCGCTGACCATCGCCTTCACCGGCATCGCGCTGCTGGCCGCCGGGCTCGTCCCGGACGTCACCACCGTCCTGCTGATCGTCACGCTCGCCGGCATGGGCGCGGGCGTCGCCGCCAACACCGGGCACACCCTCCTCGACCAGGAGGCCGAGGACCACCGGCGCGCGCGCACCACCGAGCACCTGCACGCCGTCGTCCGGGTCACCGTGGCCCTCGGCGCCGTGATCGCGCCGGTCGTGGCCGCCGGGATCGGCCCGCACCGGCTGGAGAACGGCAAGTTCGTCTTCGCCCACGGCGGCGCCGCCTTCACCCTCATGCTGGTCGGCGCGCTGCTGCTGCCGGTGGCCGCGCTGGTGCTGGCCAAGGTCGACGACCGCTCCGGCGTGCCGCTGCGGCACGACCTGCGCGACGCCCTGCTGGGCGGCGACGACCCGGAGACCGCGCCCGCCGCCGGCGGCTTCTTCATCGCCCTGGAGGGCGGCGACGGCGCCGGCAAGTCCACGCAGGCCGAAGCGCTCGCCGAGTGGATCCGGGCCAAGGGCCACGAGGTCGTGGTGACCCGTGAGCCGGGCGCGACCCCGGTCGGCAAGCGGCTGCGGTCGATCCTGCTGGACGTCTCCAGCGCCGGCCTGTCCCACCGGGCCGAGGCCCTGCTGTACGCGGCGGACCGCGCGGAGCACGTGGACACGGTGGTGCGGCCCGCCCTGGAACGGGGCGCCGTCGTGATCTCCGACCGGTACATCGACTCGTCGGTTGCCTATCAGGGCGCGGGCCGCGACCTGTCCCCGACGGAGATCGCACGCATCAACCGGTGGGCGACGAACGGCCTCGTACCCCACCTCACCGTCCTGCTGGACATCTCCCCGGAGAGC
Source organism: Streptomyces sp. SLBN-31 (assembly GCF_006715395.1). Lineage (NCBI taxonomy): Bacteria > Bacillati > Actinomycetota > Actinomycetes > Kitasatosporales > Streptomycetaceae > Streptomyces > Streptomyces sp. SLBN-31. The sequence continues at coordinate 1,084,990 of NZ_VFNC01000003.1, forward strand.
GCCCGCGAACGGTTCACGGAGGCGCCGGACCGGCTGGAGTCGGAGCCGGCCGAGTTCCACGCACGCGTGCGCTCCGGATTCCTCACGCTCGCCGCGGCCGACCCCGGGCGGTACCTGGTGGTGGACGCCGGCCAGGAGCCCGAGGCCGTCACCACCGTCGTACGCCACCGGCTCGACCAGCTGCTGCCGCTGTCCGAGCAGGAGATCCGGGAGCAGGAGGAGGCGCGGAGGAAGGCCGAGGAGGAAGCCCGCCGCAAGGCCGAGGAGGAGGCCGCCCGCAAGGCCGAGGAGGAGCGGCTGGAGCGCGAGCGCCAGGAGCAGCTCGCCAAGCTGCGTGCCGAGGAGGAGGAGCGCAAGCGGCGCGAGCTGGAGGAGGCGCAGCGGCGCGAGGCCGAACGGCAGGCCGAGGAGGCCCGGCGCCGTGCCGAGGAGGCCGCCCGGCGCGCCGAGGAGGAGCGTCAGCGGCTGCTCGCCGAGGAGAAGGCGCGCGCCGAGGAGGAGGCCCGCCGCAAGGCCGAGGAGGAGCGCCGGCGCAGGCAGGCCGAGGAGGAGGCCCGGCTGCAGGCCGAGGCGGACGCGCGGCGGCTGGAGAAGCAGCGCAAGGCCGAGGAGGCCCTGCTGCGCGCCGAGGAGGCCCGCCGGCTCGCCGAGCAGGCCGCGGCCGCCGCGGAGGCCGGTCCCAAGCAGCCGGCCGCGCCCGCGGTGCCGCCGGAGGCGCCGACCAGGCCGACGCCGGTGGTGACGCCGACGAACGCCTCGGGCGGACCTGTCGAGGACACGGCGGTGCTGCGGCCGGTGCGGGACGAGGAGCCGCGGGGAGCACGCCGTGGGGGCGAGTCCGACTCCGAGGTGACGGCCCAGCTCCCGCAGCCGCCGGTTCCTTCGGGCGCGGCGGACGAGACCGCCGTGCTGCCGCCGGTGGTGCCGGGTGCCGCGGACGAGACGGCTGTGCTGCCGCCCGTTCCTTCGGGCGCCGCCGATGAGACGGCCGTGCTGCCGCCGGTTGCCCCGGGTGCGGCCGACGAGACGGCCGTGCTGCCTCCCGTGCGCGGTGAGGACCCGTCGGACCGGGTGCCGCCGGGGTACTTCCGGGACGAGCCGGCGGGGCCTGCCCGGCCGGACGGGACCGAGGACCGTACCCGCGAGATGCCCCAGGTCGACGCCGAGGGTGCGCCGCGGCGCAGGGCCCGCTCCGACTGGGCCGAGGAGACCCCGCTGGACGACCTGCCCTCGCTGGCGGACGAACTGCTCGGACCGCACCAGGACGGCCACGACGACGACGCGGGCCGGGGCCGGCGTCGCGGGCGGGGGCGCTGAGGCACCCAGAGAGCCGAGGCACCGCCAGGGGCGGCCGACCTTCGTGGCGGCCGTCCCTACGGCGCCGTCGGCCCCGTTGGCAGTGCCACCCCGCACAATGGAACCCGCAACACGAACCGTGACGAAAGGGCGGGGGGACGACGTATGACCGTCTGGGACGACCTCGTCGGCCAGGAGAAGGTGGCCGCGCAGCTGGACGCGGCCGCGCGGGACGCCGACGCCCTCGTCACCGCCGTCGCCGCCGACACGCCGCTTCCCGAGGCGTCCAGGATGACGCACGCCTGGCTGTTCACCGGCCCGCCCGGCGCCGGACGCAACCAGACGGCGCGGGCCTTCGCCGCCGCCCTGCAGTGCGTGTCGCCCGACCGCGCGCTCGGCGGGTCCCCCGGCTGCGGGTTCTGCGACGGCTGCCACACGGCCCTGGTCGGCACGCACGCCGACGTCACCACCGTCGCCGCCGTCGGCACGCAGATCCTCGCCGAGGACATGCGGGACACCGTACGGAAGTCGTTCACGTCCCCGGCGAACGGCCGCTGGCAGATCATCCTCGTCGAGGACGCCGAGCGGCTGAACGAGAAGTCGGCCAACGCCGTGCTCAAGGCCGTGGAGGAGCCCGCCCCACGCACGGTCTGGCTGCTGTGCGCTCCCTCCGTCGAGGACGTCCTGCCCACCATCCGCTCCCGCTGCCGCCACCTGAACCTGCTGACGCCGTCGGTGGACGCCGTGGCCGACATGCTCGTACGCCGTGAGGGGATCGAACCGGCTGTCGCCGCCGCCGTGGCCCGCGCCACCCAGGGGCATGTCGACCGGGCCCGCCGCCTGGCGAGCGACCCGGCCGCGCGTGAGCGCCGCGCCGCCGTCCTGAAGCTGCCGCTGCGGGTCGAGGACGTCGGCGGCGCGCTCAGGGCCGCCCAGGAGCTCGTCGACGCGGCCGCCGAGGACGCAAAGCAGCTCGCCGAGGAGATGGACGGCAAGGAGACCGAGGAGCTGAAGGCGGCGCTGGGCGCGGTCCAGGGCGGTCGGATGCCGCGCGGTACGGCCGGCGTCATGAAGGACCTGGAGGACAAGCAGAAGCGCCGCCGGACCCGCACCCAGCGCGACAGCCTCGACCTCGCGCTGACCGACCTCACCGCGTTCTACCGGGACGTCCTCGCCCTCCAGTTCGGCTCGCGTGTCGCCATCGCGAACGCGGACTCCGAGGACGCACTGGAGCGCATCGCCCGCGGAAGCAGACCCGAGTCCACGCTCCGCCGCATCGAGGCGATCGCCGCCTGCCGCGATGCCCTCGACCGCAATGTGGCCCCGCTGCTCGCGGTGGAGGCGATGACGATGGCGCTCAGAGCCGGCTGAGGAGCCCACTTCCGAGCCTGACTCATCAACGGGAGGTTGACCGGGTCATTCGTACGAGCCACGCTCCACACGCACCGCATCCGAGTCGCTGCGCACGGTTACGCTCGCCTGATGCACATCAGGCGCAGCATTCGTCCAGGTCGGCCCCGAAACGCCGCCCTCCTCCTCGCCACCGCCGCCATGCTCGTCTCCGCCTGCTCCACCTCGGGCCCGGCCAGCTCCGCCGGCGGCGCGGCGGAGGCGGTGCTGGCCGCGCTGCCCCGGTCGACACCGTCCGCGCTGACCCCGTACTACACACAGAAGCTGAACTGGCACGACTGCGGTGTCCCCGGCTTCCAGTGCGCCACGATGAGGGCGCCGCTCGATTACGCCCACCCGGGCGGCGGGGACGTGAAGCTGGCCGTCGCCCGCAAGAAGGCCACGGGCAAGGGCAAGCCGCTGGGGTCGCTGCTGGTGAACCCCGGCGGGCCGGGCGGCTCGGCGATCGGCTACCTGCAGCAGTACGCGGGCATCGGCTACCCGGCAGAGGTGCGCGCCCGCTACGACATGGTCGCGGTCGACCCGCGCGGAGTCGCCCGCAGCGAGCCCGTCGAATGCCTCGACGGCCGTCAGATGGACGCGTTCACGCAGACCGACACGACACCCGACGACCGCCGGGAGACCAGCGAACTCGTCAGCGCCTACAAGAAGTTCGCGGAGGGCTGCGGGGCACACTCGGCGGGATTGCTGCGGCACGTCTCGACCGTCGAGGCCGCCCGGGACATGGACGTCCTGCGGGCCGCGCTCGGGGACCGGAAGCTGACGTACGTGGGGGCGTCGTACGGGACGTTCCTCGGGGCGACGTACGCCGGGCTGTTCCCGGAGCGGGTGGGCCGGCTGGTGCTGGACGGCGCGATGGACCCCACGCTGCCCGCGCGCCGGCTGAACCTCGACCAGACGGCGGGCTTCGAGACGGCGTTCCAGTCCTTCGCGCAGGATTGCGTACGGCAGCCGGACTGCCCGCTCGGCCGCAAGGGGACCACTCCCGACCAGGTGGGCCGCAACCTCAGCGCCTTCTTCAGGAAGCTGGACGCCCACCCCCTCGCCACCGGCGACGCGGACGGCCGCAAGCTCGGCGAGGCCCTCGCGACCACCGGTGTGATCGCGGCGATGTACGACGAGGCCTCGTGGGCGCAGCTGCGGGAGGCGCTGACGTCGGCGATGAAGGAGGGCGACGGGGCGGGCCTGCTGGTGCTGTCCGACAGCTACTACGAGCGCGACGGCCAGGGCCGCTACTCGAACCTGATGTTCGCCAACGCCGCTGTGAACTGCCTGGACCTGCCGGCCGCGTTCTCCTCGCCCGAGCAGGTGGAGAAGGCGCTGCCGTCCTTCGAGAAGGCGTCCCCCGTCTTCGGCGAGGGCCTCGCCTGGGCATCCCTGAACTGCGCGTACTGGCCGGTGAAGGCCACGGGCGAGCCGCACCGCATCGAGGCGAAGGGCGCGGCCCCCATCGTCGTGGTCGGCACCACCCGCGACCCGGCGACCCCGTACCGCTGGGCACGGTCCCTGGCCGCCCAGCTCACCTCCGGCCGCCTCCTCACCTACCAGGGCGACGGCCACACCGCGTACGGCCGCGGCAGCGACTGCATCGACTCCGCGATCGACACCTACCTGCTCCGCGGAACCCCGCCGGCCAAGGCGAAACGCTGCTCATAGCCCCTGGCCCGCGCCCGGAACCCCCGCCCCCGGGGCGTGGTCGGAGCACCCCCGGAAACTGTGTAGACTTACCGACGTTGCTGATCGCACCATAGTGCGGACGGCGCGCCGCCTTAGCTCAGATGGCCAGAGCAACGCACTCGTAATGCGTAGGTCTCGGGTTCGAATCCCGAAGGCGGCTCCATTGGAACCCCAGGTCAGAGGCTTTCGACCTGGGGTTTTCGGCATTTGCGGACAGGTACGTGCGCCGAGGTCGGCTGGAGGGCGGACATGGACGGAACGGGTGCTGCGGCCGGTGGCTACTCCGGCACCCCCCTCGCCAGGAAGCTCGGCGTCAAGGCCGGTCATCGCCTCGCCCTCCGGCACGCACCGGACGCCTTCTACATCCCCGGTCTGCCCGACGGCGTCGAGCTCGTCGCAGCGGGTCCGCGCGGGGCCGACGTCACGGTCGCCTTCTACCGGGAGCACCGCGCGCTGGCGGCGGAGGCCCCGGCGCTCGTAGGGCACCTCGCCGACGACGCCATGCTCTGGATCGCCTGGCCGCGCAAAGCCGCCGGGCACGTCAGCGACATCGCCGAGAACGACCTGCGGGAGCTGTTCCTCCCGCTCGGCGTGGTCGACGTGAAGGTGGCCGCGCTGGGGGACGACTGGTCGGGGCTGAAGTTCGTGCGACGCAGGGAGAACCGTCGTACGAAGGCGTAGTCGTCCGTGTGTCTGGTCGCCGTAGGCGTCCGCCGACGTATGAACGGGTGCACAGGGGCGCGAGTCGTGCCAAGACTTGGCATACGAAACGGCGTACTCAGGAAGTCCTCACCGTGAACGGCTAGCATCGCGGCCGATATCGGCGACCACCGGACGGGGTGAGGGCATGCGGGACAGGGAAGCGCCGCGGATCGCCGTCGCCGTCGTGACCATGGGTAATCGGCCCGCCGAGGTGGACGCGCTGCTGGAGTCCGTGGCCAAGCAGGACCTCGCCCCGACGCGGATCGTGATCGTCGGCAACGGCTGCCCGCTGCCCGACTTCGCCGGGCGGCTCTCGCTGCCCGGCGAGGTCACCCTCCTCGAACTCGACGAGAACCTCGGCTGCCCCGGCGGCCGCAACGCCGCGCTGGAGAGCCTGCGGGAGTTCGGGGACGTGGACGTCGTCGTCGAACTGGACGACGACGGGCTGCTCGTCGACGCCGATGTGCTGCGGCGCGTGGGGGAGTTGTTCACCGCCGACCCCCGGCTCGGCATCGTCGGCTTCCGCATCGCGGACGAGCACGGCGAGACCCAGCAGCGGCATGTGCCGAGGGTCGGCGCATCCGACCCGATGCGCGGCGGATACGTCACCGGGTTCCTCGGCGGCGGCCACGCCTTCCGTACGGCCATGCTCGACGAGATCGGCCACTGGCCCGCGGCGTTCTTCTTCGCCCACGAGGAGACCGACCTGGCCTGGCGGGCCGCCGACGCGGGCTGGCGCATCCTGTACGCCCCCGAACTGCTGCTCCAGCACCCGAAGACCTCGCCCGCCCGGCACGCCATCTACTACCGCGTGAACGCCCGCAACAGGGTGTGGCTCGCGCGCCGTCGGCTGCCGCTGCCGCTCATCCCCGTCCACCTGGGCGTCTGGGTGCTCCTCACCCTCCTGCGCACCCGGTCGCGGGCCGGCCTGCGCGCCTGGTTCGGCGGCTTCCTGGAAGGCGTACGCGAACCGGCGGGCGAACGACGGCCCATGCGATGGCGGACGGTGTGGCGCCTGTCGCGCCTGGGGCGCCCGCCGGTGATCTGAGGTCCTAGAGGGAGGGGACGAGGGCCCCGGTCGTTCACCTCCGCCGACCGGGACCCTCTGACGTCCCCCGGACCCGGCCGCGGCGGCGACACTCCCCCGAGCAACGCGTCCTACGCGCGCACCCCCGGGCCGGTTCCGATGAAATGATCACATCAGGTCGCACCAACGGATCGCTAACATGTGGCCAACGGTCCTCCGTGCCGTCCTCGGCCGACTGGCGCGAAGCGGCCGGCCGTCAGGGGCACGGCGGCGGAACCGCAGCGGATTCCGACCGGGACCGGTCGCGGAACGGGTGGCGGGAAACCGCCGGGAAGAGGGCGGATTTCCGCCAAGAACGGTGGGCGGTGGGCGGCGTGAGTCGGCACGAGCTGCGGTTCGGGCTGCTGGGACCACCGGTCCTCTACGACGTCCAGGGCGCCGCCGCCGAGTCCGGCGCCGACGGGATCCGGCCCGCCGACGACGTCGGCGTCACGGCGATCGGCAGCCCCAAGGTCCGCACCCTGCTGGCCGCGCTGCTCCTGGAGGCGGGCCGGGTCGTCTCCGTCGACTCGCTCAAGGACGCGCTGTGGGGCCTCGCGCCGCCCGCCTCCGCGCACGCCTCACTCCACAACCACGTCGCCCGGCTACGACGGCTGCTGGACGACCCCGAACGCCTGCGGACCGTGCCGCCCGGGTACGTCCTGCGCGTCGAGCAGGGCGAGTTGGACGTCCAGATCTTCGAGCGCCACGTCGCGGCGGCCCGGGGAGCGCACGCCGCGCGCAACTGGGAGCGGGTGGTGCGCGAGTGCGCCTCCGCGCTCGCCCTGTGGCGCGGCACCCCGCTCGACGGCCTGCCGTCCGACCTGGGCGGCTACGCCTACGTACAGCGCCTGGCCGAGGCCCGGCTGCTCCTCCTGGAGTGGCGTTACGACGCCGAGCTCGCCCTCGGCGGCGCCCGCCTCGACCGGCTCCTGCCCGAGTTGGCGGCGCTCGCCGCCGAGCATCCGCTGCGTGAGTCCTATCACCGCCAGCTCATGCTCGCCCTCCACCGCACCGGCCGCCGCGCCGAGGCCCTCGCCGTCCACCGCGACCTGCGCACCCGCCTCGTCGAGGAACTCGGCGTGGAACCCGGCCCGCTGGTGCGGGAGGCCCATGTGGAGGTGCTGCGGCGGGCGGATGCGGGGGGTGAGGTCGCGGGTGCGGGTGTAGGTGTAGGTGCGAGTGCGGGTGCTGGTGATTCCCCCGGTGCGGGCAATGGTGCGCTCCACGTCGACCCTGGTGCTGGTACCCATGCTGGTACCAGCACCGACGCCGGTACCGATGCCGACTCCGGCACCCCCAGCCAAGCCGCCCCGCCCCCGCCCACCCCCGCCGCTACGCGCGAAGAAGACACCGCATCGCCCCCTCCGCCCCCGGCCCCCCGCCCCGCCCATCCCCATCCCTCTCCCTTCCCTCTCCCCGCCCAACTTCCGCCGCCCCCACCTCACTTCACCGGCCGCTCCGCCGTCCTGGACGACCTGCGTGGCACCCTCGGCGCCGGTGACGCCCCCGCCGTCGCCGTCATCAGCGGCATGCCCGGCGTCGGCAAGAGCGCTCTCGCCCTGCACGTCGCCCATGAGCTGCGGGAACGTTTCCCCGACGGGCAGCTCTACGTCAATCTGCACGGCGCCACGCCCGGCATGACACCCCTCACCGCCGCCCAGGCCCTCGCCGCCCTGCTGCGCGACCTGGGCACCGAGCCGCGTCACATCCCCGAACACCCCGACGCGGCGGCCGCGTTGCTCCGCTCCCTGCTCGCCCCGACGCGCACCCTGATGGTGCTGGACGACGCCGCGAGCGCCGCGCAGGTGCGGCCGTTGCTGCCGGCCGGCGCCGGGTGCGCGGTGATCGTCACCAGCCGTTCGTCCCTCACCGTCCTCGACGGAGCCCGCCGCCACCCGCTCACCCCTCTGACCCGGGAGGAGAGCGCGGCGCTGCTGCGGGTGGTCTCCGGCCGGGACGGCCTCGACGCGGCCCACCCCCTCGTCGAACTCACCGGCCGTCTCCCGCTCGCCCTGCGCATCGTCGCGGCCCGCCTCGCCGCCCGCCGCGCGCTCACCCCGGACGTGCTGGCTCACCAACTGGCCGCCACCGAGGGGCGGTTGCATCACCTGGAGTACGACGACCTGAGCGTGCGCCGTTCGCTCGCCGTCGCCCACGACGCGCTCGCCGCGTCGGACCGGGAGGCCGACCGCGACGCCGCCCTAGTGCTGCGCGGCATCGGCGCGCTCGACCTGCCCGCGTACGGCGCACCCCTGCTCGCCCGCCTCGCCGGCATCGACGCGCACCGCGCCGAGGCCGCCCTGGACCGGCTCATCGACGTGGCCCTCCTGGAGGAGACGGCGTACGGCCGGTACACACCGCACGACCTGGTCCGCGCCTTCGCCCGCGAACTCGCCGAGGCCGCAGAAGAGTCCCCGGACGCGTCCGGCGTCCCTTCGAATGCGTCCGGCACCCTTCCGACCGCGCCCTCCGGCCCTCCGACCGCGGCCGCCGCCGACATCGCCCTGCGCTGGTACGCGGCCGTCGCCGAACTCGCCCTGACCGCGATCGTCGAACCCGGCCTCGACCGCGACGACCGCCGCCGCCCGACCGCCGTCCAGCCCCCGGACCACGCGATCGAGCTTGCCGCACTGCCTCCCTTCGAGTCCGGTGAACAGGCCTTCGCCTGGGGCGACATGGAGCTGGAGAACGTGGTGACCCTGGTGGAGCGGTACGCCGACGCGGCGGCGGACGCCGACGAGCGGCTGATCGCCCGCATCTCCTGCCTGATCCGCCTGCTCTTCCCCTACGTCCAGCGCAGCGGTCGGGTCGCCGAGATGGAGGTCCTCGGCCGTACCGCCCTCAGGCTGGCCCGGCGGCTCGGTGACGAGGCGGCCGAGGCGTACGCGCTGGGCGATCTGGGCGGCGTGCATTTCCTGACGGGCCGCCAGAGCGAGGCCCTCGCCCTCAACGACCGCGCCCTGACGATCTGGCGCCGGCTCGGCCGGATCTCCTGGGTGCGCCGCTGCCTCAACAACCGGGGCCTGCTGCTGGAAGGCCTCGGCCGGTACACGGAGTCCGAGCGGGCACTGCGCCGGAGCCTCGAGTACTCAAGGCAGTTGAACGACCCCTACGGCGAGGCCGTGACCCACAGCCACCTCGGCAACCTCTACGAGCACACCGACCCGCGGGCCGCCATCGAGCAGCACCGGCGCTCCCTCGTGATCGGCGAGGAGATCGGTGCCGTGATCGTGCAGCACTCCGCGCACTGCAACATCGGTTACGCGCATCTCACCCTCGGCGAACCGGCCGCCGCCCTGCCGCACTTCGAGGAGAGCCTGCGCATCCTCGGCGGCCACGGCGACTGGCACGGCGAGTCCCAGACCCGGCTCGGGCTGGTGCGCGCGCTGCGCCTGCTGGGCCGTACCGAACGGGCCGAGCACGAGTGCGCCGAACTGCTGCGCCGGGCCGACGCCCGCGCCGACCGCTACTCCGGCGGTCTCGCCCGCCACCAGTACGGGCTCCTGCTGCGCGAACGGGGCCGTGCCGAGGAGGCACGGGCCGAGTGGCGCGTGGCCCTCGACGCCCTGAACGGCACCGACGAGCAGACGGTGGCGGCGGAACTGCGGGAGCTGCTGCACCGGTGACCACTCGGCCGGCGTCCGCTCACTTGGCGTCCGCGTAGCACTCGACGACCGCCGTGGTGAACGGGAACCGGACCGGCGTCTGCCCGAAGGTCAGCCGTCCCGCCGTCTCGGCCGCCTCCCGGATCGCCGCCACGACCGTCTGAGCCTCCTCCTCGGGACAGTGCACGATCACCTCGTCGTGCTGGAAGAAGACGAGCTCGGCGGCCATGCCCGCGCAGGCCTGCCGCAGCCCGGCGAGCAGCAGCAGGGCCCAGTCGGCCGCGCTGCCCTGCACGACGAAGTTGCGGGCGAACCGGCCGCGGGCGCGGGCGTTGGTCGAGGCGTACCCCGGCACCCACTCGGAGCCCGAGCTCGCGCCGGTCTCGGCGGGGTCGTCCTGCGGGATGCCCGCCTCCTCCGCCGCGTCCTCGCCCGGTCGTGCCGCGGGCGGGCAGGTCCGCCCCAGCCAGGTCCGCACGAGCCGGCCCTCCTCGCCGGCGCGCGCGGCGTCGTCGACGTACGCGACGGCCTTGGGGAAGCGGCGTCTGAGGGCGGCGAGGTTCTTCAGGCCGTCGCCGGAGGTCTGCCCGTACACCGCGCCGAGCACCGCGAGCTTGGCCTGGTCGCGGTTGCCGGAGAAGGCCCGGTCGGAGACGGACTGGTAGAGGTCCGTCTCCCGTCCCGCCACCTCCATCAGCCCGGGGTCGCGGGAGATGGCCGCCAGTACCCGCGGCTCCATCTGGTCGGCGTCCGCGACGACCAGCCGCCAGCCCGGGTCGGCGACGACCGCGCGCCGGATCACCTTGGGGATCTGCAGGGCGCCCCCGCCGTTGGTGACCCACCTGCCCGTGACCGTCCCGCCCGCCTGGAACTCCGGCCGGAACCGCCCGTCCCGCACCCAGTCCTGCAGCCACGACCAGCCGTGCGCGACCCAGATGCGGTACAGCTTCTTGTACTCGACCAGTGGTTTCACGGCCGGATGGTCGATGGACTGGATCTCCCACCGCCGGGTGGAGCGCACCTTGATGCCGGCCTGCGCGAAGGCCTTGACGACATCGGCGGGCAGGTCGGGTCGCACCCGGCGGCCGAAGGCGGCCGACACCTCGTCCGCGAGCTCGGCCAGCCGCCGGGGCTCGCCGCCGCCCGCGTACCGCTCGCCGAGCAGTTCGTGCAGCACGCGGCGGTGGACCTCGGCGCTCCACGGCAGTCCGGCGCGGTTCATCTCGGCGGCGACCAGCATGCCCGCCGACTCGGCCGCGGTCAGCAGCCGCATCCGCTCCGGGTGGGCGGTCGCCTCGTGCCTGCGCTGCTGGTCGGCGTAGACCTCGACGAGGTCGGGCAGCGGCACATGGACGGCGCGGGGTTCGAAGAGCGAGGACTGCGAGCCCGGTACGGCGGCGCGCTGGGGCGGGTCGGGTGGTACGGGGCCGCCGCGCAGCCGGGCCAGGGCGGCGGCCGCCGACCGTGGTTCGCCGTGCCGCCCCTCGTGCCCGAGGAGCAGGGTCTCGGCGTCCTCGACGTCGTAGCACCGCTCCACTCGCACCCCCGCGGCGAGCAGGCGCGGATACACCTCGGCCGTGGACCGCCAGACCCAGCGCGCGACCTCGGGCCGGGCCCGCACGGCTGTGGCGAGGTCGGGTTCCCACAGGACAGGTCCGGTGAGCAGCCCGTCCGGGCCGAGGGGGGCGATCTCGGCGCCACCGTCCTCGGCCGGGGCGAGTGCCCAGCGGTCGGTCATGCCACCGAGTCTCGCAGGAGGGTCCGACAACGGCCTCAGCTCGACTCGGGCGGGGCCTGCAGGTATTTCTCCAGGGCCTTGGCCAGCTCGGCCTCCACCGCGGTCTTGCCGATGCCGAGTCCGGACAGGACCCCGGTGCCGTTCTCGAACTCCAGCAGGGCCAGCAGGATGTGTTCGGTGCCGATGTAGTTGTGGCCGAGGCGGAGGGCCTCGCGGAAGGTGAGCTCCAGGACCTTCTTGGCGTCGGAGGCGTAGGGGACGAGCTCGGGTGCCGCCTCGGCGGCGGGCGGCAGGGCGGCGGTCGCGGCCTCTCGCACCGAGTCGAGGGTGACGCCCTGGGCGGCGATCGCCTTGGCGCCCAGTCCTTCCGGCTCCGCGAGCAGGCCGAGGACCAGGTGGGCGGGCACGACCTCGGTGTGCGGCGCGGCCTTGGCCTCGTTGTGCGCGCTCATCACCACGTTGCGGGCCCGCAGGGTGTAGCGGCCGAAGCCCTGGTTGGGGTCGAGGTCGGTCGACTCCTTCGGCACGAACCGCTTCTGCGCGGCCTGCCGGGTGACGCCCATGCTCTGGCCGATGTCCGTCCAGGAGGCGCCGGAGCGCCGGGCCTGGTCCACGAAGTGGCCGATCAGGTGGTCGGCCACCTCGCCGAGGTGGTCGGCGGCGATCACCGCGTCCTGGAGCTGGTCGAGGGGCTCCGAGTGGACCCTCTTGATCGCCGCGATGAGGTCGTCGAGACGTACGGATGACGTGACGGTGGGATTCGTCGACATGTGTCAACCGTAGGTTGACACCCGCATGGCGTCAACCCTGAGTTGACAGTCGGACGGCGAGGCCCGTGAAGACCGTCCCGGTGAAGATGTTCAGCCCGCGCGCCACCCTCCGACTGCGGCGCAGCAGGGACGAGAGCTTGCCGGACAGCAGTCCGACCGAGCCGTCCACCACGAACCCCATGACCGTGATCGTCAGCCCGAGGACCAGGAACTGCTCGCGCACATGGCCGAGGCCTGGGTCCACGAACTGCGGCAGGAAGGCGACGTTGAAGAGGATCACCTTGGGGTTGAGCAGATTGGTGACGGTCCCCTGCCAGAAGGCGCGCCGCCGCCCGGGTCCCGCCGCTCCACCCTCCTCGACCGCCGTTCCCCGGTCCCGGAACGCCTTCACCGCCAGGTACAGCAAGTAGGCCGCGCCCGCCCAGCGCAGCGCGTGATAGAGCGCCGGAAGCGACAGGAACAGCGCCGAAAGCCCGAGCGCGGCGGCCACCGTGTGCACGAACATCGCGCAGGCCACACCGGCCGCGGCCAGCACGCCGGTCCGTGGGCCGCCGCGGCCGCCCATCGCCACGATGAACATCATGTCGGGGCCGGGAGTGACGCACAGGGCGAAGGCGGCGACCAGGAAGGCCGCGTACGAAGACATGTCCACCATGCGGCCATGCTCGAAACCGCCCTCCCCGGGGGCGAGCGAGTTTCGAGGAGTGAGACGGGACGAGTCCGGCCGACGCCATGTGGTGCGCGCGAAACGGTGATTGACTCACCTTCCGTGACCACGTCCACCGCGCGTTCGGCAACGGGCCCCACCCCCACCGCGGCCCCGGCCTCCCTCTCCCTCGCGGACGTTCGCGGGCTCGTCGACGAGACGGTCCGCCTCCTCGCCGAGCACGACGCCTTCGCGGACGTCGCCGAACGGCTCGCGGTGCTGCTGCGCCGACGGCTGGCGGAGGGGGCGTACGACGTGGGGGGCGTCGAGGAGCTCGGCCACCTGGTCGCCGCCGACGTGCGGTCCCTCGGCGGCGACAGGCTCCCGGGTCTCACGTACCACCAGGGCGGCGCCCGCTTGTCGGACCCGCATGTCACGATCGAAGAGTGAGCACCACGTCCAACACCGGCACCGTCGACCGTGCCTTCACCGCCGCCCTCTACGCCGAGTCCGACTCCGCCCTCGACACCGGCGCGTCCCTCCTCGCGGCCGACCCCGCGGTGGACGGGGAACTGGCGCGGCGCGGCCGGGAGTTCGTGGCGTCGGCGTGGCAGCGCGGCTGGCAGCCGGCCGACCTGGTCCGGGTCGTGCGGCGCGAACTGGACGACGTGCACGTCCGCCTGGTGTCGGCGCTGATCCGGGAGCAGGTGCCGGACGACCGCCCGCGCGGCCCCCGCTGGACGGCACAGCTGGACGACCTCACGACGGACGCCCCGGCCCGCACCGACCGGTTCACGCACGCGACCACGGTTCTGGAGCTGTACCGCCTGCTGTTGCGCCTGCCGACGCTGGAACCCCTCGAAGACCGCGAGCACGGCTCCGCGACCGCCCACCGCGGCGGCCCCGAGTCCCGCATGCTCGCCCGGATCCGCGCGCTGCTCGCCAAGGCGGAGGCGACCGGATTCCCCGAGGAGGCGGAGGCGCTGACCGCCAAGGCGCAGGAGCTGACCGCCCGTTACAGCATCGACGAGGCGCTGCTCGCGGCCCGCGCGCCGGCCGCGGACACCCCGGGTGCCTGCCGGATCGGTGTGGAGGCGCCGTACGAGCAGGCCAAGGCGGTCCTGCTGGACGTGGTGGCCACCGCCAACCACTGCCGGGCCGTGTGGAACGAAGCGTGGGGCTTCTCCACGGTCGTCGGATTCGAGGCCGACCTCGAGGTGGTCGAGCTGCTGTACACCTCGCTGCTGGTGCAGGCCACGCACGCGATGACGACGGCCGAGACGGCGCAGAGGGCGGGCGGCCGCAAGCGCACCAAGACCTTCCGGCAGTCCTTCCTCGCGGCCTACGCCCACCGGATGGGCATACGTCTGGCGGCCGCCGCCGAGACCCAGGTGACCGACGACCTGCTGCCGGTCCTGGCCTCGCGGGAGGTCGCCGTCACGGCGCACACGGACCGCATGTTCCCGAGCACGACCACGACCCGGATGCGCGGAGTGAGTGACGCCCAGGGCTGGACGGAGGGAGCGGAGGCCGCCGACCGGGCGCGGATCGCGTCCCGGCCGCGGCTGCCGTGAGACGGCGTGTCAGTCGCCCGCCTGGGTGAAGGGCGTGACGGAGGCGTTCGGCGTGTTCCCCTGGAGGGCGACCTCGCCGTACGACCACGTGAAGCTGTGACCCGCGGTGGAGCCGGGCAGGGTGAACTTCGCGGACTTCACCGGCAGGCTCTGCTTCCCGCCCGTGCCACCGCGTGTGTAGGTGATCGTGAAGGAGGCGGTCGCGTCCTTGGCCAGGGTCAGCTTCCGGGGCTTGGCGGACTTGTCGGCGGGGACGGTCTTCGTGTCGCCGCCCGCGAGGAGGTCGACGGCCGGGAACCCGTTCAGGACGCACTTGGCGTCGCGGTTGGTGAGCGTGACGGTGACGTTGCCGGTGTCCCCGGCGGCCGGGGCCGCACTGGCTGCGACGTCCACGCCGAGCGTGCACCCGGCATCGGCCTTGTTCTTGTCGCCGTCGTCACCGCCGTTGCTGTCACAGGCGGTCAGGAGCAGAGCCGCCGCGAGGGCGGCGACGGCGAGCGGGGTGGTGCGCATGTGGTTCCTCTGGTGCTCAGGGGAGTGGTGCCGCCGAACCTACTGCCCCAGAGCGGCCGTCGGCAGCCCGGACGGCAGCTTGCCACCTTCCGCCTTGGTGTAGGTCTCCTTGCCCAGGCTGCCCGACCACGTGATGTGCAGCGAGTTCTTCGAAGCGGAGTCGACCATCCCGGTCGCCCGCTCCTTGCTGCCGTCCGTGCACGTCAGATGGATCATCTCCATGCCGGCCTCCTTGCCCGCGGTACCACTGCACACGGAACCGCCGGTCGAGAAGAGGCCGGCCTGCTTGCCCGTGATCACCAGGGCCACGGCCTTGCCGCCCTTGGTGGCGAGCCAGCTGCCCTGCAGCTCGTCGGAGGAGTCCGTCGCGGCACCGCTCCCGCCGCCCGTGGCCGAGCCCGTGGCCGAGGAGGCCGACGCGCTGGGACTCGACGAGGAGGAGTCCCCGGAGTCGCCGCCGCTGCACGCGGTCAGCACGAGCGCGCCCGTCAGCCCCGCGGCCGCGGCCGCGATCCGCAGCCGCCGGCGCGACAGCGTACGGGCGGGACGCGTGAAGGTCGCCGAAGTCACTGGTAGCTCCCTGGCTGTAGCGGGCGGTGGCCGGACGTCCGGCCGAGTGGCCGCGACGCCCGCAGCAAGCTATCAGGGACCTCCGTCCGTCCCATGGGGAGCGGCTGTGAGATTCGCCGGACCTCTCACGGGCCCGCCGTGACACCTACCAGGACGACTTGCGCACCCCCGGCAGGAACCCGGCGTGCGCCTGCTCCCGCAAGCTCACCCGGGACAGCCCGAACGCCCGGAAATATCCGCGTGGCCGCCCGTCGACCTGGTCCCGGTTGCGTACGCGCGTCGCGCTCGCGTCTCTAGGCTGGCGCCCCAACTCCCGCCGGGCGGCGAGCCGTTCCTCCTCGGTCGACGAGGGTTGGCGGAGGACCGCCTTGAGCTCGGCCCGGCGCTCGGCGTAGCGGGCGACGATCCGTCGCCGCCTGTCGTTCTTCGCGATCTTGCTCTTCTTCGCCATCAGACCCGCACCCCGCGCGCCCGGATCCGGGCCACGGCCGCCTCGACGCCGGTCGCGTCGACGGTCCTGATCCCGCGCACGCTCAGCCGCAGCCGTACGTATCGGCCCTCGCTCGGCAGCCAGTACCGCTTGCTCTGGACGTTGGGGTCGAAGCGGCGCGAGGTGCGCCGGTGGGAGTGGGAGACGCGGTTGCCGAAGCCCGGCCGGGCCCCGGTCAGCATGCAGTGCGCGGACATGGGTGACATACCTCTCCTGAAGCGACAGCCGAAGCATTGTCGCTAATGGAATTCATTTTCAGTAAGGTATCAGCATGGCTCGCAACGAACTCCGCCCGGTCATCAGGCTCCGCTCCACGGCGGGCACCGGCTTCACGTACGTGACCCGCAAGAACCGCCGCAACGACCCGGATCGCATGACCCTGCGCAAGTACGACCCGGTCGCCGGCCGCCACGTCGACTTCCGAGAGGAGCGCTGAACCACCGCCATGCGCAAGGGAATCCACCCCGCCTACGGTCCCGTCGTCTTCCGCGACCGCGCCGCCGGCCACGCCTTCCTCACCCGTTCACGGCAAGATCCGCAGCCGTCGGGTCACTCACGTCACCGCCCAGCAGCAGCGCCTGCTGGCCCGTGCGATCAAGAACGCCCGGGAGATGGCGCTGCTGCCCTCCGCGGCCCGGTAAGCCCGCTGGTGAAGTGGCATAGGTAGGAGATTCCCTACGGTTGACGCGTAGGGAATCTCCTACCTATTGTGCTGCCATGAACATCACCCACGCCTCCTTCGTGACCCTGCCCGTCTCCGACCAGGACCGCGCCCTGCGCTTCTACGCGGACGTCCTAGGCTTCGAGGTCACCGCCGACCTGGACCTGCCGCAGGGGCGGTGGCTCCAGGTGGCCCCCAAGGGCGCCCAGACCGTCTTCACGCTCGCCGGGCCCGGCATGGGTGGCTTCGAGCCCGGCTCGGCGCGGGGGATCATGTTGGTGACGACCGATGTCGACGCGGACTGCGCCAGGCTCACGGAGGCCGGGATCGCGGTCACCGGGCCCGAGGGCCGGCCGTGGGGCCGGATGGCTTCCTTCGCGGACCCCGACGGCAACGGTCTGATGCTGTTGACGGAGGCACACCACTAGGAAGGCCGGGATGACTGCAGCCGGGGCCGTCGAGGCGGACGCGGACCGCGTCTTCGCCGCGCTCGCCAACGCCACCCGCCGCGAGGTGCTGCGGCTCCTCCGAGAGGGCGGACCGCAGCCGGTGCAAACACTGGCCGAGCACTTCGACATGCGCCGCCCGAGCCTGTCGGAGCACCTCAGGGTGCTGCGCGAGGCCGGCCTGGTCTCCGAGCAGCGCTCGGGGCGCAACCGCATCTACCGCCTGGAGGCGGCCCCGCTCGCCGACGTGCAGGACTGGCTCCACCCCTACGAGCGCTTCTGGCGCGACCGCCTGAACGACCTCGGCGACCTCCTGGACCGCATGCCCGACGGTGATCCGGCATGACCGGCCCCGAGCCTGAGCCCGACGACGACCTCACCGTCGTCCGCGTCGACCGCTTCTTCCCGCACCCGCCGGCCAAGGTCTGGCGGGCCCTGACCGACCCCGCCCTGCTCGTGCAGTGGCAGATGCAGGGCAGCGAGGACTTCCGGCTGGAGGTCGGTCACCGCTACCGCCTGACCGCCGTACCCCGGCCCAACGTGAACTTCTCCGGCATCGTCGACGTGATGGTTCTCGGGTACGACGTCGAGCGGATGCTCTCGCTGCGCTGGGCGGACGCCGATCCGGCCAACCCGGCCGACTGGACCGTCACGTGGACACTGGAACAGGAAGGCCGCGGAACGCGTCTCTTCCTTGTGCACGAGGGATTCGATCCCGACGATCCCGTCCAGCTGATGGCCCGCTCGATCATGGGCGGGGGCTGGAGGGCGCATGTGATGCCGAGCCTGGGGCAAGCGCTGGAACGGATGTAGCACCTCGCAGTTCACATCCGTAACCACAGGAACACCCCGCGTGCACGTGCATCTGCTCATGCATCTGCACATGAACAGGGCTATGATCCCAAGCAGTTGACCATTGCATCAATGGCCCCAGGGCCACCGCACCACCGGGGAGCGACCTGTGGACCGCGACGTGTACAACGGCATGGCAGCCACGGAGCTGAACGGGGTGGCCTGGCAGAAGAGTCGGCACAGCAACTCGCAGGGTTCCTGCGTGGAGTTCGCCCGGCTGCCCGGCGGCGACGTGGCCGTGCGCAACTCCCGCTTTCCCGACGGGCCCGCGCTCGTCTACACGCGAGCGGAGATCGAGGCAATGCTCCTGGGCATCAAGGACGGCGAGTTCGACCACCTCGTGGGCTGACGCCGACCGTCGGTGACGGTCGGGGCCGGGTCCGTGACGCGCGTAGAACAGTGGCCTCAGAAAACGCCGCGGTGCCTCACTCGGCCAACTCCGAGTGAGGCTCGGGCAGTTGGAACAGCGCCCAGACCACCTTGCCGCCGAGTGCGCCCGCGAGCGGGTGCCAGCCCCAGCCGTCGGCGAAGGAGTCGACCAGGAACAGTCCGCGCCCGGACTCCGCCGAGAAGTCCTCCGTCTCGCGCTCGACCGGGCTGTCCTGGCTGGGGTCGCGCACCGCGCACACCAGCCGCTCGGTCCAGCGCAGCAGATGCAGCCGTACGCACGGGGTCGGCTCCGCGGAACGCACCGCGCCGGCCGGCAGGGCGTGCCGCAGCGCGTTGGTGACGAGCTCGGAGACCACCAGGCAGACGTCGTCGAAGCGGTCGCCTGTCTCCCACTGGTCCAGTGTTCTGCGGGTGAAGCCCCTCGCCTCGCGCACCGCTTCGTAGCGGGCGGGAAGGGCACAGGAGGCGGCGTTGGACACGGCCGCGATGTCCAGCGGCGGAAGGCCCTGCCGTAACGGCTCGAGCATGGTCGATCCATTCGTCCCCATGCGAGGCACTCCCGGGAATTCGCGGTCCAAGCGTGCACGATGCAGCGGTTGCGCGAGACCATGGTTTCGGATGTGTGGTGCAGATGCAAGGTGCAGATGCACGTGCACGTGACCGAATTGGACGTTCCCGTACCGCTTGTTGGCCATTTTTTCCGCCATCTTCTCTCCCCGTACTTGCCAACTCCCTCTCTCTTCCTGTGCAGAATCTTTGGGTTCTTTGCTTCTCTGTAATCGGACGAGTACTGCTCGGAGTGATTTAGTGGCAGACTGCGGCCCCTGAAGGCGGTTGGGGAGGCTGGCGAACGTGAGCGTGGGAGAGCCCGGATCGGTGGTGCGGCGCATGCTGCTCGGCTCGCAACTGAGGCGACTGCGCGAGGCGCGGGGGATCACGCGCGAGGCCGCGGGTTACTCGATCCGCGCCTCGGAGTCGAAGATCAGCCGGATGGAGCTGGGCCGGGTGAGCTTCAAGACGCGTGACGTGGAAGACCTGTTGACGCTGTACGGCATCACCGACGAGGCGGAGCGAACCCAGCTCATCTCCCTCGCCCGGGAGGCCAACGTGGCGGGTTGGTGGCACAGCTACTCCGACGTCCTGCCGAGCTGGTTCCCCACCTATGTGGGCCTGGAGGGCGCCGCCTCCCTCATCCGCGCCTACGAGGTGCAGTTCGTGCACGGGCTGCTGCAGACCGAGGCGTACGCACGTGCGGTCGTCCGCCGCGGCATGAAGGGGGCGAGCGAGGCCGAGGTCGAGAAGCGGGTGGCGGTGCGCCTGGAGCGGCAGAAGTACCTCGTCTCCGAGAACGCGCCCGACTTCCACATCGTGCTCGACGAGGCCGCCCTGCGACGCCCGTACGGCGACCGGGAGGTGATGCGCGGTCAGCTCCAGCACCTGATCGACGTCTCCGAGCATCCCAACGTGCGGTTGCAGATCATGCCGTTCAGCTTCGGCGGCCACTCCGGCGAGAGCGGCGCGTTCACGATCCTGTCCTTCACGGAGTCGGACCTGACGGACGTCGTCTACCTGGAGCAGCTCACCAGCGCGCTCTACCTGGACAAACACGAGGACGTCGCCCAGTACGAGAAGGCCCTCAAGGAGCTCCAGCAGGACAGCCCGGGACCGGACGAGAGCCGCGACCTTCTCCGGGGTCTCCTCCAGCTTTCCTAGGGATCCGCCCGGGTTCTTCCCGGGTCCTCCCCAGAACTTCGCTCAGTGTCCCCAACTCACTTGTGTCACAAGTACGATGACACCAGATCAGACCGTGACGTTGATCGTGTGTCTGCGAGTGATTTGGGGATCACATGTCGTCGTACTTCACCGACCTGGCTCAGCAGTACATCGACGGTGAGTGGCGCCCGGGCACGGGCTCCTGGGACATCATCGACTTCAACCCGTACGACGGCGAGAAGCTGGCGTCCATCACCATAGCCACGGTCGACGAGGTGGATGAGGCCTACCGGGCGGCCGCCCGCGCGCAGAAGAAGTGGGCCGCGACCAATCCGTACGCCCGCCGCGCCGTCTTCGAGAAGGCGCTGCGCCTGATCGAGGATCGCGAGCAGGAGATCACCGAGGTGATCATCGCCGAGCTCGGCGGCACGCACCTGAAGGCCGGCTTCGAGCTCCACCTCGCCAAGGAGTTCCTGCGCGAGTCGATCCAGTGGGCGCTGCGTCCCGAGGGCAGGATCCTTCCTTCGCCGGTGGACGGCAAGGAGAACCGCCTCTACCGGGTCCCGGTCGGCGTGGTCGGTGTGATCAGCCCCTTCAACTTCCCCTTCCTGCTGTCGATCAAGTCGGTCGCCCCCGCCCTGGCGCTCGGCAACGCCGTGGTCCTCAAGCCCCACCAGAACACCCCGATCACCGGCGGCTCCCTGGTCGCGAAGATCTTCGATGACGCGGGTCTGCCGGGCGGGCTCCTCAACGTCGTCATCACCGACATCGCCGAGATCGGCGACGCCTTCATCGAGCACCCGGTGCCGAAGGTCATCTCCTTCACCGGCTCCGACAAGGTCGGCCGCCACGTGGCCACCGTCTGCGCCTCGCACTTCAAGCGCTCGGTCCTCGAACTCGGCGGCAACAGCGCCATCGTGGTCCTCGACGACGCCGACCTCGACTACGCGGTCGACGCGGCCGTCTTCAGCCGCTACGTCCACCAGGGGCAGGTCTGCATGGCCGCCAACCGCGTGCTGGTGGACCGCTCGATCGCCGACGCGTTCACCGAGAAGTTCGTCGCCAAGGTCAAGACGCTCAAGGTCGGCGACCCGAGCGACCCGCAGACCGTCATCGGCCCGGTCATCAACTCCTCGCAGGCGGAGGCCCTCACGGGCACCGTCGAGCAGGCCATCGCCGAGGGCGCGACGGTACTGCTGCGCGGCACGACCACCGAGAACCTGGTCGAGCCGTCCGTGCTGACCGGCGTCCCCGCCGACTCGGCCCTGCTGCGCCAGGAGGTCTTCGGCCCGGTCGCCTTCCTCATCCCCTTCGACGGCGAGGAGGAGGCGGTGCGCATCGTCAACGACACGCCGTACGGCCTGAGCGGCGCCGTGCACACCGGTGACATCGAGCGCGGCGTGAACTTCGCCAAGCAGATCGACACCGGCATGTTCCACGTGAACGACGGCACGGTCCATGACGAGCCGCTGGTGCCGTTCGGCGGCGAGAAGAGCTCCGGCGTCGGCCGTCTGAACGGCGAGACCACGATCGACTCCTTCACCACGCTGAAGTGGATCTCGGTGCAGCATGGACGGAGCGGTTTCCCCTTCTAGACCCGGCCGGTTTCCGCGCAGCGGGCCATCGAGGACAGAAGCTGTCCTCGATGGCCCGTAGCTTCGTCGGTGTCGGCAGGGGGACGGACCTCCTGCCACCGGCGAAAGGCGGCCCTCATGGTCACTCACGTTCCCGCGGAGGCACGAGGCGACGAGCGGGGAGCGCTCCTCGCGTTCATCGAGGAGCAGCGCGGCGGCATCCGCCGGGCGCTGCTGGGGCTGAGCGAGGAGCAGGCGGCGTCCCGCCCCAGCGCGAGCGAACTGTCGCTGTCCGGTCTGCTCAAGCACGTCGCCGAGGTCGAGCAGGGCTGGATCGCCCGCGCCAAGCAGGAGCCGCCGGCGATCCAGCGCGACCAGTCCAACTGGCACGAGACCTTCCGGCTGATGGACGGCGAGAGCGTCGAGTCCCAGCTCGCCCTCTGGGAGAAGATCGCCGCCGAGACCGAGGCCTACGTCCGCTCCGTCCCGAGCCTGGACGACACCTTCCCCCTCCCGAACGACCCCTGGTTCCCGCCGGACGCCCGGGTCTCCGTGCGCTGGCTGTGCCTGCACCTCATCCGGGAGACCGCCCGGCACGCGGGCCACGCCGACATCATCCGGGAGTCGCTGGACGGCAGGACGGCGTTCGAGCTGGTCGCCCTGGAGCAGGGCAAGAGCTGGGGGTGACCTTCCCGGGTCCTACGCTGGCCCCATGTCAGCGATCCGTCTCCTGGTGCTCGGCGCGGTCCGCCAGCACGGGCGGGCCCACGGCTACCAGGTGCGCAACGACCTGGAGTACTGGGGCGCGCACGAGTGGTCCAACGCCAAGCCCGGCTCGATCTACCACGCGCTGAAGCAGATGGCGAAGCAGGGGCTTCTGCACGCGCACGAGATCGCCCCGTCCACGGCCGGCGGTCCGCCGCGCACGGAGTACGAGATCACCGACCTGGGCACCGAGGAGTTCCTCCGGCTGCTGCGCGAGGCACTGACCGCCTACGACCAGAAGATGGACGTGAAGTCTGCGGCCATCGGCTTCATGGTCGACCTGCCGCGCGCCGAGGTGGTGTCCCTGCTGAAGGAGCGCGTCCGGCGCATCGAGGAGTGGCGCGCGGCCGTCACCGAGCACTACCTGCCCGAGGGCGGCCCCGAACAGCTCGGCCACATCGGCGAGATCATGAACCTCTGGATCCACACGGCCGACGGCGAGGCAGAGTGGACCCAGGGGCTGATCGGCCGGATCGAGGGGGGCGCCCACACCTTCGCCGGGGAGGGCGAGCCGTTCGTCGGCATCCTCTTGGACGGGCAGGAGAACCCGTATGCGACGGGGGAGCGGACCGCCGGACCCTAGGCCCTGTCTAGTGGTGGAAGCCCGTCGCCGCGTCCTTGTCCCGGGTGAACGGGTGCGGCTGCTGGCGCAGTTCCGGCAGCAGGCGGGTCAGGTCCTCCACGAACAGGTCGGCCAGGTCCGCGGAGAAGCCGTTGCGGCACACGATCCGCAGCACCGACAAATCCTCGCGGTGGGGCGGAAAGGTGTACGCGGGCACCAGCCAGCCGCTCTCCCGTAGCCGCCGGGAGACGTCGAAGACGTCGTACGCCTGAACGCCCGGCGCCGTCGTGAAGGCGAGGACCGGCAGCTCGTCGCCCCGCGTCAGCAGCCGGAAGTCGCCGAGCTCCCCCACCCTCTCGGCGATGGAGCGGGCCACGTCGCGCGTCGTCTGCTGCACGGCGCGGTAGCCCTCCCGCCCGAGCCGCAGGAAGGTGTAGTACTGGGCGACCACCTGGGCGCCGGGCCGGGAGAAGTTCAGGGCGAAGGTCGGCATGTCGCCGCCCAGGTAGTTGACCCGGAAGACGAGCTCCTCGGGCAGCGCCTCCTTGTCGCGCCACAGCGCCCAGCCGACACCCGGGTAGACCAGGCCGTACTTGTGCCCCGAGGTGTTGATGGACGCCACCCGCGGGAGGCGGAAGTCCCACACCAGGTCCTCGTCGAGGAAGGGCGCGATCATGCCGCCGGAGGCGGCGTCGACGTGCACCGGGATGTCCAGGCCGGTGCGCTCCTGGAGGGCGTCGAGGGCCGCGCAGAGGTCGGCGACGGGCTCGTAGGAGCCGTCGAAGGTGGAGCCGAGGATGCCGACGAC
The DNA here is from genome assembly GCF_006715395.1 of Streptomyces sp. SLBN-31. Taxonomy (NCBI): domain Bacteria; kingdom Bacillati; phylum Actinomycetota; class Actinomycetes; order Kitasatosporales; family Streptomycetaceae; genus Streptomyces; species Streptomyces sp. SLBN-31. The sequence continues at coordinate 1,108,821 of NZ_VFNC01000003.1, forward strand.
ACCGATGGTGTTCTCGTCGCACAGCTCGGCCGCGGCCTGCGGGTCGAGGTGGAACCGGTCGCCCTCCATGGGGACCTGGCGGGCCTCCACCTCCCAGAAGTTGCAGAACTTCTCCCAGCAGACCTGGACGTTGACGCCCATGACCAGGTTGGGCCGGGCGCCCGGCGCCGGATTCCGGCGGCTCCAGCGGCGCTTGAGCGCCATGCCGGCGAGCATGCACGCCTCGCTCGAACCGGTCGTCGAACAGCCCACGGCGGCCGACGGGTCCGGTGCGTTCCACAGATCGGCCAGCATCGCCACGCAGCGCCGCTCCAGTTCGGCCGTGCGCGGGTACTCGTCCTTGTCGATCATGTTCTTGTCCCGGCACTCCGCCATCAGGACGCCGGCCTGCGGCTCCATCCAGGTGGTGACGAAAGTGGCCAGGTTCAGCCGGGAGTTGCCGTCCAGCATCAGCTCGTCGTGCACCAGCTGGTAGGCCGACGACGGCGCCATGGGGGCGTCGGGCAGCCGGTGCCGGGGCGGGGCCTCGGTCATGCCGCCGACCGGATTCGCCTCGCCGAAGAAGGGGTTGACGGACAGCGCGCGCTCGTCGGGCTGGTCGGGACCTTTGTGGAGCGGCATGGCAGTGTCTCCTCGCGTCAGCCGATCAACGAGTGCCGCCGGATCCGAGTTCCCACGCTCACCCCGGGCGGGCCTCCGCGCCCGAACGTCCCGGGAGAATCGGGCTTGCACCTCACGCGACGTGAGGAGCCACCGTGGAGTGCGTACCCAGAAGGGAGCGGGAGGAAGTGGACTACTCCGTAGGACAGGTCGCGGGCTTCGCCGGCGTCACGGTGCGCACGCTGCACCACTACGACGCCATCGGGCTGCTCGTCCCGAGCGAGCGCAGCCACGCGGGCCACCGGCGCTACAGCGAGGCCGACCTCGACCGGCTGCAGCAGATCCTGTTCTACCGGGAGCTCGGCTTCCCGCTCGAGGAGGTCGCGGCCCTGCTCGACGACCCGGAGACGGACCCGCGCGCGCACCTGCGCCGCCAGCACGAGCTGCTGACCGCCCGGATCGAGAAGCTGCAGAAGATGGCCGAGGCCGTGGAGCACGCCATGGAGGCACGCAAGATGGGCATCAACCTCACCCCCGAGGAGCGCTTCGAGGTCTTCGGCGACAAGGACCCCGAACAGTACGCGGAGGAGGCCGAGGCACGCTGGGGCGGCACCGACGCGTACGCGGAGTCCCAGCGCCGGGCCGCGTCGTACGGCAAGGAGGACTGGAAGCGCCTGCAGGCCGAGGTCGACGACTGGAGCGAGCGGTACGCGGCCCTGGTCACCGCCGGCGCCCCGGCCACCGGGGAGCCGGCGATGGACCTGGCCGAGGAACACCGGCAGCACGTCAGCCGCTGGTTCTTCGAGGTGTCGTACGACATGCACCAGTGCTTCGCGGAGATGTACGTCTCCGACGAGCGCTTCAAGGCGTACTACGACGCCATGCACCCCGGCCTCGCCGAGCACCTCAGGGACGCGATCATCGCGAACGCCGCCCGCCACGAGGCGTGACCCTCGTTCCGGCCCGGGGGATCACTCCCGGGCCAGGACGACCGCCGTGCCGTACGCGCACACCTCCGTGCCCACGCCCGCCGCCTCGCTGACGTCGAAGCGGAACATCAGCACCGCGTTCGCGCCACGCGCGCGTGCCTGCTCCACCAACCGCTCCATGGCCTGGTTCCGGGTCTCCACGAGCGTCTTGGTCAGCCCCCGCAGCTCACCGCCGACCATCGACTTCAGTCCCGCACCGATCTGGCTGCCCACGTGCCGGGACCGGACCGTCAGCCCGAAGACCTCGCCGAGCACCTCCACGACCCGGTGACCGGGCACGTCGTTCGTCGTGACGACCAGTACGTCCGGGCGGGGCTCCTGGCCGCCGCCGTATTCATCGATTCCCATGACCTCACAGCTTTCTCCGGATCGGCGCACAGTGCATCCTGGAGGCACCGGTGGAACCTGGGGCGGACACACAACGTTGATAGCTTTGAGCGCCCGCAGAAGGACGCCGCATCTTTCCCCACCCCTCAGGAGCCCGGAACCGTGACGACGCTTGCCCTCGGCCCGAGCTGGCTGGATCCGAACTACCTCCTCGACACGTTCGGCATCTGGGGCCTGCTCCTCATCGTCTTCGCCGAGTCCGGCCTGCTCATCGGTTTCTTCCTGCCCGGTGACTCGCTCCTGTTCACCTGCGGTCTGCTGATCACCTCGAACCAGCTGAACTTCCCCCTGTGGGGAGCGATCGCGCTGATCTGCGTCGCGGCGATCCTCGGCGACCAGGCGGGCTACATGTTCGGCAAGAAGGTCGGCCCGTCCCTGTTTAACCGTCCGGACTCCCGCCTGTTCAAGCAGGAGAACGTGGTCAAGGCGCACGAGTTCTTCGAGAAATACGGCCCCAAGTCCCTGGTCCTGGCCCGTTTCGTGCCCATCGTGCGCACGTTCACGCCGATCATCGCCGGCGTCAGCGGCATGAAGTACCGCTCGTTCCTGACCTTCAACGTCATCGGTGGCGTCCTGTGGGGCGCCGGCGTCACCCTGCTCGGCTCCTGGCTCGGCAAGATCGACTTCGTCAAGAACAACATCGAGGCGATCCTGATCCTGATCGTCCTCGTCTCGGTGGTCCCGATCATCATCGAGTTCCTGCGGGCCCGCTCCAAGAACCGGAAGGCCGGACGGGAGGCGTCCGAGCCGGTCCAGGAGCCGGTCCAGGAGCAGACGCAGCCCTTCCCGGTGGTCATGGACGACGCGACGACCCAGCTGCGCCGCATCCCGCCGGCGGACCAGGACCACTCCCAGCAGTACCAGCAGCCGTACGACCCGAACCAGCAGTACGCGCAGCCCCAGTACCCGGACCAGCGCTACCCGGACCAGCGCTACCCGCAGCAGCAGTACCCCCAGCAGCAGTACCCCCAGCAGCAGTACGACGGTGGGCAGTACCCGTACGACAACCAGAACCAGGGCTACTGAGCCGGCGCAACGGAAGCTCAGAAACCTCGCGTCCGCTTCGCGGCCCGCCGCTTCTCCGCGGAGCCGATCCGCAGGAACAGCCGCGAGATCTCCGAGCCGAGGTTGACCCCGATGGCGATGGCCATGGCGAGCGAGGCGGCCGTGGCCAACGACACCAGCCCCTTGTCGACGTCGTTCTGCGCGATCGACAACAGCCCGAAGTACGTCGCGGAACCCGGCAGCAGCGGCCCGATCGCCGCCGTCGTGTACGGCAGGGCGGACGCGAACCGGTAGCGCGACAGCAGCTGCCCGAACAGCCCGACGAGCCCTGCCGCCACGGCCGTCGAGGCGACCGGCGACAGCCCCCCGGGATAGTGCAGCGCGCCGTACACGCACCACGCCACGCCGCCGTTCAGCGTCACCCACGCCACCGTCGAGCGCTCCTGCTGCAACAGCACCGCGAACGTCAGCGACAGCAGCATCGACGCGGCGATCTGCCACAGCGGCCGCTCGGCGATCCGCAGGGCCGCGTCCGGGTTGAGCTTGGCGCCCAGGTTCACCCCGAAGTACAGGACGACCAGCACGCCCGTGACGATGCCGACGAACAGGTAGACGACCTCCAGCAGGCGCGCCGACGCGGTGATGTAGAACCCGGTCAGCCCGTCCTGCACGCCCGCCACCAGGGCCCGCCCCGGCAGCAGCGCGAACAGCCCACCTGTGATGACCGCGGACGCCTTGACGTCCACATGGGCGACGGTCAGCGCGACCCCTATCGCGGCCGGCGGCATCGCGGCGACGGTGAACTGGTAGAACTCCGGCAGCCCGCGCCCCGCGCACAGCCACGCGAGCCGGTCGCCGAGCATCGCGCCCAGCATCGCCGCGAGGAACACGACCAGGTCACCGCCGACGAGCACGGAGGCCGCCCCGGCGAGCAGCCCGCTCGCCCCGGTGAGCACCCAGGTGGGGTAGGGGTGCCGGTTGCGGCGGATCTCCGCCAGCCGGCGGTAGGCCTCCTCCAGGGAGATGTGGGTCTCCTGGTCGCTGAGGTCGTCCACGAGCCGGTAGACGGCCGCCAGCCGCGTGTAGTCGGTGGCCCGGCGCCGCACGGTCCGCGACGCGGTCACCGGGTCGTCGACCAGGGAGGGCTGGTAGGAGATCGACAGCAGGGTGAAGGTGACGTTCGGCTCGCAGCGGTCCAGCCCGTAGGACCGGCACACCGCGAACATCGCGGCCTCGACGTCCTCCGCGCCCTCGCCGCCCGCCAGCAGCAGCTCGCCGATACGCAGGGTCAGGTCGAGCACGCGCGGGACGGCGGGGCCACCGTCCTCCGCCTTGGGCGGCGGCTCCGGCGCGGGCCGCTCGGCCACCGGCATGCGCAGCATGGTGCGCATCCGGTCCTGCCAGGGCACGTCCTTGGTCAGGCTGACGACCGGCACGCCGGTCGCCGGTGTGAAGGCGACGGGCGCCTGCTTGGAGCTGTAGGTGCTCGGCCTGCTGAACGCCGACCCCTCGGAGTCCGCACCCGCCGACTGCGGGACCGCCAGCCCGTCCGGTACGGCGAACTCCGAGGTCGTCTCCGGTTCGACCGCGACTCCGGGGGCGACGAGTCCCGCGGGAATCGCGAACTCGGATGTGATCTCCGGATCGAACGTGCCCCTGGCCTCGTCCGACTGCGGCTTGCGGTCCTCCGCCTCCGTCACGTGAGTAACGCTCCCTGTACGACGCGTACGGCAATGGCCAGTATGCGCACAGCATGACAAACGGGCCGCACGCGTACGCGTGCGGCCCGTTTGTCATGCTGAGGGCTCAGTGGCCGCCCTGGTCCTTGAAGCGCTTGTAGGAACGCTCGATCTCGGCCTCGGCGTCCGTGCGGCCCACCCAGTCGGCGCCCTCTACGGACTTGCCGGGCTCCAGGTCCTTGTAGACCTCGAAGAAGTGCTGGATCTCCAGACGGTCGAACTCCGACACGTGGTGAATGTCACGCAGGTGCTCCACGCGCGGGTCCGTCGACGGGACGCACAGCAGCTTGTCGTCGCCGCCGGCCTCGTCCGTCATCCGGAACATGCCGATCGCGCGGCAGCGGATCAGACAGCCCGGGAACGTCGGCTCGTCCAGGATGACGAGTGCGTCCAGCGGGTCGCCGTCCTCGCCGAGGGTGTTCTCGACGAAGCCGTAGTCGGTCGGGTAGGCGGTCGAAGTGAAGAGTCGACGGTCCAGGCGGATCCGACCGGTCTCGTGGTCCACCTCGTACTTGTTCCGCGAACCCTTCGGGATCTCGATCGTGACGTCGAACTCCACCGGTGGCTCCTCCATGATCAACACATAGTTCTGGTGGTTAAGTGTCCCTCACGCAGGTGTGTGATCGCGAAAGGGGCTGGTGGTCGTGCCTGAACTGAGGCCTTGGCGGGCCGCGAGACCGCACGTGGCGCGGGCCGCGAACGCCGTACGACCGCTTCTGGCACGGGCCGCCGGGACCGTACGCCCACCGCTCGAACGAGCCGCGAACGCCGCACGGCCGCGTCTGCAACGAGCCCTGGCCGTCGCGAGGCCGCGACTCGCGCGAGCGCGACGGGCCGTGGGTCCACGACTCGCGGCGCTGCGGGCTCCGCGTCCGCGGTCGGTCAGGACCTGGCAGTACACAGCAGGCGCGACGACCCTCGGGCTGGTGCTGGCCAGTGGGGTGGTGACCGTCGCCGGCCCCTGGGACGCCAACGGTCAGCGTACGGCCGAGCGCGACCGCGCGGTCGCCCTGGAACGCACGGGTGGCGCAGATCACGGCCGTAATGCCGATACATCCGGATCGTCCGACACGACGGCGGGGGCGCCCCGTCCGGCGCCGAGCGCGGCCTCGGTCCTGGTGGGTCTCGGCGGCTCCACGAACACCGTGAAGTCGGCCCCGAACGGGCCGGCCCTCGCCGACGTCCTCGGGCCGCTCCTCGGGGACCCGGCCCTCGCGGGCCACCGCACCGCCGCCGTCGTCGACGTCGCCACCGGCAGGCGCCTGTACGGCACCGGAGCCGACGACGCCCTGACCCCCGCCTCCACGACGAAGATCGCCACGGCCGTCGCGGCCCTGTCGGCGATGGGCGGCGACCACCGCCTCACCACCCGCACCGCCCTGGAGCCCGACACCGGGGAACTCGTCCTGGTCGGCGGCGGCGACCCCACCCTGACGGCCCACAAGGACGCGCAGGGCTGGGCGAGCCTGCGCGACCTGGCCGTCGCCACCGCGAAGGCTCTGAAGAAGCGCGGCCTGTCCAAGGTCACCCTCTCCTACGACACCACCCTCTACACCGGCCCCGGCCTGCACCCCATCGGCGTCAACGACAACCTCGCGCCCGTCAGCGCCCTCATGGCCGACGAGGGCCGCACGGACGACTCCGTCAGCGGCCCGGCCACGCGCGTGGCGGACCCGGCGGCGGACGCGGCGGCGAAGTTCGCCGGCTTCCTGGGCGCCCGGGGCATCCGAATGACGTCTCCTGGACCGTCCAAGGCGACCACGCGCGCGCAGTCGCTGGCCGCGGTCTCCTCACCCCCGCTCTCGGCGCTGGTCGAGCGCATGCTGACCAACTCCGACAACGACATCGCCGAGGCTCTGGCCCGCCAGACGGCGGTGGCGACGGGCGGCCGGGCGAGCTTCGACGGCGGCGCCGACGCGATCGCCGCCGAACTGAAGAAGCTCGGACTGCCGTTGCGCGGCGCCCGGTTCCACGACGGCAGCGGCCTGAACCGTGACGACCGGCTCACGGCAAACCTCCTGACGGCCCTGCTGGCGAAGGCGGGCGCCCCCGCCCACCCCGAACTCCGCCCGATCCTCACCGGTCTCCCGGTGGCCGGCTTCACCGGCACCCTGACCGGCCGCTACACGGACGGCGCGGCAGGCGTCGTACGGGCGAAGACGGGCACGCTGACCGGCGTGAACACCCTGGCGGGGACGGTCGTCGACCAGGACGGCCGGCTGCTGGCGTTCGCGTTCCTGGCGTCGGACACCACCAGCCCGGCGGCGGCGCAGTCGGCGCTGGACCGGACCGCCACGGCGCTGGCGGCGTGCGGCTGCCGCTGACGGCGTGAACCCACGCACTCCGGCCGCACCGCCGGTCAACTCATCAGCACGGGCCACCCGGCCGACCGTCACGCCCTGCCCCAAGAGGGAACGCTCACGTACGGTTGACGCATGACGAGCATCGGTGGTGCCGAGATGGTCGACTGGAATCTCGCGGTCGCGACCGCGACCCGGCTCGTACGGCCGGGCCCCGACGTGAGCCGCGACGAGGCCCGAGAGGTCGTCGCGGAACTGCGTCGGCATGCCAAGGCCTCGGAGGAACACGTCCGCGGTTTCACCCGTCTGGGGACGGAGGAGACGCACGACACCCCGGTCCTCGTCGTCGACCGCCCCGGCTGGGTGAGGGCGAACGTCGCCGGCTTCCGGGAGATCCTCAAGCCGCTGCTGGAGAAGATGCAGGAGCGGCGCAGCAACACGCCGGGCGGAGCGGTCCTCGGCGCGGTCGGCGGCAAGGTCACCGGTGTCGAACTGGGCATGCTGCTGTCGTTCCTGGCCTCCCGCGTCCTCGGCCAGTACGAGACCTTCGCCCCGTCCACCCGCGACCTCCCGGCCGGCGAGAACGGCGGCGGCCGGCTGCTCCTGGTGGCGCCCAACATCGTGCACGTGGAGCGCGAACTCGACGTCCAGCCCCACGACTTCCGCCTGTGGGTCTGCCTGCACGAGGAGACCCACCGCACGCAGTTCACCGCGGTGCCCTGGCTGCGCGACCACCTCGAGGGCGAGATCCAGTCTTTTCTCGCCGAGACGGACGTCGACCCGATGACCGTCCTGGAGCGCGTCCGGGAGGCCGCCCAGTCGCTCGCCGGGGGACGCCCGGAGGGCGAGGAGGACGACGGAGGCCGCTCCTTCGTGGAGATCGTGCAGACGCCCGCCCAGCGGGAGATCCTCGGGCGGCTCACCGCCGTGATGTCCCTGCTGGAGGGCCACGCCGACTTCGTGATGGACGGGGTGGGACCGGCCGTCGTGCCGAGCGTCTCCGAGATCCGCGAGAAGTTCCAGCAGCGTCGCGCGAAGGGCGCCTCGCGGCTGGACATCGCCCTGCGCAAGCTGCTCGGCCTGGACGCCAAGCTCAGGCAGTACCGCGACGGCGAGCGGTTCGTACGGGCCGTCGTCGAGGAGGTCGGCATGGACGGCTTCAACCGCGTGTGGACGTCCCCCAACACCCTCCCCACGAAGGCGGAGATCGCCAAACCGGCGGACTGGGTCGCGCGGGTGCACCGCAAGAGCGAGTCGTGAGCGTCCTGGGAAGGTCGTGAAACGAATCCGGCCGACGGCAGGCGAACGCCCCTTCAATCACCCGTCCGAGGGACCGTGAGCCATGGGTAGGCGTGCGATGCTCGGGGAACGCCCCGGTTCTGTCACCATCTACACACTCTGAGTGACCGGCCTCGGGTTCACCCCCCGAAAACTTCATGAAGGGAACCGGACATGGGTCCCCATCCTGCGGTCGCGGCGATACGCCTGGCGGTCCGCCGCGTCCTGCACGACATCCTCAACGACTTGAGCTCCGAGCCGCCCGCGGCCTCCGGATCTTCCGCTGTCTCCGGGTCCTCCGCTGCTTCCGGGCGGACCGTGGTCGCCGAGCAGCGCCCGCACGAGCGCCGGTCCTCGCCGCTCGTGCTCGTGGCATGCTCCGGCGGCGCCGACTCGATCGCCCTCGCCTCGGCCCTCGCCTTCGAGGCCCCCAAGCTCGGCATCCGCGCCGGTGGCGTCACCGTCGACCACGGCCTGCAGCCCGGCTCCGACCTGCGCGCCGAGGAAGTCGCCCTGCGCCTGCGCGAGTTGGGCCTCGACCCCGTCGACTCCATCACCGTGACCGTCGGCCGCGAAGGCGGCCCGGAAGCCGCCGCACGCGACGCCCGCTACGCCGCCCTCGACGCCGCCGCCGCCCGCCACGGCGCCGACGCGATCCTGCTCGGCCACACCCGCGACGACCAGGCCGAGACCGTCCTGCTCGGCCTCGCCCGCGGCTCCGGCATCCGCTCCCTGTCCGGAATGGCCGCGGTCTCGGGGGCCGGCGGCCGTTACCGCCGCCCCTTCCTCCAGCTCGACCGACAGACCGCCCGCAAGGCCTGCATGGTCCAGTCCCTGCCCGTCTGGGACGACCCCCACAACGCCGACCCCGCCTACACCCGCTCCCGGCTGCGCCACGAGGGCCTGCCCGCCCTGGAGAAGGCGCTCGGCAAGGGCGTCGTCGAGGCTCTCGCCCGGACGGCTCAGCTCTCCCGCGACGACGCGGACGCCCTCGACACCTGGGCGCGCCAGGCCGAGGCCTCCGTACGGGACGCCGCCGGTCTGCTGGAGTGCGCCAAGCTCTACGCCCTGCCGCCCGCCGTGCGCCGCCGCATCCTGCGCCAGGCCGCCATCGAGGCCGGCGCCCCCGCGGGTTCCCTGTTCGCCCGGCACATCGAGGAAGTCGACCGGCTGATCACCGGCTGGCGCGGCCAGGGGGCCATCAACCTGCCCGGCAAAGTCGTCGCCCAGCGCCAGGGTGGCAGACTGGTGATTCGGCAAGGCTGAATCTCATCCCTTTTGTGGGGGCCGGACCCCTCCCGGGGCCCGGGCAGCCGGTGGGACGACCGAAAGTGATGCGGGTGGACGCGAAAGACATGGGTGCCGACCTCCAGCAGGTGCTCATCACCAAGGAAGAGATCGACGCGAAGCTGGCCGAGCTGGCCGCGAAGATCGACGCGGAGTACGCGGGCAAGGACCTGCTCATCGTCGGTGTCCTCAAGGGCGCGGTGATGGTCATGGCCGACCTCGCGCGGGCGCTGTCCACCCCCGTCACCATGGACTGGATGGCCGTGTCGTCGTACGGCGCGGGCACCCAGTCCTCCGGAGTGGTGCGGATCCTCAAGGACCTCGACACCGACATCAAGGGCAAGCACGTCCTGATCGTCGAGGACATCATCGACTCCGGGCTGACGCTGTCCTGGCTGATCAACAACCTCGGCTCCCGCGAGCCCGAGTCCCTGAAGATCTGCACCCTGCTGCGCAAGCCGGACGCCGCCAAGGTGGCCATCGACGTCGAGTGGGTGGGCTTCGACATTCCGAACGAATTCGTCGTCGGCTACGGCCTCGACTACGCCGAGAAGTACCGCAACCTCCCGTTCGTCGGTACGCTCGCGCCCCACGTCTACGGCGGCTGACCAGCCCCTGGGGCCACCCTCGGGGCCAAGAGGGCCGTCTTTGTAGGACGATCGGGAACCCCAGCGGGTTTCGCGCCGTTGGAGCATGCAGACGGGTCAGCCAGCCCGGCCGTGCGGCTTCGGGCGACAATGCTGGGGTACCGTCAGAAGAACTGTCTTATCAAACTCACTATGGCAGGAGGGACGGGGCGGCACCGCTCCGTGTGGATGGACGTGAAGCGATACTTCCGTGGGCCGGTCATGTGGATCGTGCTGGCCGTCCTTGCCGTGGTCGTGTTGATGCAGGTCGTCGGTTCGTCCGGCGGCTACAAGACGGTGGACACAGGCCAGGTCGTCGCAGCGATCAACGACAACAAGGTGGAACAGGCCAAGCTGACCACCGGTGACGAGCAGACCATCAAGGTCCAGCTCAAGTCTGGCGAAAAGGTCGAGGGCAGCTCGAAGATCCAGGCGAGCTACATCGGCGACCAGGGCGTGGCCATCGCCAACACGCTGCAGACCAAATACCAGGACAAGCAGATCCCGGACGGCTACACCGTGTCGCCGTCCAAGCAGAACCCCTTCCTGGGCATCCTGCTCTCGCTGCTTCCCTTCGTTCTGATCGTGGTCGTCTTCCTGTTCCTGATGAACCAGATGCAGGGCGGCGGCTCCCGGGTCATGAACTTCGGGAAGTCCAAGGCCAAGCTGATCACCAAGGACACGCCGAAGACGACGTTCGCCGACGTCGCGGGCTGCGACGAGGCTGTCGAGGAACTCCACGAGATCAAGGAGTTCCTGCAGGAGCCGGCGAAGTTCCAGGCCGTCGGCGCCAAGATCCCCAAGGGCGTGCTGCTCTACGGCCGCCCCGGCACCGGCAAGACGCTGCTCGCGCGTGCCGTCGCCGGTGAGGCGGGGGTCCCGTTCTACTCGATCTCCGGTTCCGACTTCGTCGAGATGTTCGTCGGTGTCGGTGCCTCCCGGGTCCGTGACCTGTTCGAGCAGGCCAAGGCGAACGCCCCGGCGATCGTCTTCGTCGACGAGATCGACGCGGTCGGCCGCCACCGCGGCGCCGGCCTCGGCGGCGGTCACGACGAGCGCGAGCAGACGCTGAACCAGCTGCTCGTCGAGATGGACGGCTTCGACGTCAAGGGTGGTGTGATTCTCATCGCGGCCACCAACCGTCCGGACATCCTCGACCCGGCGCTGCTGCGCCCGGGCCGCTTCGACCGCCAGATCGCGGTCGACCCGCCGGACCTGCAGGGCCGTCTGGAGATCCTCAAGGTCCACCAGAAGGGCAAGCCGGTCGCGCCCGACGTCGACCTCGCGGCGGTCGCCCGCCGTACTCCGGGCTTCACCGGTGCGGACCTGAGCAACGTCCTCAACGAGGCGGCTCTGCTCACGGCCCGCAGCGACCGCAAGCTCATCGACAACTCGATGCTCGACGAGGCCATCGACCGTGTGGTGGCGGGCCCGCAGAAGCGGACCCGGATCATGTCGGACAAGGAGAAGAAGATCACCGCGTACCACGAGGGCGGACACGCCCTGGTCGCGGCGGCTTCCCCGAACTCCGACCCGGTCCACAAGATCACCATCCTGAGCCGCGGCCGTGCGCTGGGCTACACGATGGTGCTCCCGGACGAGGACAAGTACTCGACCACCCGCAACGAGATGCTCGACCAGCTCGCCTACATGCTGGGCGGCCGGGCGGCCGAGGAACTGGTCTTCCACGACCCGACCACGGGCGCGGCGAACGACATCGAGAAGGCCACCACCACGGCCCGCGCGATGGTCACCCAGTACGGGATGACCGAGCGGCTCGGCGCCATCAAGTTCGGCGGCGACAACACCGAGCCGTTCCTCGGACGTGAGATGGCTCACCAGCGCGACTACTCGGAAGAGGTCGCCGCGCTGGTGGACGAGGAAGTCAAGAAGCTCATCGAGAACGCGCACAACGAGGCCTGGGAGATCCTGGTCGAGAACCGCGACGTCCTCGACAACCTCGTCCTGCAACTGCTGGAGAAGGAGACGCTGAACAAGGAGGAGATCGCCGAGATCTTCGCCCCCATCGTCAAGCGCCCGCCCCGGCCCGCCTGGACCGGTTCCTCGCGGCGCACGCCGTCCACCCGCCCGCCGGTGCTCTCCCCCAGGGAGCTCGCACTGACCAACGGTGCCAACGGCGCGACCCCGGCGATCTCCACCGCCAAGTCGACGGCGACGGAGCACGCCCCGGCGACCGAGGCGATCCCGGAGGACCGCCCGGAGAGCTGACCTCGTCCTTCCGTCCGTCGGGACCGGAATGGCTGTACGCGCCCCCCAGGTTTTAGCCTGGGGGGCGCGGCGTTTTCAGCCAGGCCGCAGACGAGGCGCGTGGCCCGCACGCGTGACCCGCAAAGGAACGAGAATCCACATGACCGACCCCGTGACGCTGGACGGCGAAGGCAGCATCGGCGAGTTCGACGAGAAGCGTGCCGAGAACGCCGTCCGTGAGCTGCTGATCGCGGTCGGGGAGGACCCGGACCGAGAGGGTCTCAAGGAGACGCCGGCGCGGGTGGCGCGGGCGTACAAGGAGATCTTCGCGGGACTGTGGCAGAAGCCCGAGGACGTGCTGACGACGACGTTCGACCTGGGGCACGACGAGATGGTCCTGGTGAAGGACATCGAGGTGCTCAGCTCGTGCGAGCACCACCTCGTGCCGTTCGTCGGCGTCGCCCACGTCGGGTACATCCCGTCGGCGGACGGCAAGATCACGGGACTGTCGAAGCTGGCCCGGCTGGTGGACGTCTACGCCCGCCGTCCGCAGGTGCAGGAACGTCTCACCACGCAGATCGCCGACTCGCTGATGAAGATCCTGGAGCCGCGCGGCGTGATCGTGGTCGTCGAGTGCGAGCACATGTGCATGTCCATGCGCGGTGTCCGCAAGCCGGGCGCCAAGACCATAACGTCGGCGGTGCGCGGGCAGCTGCGCGATCCCGCGACCCGCAACGAGGCCATGAGCCTGATCATGGCGAAGTAGGGCCCGCCGGGGCCTCGGCCCCAGTGTCGGTGCCGCGGTGTCGATGCCCCGGCGTCGGTGTGGCTGTGTCGGTGTCCTGGCCGTCAGGCCGGAGAGGCTGCGCCGTTGTCGGTCTCGTCGTCGTCCGGGAGCTTGCACACGCGCTCCAGGAACACGGCCGCCGCTATCACCGCGATGCCCGCCACGACCGAGAAGCCGGCGTAGATGGCCTGGTCGCGGCGGGCCGGGATGTCCAGGAGCTCCAGCAGGAAGACACCGGTGCCGCCGTACATGCCGGCGACCAGCGCCGCGACCAGCGCGCTGGCCTGGCCGAAGACGACCGCGCGGGCCGCCATCAGGGGGTCGACGCCCTTGGCCTCGGGCCGGCGCTCGCGCTGGGCCTTGAGGCGGCCGCGGATCGAGAGCGCCGTGGCCAGCAGGACCACGGCGATCAGGGCGAGGACGATGGGGGCGGCCAGGGGGACACTGGGGAGCGTCCCGATCGAGTTCCACAGGCGGGCGCCCGCCCAGGACAGGACTCCGGCCACGACGAACACGCCTGCCAGCACCCTGATGCGCAGCTCTCTCACGGTGTCCCTTCAGCTCCCCCGGTTGACGGGCCCTACCCGTGGACCGGGTCGTCCCACGCCCGCGGACGTGTTCGTCCCGGCTTTGTCGTCTTGACCTTAACGACTACTCGGGCAGGTGGAGTTCCAGGTCCCCGCGAGGCTCCACGCCGTGCCGGGTGACGGTGTCCAGGAGGCCGGCGACCGGACCGCGGCCGGGGAGCTGGGCGTCGGGGTCGACGTCGTGCCAGGGGGCGAGGACGAAGGCGCGTTCGTGGGCGCGGGGGTGCGGAAGGGTCAGCAACGGGTCGTCGGAGAGGACACCGTCGTACGCGACGATGTCGACGTCGAGGGTGCGCGCGCCCCAGCGCTCGTCCCGTACGCGGTGGAAAGCCTCCTCGACCGCGTGCGCCCGCTCCAGGAGCGAGGACGGGGGCAGGGTCGTCTTCAGCAGCACCACCGCGTTGAAGTACGAGGGCTGGCTGCCCGGCTCTACGCCCCACGGCTCCGTCTCGTACACCCGCGACACGGCCTTGACCCGGACACCCGGGGTGTCCTCCAGGGCGTCGATGGCGCCCTGGAGGGTCTCCAGGCGGTTGCCGAGATTCGAGCCGAGGGAGATGACGGCCCGTTTCGGGTTGTGCAGGGTGGTGTCGGCGGCGTCCACCTGCTGCACGACGGAGGCGGGCACCGGCTGTACGGTCGGGTCGCTGTGACCTTCGGTGAAGAACGCGGTCATACTCGGCTCCGGGTGATGGTGACGGTCACGTCGTCGAAGGGGACCGTGATCGGCGCGTCCGGCTTGTGGACGCACACTTCGACCTCCTGGACCCCGTCGTGCTTCAGACAGGCCTGGGCGATGCGCTCGGCGAGCGTCTCGATGAGATTGACGGGCTCGCCCTCGACGACGGCCACGACCTCCTCCGCCACGATGCCGTAGTGCACGGTCTTCGCCAGGTCGTCGTCGGCCGCGGCCGGCCGGGTGTCCAGCCCGAGGACGAGGTCCACGATGAAGGTCTGGCCCTCCTCGCGTTCCTTGGGGAACACACCGTGGTGCCCGCGGGCCTTCAGGCCGCGCAGCGCGACACGATCCACGCGAATCACTCCTGCAATCGTCGGTGACGGCCGGTCACTGCCGTGTGCGGGCGGCACACCGGCCTCGAACGAATCTACCCGCGGACACTGACAGGCCCCGGCCACGGGGGCGGGCCAGTGCCGGGACCAGGAGGTTTCGTCGTGTGTTTCCCCTGGGGAACCCGGCGGCTCACGGGTTGGTAGCCGCCCCTACCCAGCACGTGGTGATTCCAACCACTTCTTGCCCCCGGCGGGTGCCGATGTGGCCCGCGAGGGTGCCTGCGGGTCTTCTCGGAGGGTCGCCTACCCCGTCAGGTGGGGGTGTCCTCGTCCTCGGCCTCGTCGTTTTCGGACAGAACCGGGGAGGCGTGGTGCGACCACATCTTCCAGCCGTCGGGTGTGCGGCGGAACACGTTCGTGGCGACCACCAGCTGCCCGACGAGCGGGCCGAGCTCCTCGCCGCCCTCGGGCGCGGGGCCGCCGCTGAGGATGTTCTCCGTGCAGGTGACCAGTGCGGTGTCGCCGGTGACGGAGACGTGCACGTCGGTGAGGAAGAACTGGATGTAGTCGGTGTTCGCCATGATCAGGGCGTACGACCGCAGGACCTCGCCGCGGCCGGTCAGCACCGGCCAGCCGGGGTGCACGCAGGAGACCACGCCGGCGTCCGCCGGGTCGTGGTACTCCTCGTCGATGCCCAGGTCGGCGGGGGTGAGCCAGAGGGAGGACAGTTCCTCGAAGTCGCCGCGCTCCAGGGCCTCGTAGAAGGCGGTGTTGGCTGCCTCGACCTGCTCGACGTCCGTGTGGGGGGCGCTCACCGGGCTCCCTCTGCGCCGGGGGCGGCCGGGCGGGGCGCGTGCTCGGCGGTGCGCGCCTCCTCCACGGCGCGCGCGACCCGTACCGCGTCCGCCGTGGCGCGCACCTCGTGCACGCGCACCGCCCACGCGCCGGCGTGCGCCGCGAGCGCGGAGACGGCGGCCGTCGCGGCGTCGCGCTCGCGCGCGGGCGGCGGCGCGCCCTCCGGCCCTGCGAGGACGCGGCCGAGGAACCGCTTGCGGGAGGCGGCGACGAGGAGCGGGTGGCCGAGCACGAGCAGGCGGTCGAGGTGGGCCAGGAGAGTGAGGTCGTGTCCGGCGTCCTTGGAGAAGCCGAGGCCCGGGTCGACGACGACGCGGTCCGGGGCGATGCCGCCGGCCAGGACGGCCTCCACGCGCGCGCGGAGTTCGTCGACGACCTCGGTGACGACGTCGTCGTACGCGCCCCTGACGTTGGCGCCCTCCAGGAGTCCGCGCCAGTGCATGACGACGAAGGGGGCGCCGGAAGCGGCGACGACGGGGATCATCGCGGGGTCCGCGAGCCCGCCGCTGACGTCGTTGACGAGGCGGGCGCCGGCGGCGAGCGCCTGCTCGGCGACGGACGCGCGCATGGTGTCGACGGAGACGGTGACGCCCTCGGAGGCGAGTCCGCGCACCACGGGGATGACGCGCCTGAGTTCCTCGGCCTCGTCGACGCGGGTGGCGCCCGGGCGGGTGGACTCGCCGCCGACGTCGACCATGTCCGCGCCCTCGGCGACCAGCTCGAGACCGTGTTTGACGGCGGCCGTGGTGTCGAAGAAGCGGCCGCCGTCGGAGAAGGAATCGGGGGTGACGTTCACGACTCCCATGACCGCGCAGCGGTCCCACTCGGGAAGGCCCGCGACGCGCCCGCGTCCGCTCTGCTTGCTCATACGTTCAGCGTAGGCCCCGGACCGGGCCGTAAGACGCCACGGTCGGCCCTGGAACGCGACGGCCCGGACGGAAGCCCCTCGGGCTGGAGGGGCGGGGCTTCCGTCCGGGCCTGTCCTTCGCGGCGTACGGCCGTCCGGTCGTCCCGTCCGGCCGGCGCTCACGCCACGCGCTCGGGGTCCCTCACGCGGCGCGTACGTCGCGCTCCGCGACGGAGTGGGTGCACACGCCCGGCGCGGACCTGCGGCGGCGCAGGAAGCGCGGCAGCGGCAGGGCGAGGTTGACGAAGCCCTCCGCCTGCATGGCGGCGAAGCCGATGCGGGGCAGGTCTGCCGAAGCGCGGTAGACCACGAAGCGTGGCTCCCAGCGGGGCTGGAACTTCGCGTTGAACTTGTACAGCGACTCGATCTGGAACCAGCGAGAGAGGAAGACCAGCAGTCCGCGCCAGGCCCGCAGCACCGGGCCGGCGCCGATCTTCTCGCCCCGCGCGAGTGCCGAGCGGAACATCGCGAAGTTGAGCGACACGCGCGTGATGCCGAACTTCGGGGCCGCCTGGAGGGCGGCGACGATGAGGAGTTCGTTCATGCCCGGGTCGGCCGAGCGGTCGCGACGCATCAGGTCGAGGGAGACGCCGTCATCGCCCCAGGGGACGAAGTGCAGGATCGCCTTCAGGTCGCCGTACTCGCCCGGCTGGTCGTCGGCCTTGTGGGCGGTGGCGATCAGGCAGTCGCCGTCGGCGGCATCGCCGATACGGCCCAGGGCCATGGAGAAGCCGCGTTCGGTGTCGGTGCCGCGCCAGTCCTCGGCGGCCTGCCGGATCCGTGCCAGCTCGGTGTCGCCGAGGTCACGTACACGTCGTACCCGGGTTTCGTAACCGGCGCGCTCGATGCGCTTGACCATCTGGCGCACGTTGCGCATCGCGCGGCCGGCGAGAGAGAAATCCGCGACGTCCACCACCGCCTCGTCGCCCAGCTCCAGGGCGTCGAGGCCGGTCTCGCGGGTCCACACCTCACCGCCCGTCTCCGAACAGCCCATCACGGCGGGCGTCCAGGAGTGGGCCTTGGCCTCGTCCATGAAGCGCTCGATGGCGCCTGGCCAGGCCTCGACGTCGCCGATGGGGTCGCCACTGGCGAGCATCACACCGGAGACGACGCGGTACGTCACCGCCGCCTTGCCGCTGGGGGAGAAGACGACGGCCTTGTCGCGCCGCAGGGCGAAGTGGCCGAGGGAGTCGCGCCGGCCGTGCTTCTCCAGCAGGCAGCGCAGACGTGCCTCGTCCTCCGGGGTCAGGCGGGCCGCGGGGTGCTCGGGGCGGAACGCCAGGTAGATCGTCGTCACCGCGGTGAGCAGACCCAGAGCGCCCAGGGAGAAACCGACGGTCCAGGAGGTGTTGCCCTGGTAGTCGACCGGGCCCTCGAAGCCGAACAGACCGTAGAGGACGTGCGTAATGCGATCGGCCAGGCTCGGGTCGCCGACCATGCGATTCGGGTGGACGCTGACGATGATCAACCCGAGAACGAGGGATCCGGCGCCCATGAGGACGAAGTTGGCGAGCGCGCGCCACCGGCTGCGCGGGTCGGGCAGCGCGTTGAACTGGTCGCGGTGGCGCAGCAGCGGAGCGAGCAGTGCCAGCGAGATGACCACTCCGATCAGGGAGTGGCGGTACGTGAACTGCGCGACGGCACCTGCCGGCAGCAG
The DNA here is from genome assembly GCF_006715395.1 of Streptomyces sp. SLBN-31. Taxonomy (NCBI): domain Bacteria; kingdom Bacillati; phylum Actinomycetota; class Actinomycetes; order Kitasatosporales; family Streptomycetaceae; genus Streptomyces; species Streptomyces sp. SLBN-31. The sequence continues at coordinate 1,127,044 of NZ_VFNC01000003.1, forward strand.
CGCCACCGCGGCCCGCCACGCCCGCCGCTTGCCTCGCTTGAGTCCGTGCGCGAGCAGCAGCAGCAGCACGCCGGCGCAGAGCGAGAGCGCGGCCGCGAACGGCCCGAACGCTCCCGGCAGCACTTCGGCGATGGTGTGCATACGGCTGTGCCGGAAGCGCGGGAAGACGCCCGCGGCGATGTCCAGGACGCCCACGAGCGCACAGGCTCTGGCGACGAGGACGGGGACGGCCTCGGGGCGCGGACCTCGCAGTACGCGCCGAGCGTTGCGTGATCGAGAGGGAACCCCGCCCGACATTTCCTCATCTGTCCTGACAGACATCGCATCCCGTAGTTCTGCGAGAGACCTTGAATCCGGTGCCGATCGGGGCATCCGGCGACATTGCGCCCTCTAGGACGGTGTCTCGGGGAGCCAGGTTCCAGCCTCTCCTCAAAGCCGGTCCAAAGGCCATGGAAAGTCCCGGACAAGCCCTTGCGAAGGCGCGGGGGAGCCGGTTGAGAACCGCAGGCAGGAAGCAGGTCATGGGTCTTACGAGCAACAAGGTGCTGTGGCTGGCGGTCGCGTTCGCCGTGCTGCTGTTCGTCGGCACGGTGTGGCTGTGGCCACGTCTGGCGAGACGGGACTGGCGGGCCGTCAGCGGGCGCGTGTGCCTGCTGCTCGGCACCCAGTTGGCCCTCTTCGCCTCCCTGGGCCTCGCCGCCAACCAGGCCTTCGGTTTCTACGCCAGCTGGGCCGACCTGCTCGGTCAGGAGAAGGACCAGGGCGTGGTGGTCAACCACACGGCGCTCGGCGGTTCGGGCGGCCCGCTGGAGGTGATCGACACGGCACACGTGCGTGGGGCCGCCGGAGCACCGCCGCAGTCCGGCGGGCAGATCCAGAAGGTCGACATCGTCGGCCGCCGCACCCACATCGCCACGCCCGCGTACGTGTATCTGCCGCCGGAGTACTTCCAGCCGCGGTACCGGACCCGTACGTTTCCCGCGACCGTCGTTCTCACCGGATATCCGGGTACGGCGCAGGCGCTCGTGGACAAACTGCGCTATCCGAGCACCGCGCAGACGCTCGCGAAGAACGGCCGTATGCAACCGATGATCCTGGTGATGCTGCGGCCGACGGTCGCGCCGCCGAGGGACACGGAGTGCGTGGACATCCCGGGCGGCCCGCAGACGGAGACGTTTTTCGCCAAGGATCTGCCGGATGCCGTAATCGCGCACTACAGGGTGGGCAGAAAACCCGGTGGCTGGGGGATCATCGGCGACTCCACGGGCGGCTACTGCGCGCTGAAACTCGCCATGCACCATCCCGGCTCCTACGCGGCCGGGGCGGGGCTGTCGCCGTACTACAAGGCGCCCCTGGACCCGACCACGGGCGATCTCTTCCGCGGTGACAGGAATCTGCGCGAACGGGCGGATCTGTGGTGGAGCCTCAAGCACCTTCCCGCGCCCGACACTTCACTGCTCGTCACCAGCAGCCGGATCGGGGAATCCAACTACAAGGACACCCTGAAGTTCATAGAGCGTGTGCGGGCCACCCGCTTGACGCGGATCTCGTCGATCATCCTCGACAGCGGAGGTCACAACTTCAACACCTGGCGGCGCGAGATTCCCGCGACTCTCCAGTGGATCAGCGGGCGGCTGAGCGACCGGTGAGAGGGGATTCGCCGGGTTCGGCAGATGATGATCTTGCCGAATTGGCGGGAGCCATTTCCTGATGCCCTGTGAACGTTTCGTTATGGCTGTGTTTTTGCGGGGCGGGGCGCCATGGGTCGCCTACGCGCGGTAAGTTTCTGGCCATGCCACGTGGACGTCACCGCCATTCCCCGCCTCTGCACAGGCTGTTGCCTCCGTCGGCGATAGCAGGCGTCTCCCTTGTCTGCGCCTTCGGTCCCTGGGTCTTCTCCTCTACGGCCGCGCTCCGTGTCGTCGCCGCGTTCGCCGCCGCCACGGCCGTCGTCGGCGCGGCCGTCATGCGCCGCTGGGACGCGCAGGCCGGCAAACAGGTGGCCGACCTCACGCGCGCGCGTGCGAGCGACGAGTGGCGGCACGAGGAGCGGGTCGCGGAACTGGAGGCCGACCTCGACGAGTCCCGCGAGCTGCGCACCAAGCTGGAACAGCGGCTGCGGGCCAAGCGGGCGGAACTGGCGGGCCTGCGCAACGAACACGCGGCCCTGCTGCGGCGGTACGCCACCGCCGAGACCGAGCGCGCGAGCGCCCTGGAGGGCCGCCGGCTGCTCGAGATAGAGGCGGGGGAACCCACCCCCGCGCGCGCGTTGCCGCCGGTGCCGGCGCAGGGGACGAAGTCTCCGACGGACGCCGAGGCTGTGGCTGCCTCGGTGGCCAGGGGCGAGGCCGCGTCCGGCGGGGCGGACGGCGAGGCGGACGTCACGGCGGACGGTACGGCGGAGACTCCCGCCGTCTTCTCGCCCGAGGGGTCGCAGCTGTTCCTTCGGGCGAAGGCTGCGCTGGAGAAGTTCGACGAGGACTCCGAGGACGACCTTGAAGACGACCTCGAGGGCGACTTCGAGGACGGCTTCGAAGTGGACTTCGAGGACGACGAGGACCTCGAGGAGGACGGTGACGGTTCTCCGGAGGGTCACGACGGGGTGAGTGCGGAGGACGGCACCGGCCCCGAGGACGACGGTTCCCCGAAGGGCGACGGTTCGCCGAAGGGGGACGGCCCCGGGAAGGGTGACGGTCCGGGGAGGACCAAAGGCGCGAAGGGCGGGCCGGTGCGGGCGAAGGACGGTGCCGAGGCCCACGCGGCCGAGACCGCCGCGAAGGGCGCCGCCGAGCCGGTCGCCACGGTGACCGGGGCCGCCGAGGACGACACGGAGGCCGCGGCGCGGGAGGACGAGGCGCAGGGGCAGCCCGAGGCGGTCGACGGGCATGAGCGCGCGACCGCCACCACTCCGGCCCGGACGCCCGCGCCCTCCGCTCAGCAGCCCACCGGGCACTTCGTCGAGCCGACCGCGGTGGCCGTCGTGCCGGCCGCGCCCGTGCGGCGCCCCTCGGTCGAGGGCGGGTTCGACTTCTTCGGCACCAAGAACGAGTCGTCGTCCGGCGACCTGGAGTCCGTGCAGAACGAGGACCTCGCCGACGTGGTCGGCCAGGAGGCCCTCGCCCTCCACAAGGCCGAGGCCGAGGCGGACTTCAAGCCCGCCGACGAGGAGTCGCGCGGTGTGGGTCAGGTGATCGACCTGACGGCGCACGACGAGACGGAACAGATCGACCTTCAGGGGCTGCGGGGCGTACGCAGCGCGGTTTCCTAGCCGCTCGGCCCCGCGGCGGTGCCCGGGCGGGGATCGGGCCGCCCGGGCGCCGGTCAGGCCATCCACCGATCCGGCAGGGCGTCGCGTCGTCCCGTCCGTGACCGCTCCGCCTGAGCCCGCAGCAGCTCCGCAGCCTCCTGGGCGTCCCTCAGCCGGGCCGTGACGGACTTGTTGGCCCCTGTGTCCACGTGCACGTCCGCGAGCCGCCACAGCCGCTTCCAGGGCCCTTGCGTCAGCCGCACGCTCTGCACCTTCGCATGCGGTACGAGCGTCAGGCGCCGGCGCAGCAGGCCGTGCCGGGAGGCGAACACCGCCTCGGTGACGGCCAGTCCGTGGCCGCGCCACCACACCGGCACGCATCGCCGGGCCCGGCGCGGCGGCCGCGACAGCGCCGCGGCCGCGGGCACGCTCACCCCGGGCAGCACGCGCGCGACGACGTCCTCGGCCATCTCGCGCGGAGCGACCGGCACGAGCACGGAGTTCGACGACCCGGCCACGTCGAGTTCCACCCGGACCCAGCCGCGCCGCCGCCACAGCAGCGGCTCCACGATCCGCACGGCCTGCACGCGCCCGGGCGGCACCGTCTCGTGCGTACGGTCCAGCAGTCCGTGGTCGATGCGCAGTCCGTCCGGCGACTCGCCCACCGTCCAGTCGTACTCGCCGACGAAGCGCCCCACGCTGCTCGTGGCGGCCGCGCCGAGCAGGGGCACGCCGGTCGCGAGGACCGTCCACACGCTGTGGGTGGCCAGCCACAGCACGGGCGGTACGACGAGGGCGGCGGCGAGGGCGCCCCAGGTGGAGCCCGTCAGCACGAGGGAGATCGCGAGCTGGAGCGGGGGAGTGCGCAGCAGCTCGCGCGCCGGCGCTTCTCCGACCTCGTGCGCCGTCTCGGGGGCGAAACCGGCGGCGCGCGCCAGGAGTTCCGCGCGGAGCGCACGCGCCTCGCGCTCCCCGAGAAAAGCGAGTTCGTCCTTCTTGTCGGCCCCTATGACGTCGAGCTTCAGCTTCGCGACGCCCGCCACGCGCGCCAGGAGCGGCTGGGTGACGTCGATGGCCTGGACGCGCTCGAGCCGGATGTGCGCGGTGCGCCGGAACAACAGCCCCGTCCTTATGCGCAGTTCGCTCTCCGTCACCGCGAAGTGCGTGAACCACCAGCTGAGGAAGCCGTACAGGGCGGCGGTCGGCACCAGGACGGCGAGCGCGATCAGCAGGGCCGTGGTCGTCAGCCTGGTCAGCTGGTGCTGCGCCTGGTCGGGATCGTGCAGCGCCCACCCGATGACCACCGCGACCGGGGCCCAGGCCCGTCTGAGGGGCGTCACGGGATGCAGCCGCCGCTCGGCGACCGGCTTCTTCTCCCGTACGGCGTCGTCGACGTCCTGCGTGGTCACAGGCCCGCCGATCGGGCCTCGCCGAGCTCGGTGAGCCGGTCGCGCAGGCGTTCCGCCTCCGCCGGTTCGAGGCCCGGGATGGTCGCGTCGGTCGCCGCGGCCGCCGTGTGCAGCTGCACGCTGGCCAGCCCGAAGTGCCGCTCGACCGGCCCGGAGGTCACCTCCACCAGCTGCATGCGCCCGTAGGGCACGACGGTCTCCTCGCGCCACAGCACGCCCCGGCTGATCAGCAGGTCGTCGGCGCGTTCGGCGTACCGCCAGGAGCGCCAGTTGCGGCCGAGGAGCACCCAGCCCCAGGCCGTCAGTGCGAGCGGCAGCACGGCGAGGGCCGCCCAGGCCGGCCCGGCGAACAGGTACAGCAGCACTCCCAGGACGAGGGCGATCAGCCCCAGCCACACCACCAGCAGCAGGCGCCGCATCCGCAGCAGGCCGGGCGGCAGTCCGCGCCACACCGGCTCCGTCGTCCCGTCCCCCCGCGTGCCCGCGTCCTGCGGGCTCCCCGTCTCCATACCGCCAGCGTACGTAGGAGAGACTGTGTCCATGACTCCCACGACGGAGACCATGGTCGGAATCGGCGGCGCCGCGGAGAGCACCGACATGGTGCTCAACATCGGACCGCAGCACCCGTCCACGCACGGCGTGCTGCGTCTGCGGCTGGTGCTGGACGGCGAGCGGATCACGCACGCGGAGCCGGTGATCGGCTACATGCACCGCGGCGCGGAGAAGCTCTTCGAGGCGCGCGACTACCGCCAGATCATCATGCTCGCCAACCGCCACGACTGGCTGTCGGCCTTCTCGAACGAGCTGGGCGTCGTCCTCGCCGTCGAGCGCATGCTCGGCATGGAGGTGCCCACGCGCGCGGTGTGGACGCGCACCCTGCTCGCGGAGCTGAACCGGGTGCTCAACCACCTGATGTTCCTCGGCTCCTATCCGCTGGAGCTCGGCGGCATCACCCCGGTCTTCTACGCGTTCCGGGAGCGCGAGGTCCTCCAGAACGTCATGGAGGAGGTCTCCGGCGGCCGGATGCACTACATGTTCAACCGCGTCGGCGGTCTGAAGGAGGACCTGCCGGCGGGCTGGGCCGCACGCGCGCGTGCCGCCGTCGCCGACGTGCGCTCGCGCATGGACCGCTTCGACGACCTGGTGCTCGGCAACGAGATCTTCCGTGGGCGCACGCGCGGCGTCGGGCCGCTCACGCCCGACGCGGTGCACGCCTACGGGGTGAGCGGGCCGATCGCGCGCGCCTCGGGCGTGGACTTCGACCTGCGCCGCGACGAGCCGTACCTCGCCTACGGGGAACTGCAGGACACCCTGAGGGTCGTCACCCGGCAGGAGGGCGACTGCCTCGCCCGCTTCGAGGTGCTCCTGGAGCAGACCCACAACGCCCTCGACCTCGCCGACGCCTGCCTCGACCGGCTCGCCGACCTCCCGCCCGGGCCGATCAACCAGCGGCTCCCGAAGGTCCTCAAGGCGCCCGAGGGCCACACCTACGCCTGGACCGAGAACCCCCTCGGCATCAACGGCTACTACCTCGTCAGCAAGGGCGAGAAGACCCCGTACCGGCTGAAGCTCCGCTCCGCGTCGTACAACAACATCCAGGCCCTCGTGGAGCTGCTGCCGGGGACGCTGGTCGCGGACATGGTGGCGATCCTGGGGTCGCTGTTCTTCGTGGTCGGGGACATCGACAAGTAGCGGTCGCGGGGCGGGACGGTCGTGTGCCCTGCCGGTCGTCGGTTGGTCCGGCTCCTCTTGGGGCGGGCCGTCAGTCGATCGGCGCGGCCGGGATTCCCACCGGTTGCAGCAGCCAGCCGAAGTCGCCGAGGCCGCCCGGAGCGGTGAGTTCGGCGGCCTCGCCGGCGCTCGCGAGGGCGCGTACGTAGGCCGCGGGTTGCGTGGACGCCAGTGCGAGCGGGGGGCGAGCGCCGGTGATGCCGAGGGCGCGCAGCGCGTCGCGCTGACGCATGAGGAGCGCGCGGGGGGTGGTGTGCGCCGCTGAGTGCGCCTCGTGCGCCACTCGGTCTTCCCTTTCGCGCGCCGTGCGCGCCCCCACCGTCGCCTCCCCGCGCGCCGCGCACGCGTCCAGTGCGACGTGCGCCGTGATGTCGCACGACCCGTCCGGCACGGGTGCCGTCTCGCGCCCCGCGCGAAACCCGGTGAGCGTCCCGAACAGGGGGCGCGCGGCCACGGTGTGCGCGTAGTCCACGGCGACCGCGAGCCCCCGGTCGACCGAGGCGACCGCCCCGGCCCAGGCCTCGTCCCGTGGAAGCCCAATCTCGGCCCGCAGCCCTTCCTCGCCACCCGAGGACCCGGCCTCGCCGTCCCCCGGCGTCCCCGCCCCACCGCTCAGCGGCCACCACCGGGCCAGCCACTCCGCCTCCGCCCCGTCGACCCTCTCGCCGAGACGCTCGGTGCCGTCCCGGAGTACGAGGACCCGGCGGGGCACGCCGTCGGCGTCCACCTCGGCGATGTCGAGCGGCACATTGTCGAGCCACTCGTTGGCGAACAGCAGGCCGGTGACGCCGTGCGGCGGCTCGGACAGCCACTGCACGCGTTCGTCCAGACCGGCGGGGCGGTCGGCGACTTCGACGGCGTACACGCACGTGCGTGCGGCCACGTCGGCGGGCAGGGCGGTCAGGGCGCCGACGGCCAGTTCGCCGCGTCCCGCCGCCATGTCGACGAAGTCCAGCCGGGCGGGCCGGCCCAGAGCCTCGTCGACCCGGCACAGCAACCTCGCCACGGCTTCGGCGAACAGCGGCGAGGCGTGGACGGACGTACGGAAGTGCCCGGCCGGTCCCTCGGGCCTGCGGTAGAAGCCCTCCGGCCCGTACAGGGCCGCCCGCGTCGCCGCCCGCCAGCCGTGCCACTCGCCCGCCGCCACTTCCGTCACCGGCCCAGGCTAAGCGCACAGGCGAACGGAGCCTCCACCTTGCGGAGTATGCGCGCCCGACGCGGATCGGCCCTCCGGTTGACCCCTGCACGCATCTCCCTTCCCTACGCTGGGTTACGTGCAGCGCCTCTATGACTTCCTCCGCAGACACCCGACCGGGGTCGACACCTTCTGGGCCGTCATCCTGTTCGGGATCTCGCTGGTCAGCGAGGCCGGCCATGGGGACACCCGGGGCACGCTCTCTCCGGCCCTGATCGTTCCGATCTCGCTGCTGCTGTGCCTGGTGATCGCCCTGCGGCGGCGCTTGCCGGAGAAGATGCTTCTGCTGACCATCGGCCTCGGCGTGGCACAGCTCGCGCTGGACGTGGCGACGATGCCCGCCGACTTCGCCATGCTGGTGATCGTCTACACGGTGGCGGTGATGGGCACCCGCTGGGCCTCCCGAGTCGGGCTGGCCGTGGGCTTGTGCGCCGCGACCGCGGCGGAGATCCGCTGGCCGGTGGAGCACTCGAGCACCGTGGGCCATGTCGCGGTGGTGATCTTCCAGACGGTGCCGTTCGCGCTGGCCTGGGTGCTCGGCGACTCGATCCGTACCCGGCGTGCCTACTTCGCGCAGCTCGAGGAGCGCAACGCCCGGCTGGAAAAGGAGCGCGAGGCGCAGGCCAAGGTCGCGGTGGCGGCCGAACGCGCCCGGATCGCGCGCGAGCTGCACGACGTGGTCGCGCACAACGTGTCGGTGATGGTGGTGCAGGCCGACGGCGCCGCCTACGTCCTCGACACCGCCCCCGACCAGGCGAAGAAGGCCCTGGAGACCATCTCCTCCACCGGTCGCCAGGCGCTCGCTGAGATGCGCCGCCTGCTGGGCGTGCTGCGCACCGGCGAGCACAAGGAGGTCGGCGAATACGTCCCGCAGCCCGACGTCGAGCAGATCGACGAGCTGATCGAGCAGTGCCGCACCTCCGGCCTGCCCGTCGACTTCAAGGTGGAGGGCACTCCGCGCCCGCTGCCCAGCGGTGTCGAGCTGACCGCGTACCGCATTGTCCAGGAGGCGCTGACCAACACCCGTAAGCACGGCGGGCCCAACGCGGGCGCGAGCGTGCGGCTGGTGTACTTCGACGACGGCCTGGGACTGCTCGTCGAGGACGACGGCAAGGGCGCCCCGCACGAGCTGTACGAGGAGGGCGGCGCCGACGGACAGGGGCACGGCCTGATCGGGATGCGCGAGCGGGTCGGTATGGTCGGCGGCACCCTGGACGCGGGCCCGCGCCCAGGCGGTGGGTTCCGCATCAGTGCGCTCCTGCCGCTGAAATCCGCGCACTGACATGCGCGTACGCACGCCGGTGACACCTGTAACGCCCGTGGAACGACCCAGCCGACGCGAACGGAAGAGGCCCCGATGACGATCCGCGTGATGCTCGTCGACGACCAGGTGCTGCTGCGCACCGGGTTCCGGATGGTGCTCGCCGCGCAGCCGGACATGGAGGTCGTCGCGGAGGCGGGCGACGGGGTCGAGGCGCTCCAGGTGCTGCGTTCGACGTCCGTGGACGTCGTCCTGATGGACGTCCGGATGCCCAAGCTCGACGGAGTGGAGACCACCCGCCGCATCTGCCAGGAGGAGAACCCGCCGAAGGTGCTGATCCTGACGACCTTCGACCTCGACGAGTACGCCTTCTCCGGGCTGAAGGCGGGCGCCTCCGGGTTCATGCTCAAGGACGTGCCGCCCGGTGAGCTCCTGCACGCCATCCGTGCCGTGCACAGCGGCGACGCGGTGGTGGCGCCGTCGACCACGCGCCGGCTGCTCGACCGGTTCGCGCCGATGCTGCCGAGCGCCGGCAAGGAGCCCCAGCACAAGGAACTGGAGCGGCTCACAGAGCGCGAGCGCGAGGTGATGGTGCTGGTCGCGCAGGGGCTGTCGAACGGTGAGATCGCGGCCCGGCTCGTACTGTCCGAGGCGACGGTGAAGACCCATGTCGGCCGCATCCTGACCAAGTTGGGGCTGCGGGACCGGGTGCAGGTGGTGGTGCTGGCGTACGAGACGGGGCTGGTGCGCGCCGGCGGGCACGGATGATCCACGCGAGCGTGATGCCCGCGTGACCGGCGGCCACTAGGGTCTGCGCATGCTCCTGTGGATCAACGGCCCTTTCGGGGGCGGCAAGACCCAGACGGCGCACGAGATCCAGCGGCGCCTGCCGGGCAGCGTCATCTGCGACCCCGAGCACGCCGGTTTCGGTCTGCGCCGGATGCTGCCGCCCGAACTGCGCGGCGATTTCCAGGACTTGACGGCCTGGCGGCAGGGCGTGGTGGAGGTGCTGGACCTCGCCCTCACCAAGCACGAGGGGGTCGTCATCGCTCCCATGACGGTCACGGACTCCGGCTACTTCGAGGAGACCGTGGGCCGGTTGCGCGAACTCGGCCACGACGTACGCCACTTCACGCTGCTGGCCCAGCGCGAGACCGTCATCAAGCGGCTGCGTGAGCGCGGCCTGGGGCACCTCCTTGCGTTCGTCGGCGGGAAGAACGCCGGTCTGGGCCGGGAGACCTGGGCCGTGCGGCAGCTCGACCACTGTCTGGAGCGGCTGCGGGAACCTCAGTTCGCCGAGCACCTGTGGACGGACCGGTCGACCGTCCCGAAGACGGCGGACCGTATCGCCGTGCTCGCCGGGCTGACGCTGCGGCCCAACAACGAGGGCGCGTTGCGCACGAGGCTGCGGCAGGCCGGGGTGGGCGTCCGGCACATCCGGTTCGACTGACGGGCTGCGCGGGGAGCGTCCGCCCCGTGGACTACCTGAGTACGCCTTCCAGGAAGTCGCTGCCCAGACGGGCCACCACCGTCACGTCCAGCTGGTGCTGGACGTACCGTCCGCGGCGGCGGGTGGTGATCAGGCCCGCCTTCTTCAGGACGCCCAGGTGCCGGGATATCTCGGGGGCCGTCATGCCGTGTATCTGGGCCAGCTCGCTCGTCGTGAACGCGCTACGGGCAAGGCTGCGGCACAGTCTCATCCGCACGGGGTGGGACAGCGCGGTCATCCGCAGGGTGAGCTGCTCCACCGAGGGCGGGGCGGCGAGCTCGGGGGAGCCGACCGGGTAGTGGAGCACCGGCTGCCAGCCGTACCGGTGCAGGACCATCAGGTGCGGCCAGCCCAGGCTCGTCGGCACCAGGAGCAGATCGCGGCCCGCCGTGGCCGTACGGCCGCTGCCCAGTTTGTCGATCGTGATCAGACCGGCCGTCTCGTCCACCGTCACGGCCGGGGAGACCGAGGCCAGTGCCTCGGTGAGACCTCTGCGGCGCAGCAGATCCGTCTTGTGGCGTGCGTCGGCCGCGAGTTGGTGGCGCAGCCGGGACCAGGTCTCCGCGAAGAACGCCTCGTCGCAGTCTTGCAGGAACTGCCTGAGCCAGGCCCGGATGCGGGGCGGGTCGGTCAGCAGCCTTTCGCCGAACCGCAGTTGCTGCGGTCCCCGCGCGGCGGCCAGCTCCAGAGCGCGGCGGCGCAGATCCGCGTCGGAGAGCGGGCCGGGGCCCGGCAGGCCGTACGGGAGGGCGCAGGAGAATTCCAGGGCCGCGTCAACGAACTGCTCGTCCGACAGCTTGTCCAGCAGGTCCAGTTCCTCGGCGAGGGTCGCGCCGGGCAGCGCGCCCGGAATGCCCGCGTACGGCAGGAAGAGGTCCGAGAACGTCGTCCGCCACAGGAAGTCGGCCTCGCACAACCGGTCGGCCAGGTGCGAGTCCAGCCGGGCGGTCACGCCGGTCACCCAGCCCTGCAGCCCGGGGTGGTGGCCCGGCTCGGACAGCGCGTGCAGCGCCATGCAGAGCTCGGCCAGGGGTGAGGGGACGACGGCGACCCTCTCCGGCCGCAGCCCCGCGATGTCGATGCGCACGCTCATGACCTCATGGTGCACCCCGCCACTGACAACGCCGACCCCGATTGACGGCGCCCGTCAATCGGCACGACTTCCCGGCCGGCGCGGCGCAGCCTGGGACTCCGGGGCAGCCGCGGAGCCCACGCATTCCCGTCTCCACGTCCCGAGAGGGCCATCGGCCATGAGCATCACGCAGCAGTACTTCCTCGACGCCTACCGTGCCCGGCAGGCCGGCGAGCCCGCCCCGCCCGCGCCGGGCGCGAACGACTGGCAGGTCGTGCGCGAGTGGCGCGACGAGCGCGAATTCCGCGCGCTCGTCGCCGGCCGCCCGGCCCACGGGCGGACGCGGCTCGCACTGGGCCGGTGGCTGCTTCGGCGGCAGCGCTCTACCCGCTGACGCTTTCGGTCGTGCCGGCCGTTCCCGCCTCGCCGGTCTCCTCGGTGAGGCGGGAGGCGAACTCCGCGACCGCCGCCCGCACGTCGTCGGCCGTCCACTCCAGGGCCTCGGCGCGGACGCTCACCTCGGTTGCGGCGAGGCCAGGACCCTTCTCGGCCCAGGCGTTGGCGAAGAGAACGGTCCTCGTCTCCTCGCCCTGCCGGATCGCCGCCTCCGAGAGCACGTCGGCGTCGTACGGCAGCCAGACCTGGAACTCGTGCGTGTGCGGCGTCCCGGGGTGCACGCGCGCCCACGGAAGGCCGGCCGCCGCGAACCCCTCGCGGAGCGCGGCGGCCACCACGCGCGCGTGGGCGACGTACTCGGGCAGCCGGGGCAGCTCGCGCTCCAGTCCGGCGAGGGCCGACAGCACGGTCGGGAACTGCTGGAAGATCTGGCCGCCGTAGCGGTGCCGCCAGGCCTTCGCCTCGTCGATGAGTGGCTTCGGGCCGGTGAGGGCGGCACCGCCGTAGCCCCCGAGGGACTTGTAGAACGACACGTAGACGCTGTCGGCCAGGGACGCGATCTCCTGCAGGGGGCGGCCGAGGTGCGCGGTGGTCTCCCACAGGCGCGCGCCGTCGAAGTGCACCACCGCGTCGCGCTCGCGCGCGGCGTCCACGACCGCGGTGAGTTCCTCCCAGGAGGGCAGCACGAAACCGGCGTCCCGCAGGGGCAGTTCGAGCATCAGCGCTCCGAAGGGCTCCTCGAAGTCGCGCACCTCGTCGGCGGTGGGCAGCCGCGGCTCGCTCGTCACCCGCACCGGGCGCAGTCCGCTGACCCGGCTGAACGCGTCGCGTTCGTGCACCTCGGGATGGGCGAGGGCGTGCAGGGCGACCGTGGGGTCGCCGGTGCGGCCCGCCCAGCAGCGCAGGGCCACCTGCTGGGCCATCGTGCCCGTAGGGAAGAACGCGGCGGCCTCCATGCCGAGCAGCCCGGCGACCTTCGTCTCCAGGGCCTCGACGACGCCGTCGCCGTAGATGTCCGACGGCTGGTCGAGATCGTGGACGTCGCCCACCCCGTCCAGCAGCGCAAGGCGCTCCCGGAGCGTGTTCAGGTGACCGGGGCGCCCGAGCACGCGCCGCGCGCCCCGCAGAGCGCTGACGCGCCGTAGGCGCCGACGCCTGGCCCGCTCCTCCTCGGAGGCCGGCTTGGCCGGCTCCCTCTCGGACACCCGTTCTTCCTCGGACACCGGCTCCCCTGCCTGCCCGTCCTGCTCCACCGCATCGCTCATGGCCCGGATCATGCCCGTCCCCGCTCCGCGCGAGCACCCGGATTTCCACAGGCGTTCGGGCCGTGCGAACAACGTGCGATAACCCACAGCCTGTGGACAAGCGGACGCCCCTCGAACCGATCGCGTTAACATGACGAGAAATCGTCCGGTACCCGGAGCGGACTGGAACGGGAAGGCCGCCGTCGCGTGAGTACAAGCCAACAGCCAGACCCCAGGGACCGCCCCGCGCGGCTCACCGTCGGCGTCGTCGGCGCCGGTCGTGTGGGCCCCGCACTCGCCGCGTCCCTCCAGCTCGCCGGACACCGCCCGGTCGCCGTCTCCGGAGTCTCCGACGCCTCTCGCAGGCGCGCCGCCGAGATGCTGCCCGACGTCCCCCTCGTCCCGCCCGCCGAGGTGCTGCAGCGCGCCGACCTGGTCCTGCTGACCGTGCCGGACGACGCCCTGCCCGGCCTGGTCGAGGGCCTCGCCGAGACCGGGGCCGTGCGGCCCGGGCAGCTGCTCGTGCACACCTCCGGGCGCTACGGCGCGAAGGTGCTGGACCCCGCCCTGCGCGCGGGCGCGCTGCCGCTGGCCCTGCACCCGGCGATGACGTTCACCGGCACCCCCGTGGACGTACAGCGGCTCGCCGGTTGCTCCTTCGGGGTCACCGCGCCGGAGGAGCTGCGACTGGCCGCCGAGGCCCTCGTCATCGAGATGGGCGGCGAACCCGAGTGGATCGCCGAGGAGATGCGCCCGCTGTACCACGCGGCGCTCGCCCTCGGCGCCAACCACCTGGTCACACTGGTCGCGCAGTCCATGGAACTGCTGCGCGAGGCAGGGGTCTCGGCCCCCGACCGGATGCTCGGCCCGCTGCTCGGCGCCGCCCTCGACAACGCCCTGCGCTCCGGCGACGCTGCCCTGACCGGCCCGGTCGCGCGCGGGGACGCCGGCACGGTCGCCGCCCATGTCACGGAGCTGCGCAAGTACGCCCCGCAGACCGTCGCCGGCTATCTGGCGATGGCCCGCGCGACCGCCGACCGGGCACTCGCCCACGGCCTGCTCAAGCCGGAGCTCGCCGAGGACCTCCTCGGGGTACTCGCCACCGGCACCGACGGCGCCGAGGGAGACGCCCGATGACCACCACCCTGCTGCGCACCGCCGAAGAACTCCACGCACGCACGCGTACCGGCCGTCGCGCCGTCGTGATGACCATGGGCGCCCTGCACGAGGGGCACGCCACCCTGATCCGCACCGCCCGGGAGATCGCCGGTCCGGACGGCGAGGTCGTCGTCACCGTCTTCGTCAACCCGCTGCAGTTCGGCGCGGGCGAGGACCTGGACCGCTATCCGCGCACCCTGGACGCCGACGTGAAGCTCGCCGGGCTGTCCGGCGCGGACGCCGTGTTCGCGCCCTCCGTGGACGAGGTCTACCCGGGCGGCGAGCCCCAGGTGCGCATCAGCGCCGGCCCGATGGGGGAGCGCCTGGAGGGCGCCTCCCGCCCCGGCCACTTCGACGGCATGCTCACCGTCGTCGCCAAGCTGCTGCACCTCACCCGCCCGGACGTCGCCCTGTACGGGCAGAAGGACGCCCAGCAACTCGCCCTGATCCGCCGCATGGCACGCGACCTGAACTTCGGCGTCGAGATCGTCGGCGTTCCCACGGTGCGCGAGGAGGACGGCCTCGCCCTCTCCAGCCGCAACCGCTACCTCTCGCCCGCGGAACGGCGCACGGCGCTCAACCTCTCCCGCGCGCTGTTCGCCGGCCGCGACCGGCACGCGGCCCAGGAGGCGCTGCGCGCGCGGGCGCTGGCGGCGCCCGCCACGCACGCGCGGGCCGAAGCGCTCAGCGCGATCGGGGAGTCCCGCGCGGCCGCCGACGCGCACGCCGTCGCCAAGTCCCGTCCCGCCACCGCCCTCGGCGAGGACGCCTCGCGCGGCACCTTCCACGGCGCCCCCTCCGCCGTACGTGCCGCGGCCCGGCAGGTCCTCGACGACGCCGCGCGCCTCTCGCCGCCGCTCCAGCTGGACTACCTCGCCCTGGTCGACCCCGCCGACTTCACCGACATCGGGGACGACTTCACCGGCGAGGCCGTGCTCGCCGTCGCCGCCCGGGTCGGGACGACCCGGCTGATCGACAACCTTCCTCTCACCTTCGGAGCCGCCTCGTGACCAGCACAGGCATAAAACTGCACGCGCCCGCACCCGGCTGGGCCATCTCCGCCGACGTCGTGGTCGTCGGCTCCGGGGTCGCCGGCCTGACCGCCGCGCTGCGCTGCGAGGCCGCCGGTCTGAACACGGTCGTGGTCACCAAGGCCCGCCTCGACGACGGCTCCACCCGCTGGGCGCAGGGCGGCGTCGCCGCGGCCCTCGGTGAGGGCGACACCCCCGAACAGCACCTGGACGACACCCTGGTGGCGGGCGCCGGCCTGTGCGACCAGGAGGCCGTGCGCATCCTCGTCACCGAGGGCCCCGACGCCGTACGACGCCTCATCGCGACCGGCGCGCACTTCGACGAGTCCGAAGAGGGCGATCTGCAGCTCACCCGTGAGGGCGGCCACCACCGCCGCCGTATCGCGCACGCGGGCGGTGACGCGACCGGCGCGGAGATCTCCCGGGCGCTCGTGGAGGCGGTACGCGCGCGTGGGCTGCGCACGATCGAGAACGCGCTCGTGCTGGACCTGCTGACGGACGCCGACGGCCGTACCGCGGGCGTGAGCCTGCACGTCATGGGCGAGGGACAGCACGACGGCGTGGGCGCCGTGCACGCCCCCGCGGTCGTCCTCGCGACCGGCGGAATGGGGCAGGTCTTCTCCGCCACCACCAACCCCTCGGTGTCCACCGGTGACGGCGTGGCGCTCGCCCTGCGCGCCGGCGCGGAGGTCTCCGACCTGGAGTTCGTGCAGTTCCACCCGACCGTGCTGTTCCTCGGCCCCGACGCCGAGGGCCAGCAGCCGCTGGTCTCCGAGGCCGTCCGCGGCGAGGGCGCCCACCTGGTCGACGCCGACGGCGTGCGGTTCATGGTCGGACAGCACGAACTGGCCGAGCTCGCGCCCCGGGACATCGTCGCCAAGGGCATCATGCGCCGCATGCAGGAGCAGGACGCCGAGCACATGTTCCTCGACGCCCGGCACTTCGGCGCCGACATGTGGGAGCACCGCTTCCCGACGATCCTGGCCGCCTGCCGCGCGAACGGCATCGACCCGGTCACCGAGCCCATCCCGATCGCCCCGGCCGCCCACTACGCCTCCGGAGGCGTCCGCACGGACTCCCACGGCCGCACCACCGTCCCGGGCCTGTACGCGTGCGGCGAGGTCGCCTGCACCGGCGTGCACGGCGCCAACCGGCTGGCTTCCAACTCCCTGTTGGAGGGCCTCGTCTACGCCGAGCGCATCGCGTCCGACATCGCGGCGGCGCACGCAGCCGACGGCCTCCACGCGCGCGTGCCCGAACCGGTCGAGCACCAGGACAGGCCCGCGCACCCGCTCCTCGCCCCCGAGGACCGTTTCACGATCCAGCGGATCATGGCCGACGGAGCGGGGGTCCTGCGCTCGGCCCAGTCCCTGGAGAAGGCTGCCGACCAGCTCCAGCGGCTGCACGCGGACGCCCGCGACGCCCTCGACGAGAACGGCAAGACCTCCGAGCCGGGCGTCGACACCTGGGAGGCCACCAACCTCCTGTGCGTGGCCCGCGTCCTGGTCGCCGCGGCCCGCCTGCGCGAGGAGACGCGCGGCTGCCACTGGCGCGAGGACCACGCCGAGCGCGACGACGCGGCATGGCGCCGCCACATCGTCGTACGGCTGAATCCGGACCGCACACTCGCCGTACACACCACCGATAGCCCAGACTTCCCCCCGACCCGGCCGACTCGGCAGCCCCGGCAGCCCCTTCAGGAGCAGTGACAGAAGTGAGCACCCCCGAACTCCCCCTCGCCTCGAACGGCGGCTGCGGCGACGGCTGCGCCTGTGGTGGCGCCGACGCCGACGCGGAATACCTGGAGTGCGGGCTCGACCCCGCGCTCGCCCAGCTCCTGGCCGACGCCGGCCTCGACCCCGTCGAGGTCGAGGACATCGCCAACGTCGCCATTCAGGAGGACCTCGACCACGGCGTGGACGTGACCACCGTCGCGACCATCCCCGAGGACGCCGTCGCCACCGGTGACTTCACCGCGCGCGAGGCGGGCGTCGCGGCCGGCCTCAGGGTCGCCGAAGCGGTGCTGTCCGTGGTGTGCACGGACGAGTTCGAGGTCGAGCGGCACGTGGAGGACGGCGAGCGGGTGGAGGCGGGGCAGAAGCTGCTGTCGGTCACCACGCGCACGCGTGACCTCCTCACCGCCGAGCGCAGCGCGCTCAACCTCCTGTGCCGCATGTCCGGTATCGCGACCGCCACGCGCGCGTGGGCGGACGCGCTGGAGGGCACGAAGACCCGGGTCCGCGACACCCGCAAGACGACGCCGGGTCTCAGGTCCCTGGAGAAGTTCGCCGTCCGCTGCGGAGGCGGTGTCAACCACCGGATGTCGCTGTCCGACGCGGCACTGGTCAAGGACAACCACGTGGTCGCCGCAGGCGGTGTCGCGCACGCCTTCAAGGCCGTGCGGGAGGCCTTCCCGGACCTGCCGATCGAGGTCGAGGTCGACACGCTGCACCAGCTGCGCGAGGTCGTCGACGCGGGAGCCGACCTGATCCTGCTGGACAACTTCACGCCCGGCGAGTGCGAGGAGGCCGTCGCCCTGGTGCACGGACGGGCCGCCCTGGAGGCCTCGGGACGGCTCACCCTGGACAACGCTTGCGCGTACGCCGACACCGGCGTGGACTACCTCGCCGTAGGAGCACTCACCCACTCCTCCCCGATCCTGGACATCGGTCTCGACCTGCGAGCGGCGGAGTAGGTACGGGCCATGCTGCTGACGATCGACGTGGGCAACACCCACACCGTCCTGGGCCTCTTCGACGGGGAGGACATCGTCGAGCACTGGCGCATCTCCACGGACGCGCGCCGCACGGCGGACGAACTGGCGGTGCTGCTGCAGGGCCTGATGGGGATGCACCCGCTGCTCGGCGACGAGCTGGGCGACGGCATCGACGGCATCGCCATCTGCGCGACCGTCCCCTCCGTGCTGCATGAACTGCGCGAGGTGACCCGGCGCTACTACGGGGACGTGCCCGCCGTGCTCGTCGAGCCCGGCGTCAAGACCGGGGTGCCGATCCTCACCGACAACCCCAAGGAGGTCGGCGCCGACCGGATCATCAACTCGGTAGCGGCCGTCGAGCTCTACGGCGGCCCCGCGATCGTCGTCGACTTCGGTACGGCGACGACCTTCGACGCGGTCTCCGCGCGCGGGGAGTACGTCGGCGGGGTCATCGCCCCCGGTATCGAGATCTCCGTCGAGGCGCTCGGCGTGCGGGGCGCGCAGCTGCGCAAGATCGAGGTGGCGCGGCCCCGCAGCGTGATCGGCAAGAACACGGTCGAGGCGATGCAGTCCGGCATCATCTACGGGTTCGCGGGCCAGGTCGACGGAGTGGTGAGCCGGATGGCGCGCGAGCTCGCGGACGACCCGGACGAGGTGACGGTGATCGCGACGGGCGGACTGGCGCCGATGGTGCTCGGGGAGTCGTCCGTGATCGATGAGCACGAGCCGTGGCTGACCCTGATCGGACTGCGCCTGGTGTACGAGCGGAACGTGTCGCGGATGTGAGGACGGACGGGTCCGGCCGGGCGAGGGCGCGGTCGGACCCGGCGTGTGCGCCAGGTCGGTCGGTGGCTCGGCGGGCGCACCCCGGTGGTGTGAGGCGGTCGCGCAGGGCGGCCGGTGCGCCGACCGGGAAACGGCACCCGTGAGGGTCTCCGGCCGCGAGGAGTCGATGACCGGGCCGATGACGGTCTGCGGGTCGCTCGGGTCGCCGACTTCGAGTGTCTTGACCTTGGCGGCGAATTTCTCGGTGCGCGCCTGCACGACCTGCGCGCCGTGCGGCCCGGCGCCCGCCGCCGGGTCGAGCGGCCCCGCACGGCAACCGGGTGGCTCTCGTGCGCCACACCGGTCCCGTATGTCGAATTTGTCTGATTAGCGCGTATCGTCGCCGCATGCCCACGCCATACGGATCCCGAGGCGGCATGGCGTTCGGCGTGGAGGAGCTGCGTGTGCTCCGCCGCGCCCTCGCCCTCGCCCTCCACCCCAGCCCCGCCTCGGCCGAGGAGGTCCAGGACTGCCTCCGCCTCGCCGAGTCCCTCGACGAGGCGATGCGCGAGGGTGCCCGGCTGCGGGCCTTCCTGGTGGCCGACCTCGCCCGCTACCGCGCCGCCCTGCCCGGAACCGCCGTCGGCTATCTGGCACTGCTGGAGGAGACGCTGGGGACCGGGTACCGGCCGGGCCCCGACGACCTCGCCGCGCTCAGGGCGCTGCGGGGCAACCCGGTCGCCGCCGCTCTGCTGGGACGCTGCCAGGTGCTCGCGGAGCAGGACGTGCGAACCCGCCTGACGCGCGCCACGGCCCGTACGACGACCCCGGCCGTCCCCGCCTCCCGCACCCGCCTGACGGCGCTCCGAGGAGGCCTCTCGGGCGCCCTGGAGGGCGCTGGGACGGACTCCGGCGGCCGAGCGGGCCCGGACCCCACGCGCGAGCCCGAGAAGAAGCCCGCGGAGAAGCCGGCGCCTCCCAAGCCCGCCCCCGCTCCCGCCCCGGCCGAGCCCAAGCCGGGCCGCCCGATCCCCACCCCCGGCGAGGTCTTCCCGCGCCGCCGGCCGACCCCGCCCCCCACCTCGGCGACCCCGCCCCCGCAGCTCGTCGCGGGCTGAGACGGGAAGGCGCTCCCGGCCCGCTCCCGGCCCGCTCCCGGCCCGCGCTCGGCCGCACCCGCCCCCGCCCCGGCCGTCCGTCGCCCCCTGGCTACCCTGGAGGCATGGACTACGTCTCCGCGCTCGTGCCCCCGGTCGTCATGGCCGTGTTCTTCATCGGCGTGATCAGGGTGATCGTGAAGACCCAGGGCGGGGCCAACAAGGCCAAGGAGGACGCGGTCGTCGACGCCGCCCTCGCACGCACCGAGGGAGTGCGGCAGGAGGCCGCGAAGACCGACGGCTGAACGCGGCCCCGCTCTCCGGCGTCAGGCACCGGCGTACGGCTCGACATCCGAGTCGTACGCCCTTTTTGTCCCCGTTTGCCAGGAAAACTGCCCGTCCGGCACGCGAATGTCGAGTTCTGCCACTATTGTGCGAGCTGTGCCTCGCCCATTGGGAGAACTCGAAGACGCGGTCATGACGCGGGTGTGGAAGTGGAACCGCCCGGTCACCGTTCGAGAAGTCCTGGAAGACCTTCAGCAGGAACGGTCCATCGCGTACACCACGGTGATGACCGTTTTGGACAATCTCCATCAGAAGGGCTGGGTGCGCCGCGAAGCGGAAGGCCGGGCCTATCGATATGAGGCCGTGTCCACACGGGCCGCGTACGCGGCCGCGCTGATGAACGACGCGTGGTCCCAGAGTGACAACCCCGCGGCCGCTCTCGTCGCGTTCTTCGGGATGATGAGCGACGAACAGCGACAGGCCCTGCGAGACGCGGTACGGATCGTCCAAGGACCGGAAGAGACGGCCGAACAGGAGAACCCCGGCTCCGCGCCCGACGACGGCGGGCGATAGCGTCCGCTCATGTCAGCAGAGAGCCCCGAAGGTCTCGAAGGTCCGGAAGTCAGCGCTAAAGCCATCACCGTCCGCCGGGCACGTACCGGCGATGTCACGGCCGTGCGTCGTCTCCTCGACACGTACGTGCGTGGCCGCATCCTGCTCGACAAAGCGACGGTCACGCTTTACGAGGACATCCAGGAGTTCTGGGTCGCCGAACGAGACGACAACGCGGAGGTCGTCGGCTGCGGTGCCCTGCACGTCATGTGGGAAGACCTCGCGGAAGTTCGTACTCTCGCGGTGAAGCCGGGCCTGAAGGGCGCCGGTGTCGGACACCAGTTGCTGGAGAAGTTGCTGCACACAGCGCGCTGGCTGGGTGTTCGCCGTGTTTTCTGCCTCACCTTCGAAGTCGACTTCTTCGCCAAGCACGGCTTCGTCGAGATCGGTGAGACGCCCGTGGACACGGATGTCTACGCGGAGCTGCTGCGTTCCTATGACGAGGGCGTCGCGGAGTTCCTCGGTCTCGAACGGGTGAAACCCAACACCTTGGGCAACAGCCGGATGCTTCTGCATCTGTGATCACCGATCACCGGAAGTATTCGGCCGCTCACCTTGCCCACGTTCCCTATGTCCGAAACGCGCATCCTCCCTGACTGTGCCTGACCGGCAGTCCCGCTGTCGAGGGGTTTGTGTTTTTCCCGGAAAAGCGGTTTGCTTTCCGACGTACTGCAGTACTGCATATAACAGGGGACGGCGAAACGGCGGACGCCGCAGACCCCAGGCCCTCAAGTTATGGATGAAAGGAAATCCGGTGGCACAGAAGGTTCAGGTCCTTCTTGTCGACGACCTCGACGGCGGCGAGGCGGACGAGACCGTTACGTTCGCGTTGGACGGCAAGACGTACGAGATCGATCTCACGACCGCGAATGCGGACAAGCTCCGCGGCCTTCTCGACCCTTACGTGAAGGGCGGTCGTCGCACCGGAGGCCGTGCTTCGGGTGGGCGTGGAAAGGCGCGCGCCGCTTCCGGTGGCAGCCAGGACACCGCGCAGATCCGGGCATGGGCGAAGGAGAACGGTTACGAGGTCAACGACCGCGGCCGTGTTCCCGCGTCCATCCGCGAGGCCTACGAGAAGGCCAACGCCTGATCACTGGCCGCAGCATCGGCCGGAGGCTGGGCGCACGCGCGCCGCAGCCACGACCGGTGGCAGTGCGCTGCCACCGTGCCCACGAGACGTACGAGATCGGGGGCGCCACCGACGCCCCCCGCGGCCGACAGCGTCGGCAGCGAGGCCTCGACCGCGCGCCCCGGTTCGGGGGGCCGCAGCCATACGGCGGCCCCCTGCAGGGTGTCCCCGCGGTCCGGTGGTGACGGCGCGTCCATGACGCCGCCCTCGCCGATCGCCCTCAGATCGGGCACCAGGCTTCCCCACTCCAGCCAGTCCAGCAGCCCCGGCAGCTCCTCCGCGCTGCCCGCCGCCACCAGCAGCCGCATCCGCTCGCCCTGGAGGGCCACCGGAGAGTACGGCGCGAGATGGCGCAGGCCCGCCCGGCCCGCTTCCGCCGGCACGTCCAGGACGTCGAAGCGCTCGCCCACGGAAAGCCGCAGCGGAGCACCCGGCCGCGCGGGCACCGTCGGCCACTCCAATTCGTTCTCGTACCAGTCGCGGATTCGCGAACCCGCCTCGAGAGGCCGGCGGGGGAGTGGGACCGTGAGATCCGAGATGACCGGGGGGTCGCTGCCAACCATGCCAATTGCAACCGCGAGAAGTGCCGTCGAGTTACGCTGGGTGTTCTTGCGAATGCGCAGAGTTTGGAAAATGGGGCGTGCGGGGGTGCGGGGAGGCGCAAGGTTGTTCGCCCATAGCGGAGGGACGGGGGGCGCGCGGCATGGAGTGTCAGTCCCAGCGGGTAAGACATCCCTAGTGGGAGGGGGCGACACGCAGGCAAGGTGGTCTCACGTTCGCCATCGGCGTACTGGCGAGTGGGGTAACTGCCTGGCCTGCGGGAACATCGTCTCGCACCATCGGGTTGGAGCAGATGTCGGCGTTCGGGGTCAGGAGGCCATCGACGGTGTCGGCAGTTGGAATGAGCGGTCCCCGCTTGCGGGACTAAGCTGCGGAAGGACAGGGAGGGGAAGTTCCCCCCACTGCCTGACCGCTCTGAGGAGCGATTAACGATGTTCGAGAGGTTCACCGACCGCGCGCGGCGGGTTGTCGTCCTGGCTCAGGAAGAAGCCCGGATGCTCAACCACAACTACATCGGCACCGAGCACATCCTCCTGGGCCTGATCCACGAGGGTGAGGGTGTCGCCGCCAAGGCCCTTGAGAGCCTCGGGATTTCGCTCGAGGCGGTCCGCCAGCAGGTGGAGGAGATCATCGGCCAGGGCCAGCAGGCCCCGTCCGGGCACATCCCCTTCACCCCCCGTGCCAAGAAGGTCCTGGAGCTGTCGCTCCGCGAGGCCCTTCAGCTGGGCCACAACTACATCGGCACGGAGCACATCCTGCTCGGCCTGATCCGTGAGGGCGAGGGCGTCGCCGCCCAGGTCCTGGTCAAGCTGGGCGCAGACCTCAACCGGGTGCGGCAGCAGGTGATCCAGCTGCTCTCCGGTTACCAGGGCAAGGAGACCGCCACCGCCGGCGGACCTGCCGAGGGCACGCCCTCGACGTCCCTGGTCCTCGACCAGTTCGGCCGGAACCTCACCCAGGCCGCTCGTGAGTCCAAGCTCGACCCGGTCATCGGGCGCGAGAAGGAGATCGAGCGGGTCATGCAGGTGCTGTCCCGCCGCACCAAGAACAACCCGGTGCTCATCGGTGAGCCCGGCGTCGGCAAGACCGCCGTCGTCGAGGGCCTCGCCCAGGCCATTGTCAAGGGCGAGGTGCCCGAGACCCTCAAGGACAAGCACCTCTACACCCTGGACCTCGGCGCGCTGGTCGCCGGCTCCCGCTACCGCGGTGACTTCGAGGAGCGCCTGAAGAAGGTGCTCAAGGAGATCCGCACCCGCGGCGACATCATCCTGTTCATCGACGAGCTGCACACGCTGGTCGGTGCGGGTGCCGCCGAGGGCGCCATCGACGCCGCTTCGATCCTGAAGCCGATGCTGGCCCGCGGTGAGCTGCAGACCATCGGTGCGACCACGCTGGACGAGTACCGCAAGCACCTGGAGAAGGACGCGGCCCTGGAGCGCCGCTTCCAGCCCATCCAGGTCGCGGAGCCGTCCCTGCCGCACACGATCGAGATCCTCAAGGGTCTGCGCGACCGGTACGAGGCCCACCACCGCGTCTCCATCACGGACGAGGCGCTGGTCCAGGCGGCCACCCTGGCCGACCGCTACATCTCGGACCGCTTCCTGCCGGACAAGGCGATCGACCTGATCGACGAGGCCGGTTCCCGGATGCGCATCCGCCGGATGACGGCTCCGCCGGACCTGCGCGAGTTCGACGAGAAGATCGCGGGCGTGCGCCGCGACAAGGAGTCCGCGATCGACTCGCAGGACTTCGAGAAGGCCGCCTCCCTGCGCGACAAGGAGAAGCAGCTCCTCGCCGCCAAGGCCAAGCGCGAGAAGGAGTGGAAGGCCGGCGACATGGACGTCGTCGCCGAGGTCGACGGCGAGCTGATCGCCGAGGTCCTCGCGACCGCCACCGGCATCCCGGTCTTCAAGCTGACCGAGGAGGAGTCCTCGCGTCTGCTGCGCATGGAGGACGAGCTCCACAAGCGGGTCATCGGTCAGAAGGACGCCGTCAAGGCGCTGTCGAAGGCGATCCGCCGTACGCGTGCCGGTCTGAAGGACCCGAAGCGTCCGGGTGGCTCGTTCATCTTCGCCGGCCCGTCCGGTGTCGGTAAGACCGAGCTGTCCAAGGCGCTCGCCGAGTTCCTCTTCGGTGACGAGGACGCGCTGATCTCCCTCGACATGTCGGAGTTCAGTGAGAAGCACACGGTCTCCCGGCTCTTCGGTTCGCCCCCCGGCTACGTGGGCTACGAAGAGGGCGGCCAGCTGACCGAGAAGGTCCGCCGCAAGCCGTTCTCCGTCGTCCTGTTCGACGAGGTCGAGAAGGCCCACCCGGACATCTTCAACTCGCTGCTGCAGATCCTGGAGGACGGTCGCCTGACCGACTCCCAGGGCCGGGTCGTGGACTTCAAGAACACGGTCATCATCATGACGACCAACCTCGGCACGCGGGACATCTCGAAGGGCTTCAACCTGGGCTTCGCGGCCTCGGGCGACACGAAGTCCAACTACGAGCGCATGAAGAACAAGGTGTCGGACGAGCTCAAGCAGCACTTCCGCCCCGAGTTCCTCAACCGCGTCGACGACGTCGTCGTCTTCCCGCAGCTGACGCAGGAGGACATCCTCGCGATCGTCGACCTGATGATCAGCAAGGTGGACGAGCGCCTGAAGGACCGGGACATGGGCATCGAGCTCTCCCAGTCCGCCAAGGAGCTGCTCTCCCAGAAGGGTTACGACCCCGTGCTGGGCGCCCGGCCGCTGCGCCGGACCATCCAGCGCGAGATCGAGGACACCCTCTCGGAGAAGATCCTCTTCGGCGAGCTGCGTCCCGGCCACATCGTGGTCGTCGACACGGAGGGCGAGGGCGAGACCAAGACCTTCACCTTCCGCGGCGAGGAGAAGTCGGCCCTGCCGGACGTCCCGCCGATCGAGCAGGCGGCCGGCGGAGCGGGCCCGAACCTGAGCAAGGAGGCGTAAGCCTCACGGCGACGCCAGAAGGGGCCGGTGCTTTCGGGCACCGGCCCCTTTCGCATGCCCGCGGCTCGGCGGGCTAGGACAACTGACCGTCGTAGTCCGGCAGTTTGAAGGCCTTGTCGGCGTGGCCGCCCGAGAGGTCGGTCGCGCTGTTGCCGATGTTGGCGATGATGTCGTAGCCCTTGTTCTCGATGGCGACGCGCTGGGCGGTCTTGTAGGCGGCGACGTCCTTGAAGAGGTCGACGAGGCCGCGGACGTAGAGGCCGGACACCTGGTAGCCGTCGTGCTCCAGGTTGTACTCGGTGGGCAGATAGATGATGCCGGGGCGGGCGGTGACGAAGAACAGGGAGACGCCGTGCTGCTGGGCGTACTGGGCGACGCTCAGGACGGGCTTGTTGGCCGGCTGCGGCCAGCTGAAGCCGAAGTCGGTCTCCAGGGCGGTGTTGTCGATGTCGAGGACGATGGCCTGCTTCTCGCCCGCCCCGGCGGCGGCGATGCGCTCCTTGACGTACGGGAGGGCCTGGTCCATCACGCCCTGGCAGTCCTTCTGCCAGGTGGCGTAGTCGACGCTTGCGGTGCTCGTCGCCGCGTTCGCGGGGGCGGCCAGCGCCACCAGGGCCGAGGCGGAGACGGTGATGACGGCTGTGCGGCGAGCCCAGGGGCGTCGGCTTGTCATGGGGGGTCCTCTCGCGTCCGTATGTCGTTGTCCTGTGCATGTTCGAGGGCAAGGGTGGCGCGAGGGGAACCGTAGGGTTACCGACGGGTAAGTGACCAGAGATGTACGTCACATGGGGCCACCGATACTTTCGGAGCCGGTGACATGCCGCACAGGGGATCGGGCCGGTACTACGGCCGATAGTGCTGCGGCAGGGCCTTTTTCGTCGTAGAACATCAAGTTTCGCGCTCAATTACTAGAGTGCGTCGTAGATGTCCCATTTTGGGATTGATGTGGGCTCGGGTTACCAAGGATCTGCCCATCCGGCGGCTGCTTGCGCACCGGGTGGTTCTTTTCTGCTCCCGATCCCCTGAGGTCTCGATGTCCCCGCGTGTCACGTCCCGTTCTTCCCGTACGTCCGCCCTGCGCACCCGTGCGGCCGTCCTGGCCGCCGGCTTCGGTATGTCGGCCGTGCTGGGTGCCGGGGTCGCGGTCGCCGCCGACACCACCTCGGCGACCAACTCCGCCTCCGCCTCCGTCTCCGGCGTGGCGAGCGCCGTCGAGGCGCAGGCGGCGGCCCAGGCCAAGGCCGCCAAGGCCGCCGCGGCCGCGAAGGCCAAGGCCGCGGCAGCGAAGAAGGCGGCCGCCAAGAAGGCCGAGGCCGCGAAGAAGGCGGCCGCCAGGAAGGCCGCCGCGAAGAAGAAGGCGGCTGCCAAGGCCGCCGCGAAGAGGGCCGCCTCCTGGGTCCACCCGGTCCGGAAGTACACGCTCTCCGCCAAGTTCGCCCAGGCCGGCGGCATGTGGCAGTCCACCCACAGTGGCCAGGACTTCGCCGTGGCCAGCGGCACCGAGGTCGTCGCCGCGCACGGCGGCACCGTGGTCAAGGCCGGCTCGAACGGCGCCGGTGACGGCCCGGCGTACGGCAACGCCATCGTCATCCGGCACGGCAACGGCACGTACTCGCAGTACGCCCACCTCTCGCGGATCGACGTCAGGGTCGGCCAGGTCGTCCGGACGGGCCAGCACATCGCCCTGTCCGGCAACACCGGCAACTCCAGCGGACCGCACCTGCACTTCGAGATCCGCAGGACCGCCAACTACGGGTCGGCGATCGACCCGGTGGCCTTCCTGCGCTCCAAGGGCCTGGGCGTCTGAGCCGTCAGTCCTCGGCGTGCGTGCCCTGGTGGGCCTGAACCACCAGGGCCGTCGCCACCTCCAGGACCGCCTCGCGCTTCTCCTCGTCGGTGCCCGGCAGGTCGTTGAGGGCGAACATCCCGGCGTGCATCGCGAACACCGCGCTGATGCAGCGGACCTGGTCGACGAGCGCGGCGTCCGGGTCGATGAGGATGTCGCGCATGCCCATCATGCGGTTGCGGAACATCTCGCCGATGCGCAGTTCCTTCACCGTCGCCTGGTTCTCCTGCATGAAGCGGAAGAGCGGCAGGGCCTGGGACAGGGCCTCGTTGTAGCGGCGGATGATCTCCTGCTTGGTCTCCAGCGTGTGCGGCTGGAGCTTTCCCCACTCGATCAGCTCCTCGATCGGCTCGGACAGGTCCTCGAAGATGCTGACGAGGATCTCTTCCTTCGTCTTGAAGTGGTAGTAGAGCGCCGCCTTGGTGACGTCCAGGCTCTCGGCGATCTCGCGCAGCGAGGTCTTCTCGTAGCCCTGTTCCGCGAAGAGTTCGAGCGCCACGTCCTGGATGCGCTGGCGAGTGTTGCCGCGGCGCTGCCGCTTGGTGCCGTCCATCGTGCCGCCCATTGTCGCGCTCCTCACGCCCCCTGCGAACTTACTTGTCGCCCGACTAGAAAACTTACTTGACGCCCGGCTAGTTACGGGTCTACTTTCCTCAGTGTAGTCAACTAGCCGGGCGGCAAGTAAGTGCCCGCCCGGGAGGAAGTGTGCAGGACTGTAGGGGAGTGGGATCGATGGCGGACACAGAGACGGTAGAGACCAAGCCGGACAAACAGCCGAAGAGTGTGCGCGTCGTCCTGCTCGCGCTCATGATCACCATGATGCTCGCGATGCTGGACAACATGATCGTGGGCACCGCGATGCCGACGATCGTGGGCGAGCTCGGCGGCCTCGAGCACCTGTCGTGGGTGGTGACGGCGTACACGCTGGCCACCGCGGCGGCCACCCCGGTCTGGGGCAAGCTCGGTGACATGTTCGGCCGCAAGACGACGTTCATGACCTCGATCGTGATCTTCCTGATCGGCTCGGCGCTCAGCGGCATGGCCCAGGACATGGGCCAGCTGATCGGCTTCCGGGCCGTGCAGGGCCTCGGCGCCGGTGGTCTGATGGTCGGCGTCATGGCGATCATCGGTGACCTGATCCCGCCCCGGGAGCGGGGCAAGTACCAGGGCATGATGGCCGGCGTCATGGCCATCGCGATGATCGGCGGACCGCTGGTCGGCGGCACCATCACCGACAACTGGGGCTGGCGCTGGGCGTTCTACATCAACCTGCCGCTCGGCGTGGTCTCCCTCGGCCTGATCAGCGCGGTGCTGCACCTGCCCAAGAAGCGGGCCAAGGCCGGCATCGACTACCTCGGCGTGATCCTGCTGACCGTCGGCATCACCTCGATCGTCCTGGTCACCACCTGGGGCGGCTCGCAGTACGCCTGGACCTCCGCGCGGATCATGGAGCTGATCGGCATCGGCGTGGCCGCGCTGATCGGGTTCGTGTTCTGGCAGACCAAGGCCGCCGAGCCGGTCGTGCCGCTGCACATCTTCCGCAGCCGCAACTTCACCCTGATGTCGATCATCGGCTTCATCACGGGCTTCGTGATGTTCGGCGCCACGCTCTACCTGCCGCTGTACCAGCAGTCCGTGCAGGGCGCCTCCGCCACGAACTCCGGTCTGCTGCTGCTGCCGATGCTGGGCGCCATGCTCGTGACCTCGATGGTCGCCGGCCGGGTGACCACGAACACCGGACGCTACAAGCTGTTTCCGGTCGTCGGCAGCGTCCTGATGATCGTCGGGCTGTACCTGCTGTCCACCATGGACACCGGCACCACGCGGTTCACCTCCGGCGTCTTCATGGCGGTCGTCGGCCTGGGCATGGGCTGCCTGATGCAGATCACCATGCTGGTCGCGCAGAACAGCGTCGAGATGAAGGACATGGGCGTCGCGTCCTCCTCGACCACCCTGTTCCGTACGCTCGGCTCCTCCTTCGGCGTCGCGATCATGGGTGCCCTGTTCAACAACCGCGTCCAGCACGTGATGGCCGAGCGGGCCGGAGCACTGGGCTCGAAGATCACCGAGAAGTCGGCGTCGCTGGACGCCAAGAGCCTGGCCAAGCTGCCGGCGGCGGCGCGCGAGGCATACCAGCACGCGGTGTCCGCGGGTGTCCACTCGGCGTTCCTGCTCGGCTCGGTGGTGGCCGTGGTCGCCCTGATCGCGGCGGTGTTCGTCAAGGAGGTCGCGCTGCGCGGCACCGGACCGAAGAGCGAGGGCTCGACCGAGGACGCGGCGGTGCAGCCGCCGGTCGTCGAGGCCGTCTGATCCCGCAGTGACCCGAAGGCCCCCGGCAGGTGTCCGCCCCGGGGGCCTTCGTCATGTCCAGGACCCGAGGGCCGGGCACGGGCCGCCGTCGGTCGCCGCGTCCCCCGCACGCCACGGGTCGTTGTCAGTGCCGCGTGCCACCATCACGGTATGGACAAGATGCGGCAGCTGAGGCTGGCGAAGGACGCCATGGACCGGGACTGGGCCGATCCCGGGCTGGACCTCGACGCCGTCGCCGCGCATGCCGGGTACTCCCGCTTCCACTTCCTGCGGGCCTTCAAGGAGGCCTACGGCGAGACGCCCCGGCAGTACCTGACGCACCGCCGGATCGAGCGCGCCGAGGAGATGCTGCGCAGCGCGGACCTGAGCGTCACCGAGATCTGCCACCTCGTCGGCTTCAGCAGCCTCGGGACGTTCTCGGCCCGCTTCAAGACCCGCACCGGCCTGACACCGAGCGAGTACCGCACCGAGCACGTCGGCAGGGGAGCCGCGCTCATACCCGGCTGCTACGCGATGCTGTGGGCCGGCGGGTTCCCGCGCAGGCAGAGCAACTCCGAAGAAGCGCCCTGAACCCCGCCCTGCCTACGGTGGCGGACAGGACGACGGCACCGAACAGGGAGAGCACAGTCATGATCCTCGGTCTCGGCATCAGCACCGTGTGGACCTTCGACCAGCAGCGCACCAAGGCCTTCTTCACCGAGAAACTGGACTTCGAGGTCCGCAACGAGGTCTCCATGGGAGAGATGAAGTGGGTCACGGTCGCGGCGAAGGACCAGCCCGACCTGGAACTCACCCTGATGAGCCTCGACGGGCCCGGACTCGATCCCGAGTCCGCCGCGGCGCTGAAGAAACTCGTCAGCAAGGGGGTGCTGGGGGCCGGCGCGTTCCGTACCGACGACTGCCGCGGCGACTACGAGACCTTCAGGGCGCGCGGGGTGGAGTTCCTGCAGGCCCCGCAGGAACGGCCGTACGGCATCGAGGCGATCTTCCGTGACGACAACGGCAACTGGTACTCGCTGACCGAGCGCAGCGAGGAGCTGGACTTCTCCAAGGACTTCGGGTGAGCGTCGGGGAGAAGATCGCACCGGAGCACACCGCCGTGCGGGTCGCCCTGTGGCGGGCCCTGCACCTGCGGGCCGACGCGCCGCCGCACGTCATCGAGGACGAGGTCGGGCTGCGGATCGCGGACCCGGGGGAGGGATGGCGGGAGCGGCCCGACATGGACGTCGACGCCACGCGCCGAACCCGGGCGTCCATCGTCGCCCGCGCCCGGTTCGTCGAGGACCTGGTGGGGGAGCTGGCAGAGCACGGGGTGGGGCAGTACGTGGTCCTCGGCGCCGGGCTGGACACGTTCGCCCAGCGGCGGGCGGCGGACGCCGAGCGGCTGGGCCTGCGGGTCTTCGAGGTCGACCGGCCGGGCCCGCAGGCCTGGAAGCGGCGACGGCTGGCCGGCCTCGGCCTGGAGATACCGGAATGGCTGCGGTTCGTGCCCGTCGACTTCGAGGGCGACTGGTGGGGGCGGCTGAGCGAGGCGGGACTCGATCCCGCACGGCCCGCGGTCGTGGCCTCCGCGGGGGTCACGATGTACCTCAGCCAGGACGCGGTCACGGCCACCTTCCGGCTGGTCGCCGGGCTGGCCCCGGGCTCGACGTTCGTCACGACCTTCCTGCGGCCCGTCGAGGACGTGGAGCCGGAGCAGCAGGCGCAGCTGCGGGTGGCGATGGAGGGCGCCCGCGCGGCGGGCACCCCCTTCCTCAGCTTCTACCGGCCCGCACGGATACTCGCCCTGGCCCGCGAGGCGGGCTTCCACCAGGCCCGCCATGTGTCGGCGGCGGACCTGGAGAAGCGGTACTTCACCGAGCGCACGGACGGCCTGCGGCCCTCACGCGGGGAAGAGCTGCTCGTCGCCACGGTCTGACGGCGGTACGGCAGCGGCTACGGCAGCATCGGGTAGCTGCCCGTGTTGGTCGGCGCGTGTTCCGGGAGCCACAGGACCGCCACCGCGCCCTCCGCCGGCACATGGTCCGGGGATCCGGCCGGGCGGACGTTGCGGAAGGTCAGCCGGGCGCCCAGCACCCGCGCCTGGCCGGCCGCGATCGTCAGGCCGAGACCGTGCCCGTGGCCCGACCGGTCGCTGCTGCCGGTGCGGAAGCGGCTCGGGCCGTCGGCCAGCAGGTCGGCGGGGAAGCCGGGCCCGTGGTCGCGGACGCGGATCACCCGGCCCTCGACGGTGACCTGGATCGGCGGCTTGCCGTGCCGGGCGGCGTTGGCGAGCAGGTTGAACAGGACGCGCTCCAGGCGGCGCGGGTCGGTCGTGACCATCGACTCGTGCACCACCCGCACCTCGATGTCCGGGTCCTTCGCCGCCACCCGCCGGGTGACGAACTCGCCCAGCAGGAGGTCCTGCAGCTCGGCCCGCTCGGAGGCCCCGTCCAGCCGGGCCACCTCCAGGACGTCCTCGACGAGGGTGCGCATCGCCTTGGCGCGGTCCAGGACCAGCTCGGTGGGGCGGCCGGGCGGCAGCAGCTCGGCCGCCGTCAGCAGACCCGTCACCGGCGTGCGCAGTTCGTGCGCGATGTCCGCCGTGACCCGGCGCTCCGCCTCCAGGCGCTGCTGCAGCGCGTCCGCCATGGCGTCCACGGCGCTGGCCAGGTCGTCGGTCTCGTCCCGGACCACACCGCCGATCGCGGCCCGCACGCGCACGTCCGTCTCGCCCTTGGCGACCTGGTTCGCGGCGGCCGCCGCCTTGCGCAGCCGGCGCGAGAACTGGCCGCCGATGAGCACGCCGAGCGCGCTGCCGCCGAGGACGACCGCGATGGACCCGATGACCAGCGCCTGGTCGAGGTCCTTGAGGATGTCCGTGCTGCGGTCGGTGAACCCCGTGTGCAGGGACAGCACATGGCCGTCCTTGACGGGGACGGCGGCCCAGATGTCCGGCACGCCGCTGTGCCGCTCGGTGACGTACGTGGCCCGCCGGCCCTCGTCGACCTTCTCCCGCAGCGCCCTCGGCAGATCGGGGTCGTCCCGCTGGAGGTTCGGGAAGTTCAGCCGGCCGGACAGTTCGTAGTTGCGCTGGGCGATCTGCAGCCGCTCGTCGGCGAGGTCGCGCGCGTTGTCCAGCATCGACACCCGGGCCGCGTTGTGCACGACCAGGCTGAGCGTGATCGCGATCAGCGCACCGACCAGCGCGATGGCGGCGCTGAGCTTCCAGCGCAGGCCGGTACGGATACCGCCCGCCTCACGTGTCCCCGGGCTCCGGAAGGTCCCCCGCATGTCCGTCGCCGTCCCCGTTCAGGCCTTCAACTTGTAGCCGAAGCCGCGGACCGTCTCGATCCGGTCCTGGCCGATCTTCGTACGCAGCCGCTGTACATGGACGTCGACCACGCGCGTGTCCCCGCCCCAGCCGTAGTCCCATACGCGCTCCAGCAGCTTGTCGCGGGAGAGGACCGTGCCCGGCGCCGAGGAGAACTCCAGGAGCAGCCGCATCTCGGTCGGGGTGAGCGCCACCGGCTGCCCGGCCCGGCGCACCTCCATGCCCTCGGTGTCGATCTCCAGTTCGCCGAAGGTCAGCACCCCGCCGGACATCCCGTCGGCGCCCTCGTCGGGCTTCTCGCCGCCGCCGGCGTGACCGAAGCGCCGCAACACCGCGCGGATCCGGGCGACCAGCACGGCGCCGTCGAACGGCTTGGTCACGTAGTCGTCGGCGCCCGCCTCCAGGCCGAGGACCACGTCGATCGAGTCGGCGCGCGCCGACAGCATGATCACCGGCACGGTCGACTCGTCGCGGATACGACGGCACAGGCTGACCCCGTCGAGTCCGGGCACCATGACGTCGAGCAGCGCGATGTCCGGGCGGTTCGCCCGGAACGCCTCCAGCCCCGACAGGCCGTCGGGCATCGCGGTGACCGCGAAGCCGTCCCGCTCCAGGGCGAGCTGGGTGGCCTCGCGGATGACGTCGTCGTCCTCGACGAACAGGACGTGGGTCTGGTCTGCCATCCCGGTGCTCTCAGTTCTTGTCTCGGTCGTGGTGGAGGTGTACGGCCTGCTGCAGATGAATCGTTCCGCGGGGGCCGATCGGTTCACTCGTCCTCGCGGCGAGGCCGACCCTACGACGAGGGCGACGCGCCGCCTCCGACCGCGTTGCTGTAGTCGTTGCGCGTGTGGAACCGCTCGGTGAAGCGGCCCGATGACCAGCTGTACGTCGTCACGATCTCGCCGGACGGGCTCGACACCGGGTCACCCTTCTCGTACACCTGCTTGGTCACCACCAGGTCGCCGCGGTCGATCTCCGCGTAGACCGGGGGTTCCTCGGCCTGGAACACATTCTCGTACCGGCCGCCCTGCCGGCGATACACGTACGAGCCCACGCCCACCGCGTCCCCGCAGGTCAGCACATTGACGACGACGTCGTCGGCCGCTCCTCCGGTGAGATCCCCGTACGACACGTCGACCGGGTACTCGTCGGCCACGCACGGCTTCAGCTCGCGCTTGACCTCCGCCGAGACCGTGGGGTCGTCCTTGACGAGCTTGACCGCGTCCACCCGCTTGGCGGCCTTCGACGGGGCAGGGCTGCTGGACGAGGGCGTGGCGGCGGCGCCCGCGACCGAGTCCGCGTGCGCCGGACCCTCGTCACGGGCGCCGGTGCCGCCCGTTGCGCAGGCGGACGCCAAAAGCCCGACGGCGGCGAGCACGGCCACCGCCGTGCACGCCGCCCGAAGGTTCCCCCGGCCCGGTTCGGGCCCGGCGGGGGTCAGACCGCGCAACGCTCCCGCTCCTCATGCTCCAGCGCGCGTGCGTCCAGGTCGCGGCTCTCCAGCTCCTCGCGGAGCCGGGCGAGCGCCCGGTGCAGCGTGCTCTTGACCGTGCCGGCCGACATGCCGAGGGCGGCGGCCGTCTCCTCCGTGGACATCTGCTCCCAGTGTCGCAGCACCACGACGCTGCGCTGCTTCGGTGCCAGAACTTTCATGATGTCCATCAGGAGCGCGCGGTCGGCGTGCTGCTCGGTGGAGTCGTCGACGCTCGCGTCCGGCAGCTGCTCGGTCGGGACCTCCTCCAGCTTGCGCGCCCGCCACCACTCGGTCCGCGTGTTGATCATCACGCGGCGCAGATAGGCGTCCGCGAGGCGCTTGTCCGCGATGCCGTCCCAGCGGCCGTACGTCCGCACCAGCGCCGTCTGGAGGAGGTCCTGGGCGTCCGTCGGGTCCGGGACCAGCCGGCGCGCGCTGCGCAGCAGCGCGTCCTGCCGGGTGCGGACATACTCCTCGAACTCGAGCACCTCGCCCTGCGCCATGTCGAACCGCCTCCTGATCCCCGTTTCCGTCGGCCCCTCGCCGTCGGTCCGTTCCGTGGGAATGAAGCTACGGAGGCGTTGTCACGGCGCTGTGCGCGGCAGCCCTCGGCTGGCAATCGGCTGTACGTCGGTTGTGTAACGGACGTAGGAACGGGGTAAAGCAGCACACCAGTTGGCGGCTGTTTGGGGTGATTCGGCTCTGTGGTGGCTGTGATGTTTCGGCGCTCTACGTCAACGGCAGCCGATACAAACCACCGGGAAGGGGCTCCACGAGTCCGTCCGCGACGAGTCCGTCCAGCGCGCGCGCCCGCTGCACCGGCTCGTGCCACACCCGGTCCAGCGTCGACTGCGGGACGGGTGCGTGGGCTTCCCGGAGTACGGCGAGGAGTTTGCCGCGGACCTGGCGGTCGGTGCCGGCGTAGGTCTGGCCGCGGCGCGGGGGACCGTCGTGCTCGGGCTTGCCCGCCAGGCGCCAGGCGCACTGCGCGGCGATGGGGCAGCGGTGGCAGGACTCGTTCTTGGCGGTGCAGACGAGTGCGCCGAGTTCCATGGAGGCCGCCGCCCAGCGCGAGGCGGTGTGCTCGTCGTCGGGCAGAAGGGCGCGGGCGAGCCTGCGTTCGGCGGCGGTGGTGGCGTTCGGCGGGTACTGCACGCCGGTGACGGCCCGGGCGAAGACCCGGCGGACGTTGGTGTCGAGGACCGGGTGGCGCTGGCCGTACGCGAAGGAGGCGACCGCCGCGGCCGTGTACTCGCCGATGCCGGGCAGGGCGAGGAGCTGGGCGTGGTCGGTGGGTACGTCGCCGCCGTGGCGTTCCGCTATGGCCACCGCCGCGCCGTGCAGCCGCAGGGCGCGGCGCGGGTAGCCCAGGCGGCCCCAGGCGCGGACGGCCTCGCCCGGGGGCTCCTCGGCGAGGTCGGCGGGGCGGGGCCAGCGGGACAGCCACTGTTGGTAGACCGGCAGGACGCGGCTGACCGGGGTCTGCTGGAGCATGAACTCGCTGACCATCACGCCCCAGGGGCCGGCCTCGGGGCGGCGCCAGGGCAGGTCGCGGGCGTTCTCGGTGAACCAGTCGATGACGGGGGAGTGCAGCGCCGTGGGGGCGGCGGCCGTCTCCGGGGTGGCGATCTGCGGGACGGTCTCGGGGGTGGGGGGCTCGGCGGTGGCCGTGGAGGGGTTCGTGAGCGCAGTCATGGCTTTCCGATCCTGCCATGGCCTGTGGCGGTTTGGCCGGTGTGGCGCCAGGGGCGTGTGGTGGGTCGGGGTCGGGGTCGTGGCGGTGCGGGGAGCCCGCCGCCGACGGGGCGCCTTCCCGCTGAAGTAGTGGAACGTGCGCGGGAGGCGTGCGCGACGGGGTGCGCCCCACCGTCACGACCCGCTCCGGTGCGTGCGCGGGTGCGCCTGGTCGTCTCCTCCGGGATGATGATCCGGAAAAGTTGCGCTGCGGGCGGCGGGTACGGCAAGCGAAAGCCTCGATCTCTCGTACAGTTTGCGCCGTGGGATCTCTGCGCAATCCTGTCGGGCCGCTTCCCTCCACCATCTACTGGCGCCGGAGGGTCGTACTGCTGTCCGTACTGGCCCTGTTGGCGTTGCTGATCACGTGGATCGTGACCTCGAGCGGCGGGGGCGGCAAGAAGGACGACGGGGCGAACGGCAAGACTCCCGCGCCCACCATCAGTGCGGGACCGTCCAGTTCGGGGCCCGCGATCAGTCAAGCCCCGGGCGGGCGTGACGAGTCGAGTGGCGGTGGCTCCGGTTCGGATGCCGGGGGGACGGGCTCCGCGGGGAGTTCGGGCTCCGGCGGTGACGGAAGTGGTTCCGGCGCGGGGGCGGGCGGCTCCTCGGGCGCGGGCGGTACGAGCGGTGGGGGCGCCGGTAGTGGGGTCGGGCAGGGGGACACCGTGCCCGCCGGGTCCACGTTGCCCAACTGCACCGCCGGTGCGGTGAAGTTGAGCGTGCGGAGTCTGCACAACACCTACAGTCCCGGTGACACCGTCACGCTGCTGGTGACCGCGAAGAACTCCTCCGGCGGCGACTGCAAGGTCGATCTCGGGCCCAAGCGCGCGGTGTTGACGATCTCCAAGTCGACCGACAGTGCCGATGACTACTGGTCCTCCGCGGACTGCCCGAAGACCGCGGGCAGCCTGCTGTTCCGGGCCCCCGCCGGGTCCAGCATCACCTACACCGTGAAGTGGGACCGCAAGCCGAGCGCTCCGCAGTGCGCGACGCCTCCGGCGGGCTCGGCCGGGGCCGGGACCTACCTCGTGGAGCTGGCCGCGTCGGGGTACGGGAAGACGCAGACGTCCTTCGTGCTGGACAACGACTAGCGAAGGACCCGGTCAGACGTAGCGTTCCAGGATCGAGCTCTCGGCCAGGCGGGACAGGCCCTCGCGAACGCTCCGGGCGCGGGCCTCGCCCACGCCGTCCACCGTCTGGAGGTCGTCCACGCTCGCGGCGAGCAGCTTCTGCAGGCCGCCGAAGTGCTCCACCAGCCGGTCGATGATCGCGCCGGGGAGGCGGGGCACCTTGGCCAGGAGGCGGAAGCCGCGCGGGGAGACCGCCGAGTCCAGCGCCTCCGGGGAGCCCGTGTAGCCCATCGCCCTTGCCACCGTGGTGAGTTCGAGGAGCTCGGCGTGGGTGAGGGCGTCGAGTTCGTAGAGGGCCTCGTCTACGGTGCGGGAGCGCTTGGCGGTCGGTTCGGGGACGTAGTCGCGGACCACCAGCTCACGCTCGGGCTCGACGCCGGCGATCAACTCGTCCAGCTGGAGGGCGAGGAGACGGCCGTCGGTGCCCAGTTCGACCACGTATTCGGCGATTTCGGTGGCGATGCGGCGGACCATCTCCAGACGCTGGGCCACCGCGGAGACGTCCCGGACCGTGACGAGGTCTTCGATTTCCAGCGCGGAGAGGGTGCCGGCCACCTCGTCCAGGCGGAGCTTGTAGCGCTCCAGGGTCGCCAGGGCCTGGTTGGCGCGGGAGAGGATCGCCGCCGAGTCCTCCAGCACGCGGCGCTGGCCGTCCACGTAGAGGGCGATCAGGCGCATCGACTGGGAGACCGAGACCACCGGGAAGCCGACCTGCTTGGAGACGCGGTCCGCGGTGCGGTGACGGGTGCCCGTCTCCTCCGTGGGGATCGTCGCGTCCGGCACGAACTGGACGCCCGCCCTGAGGATCTTCGACAGGTCGGAGGAGAGCACGATGCCGCCGTCCAGCTTGCACAGCTCGCGCAGGCGCGTGGCCGTGAACTCGACGTCCAGGACGAAACCGCCCGTGGACATGGCCTCGACGGTCTTGTCGAAGCCGAGCACGATGAGTCCGCCGGTGTTGCCGCGGAGCACGCGCTCCAGCCCGTCGCGCATCGCCGTGCCGGGTGCCACGGCGCTCAGAGAGGCGCGCATCAGGCCATCGGCACCGGAACTCCCGCCGGACTTTCCGGGAGCTGCTGCCCGGTCGTTGGCTGCCACTGCACTCCTCCGGTCGCAGGTTCTGGGGCGCCCCCGTGTCGCACATTTGGTCGTACGGACGGGCGAGACCTGGGCAAAGTCTACCGGCGGTCCTCCTCCTCCCGTGGGGCCTCTCGGCGACGCGAGCGCGGAAGGACCCGCAGAGCGTCTCCTATGTCGGCGACTTCCAGGACCTTCATGCCCGGAGGGATCTTGCCGGGATCGCCCGGTACGAGCGCGTGCGTGAAGCCCAGACGGTGTGCCTCGGAGAGCCGGCGCTGGACGCCCGTGACCCGTCTGACCTCGCCCGCGAGGCCCACTTCACCGATCGCGACCAGGTTCTTCGGCAGCGGGGTGTCGCTGGCGGCGGAGGCCAGGGCGAGGGCGATGGCGAGGTCTGCGGCGGGCTCGGAGAGCTTCACGCCGCCGACGGTCGCCGAGTAGATGTCCCGCTTGCCGAGCGCGCTGATGCGGCCGCGCTGCTCCAGGACCGCCAGCATCATCGAGACGCGGGACGTCTCGAGACCGGAGGTGGTGCGGCGGGGCGAGGGGATCTGCGAGTCGACCGTGAGCGCCTGCACTTCGGCCACCAGGGGGCGGCGGCCCTCCAGGGTCACCGTCAGGCAGGTGCCGGGGACCGGTTCGTCACGTCGTGTCAGGAAAAGTCCGCTTGGGTCGGCGAGGCCTGTGATGCCCTCGTCGTGCAGTTCGAAGCAGCCGACCTCGTCGGTGGCGCCGTAGCGGTTCTTGACACCCCGGACCAGGCGGAGGCGGGCGTGGCGGTCGCCCTCGAAGGAGAGGACGACGTCCACGAGGTGTTCCAGCAGGCGGGGGCCGGCGATCGCGCCGTCCTTGGTGACATGGCCCACCAGGAGTGTGGACATGCCGCGCTCCTTCGAGGCGCGGATGAGGGCGCCCGCGACCTCGCGGACCTGCGCCATGCCGCCGGGGGCGCCGTCGATCTCGGGGGAGGCGACCGTCTGCACGGAGTCGAGGATGAGGAGGGACGGCTTGACGGCGTCCAAGTGGCCGAGAACGGCTGCCAGATCGGTCTCGGCGGCGAGGTAGAGGTGGTCGTCGATCGCCTTGATGCGGTCGGCGCGCAGCCGGACCTGGCTCGCCGACTCCTCGCCCGTGACGTAGAGGGTGCGGTGCTCGTCGCTCGCCGACTTGGCCGCCACGTCCAGCAGGAGCGTCGACTTGCCCACTCCGGGCTCGCCCGCGAGCAGGACGACGGCGCCGGGCACCAGGCCGCCGCCGAGCACGCGGTCCAGCTCCGGCACGCCGGTGGAGCGGGCGGTGGCCTGGCGGCCGTCGACCTGGCCGATGGGCACGGCGGAGGTGGTGACGCGGCCGGGTGTCGTCGTACGGACCGCGGGCGCGCCGTACTCCTCGATCGTCCCCCAGGCCTGGCACTCGGGGCAGCGACCGAGCCACTTGGCCGTCTGCCAGCCGCACTCGGTGCAGCGGTAGGAGGGCCGGTCCTTGGTGGTCCTGGTACGGGCAGCCATGCCGAGAACCGTAACCGGCGGCACTGACAACGCGTGGGGGCGCGTCCCCGGAGCACGGCCGGCGGTGCGGAAGGCGCCCCACGTGAATCGGCCACTCAGCCTCGAACCGGCCATGGAGCGAAAGGTTCCTGTACTCGATTGAGGGATCGTTTCACCCGTACGGAGTAAATGTGCTCAAGTTGGCAGAAGGGCCTGCTCTCCGGCGCCTACCTTCCACGGATGATGAGCAGCAGTCCGGAGACCTCGACCCGCATCACCGGCGCACACCGGGCGCGCCGAGAGGCGCGTGACCGCGCCGCCGCGCGTACCTTGGCGCAGCGACCGCCCGCGCGCTACGAGCCGCATCTGGACGGGCTGTTCACCTATTGCCTGTCCGTCCTGTGCGACCACGACAGCGCCACCGAGGCCCTCGGCGACGTCCTCGCGCTCGCCGAGAAGCGCCGCGGCCCGGAGGCGGCCGGTGACCGCCGGGCCTGGCTGTACGCCCTGGCCCGCTGGGCGTGCCTGCGCAAGCTCGCCGAGGCCAGGCAGAAACGTCAGGGCACGCACGCGGCGGGCAGACACGGCGGCGAGAAGGCACCCCCGGGGCCGCCCGTCTCCGAGGAGGTCCAGGAGCAGCGTCGGAGCCAACTCGCCCAGCTCGCCTGGCCGGAGGCGGCCGGCACCACCCCGGAGCAGCGCGAGGCCCTCGAACTCGCCGTGCGCCACCACCTCGCCGCCCACGAGGTCGCCGCCGTCCTCGGCCAGGACCTCGCCGCCGCCCGTGAACTGCTCGCCTCCGCCGCCTGTGAGGTGGAGCGCACGCGCGCGGCCCTCGCGGTCGTGGAGACCGGCGGCTGCCCGGCCGTCGCCCGGCTCGCCGGCGACCACCAGCTGGTGCTCAGCTCGGCGGTGCGCAAGGAACTCGTCCGGCACGTCGACGACTGCCCGGTCTGCCGGCGCGCCGCCGAGCGCGCGATCCCGGGGCGGTGGCCCGGCGCGACGGTCACCCCGGCCGAACTGCCGGTGCTGGAGGCGCCCCGCGCGGCCCTGCACGTCGCGCTGGCGCATCACGCACGCACGCGTGGCGCGACTGTGCCCCGGTTCGACCGGCGCGGCTTCCCCATGGGCCCCAAGGACCGGGCCGCCCGCCGCGACCGGCTGCGGGCGCGTGCCGTGACGACGACGGTCGTGGCCACCGTCGTGGCGGCCCCGGTGCTGGCGCTGTGGGCCGCCTACCGGGCCGCCCCGGCCGGGGAGGGCGCGGACGGCCGTTCCGCCAGCGCCAGCGAGGCGCACGGTGTCGACACCCTCGACGGCGAGGCGGCCGGCGGCTACGAGAACGCCGGGAACGCCAGCGCCAAGCCCGACGGACGCTTCGGCAAGGGCGCCGGGACGGACGTCTCCGTCGAGGTCATCGGGGTCGCCGGTGCAGGGGGGAAGGGCGCGGGCGATCTGCGCGTGTCGGCCGGCAACAGCGGCGACACCACCCTCGTCACCCTCACCGCGATCGGTTCCGCGCCGGTGAGCTGGTCCGCGACCACCGGCGCCTCCTGGCTCTACTTCAGCAAGTCCTCGGGAACCCTCGCACCGGGCGAGACGTTCACGATCAAGGTGTACGTCGACCATCTGCGCGAGCCTTCCGGCCACTGGAGCGCACGGGTGGCGATCGCACCGGCCGGCGCCGTCGTCACCATCGACGGCTACGGCACCGCGCCCAGCCCCTCGGACCCGACCGGCCCCGGCCCCACCGCCCCGGCCGACCCGCCGCCCCCGTCCGACCCGGACCCGACGAGCTCGGCACCGTCGACCCCGACCGACCCGCCGTCGTCCCCCGACCCCACCCCCACCGACTCCGCCCCCTCCGACCCGGCGGGCTCGACACCACCCCCGGGCGACAGCAGCACCCCGAGCCCGTCGACGTAGCAGCCCGCGGTGGCCACCCGGCGAGACAACCGACGACCGTCGCCGCCCGCGGTGGCCCTCCGGCGCAGCCTTCCGCCATTGCCGTCGTCCGCGGTGGCGGCCCGGGGGGACCGTGCATGCGTCGCGGTTTCCTGCCGTGGCCGTCCCGCTGGTCATCCTGCCGTCGCCGCCGCGCGCGGTGGCCGGCCGGCGCAGCCTCTCGCCCTTGCCGTCGCCCGAGGCGGCCGCCTGGCCAATCGCGCATGCGTCGCCGTCGCCCCCGGCGGCTGCCCGGCGGGCTGTGCCGCTGGCGCCCGCCGTCGCCCCGACCCGCCGGACGGGCTTCTCACCCTGCCGGCCCGTTGGCCTGGCGTGTCCAGCGGACTTCTCAGCCCGCCGGTCCGTCCGATCGGCCCGCGGATCCGGCTTTTCAGCCCGCGGGTCCGTCCGACCGGCCTGCCGATCCGGCTTCTCAGCCCGCCGGTCCGTCCGACCGGCCCGCCGATCCGGCTTCTCAGCTCGTCGGGTCGGCCGGGTGTGGAGCCAGCAACGGGAGCTGGGCGGCCAGTCGCTGCTCGCAGAGTTCCGCGAGGCGGTCGTAGCCGGCCTTGCCCATCAGCTCGGTCAGCTCCGCCCGGTAGGACACGTACACGGGCTCGCCCGCGCCGTGCGCCGAGGTCGCCGACGTGCACCACCAGTGCAGGTCGTGACCGCCGGGACCCCAGCCCCGGCGGTCGTACTCACCGATGGAGACCTGCAGGACCCGGGTGTCGTCGGGGCGGTCGATCCAGTCGTAGGTGCGCCGGACCGGAAGCTGCCAGCAGACGTCCGGCTTGGTCTCCAGCGGCTCGCGGCCCTCCCGCAGCGCCAGGATGTGCAGCGAGCAGCCCGCGCCGCCCGCGAACCCGGGCCGGTTCTGGAAGATGCAGGAGCCCTGGTACGGGCGGGTCTGGCGGTCGCCGTCCTCGTCCTCGGAGACCCAGCCGTGCGCCGTGCCCTCGGCGTGGTGCTGCCAGATGTCCGGTGTGAGCCTCGCCACGTGCTCGGCGACGCGCTTCTCGTCGTCCTCGTCGGAGAAGTGGGCGCCCAGCGTGCAGCAGCCGTCGTCGGCGCGGCCCGCCTGGATGCCCTGGCAGCCGCTGCCGAAGATGCAGTTCCAACGAGAGGTCAGCCATGTCAGATCGCACCGGAAGACCTGTTCGTCGTCCGCCGGATCAGGGAACTCCACCCACGCGCGCGCGAAGTCGAGGCCCTTCTCGTCGGCCTCCCGGGCCTTCTTCGACATCCTCACCTGCTTCGGAGTCTTCGACGGCTTCTG
This sequence comes from Streptomyces sp. SLBN-31, assembly GCF_006715395.1. Classification (NCBI taxonomy): domain Bacteria; kingdom Bacillati; phylum Actinomycetota; class Actinomycetes; order Kitasatosporales; family Streptomycetaceae; genus Streptomyces; species Streptomyces sp. SLBN-31. The sequence goes on from NZ_VFNC01000003.1 coordinate 1,169,999, forward strand.
TGACTTCGCCCGCAAAGGACCCTCGGCGGCTGTGGCTGCCGCCGCCGACTTGTCGTCCTTTGCCTTTTTCGTCTTTGGCACAGGACCAGCCTAAGGCTCCCCCGACCCCACCGAGGACGGAGTACGGGCCAGCGGGCAGTAGCGTTCCGTACATGAGACTCGGTGTCCTCGACGTGGGTTCGAACACGGTGCATCTACTGGTGGTGGATGCACACCCCGGCGCGTGCCCGCTGCCCGCGCACTCGCACAAGGCGGAGCTGCGCCTCGCCCAACTCCTCGACGACAGCGGAGCGATCGGCCCCGAGGGCGTCGAGAAGCTGGTCGCCGTGATCCACGAGTGCCTGCAGGCCGCCGAGGACAAGGGCGTCGAGGACCTGCTCCCCTTCGCCACCTCCGCCGTCCGCGAGGCCGGCAACGCCGACGACGTCCTCGCGCGCGTGAAGGACGAGACCGGCGTCGAGCTGCAGGTTCTCACCGGCGCGGAGGAGGCCCGGCTCACCTTCCTCGCCGTCCGCCGCTGGTTCGGCTGGTCCGCGGGCAAGCTGCTCGTCCTCGACATCGGCGGCGGCTCCCTGGAGATCGCCTACGGCATGGACGAGGAACCGGACGCCGCCGTCTCCCTCCCCCTGGGCGCCGGCCGCCTCACCGCGGCCTGGCTGCCCGGCGACCCGCCCGGCCCGGAGCCGATAAGGGCCCTGCGCCGCCATGTGCGCGCCCAGATCGCCCGGACCGTCGGCGAGTTCAGCCGCTTCGGCACCCCCGACCACGTCGTGGGGACGTCGAAGACCTTCAAGCAGCTCGCCCGGCTCGCGGGCGCGGCCAGGTCGACGGAGGGTCTGTACGTCCAGCGTGAGCTCAAGCGGGAGTCCCTGGAGGCCTGGGTCCCGAAACTGGCGGAAATGACGACGGCCCGGCGGGCCGAACTCCCCGGCGTCTCGGAGGGCCGGGCGGGGCAGTTGCTGGCGGGCGCCCTGGTCGCCGAGGGTGCGATGGACCTGTTCGGCGTGGACAGCCTGGAGATCTGCCCCTGGGCGCTGCGCGAGGGCGTGATCCTGCGCCGACTCGATCACATGGGGTCGGCGTAGCGACCCGGGGCGCGGGGAACGGCGCGACACGCCACAAAACACCCGCACGCGCCCGTGGTGAATCCCACAACGGCGAATAGGGGCCCCGCACCCGGCCCACCGCACCCCGTAATCTGTCGGCATGGCGGAGCCAGTGTGCATCCCGGATGCGAAGGTCGCGCTGTCCACGGCCTCCGTGTACCCGGAGTCCACGGCGACGGCCTTCGAGATCGCCGCGCGCCTCGGGTACGACGGTGTCGAGGTCATGGTCTGGACCGACCCGGTCAGCCAGGACATGGAGGCGCTGCGCAGACTCAGCGACTACCACCAGATCCCGATCCTGGCGGTGCACGCCCCCTGTCTGCTCATCACACAGCGCGTCTGGTCCACCGACCCCTGGGTCAAGCTCCAGCGCGCCCAGGCGGCGGCGGAGAAGCTCGGCGCGAGCACGGTCGTCGTCCACCCGCCCTTCCGCTGGCAGCGCCAGTACGCCCGTGACTTCGTCACCGGGATCTGGCGCATGGCGAACGAGACGGACGTGCGGTTCGCCGTCGAGAACATGTACCCCTGGCGCTACCGCGACCGCGAGATGCTGGCGTACGCCCCCGACTGGGACGTGACCAAGGAGGACTACCGCCACTTCACGATCGACCTCAGCCACAGCGCGACGGCCCGTTCCGACGCGCTGCAGATGGTCGACCGGATGGGCGACCGCCTCGGCCATGTGCACCTGGCGGACGGCAAGGGCTCGGCCAAGGACGAGCACCTCGTGCCCGGCCGCGGCTCCCAGCCCTGCGCCGAGCTGCTGGAACGTCTCGCCCGGACGGGCTTCGACGGCCATGTCGTCATCGAGGTCAACACCCGCCGTGCGATGTCCGGCGCCGAACGCGAGGCCGACCTGGCGGAGGCCCTGGCCTTCACACGCCTGCACCTCGCGTCCGCGGTGCGGGTGCCCCGGCCGTGACCGGGCCCGAGGTCACCTCCCGGCGCCGGGGCCGGCGTACCCGTACGGAGTCCGCCGGCACCCGCGACCGCATCCTGACCGTGGCCCGCCAGGAGTTCTCCGAACGCGGATACGACAAGACGTCCGTACGGGGCATCGCGAAGGCGGCCGGTGTGGACTCGGCGCTGGTGCACCACTACTTCGGCACCAAGGAACAGATCTTCGCGGCGGCCATCGAGGTCGCCTTCGCACCCGCGCTGAACGCGCCGGAGGCGGTTGCCGACGGTCCGCTGGACGGCGTCGGCGAGCGTCTGACCCGCTTCATCTTCGGCGTCTGGGAGAACCCCGCCACCCGTACGCCCCTGCTGGCGATCCTGCGTTCCGCCGTCAACAACGAGACCGCCGCCACCGTCTTCCGCCGTCTGATCTCCTCCCAGCTGATGCGCCGCGTAGCCGCCCAGCTGGACGCGCCGGACGCGGAGCTGCGCGCCGAGCTGGCGGCCGCGCAGCTGGTGGGGTGCGCCATGATGCGGTACGTGATCAAGCTGGAGCCGCTGGCCTCGGCGGACGTCGAGCAGATCATCGCGCGGGTGGCGCCGGTGGTGCAGGGGCACCTCACCGGGCGCTGAGCCCCACCGGCTGCTGAACCCCTACGACGACGGCAGGGCCGTACGAGACGATCGTCCCGCATTCCGGACACCGCGTCCCGACCCCTGGATGACCGGCGTAGGCTCGGTAGCAGCCCTACCTGTCTGAAGGAGCGAGCGACGATGCCCGAGCTGAGGTCCCGCACAGTCACCCACGGCCGCAACATGGCGGGCGCCCGCGCCCTTATGCGCGCCTCCGGTGTACCCGGTGCGGACATCGGCCGCAAGCCGATCATCGCCGTCGCCAACTCCTTCACCGAGTTCGTCCCCGGCCACACCCATCTGCAGCCGGTCGGACGGATCGTCAGCGAGGCGATCGTCGAGGCGGGCGGCATCCCGCGCGAGTTCAACACCATCGCCGTCGACGACGGCATCGCGATGGGCCACGGCGGCATGCTGTACTCGCTGCCCTCCCGGGACCTGATCGCGGACTCCGTCGAGTACATGGTCGAGGCGCACTGCGCCGACGCCCTGGTCTGCATCTCCAACTGCGACAAGATCACGCCTGGCATGCTGAACGCGGCCCTGCGCCTGAACATCCCGACGGTGTTCGTCTCCGGCGGCCCCATGGAGTCCGGTCGCGCGACCCTCGTCGACGGCACGGTCCGCACCCTCGACCTGGTCGACGCGATCTCCGACGCCGTGAACGACAAGATCTCGGACGAGGACATCCTCCGTATCGAGGAGAACGCCTGTCCGACCTGCGGCAGCTGTTCCGGCATGTTCACCGCCAACTCGATGAACTGCCTGACGGAGGCCATCGGCCTCTCCCTGCCCGGCAACGGCTCGGTCCTCGCCACCCACACCGCGCGCAAGCAGCTCTACGTCGCCGCCGCGCGGACGGTCATGGACATCACCCGCCGCTACTACGAGCAGGACGACGACACGGTCCTGCCCCGCTCGATCGCGACCTTCTCCGCCTTCGAGAACGCGATGGCGCTGGACATCGCCATGGGCGGCTCGACCAACACCATCCTGCACCTGCTGGCCGCGGCCCAGGAGGCGGGCGTCCCGTTCGGCCTGGAGGAGATCAACGAGGTCTCGCGCCGCGTGCCGTGCCTCGCCAAGGTCGCCCCGAACGTCGCGAAGAACCGCACGTACTACATGGAGGACGTGCACCGCGCGGGCGGCATCCCGGCCCTGCTCGGCGAACTGCACCGCGCCGGCCTGCTCAACGAGGACGTCCACTCGGTCCACAGCCCCTCCCTCGCGGACTGGCTGAAGACCTGGGACGTGCGCGGCGGCTCCCCCTCGCCCGAGGCGGTGGAACTGTGGCACGCGGCCCCGGGCTGTGTCCGCTCCGCCGAGGCCTTCTCCCAGTCCGAGCGCTGGGAGGCCCTCGACGAGGACGCGGCGGAGGGCTGCATCCGCTCCGTCGAGCACGCCTACTCCAAGGACGGCGGCCTCGCGGTCCTCAAGGGCAACCTCGCGGTGGACGGCTGCGTGGTCAAGACGGCCGGCGTCGACGAGTCGATCTGGACCTTCGAGGGCCCGGCGGTCGTCTGCGAGTCGCAGGAGGAAGCCGTCGAGAAGATCCTCAACAAGCAGGTCACGCACGGCGACGTGGTCGTCATCCGCTACGAGGGCCCCAAGGGCGGCCCCGGCATGCAGGAGATGCTCTACCCGACGTCGTTCCTCAAGGGCCGCGGCCTCGGCAAGACCTGCGCGCTGATCACCGACGGCCGTTTCTCGGGCGGCACGTCGGGCCTGTCCATCGGCCACGCCTCCCCGGAGGCCGCGTCCGGCGGCACGATCGCGCTCGTCGAGGACGGCGACCGCATCCGCATCGACATCCCGAACCGCACGATCGAGCTCCTCGTCGACGAGGCCGAACTCGCGCGCCGGGAAGCGGCCCTGGGCGGCACGTACGCGCCCAAGTCGCGCGAGCGCAAGGTGTCGGCGGCGCTGCGCGCCTACGCGGCGATGGCGACCAGCGCGGACAAGGGCGCGGTCCGGGACGTGTCGAAGCTGGGCTGACGACATCCCGAGCACGGGGCCGCCTCCTTCACGGGGGCGGCCCCTTCGCATTCCGGCGCGACCGGGCTACCAGGCGGCGGGGTTACGGGAGTCGACGGAGAAGACGGTGCCGTCGGGGGCGGAGGCGTAGATGTGGGGGGTGGAGAGCTGGGGGGCGGGAAGAGCGGCCACCACCTCGTCCGTGCCCAGTCGTGACGGCGTCTGCCCGACGAGCCTGCCGTGGGCGACGTCGATGGACAGCAGCCGCCCGTCAGCGGCCGTCAGATACACGTGGCCGCCGTCCACGACCGGCGACGAGCCGCGGCTGACGGAGGTTTCCAGGGACCACAGCCGCCGCCCCGCCGCCGTGTCGACGGCGACGAGCGAACCGCCCGTGCCGATCAGGAAGACGAGGTTCCCTCGCACTCCCGCGTGCGCCTGCGTGAGCGGAACCCGCAAGGAAACGCGACGGACCGCCTTCGAAGCCGGGTCGTAACGGACCACCGCGTCGGTCACTCCCTGGGCGTCGTCGCCGGAGACGAAGAAGACCCTGCCCTTCGAGACGCCGACGGGAGACAGGGCACCGCTGAGCCGGGCGTCCCACCGCGCCTCTCCCGTGCCCGGGTCCAGGGCGACGACCCGGGTGTGCGAGCCGTCGTATGACGTGCTCGTGGCCAGAACCCAAGGACTGCCGGCGAACGAGTCCAGGGACGTCTCCCGCAGCCCCGCTGCCGACCGTTTCCACTTCGTCGCGCCCGAGGAGCTGTCCACACCGGTGAACTTGCCGTCGGCGCCGACGAGTACGAGCATCCCGCCCGCGTATCCGAAGCTGCGGTAGGCGGCCAGGTCCAGCGTCCACCGCGGCTCGCCCGTCGAGGGATCCAACGCCTCCAGACGCCTGCCCTGCCGGGTGACGACGTGGGCCAGCCCGCCCGAGAACACCGGCGCCTCGTCGGCTGCCTGGCCCTTTGCGATGGGATGCCGCCACAACACCCTGCCGTCGGCCGGGTCGAGGGCGCTGGCCAGCCCCGACTGGACACACAGGAGTTCGTGGTCCCCGTACGAGCACTTGGGCATGCCGTTCGTCGCGCCTGCCGGCTTCACCGCCCAGGGCTTGAACGCGCCCAACGCGGACGACGAGACCGAACTCCCCGTCCGCGGCGCCGCCTCGCCCTCCGGAAGCAGCTTCACGGCGGCCAGCCCTGCCGCCGCCAGGAGCACCCCGGCGAGTGCCGCCAGAGCCGCCCGTCTGCCGACGCGTCTCGGGCGGGGCCGCGCCGGCGGCTCCTCGGGGGCCCTGTCCGGCTCGGTCGGCTCCAGCGACCGCTGTGCCGGTATGAACGCCTGGGTGTCGTACGAGGCCGCCACCGAGCGCAGTTCCCGCATCAATTCGTCGGGTGTGGGCCGGTCCTCGGGTTCCTTGGCGAGGCACCGCAGCACCAGGGGCGCGAGATTCGCCGGGACGCCGGCCAGGTCCGGCTCGTCGTGCACCACCTGGTAGGCGACGATGTACGGGCTGTCGGAGTCGAACGGCCCGCGCCCCGTCGCCGCGTGCACCATCACCGACCCCAGCGCGAAGACGTCCGCCGCCGGCCCCACCTCCCGCGGACGCCGGAACTGCTCGGGCGCCATGAACGGCGGCGTCCCGATCAACTTCCCTGTCTCGGTCCGCAGTTCGCTGTCCTTTGGCCGAGAAATGCCGAAGTCGATGACCTTCGGCCCGTCGTCGGCGAGCAGCACGTTGCTCGGCTTCAGGTCCCGGTGCACGACGCCCACCCGGTGGATGTCCCGCAGGGCCTCGGCCAGCCCCGCCATCAGCCGGCGCAACTGAGCGGCGTCCATCGGCCCGTTCCGCTTCACATGATCGGAGAGCGTGGACCCGGGGATGAACAGGGTGGCCATCCAGGGCCGTTCGGCCTCCGGATCGGCGTCGACCACAGGTGCGGTGAAGGCCCCGCTGACTCGCCGAGCCGCGGCCACCTCCTGCCGGAAACGCCCCCTGAACTCGGGGTCCTTGGCGAACTCGGCGTGGACGACCTTCACCGCCAGCTTCATGCCGGAAGTGCTCCGCGCCAGGTGCACCACACCCATGCCGCCCGAGCCGAGGCAGGACTCCAGGCGGTAGTGACCGGCGTATTCGGGAAGTTCCGCTTCCGCGCCCGCTCCGGTGTTGTGCTGTGGCGCCATGGAACCACCCCCGTGCTGTACGTCCGCGCGCGCGACGCACGGAGCCTAGTCGATGGCTCGTACGAGACAGAGGCGGCGTGCTAGCTTCCGCGTGCGATTCGCGTACGTGTGTTTCATGGCGCGATTCAGGGGAATCAATGGGGCCCCATGGATGTCATGGGGAGCAACGGGGGAGGTTTTTCATGTCTGTTGACCACGTGGAAGAGATCGAGGGCGGCAACGAGAAGGCGGCCGTCACGGCAGCCACGACCGTCCGCTACTACTCGGTGGCCCCGGGCGTCCGTCTCAACGTCCGCAGTGGACCCGGCACCGGTTACTCCATCGTCCGCGTCCTGCCCGAGGGCGCATCGGTACCGATCTTCTGCCAGCGCCCCGGCACCAGCGTCGCGGGCTACTACGGCACCTCGAGCATCTGGGACAACATCGACAGCGGCGAGTACGTCTCCGACGCGTACGTGAACACCGGCACCGACGGTTACGTGGCGCCTCGCTGCTCCTGATCCGAACGAAGCAGGAGGAGAACTCATGGCGTCCAGGAGACGCAGATCCGTCGTGCTCGCGGGCATGACGGGCGCCCTTCTCACGGTGATGGGCACGGCGACCAGCGCCTCGGCCGCGACCACCTACCCGATCGCCCCGGGCCTCAAGTTGAACGTCCGCAGTGGCCCCGGCACCAGCTATCCCATCGTCAGGGTCCTGCCCGAAGGGTCCTACGTCGCCATCCTCTGTCAGAGCCCGGGCACCACAGTCTCGGGGTACTACGGCACCTCGAACATCTGGGACTGCATCGGCAGTGACGAGTTCATCTCGGACACCTACGTGAAGACCGGCAGCGACGGTTACATCCGCCCCCGCTGCGGTTCCTAGAGCCCCGCCGGAGCCCGCCCCCACCCCACCGCCATAATCGTCCCGTGAGCGACGAACCCGGCACCCAGGACAAGGCGGGCTCCACCGGAGGCCCTCGGCCCGAGCCCCTGCGCTTCTTCGGCACCACCTGGGTGGAGCACGACAACGGCTACGCCCTGCGCCGCGCCGCCGTGGCCGTCGGCTCGCTCGTCGCCGCCGTCGCCTCCTGCCTGGTGCTGCGCTTCGCCTACGAGGGCCTGCGGATCGCCGACACCGGCGCCTTCGTGGCCGTCCTGGTCGTCGTGATGTTCGCCGTGTGCAGCGCGCTGGCCTTCCGCAACACCTGGGACTCCTTCTCCCGGCGCCCCGACCCCGACCGCCAGGCCTCCCTGCGCGGCCTGCTGGCGATCGGCTTCGTCGGCTCGCTCCTCGCCTACTTCTTCCGCTCCCTCACCGAGGCCCCCGGCGAGAAACTCCACCGGCAGGAGTACGAGGCGGCACGCGAGCGGCACGACAAGCGCGGCACCCGCCGCACCGGCAACCCGTCCAAGAGGCGCCGCCGCTCCTGACGGCCCCGGCCGCCGCAAGCCCCGGCTGGCGAAAGCCCCGGCCACCGCAAGCGCCGGCCGCAGCAAGGCCCGTGCACCGAAGGCCCGTGCACCGAAGCCCCGTGCACCGAAGCCCCGTGCACCGAAGCCCCGTGCACCGAAGCCCCGTGCACCGAAGCCCCGTGCACCGAAGGCCCGTGCACCGAAGCCCCGTACGCCGATGGCCCGCATAGGGAAGCCCGTAAGCCCGTAAGCCCGTAAGCCCGAAGGCCCGAAGATCCCGACACCGGAAACCCGGCGCCCCCGCGCCCCACCAGGGCCACCATGGCCGTATGACGGCTCCCTCCCGCACCACCCGCGCCCGCTCCTTCGATGCCGCCGCGGCCCAGTACGCCGCCAACCGTCCCTCCTATCCACCCGCCCTCTTCGACGCGATCGAAGACCTGGCGGGCCGCTCCCTCGCGGGCGCCCGGGTCGCGGACGTAGGCGCCGGGACCGGTATCGCGACCGGCCTGCTGCGGGCCCGCGGGGCCGAGGTGATCGCGGTGGAGCCCGGCGAGGGGATGGCGGCCGAGTTCCGTCGCGCACTGCCCGGCGTGCCGCTCGTCCTCGGCGACGGCGACGCCCTCCCGCTCGCGGACGACTCGGTCGACCTCGTCACCTACGCCCAGGCATGGCACTGGACGCGGCCGGCCCGCTCGCTGGCCGAGGCACGGCGCGTGCTGCGGCCCGGCGGGGCGCTGGCGATGTGGTGGAACCAGGACGCGTTCGACGTTCCGTGGATCGCCGAGCAGGGCGACCGCATCCGGCACCACTTCCGCGGCGAGTACGGCAACAAACAGGGCGCGGCCACCGTCCGCACGGCCCTCGCCTTCGAGGGCGTCCACGAGATACCCGCCCACGGCCACCGCGTCGTGCGCTGGAGCCGCACGGTCCCCGTCGACACCCATCTGGCCAACATCGGCAGCCACTCGATCTTCCTGGTGCAGGGCGCGGAGGCGACGACCGCCTTCCTCGCCGAGGAGCGCGAGCACCTGCTGCGGTCCTTCCCCGACGGCACGGTCGAGGAGACGTACGACGTCCTGTTGATCGTCGCCGCCTTCTGATCCCGGCTCGGTCAGGCCCTCGTGAGCCATGGCCCCTTCAGCCCTTGACGCCGAAACGCGGCCGAGAGGATTATTCAGCGCATGATGAATTACGAGTCCACGCGCACCGAGCCCCCGGGGACCACCCGGGAAGAACCCGCCGTCCGGGCCGACGCCCTGAACGTCGTCCGCGGCGGCCGCCAGGTCCTCCGCGACCTCTGCTTCACCGTGCCGCACGGCCAGATCACCGGCCTGCTCGGCCCCTCCGGCTGCGGCAAGACCACCCTGATGCGCTCGATCGTCGGCACCCAGGCCAAGGTCACCGGCACCCTGGAAGTCCTCGGCCGGCCGGCCGGCGATGCCGCCCTCCGCTCCCGCATCGGCTACGTCACCCAGGACCCCTCCGTCTACGACGACCTGACGATCCGGCAGAACCTCCACTACTTCGCGGCGATCCTCGACCCCGGCCGTGCCGCCGCCGAGCGCCGCCACGACAACGTCACCCGCGCCATCGCCGACGTCGACCTCACCTCGCACGCCGACGCCCTCGCCGGCAACCTCTCCGGCGGCCAGCGCAGCCGCGTCTCCCTCGCCGTGGCCCTGCTCGGCACCCCGGAACTCCTGGTCCTCGACGAACCGACCGTCGGACTCGACCCGGTACTGCGCCGCGACCTGTGGAACCTCTTCCACCGCATCGCCGACGAGCGCGGCGCCACCCTCCTCGTCTCCTCCCACGTCATGGACGAGGCCGAGCGCTGCCACCGCCTGCTGCTGATGCGCGACGGCGAGATCCTCGCCGACGACACCCCCGAGGCCCTGCGCGGCAGCACCCGTACCGACACCGTCGAAGCCGCCTTCCTCCACCTCGTCGACCAGGCGGCCGCGACCGGCACCCGCAAGGAGACCGTCCGATGAACGCCTCCCGCACCCTCGCCACGGCCGCCCGCGTCCTGCGCCAGCTGCGCCACGACCCCCGGACCATCGCCCTGCTCCTCGTGGTCCCCTGCCTGATGCTGTTCCTGCTCCGCTTCGTCTACGACGGCAGCCCGCAGGTCTTCGACAACATCGGCGCCTCGCTGCTCGGCATCTTCCCGCTGATCACCATGTTCCTGGTGACCTCCATCGCCACCCTGCGCGAGCGCACCTCCGGCACCCTCGAACGCCTCCTGGCGATGCCCCTGGCCAAGGGCGACCTCATCGCCGGCTACGCCCTCGCCTTCGGCGCCCTCGCCATCGTCCAGTCCGCCATCGCCACCGGCCTCGCCCTGTGGTTCCTCGGCCTGGACGTCATCGGCTCGCCATGGCTGCTGCTCCTGGTGGCCCTCCTCGACGCCCTCCTCGGCACCGCCCTCGGCCTGTTCGTCTCGGCCTTCGCCGCCTCCGAGTTCCAGGCGGTCCAGTTCATGCCGGCCGTGATCTTCCCCCAGCTCGTCCTCTGCGGCCTGCTCACCCCGCGCGAGAAGATGCAGCCCGTCCTGGAGGGCATCTCGAACGTCCTGCCCATGTCCTACGCCGTCGACGGCATGAACGAGGTCCTCCGCCACACCGACATGACGACCGCCTTCGTACGCGACGCCCTCATCGTCGCCGGATGCGCCCTGCTCGTCCTGGGCCTCGGCGCCGCCACCCTCAGGAGGCGCACGGCATAGCGGGCCGCGCGGCGGCGTTCCGCCAGCCGGACAGCCGCCCCGGCCCCGCACCGCCGGTGCGAGGATGACCCCATGAGCCAGAAAGTCGCAGTCCTCGGCACCGGCAAGATCGGCGAAGCTCTGCTCAGCGGGATGATCCGCGGCGGCTGGGCCCCGGCCGACCTCCTGGTCACCGCCCGCCGCCAGGAGCGGGCCGAAGAACTCCGCGCCCGCTACGGAGTCACCCCGGTCACCAACCCCGAAGCCGCCAAGACCGCCGACACCCTGATCCTCACCGTCAAGCCGCAGGACATGGGCACGCTCCTCGACGAACTCGCCCCGCACGTCCCCGCCGACCGCCTCATCATCAGCGGCGCCGCCGGCATCCCCACCTCGTTCTTCGAGGAGAGGCTGGCCGCCGGGACCCCCGTCGTCCGTGTCATGACGAACACCCCCGCCCTCGTCGACGAGGCCATGTCCGTCATCTCCGGCGGCACCCACGCCACCGCCGAACACCTCGCCCACGCCGAGGAGATCTTCGGTGCCGTCGGCAAGACCCTGCGCGTCCCCGAGTCCCAGCAGGACGCCTGCACCGCCCTCTCCGGCTCCGGCCCGGCCTACTTCTTCTACCTGGTCGAGGCCATGACGGACGCCGGCATCCTGCTCGGCCTGCCCCGCGACAAGGCCCACGACCTGATCGTGCAGTCCGCGATCGGCGCCGCGACCATGCTCCGCGACAGCGGCGAACACCCGGTCAAACTCCGCGAGAACGTCACCTCACCCGCGGGCACGACCATCAACGCCATCCGCGAACTCGAGAACCACGGCGTCCGCGCCGCGCTCATCGCCGCCCTCGAAGCCGCCCGCGACCGCAGCCGCGAACTCGCCACCGGCAAGAAGGACTGACCCCCGCCCGCCGGGGGCGGCGCTCACGCGCCCGCCGCGTCCACCAGCTCCTCCGTGGTCACCACCCGAGCGAAGCCGCCCCCGTGCAGCGACACCGCGGACGCCCGCGCCACCTCGTCCGCGCCCATCCGCCAGCCGAACGGCCCCTCCAGATCGAAGGTGTACGTCGCGTCGTACGCGACCACCACCTCGTACCCGAGGTTCCCGCCCATCCGAGCGGTCGTCTCCACGCACATGTTCGTCTGGATCCCGGCGAGCACGAACTGCGAGATCCCCGCCTCCCGCAGCCAGGCCCCCAGATCCGGCGTCCCGAGGAACGCCGAGTTCACGCTCTTCGTCAGGAACAGCTCGGGCCCGGCCCCCTTCCCCCTCCTCTCCTCGACGTACTCCTTCAGCTCATTGCCCTCGTAGCCGGGCCGCAACGGCGACTCCGGCTTCGACGAGTCATGCCGCACGAACACCACCGGCCGCCCCGTCGACTGCCATACGTCGATCAGCGCCGCGATGTTGTCATCGGCCCCCGGGTTGTTCCGGGGCCCCCAGAAGCCGGCCTCCTCGAAGCCCTTCTGCACGTCCACGACCACCAGTGCTGCGTTCTCCGCGATCTCCATGCCCACGATCCTGCCGCCGTCGGCCTCCACGCCCCAGCAGGTGAAAAGACAGCGATCGATGGTTTACTGCCAGGCATGGCCTGTGCTCCGGGCGCCCCCGCCCACCGTGTCGCACTCCTAGCCTTCCCCGGCATCCGCGCCTTCGACGTCTCCGTCATCACCGAGGTCTGGGGAACCGACCGCACCGACCGCGGCGCCCCCGTCTTCGACCTGCGCCGCGTCGCCACCGACAGCACCACCCCCATCCCGATGCGCGGCGGCATGTCCCTCCTTCCCGACCGCACCCTCGCCTGGCTGCCCGAAGCCGACCTGATCGTCGTCCCCGGCCTCGACGACCACCTCACCCCCGCACCCGCCCCGGTCCTCGACGCCCTCCGCCACGCCCACGCCCGCGGCACCACCATCGCCGCCCTCTGCGGCGGAGCCTTCACCCTCGCCCAGGCGGGACTCCTCGACGGCCGCCGCGCCATCACCCACTGGAACCTCGTCGACCTGCTGCACGCCCACCACCCCCACGTGACCGTCGTCCCCGACGCCCTCTTCATCGAGGACGACAACATCTGGACCGCCGCAGGCACCGCGGCCGGCATCGACCTCTGCCTGCACCTCGTCCGCCGCTCCCACGGCGCCGAAGCGGCGGCCACCATCGCCCGCTCGATGGTCACCGCCCCCTTCCGCACCGGAACCCAGGCGCAGTTCATCGAGCACCCCACACCCCGCGTCGACCGCGACGCCGACACCCTCGCCGCCGTACGCGAACACGCCCTGCGCCACCTCCACGAACCGCTCACGGTCGCCGACCTGGCCGCCCACGCGGGCATGTCCCCCCGCAGCTTCGCCCGCCACTTCACCGCGGAGACGGGGACGACCCCGCTGCGCTGGCTCCTCGACCAGCGCATCGCCGCCGCCCAGAAACTCCTCGAACAAACCGACCTGCCCATGCCCGAGGTCGCCCGCCGCGCCGGCTTCGGCAGCGAGGTCACGATGCGCCAGCACTTCGCGTCGCGCCTCGCCACCAGCCCGCGTGCCTACCGCACCGCGTTCAGCACCCCACCGGCATCCGCCTCCGCACCCGCCTCGGGGACGGCGGGCAGCAACCCGATCGCGCGATAGGCGGCATCCACGGTCGGCCGGGCCATCGCCCGAGCCCGTCCGGCACCGGCCCGCAGCACCCCCTCCAGGTACCCGGGATCGGCGCACAGCTCACGATGCCTGTCCTGCACGGGCCGCAGCACCTCGACGACGGCCTCCGCGGTGTCCTTCTTCAAGGCGCCGTACGACTCGTACGCATCGCTCAGGGCCTCCGGGTCCCGGCCCGTGCAAGCGGCGAGGATCTCCAGCAGGTTCGCGAGCCCCGGCCGCTCCTCCCGGTCGTAGACGACCTCCCGCCCACTGTCGGTCACGGCCCGCATGACCTTCTTGCGTACGACGTCCGGCTCGTCGAGCAGGTAGACGACCCCCAGCCCCGACTCGTCCGACTTCCCCATCTTCCGCGTCGGCTCCTGCAGGTTCATCACCCGCGCCGCCACCGCCGGCAGCGTCGCCCGCGGCACCGTGAACGTGTGTCCGTAGCGCTGGTTGAACCGCACCGCCAGATCCCGCGCCAGCTCCACGTGCTGCGCCTGGTCCTCACCCACCGGCACGTCGTCCGTCCCGTACGCGAGGATGTCCGCCGCCATCAGCACCGGATACGTCAGGAGCGACACCCGCACGCTTCTGCCCCGGGCGGCCTCCTTCGCGGCCTTCTCCTTGTACTGGATCATCCGCCGCATCTCACCGTCGCTCGCCACGCACTCCAGCACGTACGACAGCCGCGCGTGCTCGTCCACATGACTCTGTACGAAGAGCGTGCACAGCTCGGGATCCAGCCCCGACGCCAGCAGCAGCGTCGCGGCCTGCCGACTGAGCCTGCGCACCCGCGCCGGATCGTGGTCCATGGTCAGCGCGTGCAGATCGACCACACAGAACAGCGCGTCGGCCTGATGCTGATCGACCTCGGCCCACCGCCGCATGGCCCCCAGGTAGTTCCCCAGGGTCAGGTGCCCGGTCGGTTGGATCCCGCTGAAGACCCGTGCCATCTCTCCACTCCTTCTCCGGTCGGGCCGCCGCTGCTGCGGCCGGCCCTCCGGAGCCCTGGAGGGAGAAACAAGAACGGCCGCCGAAGCGGCGGCCGTTGTGCATACGTGAGTACGGCCGCCGTCAGGCGGCCCACCACTGCTGGGTGCACGTACGCGTAGTCATGGCAACGAGCGTACGCCTCCGGGATGCCGTCTGTCCGCAAGTTGACACGCCCCGGGCGGGTCCGTAGGGTTCTTCGAGTTGTCCGACGTGAGAGCCGACTCCGGTCGGTCCCCGGACAGCCATTCCGCAGGTACCAACCACTACTCGACTGCTGTCGATCAGGCTGCCGTCGCTTTATTGGCATGTGTATTCGCGAAATGAGGAATCCGCGTTCGAAGGACGCAGGCCGCCGATTAGCGCGGGGGCCGGGAATCCGCTAAAGTCTCACTCGTCGGAACGGCCCAACAGCCGGGAAGACAAACCCCTCTGACTGGGAATCAGACGCCGAAAGGATCTGATAGAGTCGGAAACGCAAGACCGAAGGGAAGCGCCCGGAGGAAAGCCCGAGAGGGTGAGTACGAAGGAAGCGACCGTTCCTTGAGAACTCAACAGCGTGCCAAAAGTCAACGCCAGATATGTTGATACCCCGACACCGGGATTTCCTGGTGGCGAGGTTCCTTTGAAGAAAACACAGCGAGGACGCTGTGAACGGTCGGGCTCATTCCGCCTGACTGTTCCGCTCTCGTGGTGTTCATCCCGATTACGGGAAAACATTCACGGAGAGTTTGATCCTGGCTCAGGACGAACGCTGGCGGCGTGCTTAACACATGCAAGTCGAACGATGAACCACTTCGGTGGGGATTAGTGGCGAACGGGTGAGTAACACGTGGGCAATCTGCCCTTCACTCTGGGACAAGCCCTGGAAACGGGGTCTAATACCGGATAACACTCTCGCAGGCATCTGTGAGGGTTAAAAGCTCCGGCGGTGAAGGATGAGCCCGCGGCCTATCAGCTTGTTGGTGAGGTAATGGCTCACCAAGGCGACGACGGGTAGCCGGCCTGAGAGGGCGACCGGCCACACTGGGACTGAGACACGGCCCAGACTCCTACGGGAGGCAGCAGTGGGGAATATTGCACAATGGGCGAAAGCCTGATGCAGCGACGCCGCGTGAGGGATGACGGCCTTCGGGTTGTAAACCTCTTTCAGCAGGGAAGAAGCGAAAGTGACGGTACCTGCAGAAGAAGCGCCGGCTAACTACGTGCCAGCAGCCGCGGTAATACGTAGGGCGCAAGCGTTGTCCGGAATTATTGGGCGTAAAGAGCTCGTAGGCGGCTTGTCACGTCGATTGTGAAAGCCCGAGGCTTAACCTCGGGTCTGCAGTCGATACGGGCTAGCTAGAGTGTGGTAGGGGAGATCGGAATTCCTGGTGTAGCGGTGAAATGCGCAGATATCAGGAGGAACACCGGTGGCGAAGGCGGATCTCTGGGCCATTACTGACGCTGAGGAGCGAAAGCGTGGGGAGCGAACAGGATTAGATACCCTGGTAGTCCACGCCGTAAACGGTGGGAACTAGGTGTTGGCGACATTCCACGTCGTCGGTGCCGCAGCTAACGCATTAAGTTCCCCGCCTGGGGAGTACGGCCGCAAGGCTAAAACTCAAAGGAATTGACGGGGGCCCGCACAAGCGGCGGAGCATGTGGCTTAATTCGACGCAACGCGAAGAACCTTACCAAGGCTTGACATACACCGGAAAGCATTAGAGATAGTGCCCCCCTTGTGGTCGGTGTACAGGTGGTGCATGGCTGTCGTCAGCTCGTGTCGTGAGATGTTGGGTTAAGTCCCGCAACGAGCGCAACCCTTGTTCTGTGTTGCCAGCATGCCCTTCGGGGTGATGGGGACTCACAGGAGACCGCCGGGGTCAACTCGGAGGAAGGTGGGGACGACGTCAAGTCATCATGCCCCTTATGTCTTGGGCTGCACACGTGCTACAATGGCCGGTACAATGAGCTGCGATACCGTGAGGTGGAGCGAATCTCAAAAAGCCGGTCTCAGTTCGGATTGGGGTCTGCAACTCGACCCCATGAAGTCGGAGTCGCTAGTAATCGCAGATCAGCATTGCTGCGGTGAATACGTTCCCGGGCCTTGTACACACCGCCCGTCACGTCACGAAAGTCGGTAACACCCGAAGCCGGTGGCCCAACCCCTTGTGGGAGGGAGCTGTCGAAGGTGGGACTGGCGATTGGGACGAAGTCGTAACAAGGTAGCCGTACCGGAAGGTGCGGCTGGATCACCTCCTTTCTAAGGAGCACTTCTTACCGAGCTCGCTCGGTCAGAGGCCAGCATGCGGGCGAACGTCCCGCACTGGTTGCTCATGGGTGGAACGTTGACTACTCGGCCGGGTTTCTGGGTCGGAGGCTGCTAGTACTGCTCGCAAGAGCGTGGAACGCATGATCTCCGGACGGTTGCCGGCCGGGCACGCTGTTGGGTGTCTGAGGGAATGGTTTTCCTCAGTCGCCGGCCCCAGTGAACTTGTTCTTCGGAGCAGGGTGATGGGTGGCTGGTCGTTGTTTGAGAACTGCACAGTGGACGCGAGCATCTGTGGCCAAGTTTTTAAGGGCGCACGGTGGATGCCTTGGCACCAGGAACCGATGAAGGACGTGGGAGGCCACGATAGGCCCCGGGGAGTCGTCAACCAGGCTTTGATCCGGGGGTGTCCGAATGGGGAAACCCGGCAGTCGTCATGGGCTGTCACCCTTGCCTGAACACATAGGGCAAGTGGAGGGAACGCGGGGAAGTGAAACATCTCAGTACCCGCAGGAAGAGAAAACAACCGTGATTCCGGGAGTAGTGGCGAGCGAAACCGGATGAGGCCAAACCGTATGCGTGTGAGACCCGGCAGGGGTTGCGCATGCGGGGTTGTGGGATCTCTCTTCTGTTGTCTGCCGGCAACAGGACGAGTCAGAAACCGTTGATGTAGGCGAAGGACATGCGAAAGGTCCGGCGTAGAGGGTAAGACCCCCGTAGTCGAAACGTCAGCGGCTCGTTTGAGAGACACCCAAGTAGCACGGGGCCCGAGAAATCCCGTGTGAATCTGGCGGGACCACCCGCTAAGCCTAAATATTCCCTGGTGACCGATAGCGGATAGTACCGTGAGGGAATGGTGAAAAGTACCGCGGGAGCGGAGTGAAATAGTACCTGAAACCGTGTGCCTACAAGCCGTGGGAGCGTCGGAATGAAGACTTGTCTTCATTCTCGTGACTGCGTGCCTTTTGAAGAATGAGCCTGCGAGTTTGCGGTGTGTTGCGAGGTTAACCCGGGTGGGGAAGCCGTAGCGAAAGCGAGTCCGAACAGGGCGATTTTAGTAGCACGCTCAAGACCCGAAGCGGAGTGATCTAGCCATGGGCAGGTTGAAGCGGAGGTAAGACTTCGTGGAGGACCGAACCCACCAGGGTTGAAAACCTGGGGGATGACCTGTGGTTAGGGGTGAAAGGCCAATCAAACTCCGTGATAGCTGGTTCTCCCCGAAATGCATTTAGGTGCAGCGTCGTGTGTTTCTTGCCGGAGGTAGAGCACTGGATAGGCGATGGGCCCTACCGGGTTACTGACCTTAGCCAAACTCCGAATGCCGGTAAGTGAGAGCGCGGCAGTGAGACTGTGGGGGATAAGCTCCATGGTCGAGAGGGAAACAGCCCAGAGCATCGACTAAGGCCCCTAAGCGTACGCTAAGTGGGAAAGGATGTGGAGTCGCAGAGACAACCAGGAGGTTGGCTTAGAAGCAGCCACCCTTGAAAGAGTGCGTAATAGCTCACTGGTCTAGTGATTCCGCGCCGACAATGTAGCGGGGCTCAAGCGTACCGCCGAAGTCGTGTCATTGCAGCATGAGGGCCAACGCCCGCTGTGATGGGTAGGGGAGCGTCGTCTGCCGGGTGAAGCAGCCGCGTAAGCGAGTTGTGGACGGTTGACGAGTGAGAATGCAGGCATGAGTAGCGATTCACACGTGGGAAACGTGTGCGCCGATTGACTAAGGGTTCCTGGGTCAAGCTGATCTGCCCAGGGTAAGTCGGGACCTAAGGCGAGGCCGACAGGCGTAGTCGATGGATAACCGGTTGATATTCCGGTACCCGCTGTGAAGCGTCAAACATCGAGCATCGTGATGCTAAGGCCGTGAAGCCGCCCCGGAGCCTTCGGGCAAAGGGGAGTGGTGGAGCCGCCGAACCAAGCGGTTAGTAGGTGAGTGATGGGGTGACGCAGGAAGGTAGTCCATCCCGGGCGGTGGTTGTCCCGGGGTAAGGGTGTAGGACGAGTGGTAGGCAAATCCGCCGCTCATGTGTCTGAGACCTGATGCCGAGCCGATTGTGGTGAAGTGGATGATCCTATGCTGTCGAGAAAAGCCTCTAGCGAGTTTCATGGCGGCCCGTACCCTAAACCGACTCAGGTGGTCAGGTAGAGAATACCGAGGCGTTCGGGTGAACTATGGTTAAGGAACTCGGCAAAATGCCCCCGTAACTTCGGGAGAAGGGGGGCCACGCTTGGTGAGAGGACTTGCTCCTCGAGCTGGGGGTGGCCGCAGAGACCAGCGAGAAGCGACTGTTTACTAAAAACACAGGTCCGTGCGAAGCCGTAAGGCGATGTATACGGACTGACGCCTGCCCGGTGCTGGAACGTTAAGGGGACCGGTTAGTCACATTTCGGTGTGGCGAAGCTGAGAACTTAAGCGCCAGTAAACGGCGGTGGTAACTATAACCATCCTAAGGTAGCGAAATTCCTTGTCGGGTAAGTTCCGACCTGCACGAATGGCGTAACGACTTCTCGACTGTCTCAACCATAGGCCCGGTGAAATTGCACTACGAGTAAAGATGCTCGTTTCGCGCAGCAGGACGGAAAGACCCCGGGACCTTTACTACAGTTTGATATTGGTGTTCGGTTCGGCTTGTGTAGGATAGCTGGGAGACTGTGAACTCTGGACGCCAGTTCAGGGGGAGTCGTCGTTGAAATACCAGTCTGGTCGTGCTGGATGTCTAACCTGGGTCCGTGATCCGGATCAGGGACAGTGTCTGATGGGTAGTTTAACTGGGGCGGTTGCCTCCTAAAGAGTAACGGAGGCGCCCAAAGGTTCCCTCAGCCTGGTTGGCAATCAGGTGTTGAGTGTAAGTGCACAAGGGAGCTTGACTGTGAGACCGACGGGTCGAGCAGGGACGAAAGTCGGGACTAGTGATCCGGCGGTGGCTTGTGGAAGCGCCGTCGCTCAACGGATAAAAGGTACCCCGGGGATAACAGGCTGATCTTCCCCAAGAGTCCATATCGACGGGATGGTTTGGCACCTCGATGTCGGCTCGTCGCATCCTGGGGCTGGAGTCGGTCCCAAGGGTTGGGCTGTTCGCCCATTAAAGCGGTACGCGAGCTGGGTTTAGAACGTCGTGAGACAGTTCGGTCCCTATCCGCTGTGCGCGTAGGAGTCTTGAGAAGGGCTGTCCCTAGTACGAGAGGACCGGGACGGACGAACCTCTGGTGTGCCAGTTGTTCTGCCAAGGGCATGGCTGGTTGGCTACGTTCGGGAGGGATAACCGCTGAAAGCATCTAAGCGGGAAGCCTGCTTCGAGATGAGGACTCCCACCCACTTGATGGGGTAAGGCTCCCAGTAGACGACTGGGTTGATAGGCCGGATCTGGAAGCACGGTAACGTGTGGAGGTGACCGGTACTAATAGGCCGAGGGCTTGTCCTCAGTTGCTCGCGTCCACTGTGTTAGTTCTGAGGCAACGACCGTGTTTTTTCCGGTCTAACTTCATAGTGTTTCGGTGGTTATAGCGTGAGGGAAACGCCCGGTTACATTCCGAACCCGGAAGCTAAGCCTTACAGCGCCGATGGTACTGCAGGGGGGACCCTGTGGGAGAGTAGGACGCCGCCGAACAAATTTTGGGAAAACCCCGCACCTTTCAGGTGCGGGGTTTTTTGCGTTTACAGTGGCTCCATGCGCTATGACCTCGTCATCTTCGACAACGACGGCGTGCTCGTCGACAGTGAGCCGATTTCCAACCGGCTCCTGGCCGCCTACCTGACCGAGCTGGGGCACCCGACGTCGTACGAGGACTCCATACGGGACTACATGGGGTCGGCCATGCACCGGGTTCACGAGCTGGTCCTGGAGCGGACGGGGCAGGTGCTGCCCGGGGACTTCGACGACGTGTTCCATGCCCGCGTCTTCGCCGCCTTCGAGCGGGAGTTGAAGCCCGTGGCGGGCGTGGGCGAGGTGCTGGAGAAACTCACGGCGGACGGAGTGCCGTACTGCGTGGCCTCGTCCGGGAGTCATGCGCGGATCCGGGTGGGGCACCGGACGACCGGGCTGGACCGGTGGTTCGGGGAGGAGCGGATCTTCAGCTCCGAGGACGTGGGGCGGGGGAAGCCGGCGCCGGATCTCTTTCTGTACGCCGCCGAGCGGATGGGCGTCGCACCCGAGCGGTGCGTGGTCGTGGAGGACAGTCCCCTGGGTGTGCGGGCGGCCGTCGCGGCCGGCATGGACGTGTACGGGTTCACCGCGATGACGCCGGTCGGCAAGCTCGCCCAGGCCACCCAACTCTTCGACGACATGTGTGAGTTGGCAGGTCTGCTCGGCTGACAAATGTCATGCCGAGCCCCGGACGATCGTTTCTACTGCCGTGCGGGTGCCGTCCGCGAAGCTGAACGCATGACGACGAAGACGAGCAAGCAGAACTCCTTCCGGCCGCTGATCATGGACGTGGCGGTGCCCGTCGGGTCCTACTACCTCTTCAAGGAGGCCTTCGGGGCCGGCACCTTCACCGCCCTGGCACTGAGCAGCGTGGTGCCGGCCGTGCGGACCGTGTGGAGCGCCTTGAAGGAGCGGAAGGCGAACTCGCTCGCCGGGCTCATCCTCGTGGTCAACGCGGTGTCGTTGGCGCTGAGTTTCCTCTCGGGCGATCCGCGGCTGATGCTCGCCAAGGACAGCGGGGTCAGCAGCGTGATCGGGATCGCCGTTCTGGTGTCCGTGGTGATGGGCCGGCCGATGATGACGGAGGCGTTCAAGCCCTTCCTGACGCGGGGTGACGCGGCGAGGGAGGCCGCCTGGGAGCGGCTGGCGGTCGGGTCGGCCGCGTTCCGGCGGCTGGAGGGGGTCTTCTCCGCGGTGTGGGGTGTGGCGCTGCTCGCGGAGTGCGCGGCGCGGATCGTGGGGGCCTACACCGTGCCCGTCGACACCATGGTCTGGCTCGGATCGGTCATCCTCGCCGGTGCGATCACCCTGGCACTCTTCGTCAGCCGCAAGGCCGCTGCCGAGCCCATGGCGCGGATGCTCACCGCCGAGGTGAACGCGACCGCGGAGACGGTCCGGGGCGAGATCGCGATCGCCGCCTGACGGCCCGACCGATAAAGCTGAGGAAAATTCATCTTTGGCTGGATCTACCCACAGGTAGCCAGGGGCCCTACGCTCGCCGCCATGACAGATGTGCTGCGGCGCGGCAGGGCCTCTTTGGCGTTCAGCTTCTTCGTGCAGGGCGCCACCTTCGCCCTTCTGGTGACCCGTATCCCGGCCATTCAGGACCGGTACGGCGTCTCCGACGCGCTGCTGCCCGCCTTCCTGGCCGCCGTGCCCATCCTGGCCGGCGTCGGAAGCGTGACGACCGAGCAGCTGGTGAAGCGAATACGGCCCAGTCTGCTGCTGCGGTGGCTGCAGCCGGTGGTGATGCTGGCGCTGATCGGCGTCGGGTCGGGAGACCGGCTGGCCGAGCTGGGGATCGCGCTGGCGGCCTTCGGGCTGGCCGTGGGCGGGCTGGACGCCTCGATGAACATGCTCGGGGTGAGCCTGCAACGGTCGTACGGGCGCAGCATCATGCTCAGTTTCCACGCCGCGTTCAGCCTGGGCGGGATCGTGGGGGCCTCGCTGGCCTGGGTGGGGGCGCACTGGCATCTCGCGCTGTGGGTGTCGTATCTGCCGGTCGTCGTGGTGCTGCTGCCCGCCGTGCTGGTGGGGAGCCGGTGGTACGTCGACGCGGGTGCCGGTTCCGATGCGGTGGCCGTGGAGGGCGGCGAGACGCAGTCCCTGGTCTTCAAGCTGCTGCTGCCGCTGTGCCTGGTGATGACCTTCGCGTACATCGGGGACTCGACCGTCTCCAACTGGAGCGCGAAGTACCTGAAAGACGTGCTCGGGAGCTCGGAGCAGCTGTCGACCGTGCCCTACAACGTCTACATGGTGACCACGCTGCTGGGCCGGGCGCTGGGGGACGCGGGGGTGCGGCGGTTCGGGGCCGTCGCGGTGGTGCGGCTGGGGGCGGTGGTGGCGGCCGCGGGGTTCGCCGTGGTGGCCGTGGCGCCGGGTGCGTGGCTCGGGATGCTCGGGTTCACGCTGGTGGGGCTCGGACTGTGCGTGCTGGTGCCGCAGACGTTCGCGGCGGCCGGGCGGCTGTTCCCGGGGGCCTCGGACGCGGCGGTGGCGCGGCTCAACGTCTTCAACTACGTCGGGTTCCTGGTCGGCTCGCCGTTGGTGGGGGCGCTGGGCGACGCGTGGAGCTACCGCGGGGCGATGCTCGTACCGATGGTGTTGGTGCTGGTGACCCTCGTGTACGCCCGCTCGTTCGCACCTCCGCCGGACCGATACGGTGGCGAGCATGAGCGGCCGCGCACAGCTGATGTGGGACGAGGCAGTAACGGGCTATGACTTCGGTCCGGACCATCCGATGGATCCGGTCCGGCTCGCCCTGACCAGGCGTCTCGTCGATGCCTTCGGGCTGGACAAGGACGTCGAGGTGGTGACGGCGAAGCCCGCCGGGGAGTCGACGCTGCGGCTCGTCCACCGGGAGGACTACATCGACGCTGTGAAGGCGGCCTCGGCGGACCCCGGCGCGGCGGACGGGGCGTACGGGATCGGGACCATGGACGATCCCGCCTTCGCCGGCATGCACGAGGTGTCCGCGACGATCGCCGGGCAGTCGGTGGGGGCGGCCGAGGCGGTGTGGCGCGGGGAGGCGCTGCACGCCGTGAACTTCACCGGCGGGCTGCACCACGCGATGCCGGGCGGTGCCTCCGGGTTCTGCATCTACAACGACGCCTCGCTCGCGATCGCGCGGCTGCTGGAGCTGGGCGCCGAGCGGGTCGCGTACGTCGACGTGGACGTGCATCACGGGGACGGTGTGCAGGCGGCCTTCTGGGAGGACCCGCGGGTTCTGACGATCTCCTTGCACGAGCATCCGCGGACGCTGTTCCCGCAGACCGGGTGGCCGGAGGAGACGGGGGCCGACTCGGCGGAGGGGTCGGCGGTGAACGTGGCGCTGCCGGCCGGGACCGGGGACGCGGGGTGGCTGCGGGCGTTCCACGCCGTGGTGCCGGAGCTGATCGCGGACTTCCGGCCGCAGGTGCTGGTGACGCAGCACGGGGCCGACACGCACTTCGAGGATCCGCTGGCGCACCTCGCCGTGTCGCTGGACGCGCAGCGGGCGGTGCAGGTCGCCTGTCACGACCTGGCGCACCGGTACGCCGACGGCAGGTGGGTCGCGCTGGGCGGCGGCGGATACGCGGTGGTCGAGGTCGTGCCGCGGTCCTGGACGCACCTGGTGGGGATCGCGGCGGGGCGTGAGATCGCGCCGGAGACGGTGATCCCCGAGAGCTGGCGGCAGGAAGTCTTCGCGCGGACCCGGCAGTTGGCGCCGGGGCGGATGACGGACGGGCGGTGGCCGGTGTCCTGGGCCGAGTGGGAAGCGGGATACGACCCCGCGGACCGGCTCGACCAGGCGGTGCTCGCGACCCGGCGGGCGGTGTTCCCGCTGCGGGGCCTGCTGGCCTAGGCCCTGTCGTGAGGGCCATTACGCCGACTGTGGGGTGTTTCCCTGTTCGGGTGGCCGCGGGCGGGCCGGTCCGCCACCATCGCAAGCGTGTTGAGCACCGGAGTCCTGCGCGCTCATCTGCTGGCTGCCCGCCTCGCCGGACCGGTGGCCACCTCGCGCGAGGAGAGTCTGCGGAGCTACCGGCTCTTCGCGGCACGCGACCCCCGGGTGCTGATCGGGCTCGATCCCGAATGGACATGGAGACAGCGTGATGTGATTGAGTTGATGGCGCAGAAGTGCGGTGTTTCGGCCGATCCGCATCATGTCTCAGGCCATGATCTGATCGATCCTGAGCTGACACTGACTGGTCTGGAGGCGTTCGCGGAGCGTCTGGCGGCTGCGGCCCAGCGCAGGGCACCTGTGCTCCTCGGCACCGGACACCCGCACCGGCTGCTCGGGTTCTACGCCGCCTTGGCGGACGCGCTGTCGGCGGCGGGATGTATCGTCCTCACACCGGCGCATGGTCGCCGTGTCGACATAACGACCCGGTTCGGTCTACGCACGTACAACCTTGAGTACGTACGGCGAGTCGCGTTCGTCCGCGAACCCGGGACGCCCCGCCCCGGTTGTGCGACCGGCGCACACACGCATTCACCGCTGCCGGTTCGCCTCGCCCTGGCCGCGGCCGCCGAGGTCGGCGGGCCGCTGCCCGAGCTCGTCATCGGCGACCACGGCTGGGTCTGCGGGGCAGGTCAGCTGGGGTTTGAGGCCATTGGTCTGGCAGATACGGATGACCCCGCGCTCTTTGTGGGGGAGGCTGAGGGGGTCGTGTCCGTCGTCGTTCCACTTGATGACGCTGTGCGGTCTGATTACTACCGGCCGCTTACCCGCTACGTACTCAATCGAGCGTGTCTGTCACAGTAGGCCGCCGATGGGTGCACCTCTTCCCCACTCGCATCACCCGCCCCTACATTGGGGAGTGAGCACGCAGCGACGAAGAGTCACCGGAAGGGGAAGCCGGTGGCCGTCGAGTGCGGAAGGTTCAGGTGTGTCATGGCTGCTGAGCAGAGGCCTCTGAGCGAGGTTCAGTTCCTTACCGTGGCGGAAGTCGCCTCGGTGATGCGAGTGTCGAAGATGACCGTGTACCGCTTGGTGCACAGCGGTCATCTGCCCGCGATCAGGGTGGGGCGGTCCTTCCGCGTCCCCGAGAACGCGGTTCACGAGTACCTCCGCGAGAGCTACGTGGGGGTGGAAACCGCCTGACGACGACGGGTTCGAGGGGGATCCTCAGGGCACTCAGGGATCTCCCCGGACCCCTCGATGGCACCTCGATTACGACCTCAGCGCTCGGGCGGGTAGGCTAGCCCCTCGTAGGTCGTGTGGGCCCATGGCGCCCAAACACCGAGTGATGAGAAGTGAGCGAGGGTAGTCGTGGGCTCTGTTATCAAGAAGCGGCGCAAGCGGATGGCCAAGAAGAAGCACCGCAAGCTGCTCAAGCGCACGCGCGTTCAGCGTCGCAACAAGAAGTAAGGCGACGCGGCGACAAGCAGCGTGTTCATGTGGCCCCCCACCGCATCCGGTGGGGGGCCACATGCGTTCTCGGTTCACGGACGTTCACATGGCCGGGTCCGGTCGTATGTGCTGTGGATGTGGTTACTTCATGCATTGGGCGGTCATCACAGCGCAACACCGACCCGCTAAGTTGGCCGCACACGGGGAACGCGGCAGGCTACGACTACCGGATGTGCTGGAAGGAAGGCGCTGATCTTGGGCAAGGTCGTGCTCGTGACCGGAGTGGCCCGCAGGCTGGGGGGTCGGTTCGTCCGACGGATCCAGCGTGACCCGCGGGTGGACCGGGTCGTCGCCGTGGACGCCGTCCCCCCCGAGCACCATCTCGGGGGCGCCGACTTCATCCAGGCCGACATCCGGCAGCCCACCATCGCGCGGGTGCTCGCCGAGACGGGCGCCGACACGGTCGTACACCTGGATGTGACGGCCATGGCGCTGGGCAGCGGCAGTCGGGCCACGGTCAAGGAGACCAACGTCATCGGCACCATGCAGCTGCTCGGTGCCTGCCAGAAGTCGCCGACGGTCAAACGGCTGGTGGTGAAGTCCAGTACGAACGTGTACGGCTCCGCGCCCCGCGACCCCGCCGTCTTCACCGAGACGACCCCGCCCAAGTCCCTGCCCTCCGGCGGGTTCGCGAAGGACACGGTCGAGGTCGAGGGATACGTCCGGGGCTTCGCCCGCCGGCGGCCCGACGTGGCCGTCTGCGTGCTGCGCTTCGCCAACATCCTCGGCCCGGCCGCCGACACCCCGCTCGCCTCGTACTTCGCGCTGCCGGTGCTGCCGACCGTGTTCGGCTACGACCCGCGGCTGCAGTTCGTGCACGAGGACGACGTGATGGAGGTGCTCCGCATCGCCTCGCACGAGCCGGAGCGGGGCACGCTCAACAGCGGCACTTTCAACATCGCCGGCGACGGCGTCCTGCTGCTGTCGCAGTGCTCGCGGCGGCTCGGCAAGCCCACCGTGCCCCTGCTGCTGCCGGCCGTCACCTGGGCCGGCTCGCTGGTGCGTACCCTGGGAGTGACCGACTTCTCGCCCGAGCAGATCCGGCTGCTGACGCACGGCAGGGTCGTGGCCACGGACCAGATGCGGGAGACGCTGGGGTTCCGGCCGAAGTACACGACGGCGGAGACCTTCGCCGACTTCGCCCGCAGCCACGGACCCGGACTCCTGCCGCCGGAGGCCCTCGCGGGGGCCGTCGACCGGATCGCCGCACTGCCCCTCCCGGGCGGTGGCCACCCCCCGACGCAAAGCGCCAACTGAGGAGCGCATCAACGATGGCGGACGCCAAGGTCATTCCGTTCGACGACGACCGGTCCCGCGGGAGCGCCGTACAGCGGCCCCCGCGCCGCCGGGGCGCGGGGAGCCGGCGCAAGACCGCGGAACCCGCGCAGGTCGGAGAGGTCCAGCCCCTGCCCGGCAGGGCTCCGGCGCAGGATGATGTTCCCGTGACGCGTGAGGAACAGCAGCCCGAGAGGCCGCGGGACGAGGGCGGCCTGGAGCGGCGCATCGCGCACGGGCTGGCCTTCCTGCGCCGCCGGCTCACCGGCGACTACGAGGTCGACGACTTCGGGTACGACGAGGAGTTGACCGACCAGGTCCTGATGTCCCTGCTGCGGCCGGTGTACGAGAAGTACTTCCGGGTCGAGGTGAAGGGCGTCGAGAACATCCCGAAGGACGGTGGCGCGCTGATCGTCGCCAACCACTCGGGCACGCTGCCGATGGACGGCCTGATGCTCCAGGTCGCCGTCCACGACAACCATCCCGCCGGCCGACACCTGCGCCTGCTCGCCGCCGACCTGGTCTTCATGCTGCCGGTCGTCAACGAGCTGGCCCGCAAGCTCGGTCACACCCTGGCCTGCGCGGAGGACGCCGAACGCCTCCTCGGCCAGGGAGAGTTGGTCGGTGTGATGCCGGAGGGCTTCAAGGGCGTCGGCAAGCCCTTCTCCGAGCGCTACAAGCTCCAGCGCTTCGGGCGCGGCGGGTTCGTCTCGACGGCCCTGCGCCAGGGCGCCCCGATCATCCCGTGCTCGATCGTGGGCGCGGAGGAGATCTACCCGATGATCGGCAACGCGAAGACGCTGGCCCGTGTGCTGGGCTTCCCGTACTTCCCGCTGACGCCGACCTTCCCCTGGCTGGGCCCGCTGGGCGCGATCCCGCTGCCCACCAAGTGGACGATCCAGTTCGGCGAGCCGATCCCGACGGACGGCTATCCGCCGGAGGCCGCCGAGGATCCGATGCTGATGTTCAACCTGACCGACCAGGTCAGGGAACAGATCCAGCACACCCTCTACAAGCTGCTGGTACAGCGCCGGTCGGTGTTCTTCTGAGTGCTCCGGTACGGCGGTGGGGGCGCCCTTCCCCAGAAGGGCGCCCCCACCGCCGTACCGCCTAGGAGTTGCTGTTGTCGCCCTCGATGCCGAGGCCCGGTAGGAGGCCTGGGAGGAGGGGTGGGATGGTCACGTCCGGGTTGGCGCTGGGAGAGCCGGTCGCCGACGGGGACGCGGTGCCGCTGGAGTTGGGCGGGTCGAGCAGACCGCCGGTGTTGCCGCCGATCAGGCCGTCGCTGCCGGTGGTGGCCGAGCCGCTGGGGCTGCTGGAGTGGCTCCCGTCGGCGGAGCCCTTCCCGGCGCCCGGCGAGGTCGAGCCGCGGCCGGGGCCCGAGGTGCCCGTGGACGCCGTACCCGAACCGTTGCGCCTGCCCTCGCCGCCGCCCTGGGCGGGCGACTGGGGGAGCAGGGACTGCAGCGGGGCGACCTCTTCGTCTATGGCGTCGAAGACCGACGACACCTCGTCGCTGACGTCGCCGAGCTGGACCGGGAGCTTGTCGCGCAGTGCGCCCCAGACCTCGCGGTGCGAGCGGGAGAAGACGGAGAGGGCCTGGATGGGGTCGAGGGAATGCGGGTCGCGCTCGTACGCCTCGTGCAGCAGGCGGTGGCCTTCGGAGGCGTCGTGCTGCATGCCGGACAGGGCGCGACGGACCTCGCCGACGGACTCGTGGTCGAGGTGGCCGCCGCGGCCGCGGTCCATCAGCCTGCGTGCCTCGTTCAGCCGGGTCGAGGCGAGGTCGAGATAGGCCTGGCCCTGCTGGTCGGCGCCCTCGGTGAGGTAGTTGAGCTTGAAGTCCTCGATGCCGCGCTTGAGGCCGTAGAGCGAGTCACCGGGCAGGGCGTCCGAGCTGGCCGCGGCGACTCCGCCGAAGGCTCCCGCGGCGACGCCGACGCTGAGCCCGCCCGCGGCGAGCCCCTTGGTCAGTCTGGACCGGGGGCGCAGTTTGCCCAGCCCGCTCGCCCGGTGCGTGCCCCGGGAGCGATGCGAGCGCTGCTCGGGCACCGAAGGATCTGCCGCCTCGCCACCAGCGCCCTCCTGCAGCATGGCCTCGAACGCGGCCACCAGCTGGGCCCGCTGGACGACCTTGACTTCGGGGTCCAGCTCCGGCTTGGGCAGCTCGCCGAGGTCGACCACCAGGGCCAGCAGCTCGGCATGCGCCGTCCGTGCCGCCGCCGGTGGGGGTGGATCGGACTGCTGAGCCGCCGTGTCCCGGTCGGGCTGCTCGTCCAGGGCCTGGGCGAAGGCGTTCGCCCGCCGGTGCGCCGATACGTTCGCGATCACTGGCGGCACCTCCTCTCGTCATGACGGTCGACTCCCCAGGGGGTCCTGAGGGTTGCACGCCCCGACAACAAGCACACGATCGAGTGATCGGAGTCGGCCAGGGAGTGACCACAGGGAGCCTGCATCCCGCACAACGAGCGGCGCGGCACTTGGGTTACGGACGACGGATGATCGGATCGGGAAGTCAACGGACTTTCACTGAACGTGAGTTGGGTGTCGCGGAGCGTGTCGGGGCTCAGCGGGCGTCGTCCGGCAGGAGCCGGGCGAGGGTCCGCACGGCCCGGTACTGCAGGGTCTTGATCGCGCCCTCGTTCTTGCCCATCACACGGGCCGTCTCGGCGACCGAGAGTCCCTGGAGGAAGCGCAGGGTCACGCACTCCTGCTGCTGCGGGTTGAGTCGGCGCACGGCCTCCAGCAGGGCGGCGTTCGAGAGGGACTCCAGGACGGAGTCCTCCGGGGAGCGCTCGACCTCGTTGGCGTCGAGCATCTCGCCGGTGGTCACCTCCAGCCGGAAGCGGCTCGACTTGAAGTGGTCGGCGACCAGGTTGCGGGCGATCGTGACCAGCCAGGCGCCGAAGTCGCGGCCCTGCCAGGTGAACGTGCCGATGCGGCGCAGGGCGCGCAGGAACGTCTCGCTGGTGAGGTCCTCGGCGGTGGCCTTCCCGCCCACGCGGTAATAGATGTACCGGTAGACGGTGTCGCTGTACTGGTCGTAGAGGCGTCCGAAGGCGTCGGCCTCGCCGGCCTGGGCGCGCTCGACCAGGTCCATCATCCGGGCGCTGTCGCTGTCCGCGGCGGGGCGGCGGGCGGTGGTGCCGGCGGCCGACCGGCCTCGTCTGCCGACCGCGGCGCTGCCGTCGGCCAGTGCGTAGCACGGACCGACGGGCGCGGCGGCGGCGCCCGCGAGGGCGGGGACGGCGTACGCGGTGGGGACGAAGTCGCGCAACAGGTTGTGGACCGTTGCGCGCAGCGTAGCCAGGCCCGAGGCGTCAACCCCGACGTGTGGGTACACGGGACTCCCAGAGGCAGAGCTTCCATCACGTGCAGTACGGGACCGTTCACCCGTCGTAGCGACGGAGGGGTACCGGATTGCGTCTGAGGAGAATAACGCTTCGTACAGGCGCTGCTACACCGAGTTGCTCAAATCATCGATTACGTCGCTTCTGTAACCAATTGGCGCCCGATCAAGTACAAGAGAGTGACCGTTTGTTGATCGAAAAGGTTCGGCTTACGGGTGGGAACAGGGCGTGTTGTGGCCGTGTGCAGCCAATGTGACTGGACAGCGGCGTGCGGGGGTATGACCTGCGGATTGGCTTGTTTGTGCGGACGGTCCGGAAAACGAAAGAGGGGCGTCGCGGATGCGACGCCCCTCTTTCGGAAGTGGTGCGGGTGGACTCAGCGGCGCCGTCGGCTGATGGCGATCGCCGCCGCGGTGCCGCCGGCCACCGCGCCCACGCCCGCCGCCGCCGGGATGCCCACCTTGGCGGCCTTGCGGCCCGTGCGGTAGTCCCGCAGCCGCCAGTCCAGACTGCGGGCGTGCTTGCGGAGCTTGGTGTCGGGGTTGATGGCGTAGGGGTGGCCCACCAGGGACAGCATCGGGATGTCGTTGTGGCTGTCGCTGTAGGCCGCGCAGCGGGAGAGGTCCAGGCCCTCCGCCGCCGCCAGCGCGCGGACCGCCTCCGCCTTCGCCGGGCCGTGCAGGGGTTCGCCGACCAGCTTGCCCGTGTAGACGCCGTCGACCGACTCGGCGACCGTGCCGAGCGCGCCGGTCAGGCCCAGCCGGCGGGCGATCACCTGCGCGATCTCCACCGGGGCGGCCGTGACCAGCCAGACCTTCTGGCCCGCGTCCAGGTGGGCCTGCGCGAGGGCGCGGGTGCCCGGCCAGATGCGCTCGGCCATGTACTCGTCGTAGATCTCCTCGCCGATGGACTGCAGTTCGGCGACGCGGTGGCCCTTGACGATCGACAGCGCCGAGTCGCGGGCCTCCTGCATGTGTTCGGGGTCCTCGACGCCGGCCAGCCTGAACCACGCCTGCTGCCAGGCGAACTTGGCGAGGTCGCGGGTCTCGAAGAACTTGCGCTTGTACAGACCGCGGCCGAAGTGGAAGAGGGCGGCACCCTGCATGACGGTGTTGTCCAGGTCGAAGAAGGCGGCTGCCTTGTCGTCGCCCAGCACCGGGAACTGGGGTTCCTCGACGGTGAGGTCGGGGGTCTCCGAGTCCTGCGACGACTTGCGGGCGGCCTCAGCCGAGGCCTCGCCTGCCAACACGCTCCGCGCCGTGGCGGAGCGCCTACGGGGAGTGAGCCATCCGAGAGCGGCCATGACCGTGAGCATAGCCAGTTTGTTCGGTGACTTCGGAGTCGAGAGGTTTGGAGGTTGTGAACTCTGCGCGGCCCGGCCGTTAAACAAGCGGTGCGGCGCGGCCACAATGGCTCGTATGAGTCCCATTTTTCGGCGGAAGGCGCCGGACCCGCAGGAGCGACTGGTCACTCTGGTCCGGAAGCAGGGCTGTCATCTGTGTGATGACGCACAAGTTGTGGTGGAGAAGGTGTGCGGTGAGCTCGGTGTGCCGTGGGAGGAGAAGGACATCGCGCTCGATCCACAACTCCATGACCAGTACTGGGAGCAGATTCCGGTCGTCCTGATCGACGGTGCGCAGCACACCTTCTGGCGCGTCGACGAGGCGCGGCTGCGCAAGGCGCTCGCTTAGGATCGAAGGCGTCCGGTCTCGGGGGCGGGGATCCGAAGAGGAGCGTGTGCGGTCTTGCCCCCAAGAAATGAGGAACGGCTGTGTCCGTGCGCCGGTTCCGCGCCGGGGCGTGGGGGGCGCGTGACCCCGGTCACGTTGGCCGGGCAAATCGGACACCATCTTTGTGCACGCGTTCACAAAGACATAGCCTGCATTCGACGGGGCGGTCCAGGAACGTGTGACCGCCTGCAGCCCCGCTCTACCCGCAGGAGCACCGTGGCAACTGGCCGAACTCACCGACCGGCGACCCGTAGCCGAGGGATTCCCGAGGCCACCGTCGCCAGGCTTCCGCTGTACCTCCGCGCGCTGACCGCACTGTCGGAGCGCTCGGTACCCACGGTCTCCTCCGAGGAGCTCGCGGCCGCCGCGGGGGTCAACTCCGCCAAGCTGCGCAAGGACTTCTCCTACCTGGGGTCCTACGGCACCAGGGGCGTCGGCTACGACGTCGAGTACCTCGTCTACCAGATCTCGCGCGAGCTGGGGCTCACACAGGACTGGCCCGTCGTCATCGTCGGTATCGGTAACCTCGGCGCCGCCCTCGCCAACTACGGCGGGTTCGCCTCCCGCGGCTTCCGGGTGGCCGCCCTCATCGACGCCGACCCGGCCATGGCCGGCAAGCCGGTCGCGGGCATCTCCGTGCAGCACACCGACGACCTCGAGAAGATCATCGAGGACAACGGCGTGAGCATCGGTGTGATCGCCACCCCCGCCGGTGCCGCCCAGCAGGTCTGTGACCGGCTCGTCGCCGCCGGCGTCACCTCCATCCTGAACTTCGCGCCGACCGTGCTGTCCGTCCCGGACGGCGTCGACGTACGCAAGGTGGATCTGTCGATCGAGCTGCAGATCCTCGCCTTCCACGAGCAGCGCAAGGCCGGTGAGGAGAGCGCGTCCGCCGACGGCGCGCACCCGGCCGCCGCCGCCCGCAAGGAGTCCGCCGACCAGGGGCCCGACGGGGACGTCCCCGCCGTGATGCCGGCATGAGTCTCCTCGTCGTCGGGCTGAGCCACCGCAGTGCGCCGGTCAGCGTCCTGGAGCGGGCTGCGCTGCACGCGGACGCCCAGGTCAAGCTGTTGCAGGACACGGTCGCCGCCGAACCGGCCACCGAGGCCGCGGTGCTCGCCACCTGCAACCGCATCGAGCTGTACGCCGACGTCGACAAGTTCCACGCCGGTGTCGCCGAGCTGTCCACGCTGCTCGCCCAGCACAGCGGGGTGGGGCTGGAGGAGCTCACGCCCTATCTGTACGTCCACTACGAGGACCGGGCGGTTCACCACCTGTTCTCCGTGGCCTGCGGGCTCGACTCCATGGTCGTCGGCGAGGGGCAGATCCTCGGGCAGATCAAGGACTCGCTGGCCAAGGCGCAGGACCTGCACACCGCCGGGCGGCTGCTGAACGACCTCTTCCAGCAGGCCCTGCGGGTCGGCAAGCGGGCCCACTCCGAGACCGGGATCGACCGGGCCGGGCAGTCGCTGGTCACCTTCGGGCTGGAGCAGCTGGCCCTCGGCGCCGACGTCCTGGAGTGGGCGCGGGGCAAGAAGGCTCTGGTCATCGGGGCCGGTTCGATGTCCTCGCTGGCCGCGGCGACGCTGGCGCGGGCCGGCGTGGCCGAGGTCGTGGTCGCCAACCGGACCGGGGAGCGGGCGGAGCGGCTCGCGCAGATACTCGCCGACGGCGACGACACGGACGTGCTGGCCCGGGCGGTACCGATGGACGCGGTGCCGGGCGAGCTGACACGTGCCGACGTCGTCGTCTCCTGTACGGGGGCCACGGGGCTGGTGCTGACCGCGGAGGTCGTGGCCAAGGCGCTGCGGGGCCGCGTCGCCGACGGCGCGTACGACGTCGCCGCCGACCTGGGGCCGCACGAGCGACCCGCCGCCGAGGTGCCGCCTCTGCGTGGGGCGGGAGCCGCCCCGGCCGGCACGAACGCCCGTGGACTGACGGGCGCGGCCGCCGACGAGAACTGTCCGCTCGACCTCCCCGCCGTGCAGGCCGCCCCCGGTTTCTCCGTGCTCGGTGAGGCTGCCGTCGCCGGCATGCCCGCCGCCGAGCTGGAGCAGCACGCGGCCTGGGTGGACAACGCGCCGGGGCCGCAGGGGGCCGGGCCGGCCACCGTGCTCGACCCCGCCGAGGAGGCCGAGGCCATCGCCGCGCTCGCCGCCCTCGCCGCCACCGTCGGCCGCATCCCCGAGCGCCGTAAGCCCGAGCCCGTCGTGGAGGCCCCGCGGCCCGCGCCCGTGCTCTTCGTGCTCGACCTCGCCATGCCGCGGGACGTCGACGCGGCCGCGCACCGCCTGACCGGGGTACGGCTGGTCGACATCGAGTCCCTCGCCGAGGCCTCCGCGGACGCGCCGATGGCCGCCGACGTCGACCAGGTGCGGCAGATCGTGGCCGACGAGGTCGCCGCCTTCGGGGCGGCGCTCAGGGCCGCGCACATCACGCCCACCGTCGTGGCCCTGCGGACCATGGCCGCCGACGTGGTGGCCGGTGAGATCGCGCGGCTGGAGGGGCGGCTGCCCGGCCTCGACGACAAGCACCGCGCCGAGATCACGCAGACCGTCAAACGCGTCGTGGACAAGCTGCTCCACGCGCCGACCGTGCGCGTCAAGCAACTCGCCGCTGAACCGGGCGGCGCAGGGTACGCGGATGCCCTGCGCACCCTGTTCGACCTCGACCAGGAGACGGTGGCCGCCGTCTCCCGGGCCGACAACGACTCTGAGAACAGCAAGAACCGAGGGCCAGCATGAGTAGCAAGGCACTGAGGCTCGGGACCAGGCGGAGCAGACTCGCCATGGCCCAGTCCGGGCAAGTCGCGGACGCCGTGAGCCAGGTGACCGGCCGGCCCGTCGAGCTCGTCGAGATCACCACCTACGGCGACACCTCGCGCGAGCACCTCGCGCAGATCGGCGGCACGGGCGTCTTCGTCACCGCGCTGCGGGACGCGCTGCTCAGGGGTGAGGTCGACTTCGCGGTTCATTCGCTCAAGGACCTGCCCACCGCGCAGCCCGAGGGGCTGACGCTCGCCGCCGTACCGGAGCGCGAGGACCCCAGGGACGTCATCGTGGCCCGGGACGCGCTGAAGTTCACCGACCTGCCCCGCGGGGCGCGGATCGGGACCGGCTCGCCGCGGCGGATGGCCCAGTTGAACTCGTACGCGCGCAGCCACGGGCTCGACATACAGACCGTGCCGATACGCGGGAACGTCGACACCCGCATCGGATACGTGCGGGACGGTGAACTGGACGCCGTCGTGCTGGCCGCCGCCGGACTCAACCGCATCGGCCGGATCGACGAGGTGACCGACTTCCTGTCGGTCGACACGGTTCTGCCCGCCCCCGGCCAGGGGGCACTGGCGATCGAGTGCGCCGCGGACAACGCGGACCTGATCGCCGCGCTCGGCGCGCTCGACGACCCGTTCACCCGGGCCGCCGTCACCGCGGAGCGGTCACTGCTCGCCGCCCTGGAGGCCGGCTGCAGCGCCCCGGTGGGCGCGCTGGCCGACCTTCTGGCCGACGGGCAGATCGTCAAGGAAATGCGCCTGCGCGGGACAGTCGGCACGACCGACGGCTCGCGCACGGTGCAGTTGTCCACCACCGGTCCCGTGCCCGAGACGTACGACCAGGCAATGGCGCTCGGTCGCGAACTCGCTGCCGAGATGCTTGCCCAGGGCGCGGCCGGTCTGATGGGGGAGCGAGCACAGTGAGCCCCACCACCCTTCCCACCGGCCTCGATCACGGGCACGTCACCTTCCTGGGCGCCGGACCCGGGGATCCGGGACTGCTGACTCTGCGCGCCGTGGAGGCGCTCGCGACCGCGGACGTCCTCGTCGCCGAGGGCGACGTGCTCGACGTGGTGCGTCAGCACGCCAGACACGGCGTCGCCGAGGTGTACACGGACGCGGGTCCTTCGTCGGACCCCGTTCCGGGCACGGGCACACCTCAGCTTGCGGTTGTTGACGGTGCGTCAACAACCGCTGGGGTCCCCGCGGTACGGGATGCCGCACATCTTGTCATGGAGGCCGCACGGGGCGGCAGGCGGGTCGTCCGTGCGGTGTCCGGGGACCCTGGCCTGGACGCTTACGCCGCCGAGGAGATGCTCGCCTGCGCCCGCGCCGGTGTGCCCTTCGAGGTCGTGCCGGGTGTCGCCGCGGCCGTGGGCGTGCCGGCGTACGCCGGTGTGCCGCTGCGCGACGCCGAGGGCGCGGACGTGCGGTTCGTGGACGCCCGTACCGCCTCCGACCGGTGCTGGAGCGAGGTCGGTGCCTCCGACGGGACGGTGGTCGTCTCGACGACGCTGGACTCCGTGGGCGCGGCCGCCGGCGAACTGGTGTCCGCCGGACGCAAGCCCGACACCCCGATGACCGTGACGGTGGCCGGTACCACCACCCGGCAGCGGACCTGGACGGCGACCCTGGGCACCATCGCGCAGACGCTGAAGCAGGCGAAGGTGCTGCCCTCGCCGGACGGCGGCCGGCCGGTGATAGTCGTGGTCGGCGAGCGTTCCGCCGCCGCCCAGCGCGACCAGTTGTCGTGGTTCGAGAACAAGCCGCTGTTCGGCTGGAAGGTCCTCGTGCCGCGTACGAAGGAGCAGGCGGCGTCGCTCTCCGACCAGCTGCGGTCCTACGGGGCCGTGCCGCACGAGGTCCCGACGATCGCCGTCGAACCGCCGCGCACGCCCCAGCAGATGGAGCGGGCGGTGAAGGGGCTCGTCACCGGCCGGTACGAGTGGATCGCCTTCACGTCGGTCAACGCGGTCAAGGCCGTGCGGGAGAAGTTCGAGGAGTACGGGCTCGACGCGCGCGCCTTCGCGGGGATCAAGGTCGCCGCGGTGGGCGAGCAGACCGCCAGGGCGCTCATCGCCTTCGGCGTGAAGCCCGACCTGGTGCCGTCGGGGGAGCAGTCCGCCGCGGGTCTGCTCGAGGACTGGCCGCCGTACGACCCGGTCTTCGACCCGATCGACCGGGTGTTCCTGCCGCGGGCGGACATCGCCACGGAGACCCTCGTGGCCGGGCTCATCGAGCTGGGCTGGGAGGTCGACGACGTCACGGCCTACCGGACCGTGCGGGCCTCGCCGCCGCCGGCGGAGACCCGGGAGGCGATCAAGGGCGGTGGCTTCGACGCCGTTCTGTTCACCTCGTCCTCGACCGTGCGGAACCTGGTGGGGATCGCCGGGAAGCCGCACAACGTGACCGTCATCGCGTGCATCGGGCCCGCCACGGCGAAGACCGCCGAGGAGCACGGGCTGCGGGTGGACGTGATGGCTCCCGAGCCGTCCGTGCACAAGCTGGCGGAGGCGCTGGCCGACTTCGGGTTGCGGCGGCGGGCTGCGGCGCTGGAAAGCGGGGACGCGGTGACTCGGCCGAGTGAGCGCAGGCCGGGGGCGCGGCGGCGGCGGACGACGACGTGAGGTTGGTGGGGGTGGGTCCGCAGCCCGGCGTGACGGGGTGCCGCCTCTCCGTGGGCCGGGTGCCGGCCCTGGGCGCCACGACTGCCCGCAGGCTGGGCGTAGTGGCGCCGACGTTCCGTCGGCAAAGGGGCGCCTGGGCCGGGCGTAGCGTAGTGGTATGACGAAGTACGGATCCTTTCCCGGTACGCGTCCCCGGCGGCTGCGCACCACCCCCGTCATGCGCCGTATGGTCGCCGAGACGCGGCTGCACCCGGCGGACTTCATCCTCCCGGCGTTCGTGCGCGAGGGCGTGAGCGAGCCCGTGCCGATCGCGGCGATGCCCGGGGTCGTGCAGCACACCCGGGACAGTCTGAAGAAGGCGGCGGCCGAGGCCGTGGAGGCCGGGATCTCGGGGATCATGCTCTTCGGGGTGCCGGAGGAGTCGAAGAAGGACGCCGTCGGCACGCCGGGCACCGACCCCGACGGAATTCTGCAGGTCGCCATCCGGGACGTGCGGGCCGAGGTCGGTGACGACCTGCTCGTCATGTCCGACCTGTGCCTCGACGAGACGACGGACCACGGTCACTGCGGGGTGCTCGACGAGCAGGGGCGCGTGGACAACGACGCGACGCTCGAGCGGTACGCCGAGATGGCCCAGGTCCAGGCGGACGCCGGTGCCCATGTCGTGGGCCCCAGCGGGATGATGGACGGGCAGATCGGGGTCGTCCGGGACGCGCTCGACCAGATCGGGCGGGAGGACGTGGCGATCCTCGCCTACACCGCCAAGTACGCCTCCGCGTTCTACGGACCCTTCCGCGAGGCCGTCGGCTCCTCGCTGCGGGGCGACCGCAAGACGTACCAGCAGGACCCCGCCAACGCGCGGGAGTCGCTGCGGGAGCTGGCGCTGGACCTTCAGGAGGGCGCCGACATGGTGATGGTCAAGCCCGCCGGGCCCTACCTGGACATCCTGGCGCGGGTCGCGGACTGCGTGGACGTGCCGGTGGCCGCGTACCAGATCTCCGGCGAGTACTCGATGATCGAGGCCGCCGCCGAGAAGGGCTGGATCGACCGGGAGCGGGCCATCCTGGAGGCCCTCACCGGCATCAAGCGGGCCGGCGCGCAGAACATCCTCACGTACTGGGCGACCGAAGTGGCGCAAAGGTTGCGCTGATCCGGGCTACGGATGGGGATACGTCAGGCCTCGAATCGGCCACCGACCGGCATCGGAACGCGATCGGTTCGGCAACGGAAACAACTCGGATTCGTGAACTGGCGTCCCCCTTCCCGCGTTTTCCCCTGATCTGTACGGGTTTTGGAACCGACCCGCAGTGGATCTGTCCGAAAAGTGCTCAACCGGTGCGTACGCTCACCGAATTGACGAGTTCTCGTCAGTGTCCCTACCTTCTGCGCCTGGCCTGATCCGTTCCGGATGGTCCGAACGTCGATCCCTGGGGGACACAAGTGAGCTGGTTCATCGAGGCACTGAAGAAGTACGCCGTGTTCAGCGGTCGCTCGCGCCGCAAGGAATACTGGATGTACGCTCTGTTCGTCGGCATCATCTACGTGGTTCTGGCCATCATCGCCGCCGCGTCGAAGACCCCGGCCCTCTTCGTCCTCCTCGGCATCTTCTACCTCGGCATCCTGCTGCCCAGCCTCGCCGTCAGCGTCCGTCGTCTGCACGACACGGGCCGCTCCGGCTGGTGGCTGCTGATCGGGCTTGTCCCGGCCGTCGGCGGCATCGTGCTGCTGGTCTTCACCTGCCTCGACAGCCAGCCGGGCCCGAACCAGTACGGCCCGAACCCGAAGGAAGCGCCTGTCGCGTACGCGGGCTGATCACCGCGCCCCGAGGCCGTCCGGTCGGTGTTCCCGACCGGACGGCCTCTTCGCGTGCTCGGGGGCCGGATG
This sequence comes from Streptomyces sp. SLBN-31, assembly GCF_006715395.1. NCBI lineage: Bacteria > Bacillati > Actinomycetota > Actinomycetes > Kitasatosporales > Streptomycetaceae > Streptomyces > Streptomyces sp. SLBN-31. The sequence goes on from NZ_VFNC01000003.1 coordinate 1,209,464, forward strand.
CCGCAGCGGCTGCGCGTGACCGGTCGCCGGGCCCTCGTCGCGCACCCCTGTGCCGTCCTTGCATCCCGTCACCGTGAGCGCGACGAGCGTGAGGACGGTGGCGGCGAGCAGACGGCGGATGCGGGGGGCTCGGGCGGACATGGCGGTGCGGGCCTTTCCGTGGGGGTGCTGGGGGTGCCGGGGCCGGCGGTGTCCAGCCTGGGCGGTGATCTCCATGCGGCGCCACACCTCGCGCGGGATTCGGGACGGCGATCCCGTGGGATCGCCTCTGACCTGCGGGGACGCTGCGTCCCGCAGGGGTGTCGTGGGACGTCTTCCGGGCCTTCACCCGGCTCGTCCCGCGACCCGTTGCCGTGAGTCGTGCGGTCGGGCACCATCAACTCCGCTCGGGAGTTAGCTTGTTGACGACCGCCCCTACTCTTCAGGGAGACGCCCGTGCCCGGTGACGCGTTGAGTCAGGACCCCGCGCTGCTCAGAGGACGTATCGACACCACCAAGGCGCATCCCGCCCGGGTCTACGACGTCTTCCTCGGCGGCAAGGACAACTACCCGGTCGACCGCGCCGCGGCCGCCGCCGCCCTCGCGGCCAACCCGCGCGGCTACCTCGACGTACGGCACAACCGCGACTTCATGCGCCGCGCGGTGACCCGGCTGGCGGGCGAGCAGGGCATCCGGCAGTTCCTCGACATCGGCACCGGGCTGCCCACCGCGGAGAACGTCCACCAGATCGCCCAGGACATCGCCCCCGAGTCCCGGATCGTGTACGTCGACAACGACCCGGTGGTCCTGGCGCACGCCCGCGCCCTGCTCACCAGCAGCCCCGAGGGCCGTACCGACTACGTCGACGCGGACCTGCGCCGGCCGGACGAGATCCTCGAACAGGCCGCCAAGATCCTCGACTTCGGTGAGCCGGTCGCGCTGCTGCTGGTGGCGATCCTGCACTTCGTCGAGGACGCGGAGGCCTACCCGCTGGTGCGCGAGCTGATGGAGGCCTTGCCGGCCGGCAGTCACCTGGTGCTCAGCCACCTCACCGACGAGATGCACCCCGAGCCGGCGCGGGCGGTCCAACGCACCTACACCGAGCGGGGGTTCACGTTCGTGTTCCGCTCCAGGGCCGAGGTCGAGCGGTTCTTCGGCGAGACCCCGGGGGTCGTCCTGGACGAGCCGGGTGTCGTCCCCGTCCACCACTGGCACCCGGGCCCGGCGCCCGCTCCGCCGGCCGTGGAGGAGGCGTACTTCGACTCCCTCGACGACATCGAGAAGATCCGCTACCGCGACATCAACGACGTGACGGACGACGACATCAACGTGTACGGGGCGAGCGGCCGGAAGGCCTGAGTCGGACGTCCCTAGCCGGCCGGGCGTCCGGATCGCGGAATGCCGGGTGTAGAGGGCATCTTTCTTTCTAAGCTGCGGCCACGAGCCTTGGCAGAGGGAGCCGCACCATGACCGTCGTCCCACCCGTCTCCGTCCCTGTCCCGCTTCCGCCGCTCGCCGCGCGGGCCCGGACGGTCGGCGGTTCGCCGGTACGGGACATCCTCGCCGTGACCGCCCGCCCCGAGGTGATCAACTTCGCGGGCGGGCTGCCGGCGCCGGAGCTGTTCGACGCCGAGGGGATCGCGGAGGCGTTCCGGGCGGTGCTTGCCGAGGACGCCGGGCGGGCGCTGCAGTACTCCACCACCGAGGGGGAGCCGGTGCTGCGGGCGGCGTTGGCCGGCCGCATGTCGGCGCGCGGGCTGCCCACGGACACCGACGACGTCCTCGTCACCACGGGCTCCCAGCAGGCGCTGTCCCTGCTCGCGGCGGCCCTGCTGGAGCCCGGCGACACGGTCCTGGTCGAAAGTCCCTGCTATCTCGCGGCACTTCAGGCCTTCGGCCTCGCCGGTGCCCGGATCGTGCCGGTGCCCGGCGATGAGCAGGGCCTGGACCCGGTGGCGCTTGAGGAACTGGTCCTGCGCGAACGCCCGAAGCTGCTCTACACCGTCCCCACGTTCCAGAATCCGACCGGCCGCACCGTGCCCGCCGGCCGCCGGGCCGCGATCGCCGAGGTGGCGGAGCGGTGCGGGCTGTGGATCGTCGAGGACGACCCGTACGGCGAACTCCGCTTCGAGGGTGAGCGGGTGCCGTGGATCGCCTCCCACGAGGGGGCCGCCGAGCGGGTCGTGCTGCTGGGCTCCTTCTCCAAGGTCATGGCTCCCGGCCTGCGTCTGGGCTGGCTGCGGGCGCCCGCCGGGCTGCGCCGGGCCTGCGCGGTCGCCAAGCAGGCGGCCGACCTGCACACCCCGACCGTCAACCAGCTCGCCGCGGCACGCTACTTGGCCGAGCGGGACCTGGACGCGCACGTCGCCCGGGTCGCCGGGGTCTACCGCGAGCGGCGGGACGCGATGCTCGCGGGCCTGGCTGACGCGCTGCCCGCCGGCTCGACGTGGTCCCGCCCCGAGGGCGGCATGTTCCTGTGGGCCCGGCTCCCGGAGCCGTACGACACGACGGCCCTGCTGCCCCAGGTGGTACGCCACGATGTCGCCTACGTGCCCGGAGCCCCCTTCTACGCCGGCACCCCCGACCCCTCGACCCTCCGCCTGTGCTTCGTGACCCAGACCCCACAGGAGATCGGCGAGGGCCTGAGGAGACTGGGCGAGGGCCTGCGCATCCTCTGAGGGCTCAGGGACCGCAGGTGCCGGACCGACTCGCGCACTGCCAGTCGGAGAAGCCGTCCTGGGGGTGACGCACGGCGTCGTCGAACGCCATGAGGTCCCGTACGAGCAAGAACAGAAGCGCGGCCCCGACGAGCCCCACCAGCACCAGCACGACACGAAGCCTCGTCCTCGCCGCGCGGCTTCGACCCCGGTGCGGCTCGTCCCCGGTCCGGGGCACAGGCCGGCGGCCGACGTTGCCGGGGGTGTGCTGGCCCTTCATGCGCACGACGTGATCTCGTCGGAGGTGCCGCGGACGTTGAAGTCCTGGGCCAGACCGACGGTGTTGAGGTGGGCGATGTCGGCCTGCTCCATCTCCTGGCCGCCTCCCCCGACGTTCGACCGGTGCTCGCTGGGGACGCCCCAGTCGTAGCGCTTGCGGACCTCGACCCGGTAGGTGACCTCCCCGTCGTGGACGTAGCCGGTGAGCCGGTACTGGAAGTGGTTCAACGCGTAGTACCAGTCCGCACTGCTGTGACCGTCCGCGGGATCGGGCGCGGTGCTGCCCCACTCCGTGGTGAAGGGGCCGTCCGGGCGGCCGTGGACGTCCCTTCGCAGGGTCTGGTCGACATCCTTCTGGAAGGCCGGGACCTGGTCCATCAGGGTCTGCGGGTCGACCTCGACGTCGGTGCCGCTGGCGTCCAGATAGTGCTGGATCAGGCCGGCGGCGTTCGGGTAGTCGTAGTAGGGGCTGGCGAAGGCCGCGCCCACGTTGTTGAGCTTGTTGCGGATCTCGTGGTCCCCGGGGTCCGGCTCCGCGATGTCGAACCTGCGGTTCTCGCTCTCGAAGTTGTGGATCGTGCCGAAGGCTATGCGCAGCCGCCGGGCCAGCCACTCGTCGTCCTCGGTCGCCCGGTCGAGCACCTCGGTGAGCTGCTTCTGCAGGCCGTCGGCGACGCGCTGGTGCTGCTCGTAGTTGCTGTGCACGTCCGGATCGTCGGGGTCGTCGACGACGCAGAACTCGATCGCGCCGTCGGCGCTGATCGTCATGCCGTGCTCCAGCGCCTGCCGTTGGATGTCCTGGGCCTTGAGCTGGTGCTCGCGCAGGCCCTTGGTGCCACCGGTGCCCCGGCCGCCGTCGGCCTCGGCGTCGATGTAGTCGCGCAGCGCCCGGACCTCCTTGTCCAGGGCGTCGATGTCCACCTGTATCAGGTCGCAGAACGCCTGTGCCCGCTCGCCCGCCTTGCCCTGCCAGTGGTCGCGGTGCAGTGGCTGGACCACGCCGTCGTGGAACTCCGTGCGCGCGTCCTTGATCTTCCGGTGAATGGCGTCCCAGTTGTCGCTGAACGTCTCCAGGGCGTTGACGTCGAGCTCCATGAGCTGGTGGAAGGTGACCACGATGCTGCTCCTCCGGCTCAGCGGAACGAATGCGGGGTGTGCGGGCCGGCGAACTGCGAGGCGGTCGCGATCTCGGTGCGGTCGTAGGCGTCCGCGCTGTCGCGGAAGTTCTGCGCGGCCGTGTCCAGACGCCCCGTGACGAAGGTGAGCAGGAGCTCCCAGCGGCTCTGCATGTCGGCGAGACTGCCGGCGAACGCCCAACCGGGTGCCGCCTTCGCGAGGTCACTGTCCGCGTCCTCGGCCGCGCCCCTGGTCCCGCGGATCAGTCGGGAGGTCGTGTCGCAGTCGTCGGCCCGGCCCCGGAGGAACGACGAGCTGACGCCGACATCCGGGTTACCGCCCCAGACCGGTGGCTGAGGTGACGGAGGCGTGGGCGATGGGTTGGGCGAGGGCGATGGCTGCGGCTCGGGCTCGCTCGGCGCCGCGGTGGTCACGGCAGGTGCCGGACCCTGGGCATAGGCCAGCCTCGGATCCACTGCTTGGCTCATCTCGCCGACTCCTCCAGAACCGGTCGCCCGGTACTCACCCCGTACGGAAGAAACGTTCTTCTGCACCCTAGTGGGTTCGTAGAGTCGGGGCATGGTGCGTACGGGGAAGTTCGATCTGGACGGTTACCTTCGGAGGATCGGATGGGAGGGGGAGCCGCGGGCCGATCCGGGGACCTTGCGCGGGGTGCATCTGGCGCATCTGCGGGGGATTCCGTTCGAGAATCTCGATGCCCTGCGGCGAGTGGCGCCCTCGCTGGAACTCGGGGATCTGGTGGCCAAGTTGGTGGACGGTCCGCGTGGGGGTTACTGCTACGAGCACAACACCCTGTTCGCGGCCGCGTTGGAGGCGTTGGGTTTTCGGGTGACCCGGCTGGCGGCGCGGGTGGTCGTGGGGGCGGATCGGGTCGAGAGCCGGCCGCGTACCCATATGGCGCTGCTGGTGGAGGTGCCGGGGGAGCCGGGGCCGTATCTGGCGGACGTGGGGTTCGGGGCGATCGGGGCGTTGCTGGAGCCGGTTCCGCTGGTCGCCGGTGCGGAGTTCGAGGGCGCCGGGCGGCGGCACCGGCTGGTGACCGTGGAGCATCCGGGGCCGCTGGAGCTGTGGGTGCTTCAGGCGTACGGCGAGGAGAAGGGCGGCGTCGCGTCCGACGGTCCCTGGCAGGCGCAGTACGCGTTCACCCTGGAGCCGTTCGAGCACGCCGACTTCGAGGTGGTCAACTGGCACATCGGCACCAACCCGCGCTCGCCGTTCACCCAGCGGCTGTACGTGCAGAGCGTGAACGCCGACCGGCATCTCCTGCTGCACGGACGGACGCTGACCGAGACGCGAACCGACGGCGCTGTGCGCGAGCGGGAGTTGACGGACGAGGGTGAGGCCCGGCGGCTGCTGGAGGAGGAGTTCGGGATCGTCGTGCCCGACGGGAGCGCGCTGTTCGGGTGAGCCGGCCGGTCAGTCCCACCAGAAGTGCCAGGACGGCTTGCCGAGGAGCTGCTGTTCGGCGTACTCGGTGAGCGTGCCGGGGCCCTGGATGACGGTGTCCGGGCAGAAGGCGAAGTGTTCGGCGGCCAGGGCCCGCGCCTCGGCGAGCGTGGCGGGCGGCGCGGCGACGGAGACCAGCAGGTGGGCGAAGCCGAGGGCGACGACCCGTATGCCGTAGCGGTCCTCCCAGGAGCGGAGCACCGCGCAGAGCCGGGCCACGTCGTCGTCGTGGTTCGCCGGGCCCGTCCAGCCGATCGCCGCGGGGATGTCCGCGCTGCGGCGGGCCGGGACGAGGGCGAGCCGGGGCTCCTTGAACGAGCCGGTGCCGCCCGCGACCACGGCCTCCGCGAGGGCTGAGGCGGCGGCCTCGGGAGCGGTGACGTCCGCGGCGGGTGCCGGGCCCGGCCACTCCTCGCCGTCCGCCGCGCACTCCTCCCAGTGCTCCGCCAGCACGTCCACCGGGTCGTGGTCCCCGGGGTACGAGACCTCGCCGGGCGCCAACTCCCAGTCCCACGGCCCCCCGAGGTCACCACCGGCCTCGACGAGGACGGGCAGCAGACCGGCCGCCGGCGCGGTGCGCCGCAGCGCGTCCCAAGCGCCGGGCACCGCCTGCTCGGCCGCGAGCCACAGCAGGGGTTCGTGCCAGGGCCCCTCGTCGGTCTCGTCGACCAGCCGGCCGGGCGGGAGTTCGAGGCCGAGGGCGTCGAGCCGGGGGAGCGGGTTGGGGAGTGTCGCCATGCCGGAGACTGTAGGGGCGGCCACTGACAACGGCCTCACCGACCGCCTGCCGAGCCGTCAGCGCAGCGCGGAGGCCATGACGGTCTTCACCACCGCGCGGACGGCCGAGGCGTCCGGCGCGGGGCTCTCCCGGTCCGCGTACAGCAGGTGCGCCGCGCCGAGCAGCGTGGAAGCGAGTACGGCCGGGTCGGCGCCGGGCGCGACACGGCCGAGGTCGCGTTCGGCGGCGAGGTAGGCGGCCAGCGTCGCCGCCGCCTCCGTCAGCAGCGGGATACCGGCCGCGCAGCCGGCCGCACGCAGCCGGGCGCGCAGCTCGTCACGGGCGATGACCAGGCTCACGACGGCCACCCCGACCGCGTCGAACACCGCGGCCAGGGCGCCGGTCAGGTGGTCCGTGACGGCGCCGGTCCCGGCGGCGGCCCGCAGGCCCTCGGACACCGCGTCGAGCCGCCCGATCCGCCCGAGCACCAGCTCCGCCAGGAACGCGTCGAAGTCCGCGAAGTGCCGGTGCAGCACCCCCTTCGCGCACCCCGCCTCCGCGGTCACCGCCCTGCTGGTCAGCGCTTGGGGGCCGTCCCGCAGCAGGATGCGCTCGGCGGCGTCGAAGAGCTGCTGGCGGGGGTCGCGGATGGCCACTCCGGTCGGCATGCGGTCCTTCCCGTACGAAGCGAGTGCGCGGGCGAGTGGGCGGGCGCCCATTGACCAGTGGGCGACTGCCCACCCATAGTGGGCGCATGCCCACTTTACCGTCCTCCGAGGGCGCACCCGAGCCCCACCGCAGCCGCGACATCGCCGAGTCCTTCGGCACGGACCCCGAGCGCTACGACCGGGCCCGCCCCCGCTACCCCACGGCCCTGATCCGGCGCATCGCCGCCTCCGCCCCGGGCCCAGACCTCCTCGACGTCGGCTGCGGAACCGGCATCGCCGCCCGGCAGTTCCAGGCGGCCGGCTGCAAGGTTCTGGGCGTCGAACCCGACGCGCGGATGGCGGAGTTGGCGCGACGGCTCGGCACGGACACGGAGGTGGCGACGTTCGAGGACTGGGAGCCCGGTGAGCGGCGCTTCGACGTCGTCGCCGCCGCGACCGCCTGGCACTGGGTCGACCTCGCAGCGGGCGCGGCCAAGGCGGCACGGGTGCTGCGGCCGGGCGGCCTGCTGGTCCCGTTCTGGAACGTCGCCGAGACCCCGCCCGACCTCGCGGAAGCCGTCGCCGACGCCGCCGAACGCGTCATGCCGGACTCCCCGTTCGACTTCCGGGCGATGCTCGGCCGGTCCATGGTCGACGGCTACCAGACCTTCCTCACCCGGGCCGCCGACGCCATCAGGGCAGCCAACGGTGCGTTCGGTGAGCCCGAACAGTGGCGTTACGACTGGGAGTTCACGTACACCCGCGACGCCTGGCTGGACGTCCTGCCCAGCCAGGGCGCCTTCACCCGCCTCCGCCCCGATCAGCTCGCCGAGATCCTGGACGCGGTGGGCGCCGCCATCGACGCCCGCGGCGGCACGGTCACGATGCCCTACGCGACGCTGGCGCTCGTCACCTGCTCGCGGTGAAGGCGGCCCAGGCGGCCGGGGTGACGCGGAGGGTGGGGCCGGTGTCCGCGGGGTTCTTGGAGTCGCGGATGTGGATGGTGTGGGGGGTGGTGGCGACTTCGAGGCACTGGCCGCCTTCGTCGCCGCTGTAGGACGACTTGAACCACTGAAGTGCTTCGGCGCTCATTGCTCTCCTAGCAGGCGGTCGAGCAGGTCCCCGGAGTCCTGTGTGGTCAGGGCCTGTGTCCGCAGCATCGCATACTTGCGCGCCAGCCTGGACACCTCATCCGCGTCAGAAACCCACTGGCTGCCGCGCTGCGATTCGGTGTACGCGAGGTGCTGGTGGTCCGGTGTTTCGAGGAGGGTGAAGGGGCCGTTCATCCCCGCGTGAGACGGGCTGCTCAGCGGCAGGAACTGCAATGCCACGCACGGCAGTTCGGCGACGGACCGCAGATGGCGCAGCTGTTCTCGCCGCACTTCCGGCTCGCCGATGCGCATGTGGAGCACCGGCTCCCAGACGATGAAGCTCAGGGTGGGCGGGTTCCTGCGGTGCAGGATCTCCTGGCGCTTCAGGCGGGCCGCCGTGCTCGTCTCGATCTCGTCCTCGTCGTACGCGGGGACGCGGTTGCGCAGGACGGCGCGGACGTAGGCCTCGGTCTGCAACAGGCCGGGAACGACCGCGTTGTCGTACCAGGACAGCGCGATCGCCTCCCGCTCATGCTCCATGTACAGCTCCGCCCACATCGGGAACTGGTCGATCTCCGGCAGGTTGGCCACGCCCGCCGGCAGCGTCCCCTTGGTCTGGAGGATCTCGTCCAGCGCGGTGGCCAGGTCCGGCTTCAGGGCCCGTCTGCCCTGTTCGATGGACGCGATCGTCTCCTCGTCGACCCTGACGAGTTCGGCGAGGGCGCTCTGGGTGAGACCCGCGGCGCGACGCGCGGCGCCGAGCTGCTTGCCCAGCATCTTCATGGACGTGAGGTTCTTCGGCCGCGGCGGCCTCCTGGCGCTCATGCAGGTCTCCATCCCCCTCGTCACGCGTACGTCACCCGGTGCGAGCCCGTACAAAAAATCTGTACGGGTTCACCGAGTGATCAACGCTAGTCACTCTCCGCGACTCTCGTCTCGTGAACGACAGGACTCAACTCCCCTGCCTGCGCGAGCGGTTCCTGCGCCGCGAGCGCCGATCCGTGCAGGCCGCGCGGCGGTTCACGGCCGAGACCCTCACCGGCTGGGACCTCGCCGGGACGGACCGCGCCGACGACGTACTGCTCTGCGTGAGCGAACTGGTGACCAACGCCGTGATCCATGGGGTGCCGCCGGGACGCCAGTTGAGGCTGCTGCTGCGGAACGAGGGGCGGGTGCTGGTCGTGGAGGTGCACGACAGCGGGCCCGGCGTGCCGCATGTCGTGCACGACGCGGACGAGGGCGGCCGTGGGCTGCTGCTGGTCTCGGCGCTGAGCGACAAGTGGGGGGTGCGGGAGCGGGAGTTGGGCAAGGCGGTGTGGTGCGAGTTCGGGTTGCCGTAGCGCGCGGCCGGGTCGTCGTCCCTGTCGGTGGTTGTCGATACCGTGGGGGTCAGGAGGACCTAGGGGGACGAGATGGCCGACCAGCCGGTGCTCGCGCGGTTGCGCTTCGGGCGGGAGGACGCCGAGCGGGATGTGACCGAGGGGCTGCTGCTGCGCGGGGCCTTCCTGTCGAACGCCGCGTACCGGGGTGCGCTCAGCGGGCACAAGATGCTGATCATCGGGCGCAAGGGGTCCGGGAAGAGCGCCATCTGCATGCGGCTGATGTCCGACGGCGAGGGCGGGCACCCGGGCGGGAAGGTGCTCGTCACACCCGACGAGGCCGCGGGGGAGGAGATCCGGCGGTTCGAGCTGCAGGGGTTGCCGGGGGATTCGGCCAAGGCGTTGATCTGGCGGTACGTGTTCGCGGTGCACGCGGCCCGGTATCTCGTCGACCACGCCAAGGGCGCGCATCCGGGGTGCCACAAGGCCGACTCGGTGAAGGCGCTCGGGCGGTTCCTCAAGCAGAACGGCGAGGCGCCCGGCGGCGGCCGTCTGGTGGAGCGGCTGGCCCAGGGCGCCCGGGGGTTGCAGACCTCGCTGTCCCTGGAGGCCTTCGGGATCAAGGCGGGCGTGGAACTCGCCCAGTCCCCGTCCGAAGGGGCGCGTGCGGCACGGCAGTTGGAGATCGTCGAGCAGGGTGTGGCCGCGGCTTTCGGTGATCTGGGGTGCGACGGCGTCGTACACCCGCCGTTCCTCCTCATGGTCGACCAGTTGGAACAGGTGTGGTCGGCCGAGCCGGACAGCAACTCCATGGTGATCGGGCTGCTGCTGGCGGCCAAGCACGCGGCGGGCCTGTACGGCCGTTCGGTGCGGTTCCTGCTGTTCCTGCGCGCCGACATCTACGACTCGCTGTCCTTCGGTGAGGGCGACAAGTTCCACGGCGACGAGCTGAGGATCGCCTGGACCGAACAGGCTCTGCGGGACCTGGCGTTGGCCCGGGCGCGGGCCTCCGTGGGGGAGGAGCTGACCGAGGAGCGGCTGTGGAAGGAACTGTTCCCGCAGACCGTGGCCGGGGAGGAGATCACCGCCCATCTCTTCGGCCGCTGTCTGCCCCGGCCGCGCGACGCCATCCAGTTCCTCAACCTGTGCCAGGAGAAGGCCTGGCTGGACCATGAGCGGGAGCGGATCACCGAGGGGGACGTGACGCTGGCGGGCCGGCAGTTCTCCGAGTGGAAGCTCAAGGACCTGACCTCGGAGTACCTGGTCGCGCACCCCTTCCTGCGCCAGCTGTTCCCGCTCTTCCAGAACACCGGGTACGTCGTCACACGCGCGGCCCTCACCCGCCGTTTCGAGGCGGCCGTCGACACGCTCCACCACGACTTCCCCGCCTACGCCAACGCGCTGACCCTCCAGGGAGTCATCGACGTGCTGTACGGGGTGGGCTTCCTCGGAGTGCGGCGCGGCAACGACGTGGTGTACGCCGGAGACGACGGGCTGGCGGTCCAGCCGCACGAGACGGAGTTCCAGGTCCACCCCTGCTTCCGGGCCGCGCTCGGCGCGACGACCGCCTTCGACCTGCGCCGCTACGAACCGCAGGTCGCGGGCGCGCGCATCGCGACGGGCAGTCTCGGCCCCGGCACGCCGGGTTCGTCCTCCCTCAACCGCGACGACCGGCTCCTCATGCAGCTCGCGCGCTCCTGCCACTCGATCCTCGCCCAGGTGGGGCGGGCGGTCGGGCTCACACAGGACGTCCGCGACGAGCTCACCCGCGAGATCAACCGTGTCCTGGACGAGGTCGACCGCATCCCCGCGGGCGCCGCCGCGTCCGTGGGCATCGACGTGGACGACCACCTCCTCGCCGCGGCCCACTACTTCACCACCCTCGCCGCCCAACTCCGCGCCACGGGCCTGGAGGAGAGCACCGGCATCGGTGACGTCACCCGCCGAGTGGAGGAGGAGGTACGACGGTTGCGCCGGGCGGCGGGCGGGTCGTACGGCAGCTCGGGGGACTCGCACGGGTACTGAGGCGCATACTCGGAAGGAAACTGCCAGCCAGGTCGCCGACGGGGGAGATGACCGGTGCTGAACGAGGTGCTCGCCGGGCGGTTCCGGATCACCGGTCTGCTGGGCTCCGGCGGGATGGGGCAGGTCTGGGCCGCCGAGGACGAGCGGATGCGGCGGGACGTCGCCATCAAGGTCGTCCATCCGCAGTACGGCGTGGGCGAATTCGAGACACAGGCCCGGTTCCGGCGCGAGGTGCAGCTGGCCGGCCGACTCGCCCACCAGAACATCGTCACCGTGCACGACTGGGGTGAGGTCCTGGTCGACGGCCGGCGCAGGACCCTCTACCTGGTCATGGAGCTGGTGCGGGGCGTCTCCCTGGGGAGGCGGCTCAAAGACATCGTCCCCGTGCCGTGGCCGCTCGCCGTCGGCTGGGCCGCGCAGATCACCCTGGCGCTGGAGGCCGCGCACGGCCACGGTGTCGTCCACCGGGACATCAAGCCCGCCAATGCCCTGCTCACTCCCGACGGGACCGTGAAGGTCCTCGACTTCGGGGTGGCGAAGTTCATGGGGGAGACCATCGGGGCCCGTGAACTCACGGTCACCGGCGAACCGTTGGGCTCCCCGATGTACATGTCGCCGGAACAGGCCCTGGGCGACCGGGAGATCGATCATCGCAGCGACCTGTACTCGCTGGGCTGTCTCCTCTACCACGCGGTCACCGGCACGCCGCCGTTCACCAGCGCGACCCCGTGGGCCGTGCTGCGCATGCAGATCGACGAGGCGCCGGTCGCGCCCGCCGAACGGGTCGGCGGGATACCGGACCGCCTGAACCACCTCATCCTGAACCTCCTCGCCAAGCGCCCCGAGGAGCGGCCGCCCGACGCCGCGACCGTGCACGAGACGCTGGTCACGGTCCTGGTCGAGCACGCGCTGACGTCGTCCGGCGGCGAAACCCTCGACGCGGCCCAGCTCGGACGGGACGCGGCCCTCCCCGGGCGACTGCTGAAGGCGGCCATGCTGAAGGCGGACCGTCTCCTGGCGGCGACCACGGACGAGATCATCCGCCTGCGCGCGCGTGCGGAACACGATCTGGCAGCACGCCAGGAGGCCGCCGAGGCGCGAGCGCGTCGGCTGGCCGACACCTCACGGGCCGAGGGCGAGCGGACCCTGGCCGAGGCCCGTGCGGAGGCGGAGAGGATCACCGAGGCGGCCAGGACGACGGCTGCCAGAGCCCGCATGGCCGCCGCCGCCCGTGCCCTGCTCAGTCACCGGCGGGCGGGCGAGCAGGCCGCGGAGGCCGGCGCAGCCGCCCGGCGGATCGTCGCCGACGCCCGGGCCGAAGCCGACCGGATCCTCGCGGCGGCGCGCGAAGAAGCTCACGGAGTTACACCCGCCCGGCCCGAACCCGTCGAACGTTCCGAGGCCGGGACGGATGCGCCCGAGTGGTTCGAGTGGCCCGCGCCCCCCGCATCGATGCCCTATCTGCGGCTCCTCCCCGAGACCGGCGCCGACGCCGAGACCGGACCCGCGCACGCGGTGGACGAGGTGCAGCAGGCGCAGGACGAGTGGCCCGACATCGAGCCCGACGCGCAGTCCCTCGCCCTGGCCACGAGCGACGACGCTGCCGTACCCCGGCCGCGAAGCCAGGACGCACCGGCCGAGCCCGTCCGTTTCAAGGTGGTGCGGCAGGGCTACGACCGCAACATCGTCGACGAACACATTCTCCGGCTGATCGTCGGACGCCGCGGTGCGGAGTCCGAGGCCACCTGGCTGGAGGAGCAGTTCGCCGACCGGTACGTCGAGGCGACGACCAGCGACTACAGCCTGCCCGCCACCGTCGAGGCAGCGCGGGACGAGGCTCTGCGCTACATCGCCACCGCCCGCGGCGAGGCCGACCTGAAATTCTTCCGGCGACCGGCATCCGAGGCGCCGCCCACCGCCTCCGACCTCTTCGCGGTGGTGCGCAAGGGGTACGACCGCGAACAGGTCGACCGGCACTACGACCGGTTGACGACGGCCAAGGGCCGCGCCGAGGCCCGGATCGCCGCGCTGGAGGAGCTCATGAAGACGTTGCCGTCCCCTGAACTCCCCCAGTCCCAGTCCTGATCCGAGAGGTCAGAGCCGCTCGGGCGTCCTGATGCCCAGCAGGGCCATGCCCTGGTGCAGGGTGCGGGCCGTCATGTCGCACAGGAACAGACGGTTCTCCACCTGCGCCGGGGTCTCGGCCTTGAGGACCGGGCATTTGTCGTAGAACGACGTGTAGTGGGACGCCAGTTGGTACAGGTACGCCGCCAGCTTGTGCGGGGCGTACTCCGCCGCCGCCTCGAAGACCGTGTCGCCGAACGCGTCCAGGTGCAGACCCAACGCCCGCTCCGCCGACGCCAGTTCCAGCTCCGGGTGCGCGGCCGGCTTCGTCTCGCCCGCCTTGCGCAGGATCGACTGGATACGGGCGTACGCGTACTGGAGGTAGACGGACGTGTCGCCGTTCAGCGAGACCATCTGGTCCAGGTCGAACTTGTAGTCCCGGTTGGGGGACGTGGACAGGTCCGCGTACTTCACGGCGCCGATGCCGACCTGCGCGGCCCGCTCCTGGATCTCGTCCTCGGTGAGGTCCTGCGCCTTCTCCCGGACGACCTCGGCGGCCCGCTGCACCGCCTCGTCCAGCAGGTCCTCCAGCCGGACCGTCTCACCCTCACGCGTCTTGAACGGCTTGCCGTCCGCGCCGAGCACCGTGCCGTAGCCCATGTTGTGCGCGGTGACGTCGTCGGTCAGCCAGCCGGCCCGCCGGGCCGCCTCGAAGACCATCTTGAAGTGCAGCGACTGGCGTACGTCCACGACGTAGATCAGCGAGGTGGCGTGCAGGTCGGACACCCGGTTGCGGATCGCCGTCAGGTCGGAGGCCGCGTAGCCGAAGCCGCCGTCCGCCTTCTGCACGATCAGCGGCACCGGCTGGTCGTCCTTGCCGCGGATGTCGTCGAAGAACACGACGAGCGCGCCCTCGGAGCGCACCGCGACACCCATCTCCTCCAGGAGGCGGGCGGTCTCCGGCATGCCGTCGTTGTACGCAGACTCGCCGACGATCTCGTCGTCGCGGATCTCCATGTCCAGCTTCTCGAAGACGGAGTAGAAGTAGACCTTCGACTCGTCCACGAACTGCTGCCAGAGTTCCAGGGTCTCCTTGTCGCCGGACTGCAGGGCGACGACCCGCTTCCTCGCCCGCTCCTTGAACTCCTCGTCCGCGTCGAAGACGGCACGCGAGGCCTTGTACACCCGGTTGAGGTTGCTCATCGCCTGCTCGCCGTCGACGTCGGCCGCCGGGGCCAGCTCGCCGGGATTCTCGAACAGGTACTGGATGAGCATGCCGAACTGGGTGCCCCAGTCGCCGATGTGATGCCGGCCGATCGTCTTCTCGCCGGTGAAGTCGAGCATGCCGCGCAGCGCGTCGCCGATGACCGCGGAGCGCAGGTGACCGACGTGCATCTCCTTCGCCACGTTCGGCTGGGCGTAGTCGATGACCGTGATGCCCGCGTTCTCCTTCAGCGGCACACCGAGCCGGTCGCCGTCCGCGTACCGGGCGGCGAGGTTCTCGGTGATCGCCCGGTCGGCGATCGTGAGGTTCAGGAAGCCGGGGCCGGACACCTCGACGTCCTTGATCAGCTCGTCGCCGGTCGCCACCCGGGAGACGACCTGCGTCGCCAGCTCCCGCGGGTTCGCCTTCGCCTTCTTGGCGAGCGCCAGGATGCCGTTGGCCTGGAAGTCGGCCCGGTCACTGCGTCGCAGCAGCGGGTCCGCACCGGCGGCCTCCGGCAGGGTGGCCGAGAGGGCGGACGCGAGCTGCTGCTGGACGGAGTCGCTGAGGGACGTGACCGAGGCCATAGGAAGGGGTGCCGTTCTCCTCGTGGGAATGGATATACCCAGCCAGTATCCCATGGGGGGTAAAGCGGTTTTCCCGGTCGCACGACCGTCTGTGACAATGGAGCGTCACCCGTTCAGAAAGAAGGACGTGCCGATCGTGGCTCAGAGCACCGAGACCACCGACTGGGTCTCCCGTTTCGCGGATGAGGTCATCGAGGAGTCGGAGCGTCGGGCCCCGGGCAAACCGGTCGTCGTCGCGTCCGGACTCTCCCCCTCCGGCCCCATCCACCTCGGCAACCTGCGCGAGGTCATGACCCCGCACCTCGTCGCCGACGAGATCCGCCGCCGCGGGCACCAGGTGCGCCACCTCATCTCCTGGGACGACTACGACCGCTACCGCAAGGTGCCCAAGGGCATCGCCGGGGTCGACGAGGAGGCCTGGGCCGAGCACATCGGCAAGCCCCTGACCTCCGTCCCGGCGCCCAAGGGGTCGGCGTACCCGAACTGGGCCGAGCACTTCAAGGCCGCGATGACCGAGTCGCTGGCCGAGCTCGGCGTGGAGTTCGACGGGATCAGCCAGACCGCGCAGTACACCTCCGGCGTGTACCGCGACCAGATCCTGCACGCCATGCGGCACCGCGGCGACATCGACGCCATCCTCGACCAGTACCGCACGAAGAAGGCGCCCGCCAAGCAGCAGCAGAAGCCCGTCGACGAGGCCGAGCTGGAGGCCGCGGAGGGCTCCGGCGCGGCCGGCGAGGACGACGGCAGCGGCGGCTCCGCCGGGTACTTCCCGTACAAGCCGTACTGCGCCAACTGCGAGAAGGACCTCACCACGGTCACCTCGTACGACGACGACACCACCGAACTGACCTACTCCTGCACCGTCTGCGGCTTCTCCGAGACCGTCCGGCTGAACGAGTTCAACCGCGGCAAGCTGGTCTGGAAGGTCGACTGGCCGATGCGGTGGGCGTACGAGGGCGTCATCTTCGAGCCCAGCGGTGTCGACCACTCCTCGCCGGGCTCCAGCTTCCAGGTCGGCGGACAGATCGTCGGGATCTTCGGCGGCAAGCAGCCCATCGGCCCCATGTACGCCTTCGTGGGCATCAGCGGCATGGCGAAGATGTCCTCCTCGCGGGGCGGAGTGCCGACCCCCGCCGACGCCCTGAAGATCATGGAGCCGCAGCTGCTGCGCTGGCTCTACGCCCGCCGCCGCCCCAACCAGTCCTTCAAGATCGCCTTCGACCAGGAGATCCAGCGCCTCTACGACGAGTGGGACAAGCTGGACGCCAAGGTCGCCGACGGCACCGCCCTCCCGGCCGACGTCGCCGCGCACGCCCGTGCCGTGGGCACGGCCGCCGGCGAGCTGCCGAGGACCCCGCGCCCCCTGCCGTACCGGACCCTGGCCTCCGTCGCCGACATCACCGCCGGACACGAGGACCAGGCGCTGCGCATCCTGAGCGACCTGGACCCCGCCAACCCGCTCGGCTCCCTCGACGAGGCCCGGCCGCGCTACGACAAGGCCGAGGCCTGGATCAACACGCACGTCCCCGCCGACCAGCGGACCATCGTGCGCGAGGAGCCGGACGCCGAGCTGCTGAAGTCCCTCGACGAGGCCTCCCAGCAGTCCGTACGGCTGCTGCTCGACGGCCTCGCCGAGCACTGGTCGCTCGACGGGCTCACCCACCTCGTCTACGGCGTGCCCAAGGTGCAGGCCGGCTTCCCGGCCGACGCCACGCCCAAGGAGCTGCCCGCGGAGATCAAGACCGCCCAGCGGACCTTCTTCGCCCTGCTCTACCACCTGCTGGTCGGCCGGGACACCGGCCCGCGCCTGCCCACGCTGCTGCTCGCGGTCGGCCAGGACCGGGTGCGGCGCCTGCTCGGCGAGTAGGCCGCGACACACGCGAGAGGGGGCGTCCGGTGCCAGGCACCGGACGCCCCCTCTCGCGTGTCCTAGGCGATGTGGTCTTCCTGCAGTTCCGCCGTGTGGCGGTTGGTGAAACGGTTGACCATGCGCTCCGCCTCACGCTGCGGCAGAGCGACGCCGTACGTCGCCTCGACGTCACCGCGCAGCTGGCCGGCCGTCGGATAGCTGCCGTCTATCGACTTCTTGAAGACCAGGTAGAAGTCCTCCTCCGTCGGCGCCGCCGGCTCCGGGGTGCCGCCGCCCTCCCCCAGCTCGCGGGTCCGGTTCGGGCCCACCGGGATCGGGAAGGTGCCGGTCTCCTCCGGAGAGGGCTCCTGGCCGGGCAGCGGGGGCTCCTCCTCGAACTGCTCGCGGTACTGGTCCGCCTGCTGCTGCTCCTCGTACCACTGGGCGTACTGGTCCGAGGGGTCGTAGGTCGGGTCGTAGCCGCCGTGATACTCGATCTGCTGCGGAGGCCGCGCGTGCAGCCACGGACTCACCTCCGGCTCCGGCTCGAAGGGCGGCTGCTCGGCGACGGGCGGCCCGGCCAGTTCCTGGCGCTGCCCGCCCGGCCCCGCCGCGCGCTGCGGAACCGGCGCCGCCACGGCGGCACGGCCTTCCGCGGCCGCAGGGGCCTCGACCCGGGGCGCCGGCGGGAGCAGGACAGGCTCGATGCCCGCCGCGGCCAGCCCCGCCGGAGCCGTCTCCGCCAGTGGAACGCCGTACCGGGCCAGCCGCAACGGCATCAGCGACTCCACCGGAGCCTTGCGGCGCCAGGCCCGGCCGAACCGCGAGTGCAGACGCGCCCGGTACACCAGCCGCTCCTGCTCCAGCTTGATCACCTGCTCGTAGGAGCGCAGCTCCCACAGCTTCATCCGCCGCCACAAAAGGAACGTCGGCACCGGCGAGAGCAGCCAGCGGGTCAGGCGGACGCCCTCCATGTGCTTGTCCGCCGTGATGTCCGCGATCCGGCCGATCGCGTGCCGGGCCGCCTCCACCGCCACGATGAACAGCACCGGGATCACACCGTGCATACCCACGCCCAGCGGGTCCGGCCAGGCGGCCGCGCCGTTGAACGCGATCGTCGCCGCCGTCAGCAGCCACGCCGTCTGGCGCAGCAGCGGGAACGGAATGCGGATCCAGGTCAGGAGGAGGTCCAGGGCGAGCAGGACGCAGATACCGGCGTCGATGCCGATCGGGAACACGTACGCGAAGTTCCCGAAGCCCTTCTTGAGGGCCAACTCGCGGACGGCCGCGTACGAACCGGTGAAGCCGATGCCGGCGATGATCACGGCGCCGGTCACGACCACGCCGATGAGAACGCGGTGCATCCGAGTCAGCTGCAGTGGCGCTGCCACCCGTACTCCCCTCCCATTGCGTGTTGTTGCGCGCAACAGGGTGGCACATGTGTGCGCCGCACGTGTGGTCGGTACGGCAGGAGCCCGACCCCCGCAGAGGACCGGGCTCCGTCGTACAGCGCGTCTGAGCTGCTGGTTGACGTCCTGATGTGACGGTCAGCTCTTCTTCGACGCTGAGGAGGAAGGAGAAGCCGAAGCCGACTTCGCGGCCTTCGAGGCCGACGCGGACGGCGACGGGGACTTCGACGCCGACTTCGACGGCGAAGGGCTCGCCGTGCCCGCACCCGTGCCCGAACCCGCGCCGCCGGCGCCGTTCGCCGCCGACACCGAGGCCACCGCCTCCTTCGTCGCCTGCTCGGCGAGCTTCGCGAGGGCCTTCGGGTCCGGGGTCTTCTCACCCGCCAGACCCGCGCCGTTGTAGTCGACGGTCACGACCACGTTCTCCACCCGCGCCACGACCGTCTGCTGCTTGAAGGACCCCTCCTTCTTCTTCAGGTCGTAATGCACCAGCGTCGCCTCGTCGCCCGTCCCGGCGACCGTCTGCCACTTGGCGTTCTTCGCGCCCTCGACCGCCTGGGCGTCCTTGACCTGCTTCGTGAAGTACTCGTGCGCCAGCTGGTTGCCCTCACCGCGCGCGGCGTCCGACTCGAAGCGCAGCAACGAGACGTTCAGCCAACGGAACTGCGAGCCCTTCACACCGTTGTTGTCCAGGCTGCTCCAGGAACAGCTCGCTCGCGTCCCCGCGTCGCTCGACGTGCCCTTCTTGCCCGACTTGGCCGCCTTCGGCACCAGCGAGGTCAACGTCTTCTTCGACAACACCCCACACGAGTCCGGCAACTTCGCGTACGCGGCCGCCTGCACGGTCGGAGACGCGCTCACGCCCGCGGACGCCGCGGTGTCACCACCCGAGGACCCCTTGTCGGCGCTCTTGTCACCGGAACCGGAGTCCGAGGAACATCCGGCCACCAGCAGTACCACCGGCACCGCCGCCGCGCACACAAGGACGCGGCCACGCCCCTTCGCTCGCTGGCTCCGCTGATCTCGCTCTGCTGCTCGCTGCATGGTTCCTTCACTCATGACGCTCGTGATTCCTGCGGTCGGCGTTCAGGTCCGAGGGGCCACGGTACGCGGTGAGGAACCTGTGCGGTTTTGTTTCGCGGGCTTTGCGCAGAGGTGCGAGGCAGCGTCGAACACCGGCTAACCCGCCAGGGCGTCCGCCAGCTTGGAGGCCAGATTCCGGGCCCTGTCCTGCATTTCCTTGCTGTCCGGGACCGTGCCGACCGTGGCCGGCTGCTCCTCGTACTCGATGGTCACGATCACGTTGGACGTGCGGAACGCCACAGTCACCGTGCGCTGCTGGACCGTCGAACCGGACCCGCTCAGCACGTCGTTCACGAACGCCTCGTCGCCGAGATCCGACAGGGTCCGCGGCAGGAGACTGCTCGGGGTCGCGGACGAGGACGCGGAGGCGGAGGACGACGAGGACGGCGAGGACGACGAGGACGGCGACGCGCTGGCCGAGGCGGTGGGGGAGCTGCTGAAGTCCGCGGTCGCCGAGGCGTCGGCCGACGCCGACGGCTCGGGAAGGTCCGCCGCCTCCTGCTTCTTCGCGAACAGCTCCTGCGCCTGGGCGTCGTCGCTCACCGCGTTGTCGTACGACACCACCCGCTCGAGGTCGACGAAGAGATGGTCGGTGGCGTCGGCCGACTCCACCTTCCAACGGCAGCCCGCCTTGCGGTCGGTGTCGTACGTGAGCGTCGCCTCGCCCTCGTACGCCTTGTCCCGCTGCTCGGTGTCCGTGATCTGCTTGATGCCCGGCAGCAGCGAGTCGAGCGTGCTGTGGCCGGGCGCGGCGCACGGCTCCGGCAGCGTGTCGTACTTGCCCGGCTGGGCCACCGCGGTCGCCGTGCCGGCGCTGCCCGGGTTCGCGTCGTCGGTGCTTCCGGTGTCGCCGGAGCCGCCGGTGCAGCCGGCCAACAGCGCCGCGAGCAGCGCGGCGACGCCGGTTACGTAGGCCTTCCGCTGCACGGTCGGGCTCCCTTCGACGGTGGGGTCCGGGCGATCACTACCAGTGTCCCCGCTGGTTATTCGCTTGCCGCGCAGGGGCGCCCCCTGCAGACAATGTGTATCGCACGCAACACCGCCGACGCCGGTCCGATGTCCCTTTCGTTGATCATGGCGAGGCTTTTGCGATTCAGAACTTCTGTCATGTTTTCGGGGGAAGAGGACGTTATGTCGTACGTGGAGATACCGGGCGCCAAGGTTCCCATCCGCTTGTGGACCGACCCGGCGTCGGTCGAGGACGTCGCCCTGCAGCAGCTGCGCAACGTCGCGACCCTGCCGTGGATCAAGGGCCTGGCGGTGATGCCGGACGTCCACTACGGAAAGGGCGCGACGGTCGGCTCCGTCATCGCGATGCGGGGGGCGGTGTGTCCCGCGGCGGTGGGGGTGGACATCGGGTGCGGGATGTCGGCGGTGAAGACGTCGCTGACGGCGAACGACCTTCCCGGCGACCTGTCGCGGCTCCGCTCGAAGATCGAGCAGGCCATCCCGGTGGGCCGCGGCATGCACGACGACCCGGTCGACCCCTCCCGCATGCACGGCTTCGCCACCGCCGGGTGGGACGACTTCTGGGGGCGCTTCGGCGGGGTGGCGGAGGCGGTGAAGTTCCGTCATGAGCGGGCGGAGAAGCAGATGGGCACCCTGGGAGCGGGCAACCACTTTGTGGAGGTATGCACCGATACGGCAGGCTCTGTGTGGCTGATGCTCCACTCCGGTTCGCGCAACATCGGCAAGGAACTCGCCGAGCACCACATCGGCGTGGCCCAGAAGCTCCCGCACAACCAGGGCCTGGTCGACCGCGATCTCGCCGTCTTCGTCGCGGACACCCCGCAGATGGCGGCGTACCGCCACGACCTGTTCTGGGCGCAGGAGTACGCGAAGTACAACCGCACGATCATGATGGCGCTCCTGAAGGACGTGATCCGCAAGGAGTTCCGCAAGGCGAAGCCGACGTTCGAGCCCGAGATCAGCGCCCACCACAACTACGTCGCCGAGGAGCGCTACGAGGGCATGGATCTGCTCGTCACCCGCAAGGGCGCAATCCGCGCGGGCTCCGGCGAGTACGGGATCATCCCCGGCTCCATGGGCACGGGGTCGTACATCGTGAAGGGCCTCGGCAACGAGAAGGCCTTCAACTCGGCGTCCCACGGCGCGGGTCGGCGCATGAGCCGCAACGCCGCCAAGCGCCGGTTCTCGACGAAGGATCTGGAGGAGCAGACGCGGGGCGTGGAGTGCCGCAAGGACTCCGGCGTCGTCGACGAGATCCCGGGTGCCTACAAGCCGATCGAGCAGGTCATCGACCAGCAGCGGGACCTGGTCGAGGTCGTGGCGAAGCTGAAGCAGTTCGTCTGTGTGAAGGGCTGAGTCAGCTCAGCCGCTTCTCCAGCAGGGTCACCGCGTACGGGCTGCCGGAGCCGTCCGTCTTGGCCGGTTGTTCTCCGACCACCCGGTAGCCCGCCGACTCGTAGTACGCGCGGAGCCGGGGGTTGGTGGAGAGGCAGTCCAGGCGGGCGTAGGGGCGGCCCGTTGCGGCGATGCGGGATTCCGCCTCCGCCAGCATGCGGCCGCCCGTGCCCGGTGGGGCCGTGTGCGGGGTGGTCATCAGGCGGTGGATGTAGCCGGCGTCGGCGGGGCGGGGGCCCCAGGCCGCCTCGTCGTTCCACCACAGCTCCCAGGCGCCCGCCAGGTGGCCGCCGGAGTGGGCCAGCCAGACCTCGCCCTCGTTCATGCGGGTGGTGAAGTGGGTCTCGTCCTTCTCGCCCGGCTTCCACTGGTCGATGCCGCGGGCCAGCTGCCACAGGGCCGCCGTGTCGCGCAGGCGGACCAGCGTGGTGGCGTCGGCCGGGGTCGCCCTGCGGTAGGTCAGGGGCGGCCAACTGGTCGGGCCGGGTTCCAGGAGGTGGGTGCGGAGGGTGGCGCGCAGGGCCTCGGCGTCGAGGGACAGGGCCTGCGTGACGTAGGCGTCGAGGCTGCCGTAACGCTGTCTCAGGGCCGCCAGGAACAGGCGCATCACCCCTTGCGGCGCCCGTCCGAAGCCCAGCCAGTTCGGATCGCGGCCCTCCCGCGCCCGCCAGTCCGCCAGCAGTGCCGGTGCCGCCAGTTCGGTGAGGCTGAAGTCCTCGACGACGGTGTCGTCGGGGATGCCCAGCAATCCCAGGACGAGTGCGGCCAGTTGGCCGGTGCGGTCCTTGCCGGAGGCGCAGTGGAAGACCAGGGGCGTGCCGGACTCGGCCGCCTCCGTCACCACTTCCAGGGCCCGGCGGATCTCCTTGACCCCGTCCCCGGCGACCTCCATGTAGCGCTCGGCCAGGTACGGGCCCGGGTCGACGTCCGCGGCCAACGCCGCCTGGTCGTACGGGCGGTGCTCGATGCTGAGGTTGTGGTAGGTGAGGGAGGGGTGGGCCGGGACGCGGCCCCGGCGCTCGATCTCCCAGGGGTGGCGCAGGTCGATCACCGTGCCGACGCCGAGGGCCAGGAAGCGCGTCCAGTCCCCGGTGCCTTCCGCGAGCTTGCCCAGGGAGTCCGCGCGGTACAGGCGGCCGGGGCGGACGCGGTGGCCGTCGGGCGTCGCATAGCCGCCCAGGTCGCGGAAGTTGTGCAGCGCCTCGAAAGGTATGTGTCGGTCCACGGGCTGTGACTCTATGCCTACTTCGCGTGCAGCACGGCGTAGATCATCACGAACGCCACGATGTGGATGCCGAAGAGGAAGTACCCGAGGTAGTACCAGACGTAGCGTTCGCGTTTCTTCTCCAGGGCGAGGCGCTGCCGCTCGGCGTCGTCGGTCACTGTGACTCCCGGTGGACCTTGGTGTTCGATGCCTGGGCGCGGGGGCGCAGCACCAGGAGGTCGACGTTGACGTGGGAGGGGCGGGTCACCGCCCAGGCGATGGTCTGCGCCACGTCGTCGGCGGTCAGGGGTTCGGCGACGCCCTCGTAGACCTTCGCCGCCTTCTGCGCGTCGCCGCCGAAGCGGGTGAGGGCGAACTCGTCCGTCCTGACCATGCCGGGCGCGATCTCGATCACGCGGACGGGCTGTCCGACGATCTCCAGGCGCAGGGTCTCGGCGAGGACGTGGGCGCCGTGCTTGGCGGCGACGTAGCCGCCGCCGCCCTCGTAGGTGCCATGGCCGGCCGTCGAGGAGACCACGACCACCGTGCCGTCGCCGCTCGCGATCAGCTTGGGCAGGAGGGCCTGGGTGAGGTTGAGGGTGCCGATGACGTTCGTCTCGTACATGGTGCGCCAGTCGGCGGGGTCGCCGGTGGCGACGGGGTCGGCGCCGAGGGCGCCGCCGGCGTTGTTGACCAGGACGCCGATGGTCTTGAACGCTGTGGCGAACTCGTCGACGGCCGCGCGGTCGGTGACGTCCAGCCGGTACGCGGTGGCCTGGTGGCCCGCCTCGTTGATCTCCTTGGCCAGCGCCTCGATGCGGTCCTCCCGGCGGGCGGTGAGGACGACGCGGTAGCCGGCCGCGGCGAGCTGCCGGGCCGTGGCGGCGCCGATTCCGCTGCTCGCACCGGTCACGACGGCGATGCGGGAGGCGGCGGACGGTGCGGTGGCCATGCGGGGCTCCTGGGGTCGGTCTGCGGTCGGCTGCCGTCCAGCGTAGGTGAGGGTCAGCCGCCGTTCCGCGGCGCCCACATGATGACGGCCATTCCGGCCAGGCAGATCAGCGCCCCGGTGATGTCCCACCGGTCGGGCCGGTAGCCGTCCGCGATCACGCCCCACAGGATCGACCCGGCCACGAAGACGCCTCCGTACGCGGCGAGGACGCGGCCGAAGTGGGCGTCGGGCTGGAAGGTGGCGACGAAGCCGTAGGCGCCGAGGGCGAGGACGCCGCCGGTGATCCACAGCCAGCCGCGGTGTTCGCGCAGGCCCTGCCAGATCAGCCAGGCGCCGCCGATCTCCAGCAGGGCGGCGAGGACGAACAGGGCGGCGGAGCGGACGACGAGCATGCGGGCAGCCTCGCATGCCCGCTGTCACCTGATGGACGGCGCCTGCGCCGCGTCTCGCGGGGGATACATGCGTAGGACCACGGTGGAGTGAGGAGTGGGTATGCGGAAGGTTCTCGCGGGGTTCGCGGTGCTGGCGGCGGTCTGTGGGGCGGCGGTTCCGGCCGGTGCCGTCGGGGCGGGCGGGCCTGAGGCCGATCTCGCCTATCACGGTGCCGTGTCCATGGCGGACGGCACGGTCGGCGTGCGGTTCACGCCGCGCAACCACGGGCCGTCGGACGCGCCGGACGTGACGGTGCGGCTGCGCTGGTCGGCCGCGCTGGCGGACCGGCAGGAGCTGCCGGAGGGCTGTGCGCGGTCGGGGCCGCGGGTGGTGCTGTGCCGGGTGGGGGCGCTGCCGGCGGACGGCCTGGGGGAGCAGATGGCTCTGCGGGTACGGCTGCGGGAGGCGCCGTCGGAGGTGCTGCTGGTGCTGGACACGGTGTGGAGCGGTGGCACGGTCGACCACAACCCGCAAAACGACCGGCAGCGGGTGCTGGTGCTGGACACGGGCGACGAGTACTACTTCTAGACCGCCGGCCCGACGGCCGCCGCACGCCGACCGCGGGCGGTGTCTGCGCCGTACGCTTTCTGTGCGGCGCAGACGGACGAAGGAGCGAGGCATGACGGAAACGGCACGGGAGCGGCTGCTGGACGAGCTGTCCACCATCTCGCGGCGCTACATGGCCTCGTACGCTCTGTTCAACCAGGCCGTCGCCGACCACATCGGTCTGCACCCGACCGACCTGCAGTGCCTGAATCTGCTCACGCTGGAGGGCGCGCCGGTGACGACGGGCCGGATCGCCGAGCTGACGGGGCTGACGACCGGGTCGGCGACGCGGCTGGTGGACCGGCTGGAGAAGGCGGGGTACGTCGTCCGGGAGCGGGACGCGGCCGACCGGCGCAAGGTGCTGGTGGCGACCGTGCCGGAGAAGGTCGCCGAGTTCGGGCGGATGTGGCAGCGGCTCAGCGGCGGCTGGTTCGCCCTCTTCGACGACCTGGACGACACCCAGCTCGAGGTGATCGTCGGGCACATGAGGCGGACGGCGGACTTCAGCGGCCGCCAGGTGGCGCGCCTGCGCACCGGCGCCGTCTAGCCATTTGGCCCTCTGACCCTCTGGTCTTCTGGCCCTTTGGCCCTCTGGCCTTTTGCCCGGCCGGCGAGCGTCACGTCCACCGCGGCGGCCGGGGTCCCGGCCGAGCGAGTCGTGGCGCCCGGGTGTCACGAAGGGCCCTGACGTCCTGCCTCGTGGGCTCGGGGGCCCGACGCCGCGTCGATGTGGCACTTCACGGCTCGGGTGATGAGGTCGCGGGTGCCGTCGGGGCTGAGGGCCCCGGCCTGGAGGCGGTCGTACATCATGCCGAAGCGCTGCAGGTCCGATTCTCTTTCCAGGTGGAGGTCGCTGGTGAAGCGCTTCAGGTACACGACCTCTGTCTGGGGGCCGTCGGCGAAGCGCAGGAGGGAGAACTGTCCCGCGAGTCCCGGGTGGGCGCCCGCCGCGTACGGGAGTACCCGCACGGTGATGTGAGGCTCGGCGGCGAGTGCGTTGAGGTGCTCCAACTGCTCGCGCATGATCTCGGGACTGCCGACGACACGGTGCAGTGCCGATTCGTCCAGGACGACCCACAGACGCAGCGGGGAGGCCGGATCGTAGATCCGGTGCTGACGGCGCAGGCGCACCTTGAGGTGTCTGGTGGCCTGCTCGACCGTTACCGAGGGCCGTTCGGCCGCCTGCGAGCTCGTCAGCCCGCTGTCCTTGCGGAGCCTGCGCAGTTCGGCGCCCAGACGACGTCGCCTCACTGTGGGATTGATGTCCGCCGCCATCTCGCGGTGTGTACCTCCGGTTCCACGTCACCACGTCACCCGTGTCAAGTCCGAAGGCTCCCACGGGACATGGCTCGTTGATCATGCGCCATGCCGTCGTGGCGCGGGATCGGCGAAACGGACTGTGACGTTGTCATTTCCGCTTCTCTGTCCACCTCCGGGTGGGCGGACCTCGGAAAGCCGGAAATAGTAATTTCTAAATATTCACCGCGCATTCGAGGGCTTAATTCTCGGGATTTAGACTCTTCGCCGTTTTTCGTTGCCGCCTGACGATTACTCCGTAATATGCACGACCAGATCAAGGCTCCCCGGGCGATTGATTAGGCCCGGTTTGCCGCGGCCCCCACAGAAAATGGCCTCTTCTCGATGAAGCTGAAGATCCCTCAGCGGGCTCGCCCCCGCACCTTGCCGGGCCTGCTGGCCTCGGCTCTCGCCGCAACGGTTGCCGCCGCGATGGTCGTCCTGACCCCCTCGCAGGCACTCGCCATCGCCACCCCCGTACCGCTGGCCACCGCTGCGAGCTTCTCGGTTCTGGCAGGTGCGGGAGTCACCAACACCGGTGCCACGGTCATCAGCCACGACCTCGGGACGCACCCGAACCCGGCCATCACCGGTTTCCCGCCCGGCCAGGTGCTCGGCGCCGTGCACGCCGCCGACGCCGTCGCGCTCCAGGCCAAGTCCGACCTGGTCACGGCGTACAACAACGCCGCCGGCCAGGCGACGGACTTCGCACTCGCGGCGGGAATCGGCAACGGCACCACGCTGCTCCCGGGCGTCTACACCGCTTCCTCCGGTGTCGGACTCACCGGCGACCTGATCCTGGACGCCGGTGGAAACCCGAACTCCGTCTGGGTGTTCCAGATTCCGGCAGCCCTGACGACGGCTTCCTCCAGCCGAGTGCTCCTGACGAACGGCGCGTCGCCGTGCAACGTGTACTGGCAGATCGGTAGTTCGGCCACGCTGGGCACCAACTCCACCTTCGTCGGCACCATCATGGCGCTGACGGACATCCACGTGACCACGGGGACGAACATCGAGGGCCGTGCGCTGGCCCGCAATGGCGCCGTGACCCTCGACACCAACAGGATCTTCCTCAACTCGTGCTCGACCGGTACGACCGGTGGCACGACGACCGGCACCACGACCGGCACCACGACCGGCACCACGACCGGCACCACGACCGGAACGACGACCGGCACCACCCTCGGGGTGACCGGTGGAGGCCTGGTCAGCGGTGGTCTCCTGGGCGGCCCCATCGCCAGCGTCACGACCGGTGGCGGCACCGTCGGAAACACCTCGGGCAACACCGCGGGGAACAACGTCACCTCCGGGAACACGGCGGGCAACACCGCCGGAAACGTCGCAGGTCAGCAGGGTGGCCAACCCGGCGGCCCGGGCCATGGCGGCCCTGGCCACCACGGCGGGCCGGGCCATGAGCACCAGGGTGCGCACGGCAAGCCGGGCCACGGCCAAGGCGGTAAGCCCGAGGAGCACAACGGCCACGGCCAAGGCGGCAAGCCCGAAGAGCACAACGGCCACGGCTACGCCGGTAAGCCCGAGGAGCACAAAGGCCAAGGTGGCTACGGCGGCTACGGCTACGGCTACGGCAACGCTCCGAAGCCCGAGGGCCAGGACGTCAAGGAAGGCCACGAAGGCTAGTCGGCAGCCGTGAGAGATCTCCGCACAGCGGTGAGAGATCTCCGCACCGAATGGCGGCGCGCGGCGGAATCCTCTGGATTCCGCCGCGCGCCGCCGGTGCCGGTCCACAGAGACCTCAGACGCCGGACAGCGGATACGAGAAAGCAAGGTGGGCGGTGTCGAGCGGAATTGATTCAGCGCGCGTGACGGAAACCGGGCGGTCCGATGCCGGTCCGCTTCCCGGGGAGCGGCAGGACGACGCGGCTCCACCCGGCAGGCAGCCTGCGGCTGCCGCGCCCCTGAGAGCGGGGCTGCACGCCGCCGTCCTCCTGTGTCTGGCGACGGCGCTGGTCCATGTCGGTGCCGTCTTTCTGCACGTGGCGCCGCCCAACCCCGTCTCCAAGCGGTACAGCCGGCAGGTCGACGCCTGGGTGTATCCCCTCTTCGAACAGAACTGGCGGCTCTTCGCCCCCAACCCCGACAACGTCAACCGGCAGGTTCTGGCGAGAACCGCGCACACGGCGTCCGACGGCTCGACGCGGGTCAGCCGGTGGATCGACCTGACCGCCCTGGACCGCGCCGCCGTCGAGCACGATCCGTTTCCGAGTCACACCGCTCAGAACCTGCTGCGCCGTGCCTGGGCCTCCTACGTCGACACGCACGGCGAGGACGACACGGCACGCTCGTCCCGGGCCGTGATGATGCAGAAGTACCTGGCCAACATCACCGCCGACCGCGTCGCCGGTCAGCACCGCGGCCCGTTCGAGTTCATCCAGCTGCGGGTCATCACTCTGCCCATCGCCGCGCCCGGTACGGCGACCGGGCACCGGCCGCCGACGCCGGTGGAGAACCGGCTCCTGCCCTGGTGGAAGGTGAGCCCTCATGGGAGATGAGCGAATCCGCGAAATCCCCGCCCCGGCGGTCGCACCGGATCGGTCCGCGGGCCGCAGAGCCTGGGCCCCGGGCCCGGTCCACCGTTGGCTCCTGACCCGGGCCGACGCCTTCTGGGCACTCGTCACCGGCCGGCCGGTGTCCCTGTACGCCACGGCGGTACTGCGCATCGGTTACGGGCTGCTCTACCTGGTCTTCCTCCTGCGCGAGTTCCCGCACCGCGACGAGATCTGGGGCCCCGACTCCCCGTGGACCCCCGCGTTGGCCGCACAGCTCTTCGACCAGACGGGCTGGTACAGCTTCCTGATCCTGTCGGACAGCCGCGTGTACTTCGAGCTGTGCTACGCGCTGGCCCTCGTGACGTCCACGCTGTTCATGATGGGCTGGCGGACCCGGGCCACGTCCGTGCTCTTCGCCGCAGTGGTCGCCTCCTTCCACGCCAGAGCGATCTTCATGACGGACGGGGGCGACAACCTCGTCCTGCTCATGGCCCTCTACCTCGTACTCACCGCGTGCGGTCGCCGCTGGTCCCTCGACGCGCGCCGAGAGCGGATCAGGGCGGCACGTGCGGACGGCGCGCCGCGGCGGGCGGGGGGCCGCGCCGCTCAGCAGCTCAGGGAAGCGCGGCGCACGTTGGCCACGGTGGTGCACAACTGCGGCGTCTTCGTCATCGCGGCGCAGGTCTGCTTCCTGTACGGATCGGCCGGCCTCTACAAGGTCCAGGGATCCTTCTGGGACGACGGGACCGCTCTCCACTACGTGCTGAACCTCGACCTCTTCCGGCCATGGCCCGAGCTGTCCCATGTCGTGGACCAGTACCCGCTCGTGCTGGCGGTCGTCGGCTACCTGACCGTGCTCACCCAGGTCGCTTTCCCGTTCGTGCTCTTCGGCAGGCTCAAGTACCCCGTTCTCGCCGCACTGCTGGGCATGCACCTCGCCATCGCGGTGGTCCTGGGGCTGCCGCTGTTCTCGGCCACGATGATCATCGCGGACGCCGTGTTCCTTCCCGACCGCTTCTACCTGTTCCTGGCGCACCTCCTGCGGCGCGCGGCCCGGCGTGACGACCTGCCGGCACCGGCACCCGGGCGGGTGTCCGGGCTCGCGACCGTGCCTCGTCCGGCGGACGGCCGCCGTGATCCGGCGCCGTCGAGCCCGAAGGTGCCGGAACAGGTGGCGGAACAGGGGCGGGAGTAGGGGAGGGGATCAGCGCCCGGCAACTCCCGACCTCCGGGCGCCGCTAGGCGTTCTGCGTGTCGTAGCGGCCCCGGGCCTCGTGGACTTCCTCGATGTGGGTCTCCGCCCAGTCCTTCACGGCGGTCAGCAGGAGGGCGAGGCTGCCGCCCAGCTGGGTGAGTTCGTAGTCGACGCGGACCGGGACCGACGGGGTGACGGTCCGGGAGAGGATGCCGTCGCGTTCGAGGGTGCGCAGGGTCTGGGTGAGCATCTTGGGGCTGACCCCGGCGATCTTGCGGCTGAGGTCGCTGTAGCGCATGGGGCCGCGGGAGAGGGCCGCGACGACCAGGCTGACCCACTTGTCGCTGAGGCGGCCGAGCAGCTCGTTGGTGGGGCAGGCCTTGATGAAGGCGTCGTACTCGACGCGTGCCTGCTCGCGCCGCTGGGCTGCGGTCGTGGTCGCCATGGCTTCCCTCCGGGGGACATAGGCACTCTCAGGTAACTACTTCCGAAAGGATAGTGCCTCTTCCTAGGGTTGTCGCTGTCGGAAAGAAAGCAACGCAAATACCCATCAACAGGGGAGAGTTGAGATGCGTGCAGCAGTGGTGCAGACGTTCGGCGGGCCCGAGGCCGTCGAGGTCGTCGAGACCGAACTGCCCGAGCCGGGGGCGCGGCAGATACGGATCAAGGTCGCGGCGGCCACGCTGAACCCGGTGGACGCCGGCGTGCGGGAGGGGTTCTTCGGAGGCGCGGGCAAGCAGATCGGGTTCGGCTGGGACGTCGCCGGGACGGTGGACACGACGGGCGTGGCCACGGCGTGGAGCGCAGGCGACCGGGTGGTGGCCCTCGATCCCGGCATGGTGCGGCCGGTGGGCACGCACGCGGAGTACGTCGTCGTCGACACGGACGCGGTCGCGAAGGCGCCCGTCACGGTCGACGCCGTGCATGCCTCGACGCTGCCCCTGAACGCCCTGACCGCCGCACAGGCCCTGGACCTGCTGGAGTTGAGCGAGGGACAGTCCCTGCTGGTCACCGGCGCGGCGGGCGCGGTCGGCGGCTTCGCCGTCCAACTCGCCGCCCGCCGGGGGGTGTCGGTGACCGCGCAGGCCAGGGCGGGCGACGAGGAGCTCGTACGGTCCTTGGGCGCCGCGCACTTCACCTCCGGTCCCGTCGGAGCGGGCACCGTCGACGCCGTGCTGGACGCCGCGGTGCTCGGGGAGGCGGCCCTGGAGTGGGTGCGGGACGGCGGCGCCTACGTCGGTGTACGGCCCGGCGGGGAGCCGGCCTCGGTGCGCGGGGTGCGGACGACGTCCGTCGCGGTCCGCCCCGACGGCGCCCGCCTGGCCGAGCTCGCGGCGCTGGTGGACCAGGGCGTGCTGACCCTCCGGGTCGCGGAGACCTACCCCCTGGACGACGTGGCCAAGGCCCACGCCCGCCTCGCGGAGGGCGGCTTCCGGGGGCGGCTGGTGCTGGTCCCCTAGTGGTGCTGCTCGGCCGGGGCCTTGCGGGGCAGCAGGCGTACGAGGGGCAGGCACAGGATGAGGGACGCGGCGACGGCGGTGAGGCTCGCGTACAGGGCGTGGGTCTCGCCGCCGCCGACGGTGTGGAAGTAGACCGTGGTGACGGCCGCCGCCCCGACGGCGTTGGCGAGTTGCTGCACGGCGTTGAGCGAGCCGCTCGCGCTGCCCGCCTCCTCGGGGGCGATGTCGCCGATGGTGACGTCGTAGACGGTGCCGAAGCAGGTGCCCATGCCGAGGCCGACGAGCAGGAGCGGCGGGACGAGGGCCCACGCGGACCCCTCGGCGGCCAGGGCCAGCCAGCCGCAGCCGGCGAGGATCGACAGCAGCCCCACGACGACCAGTCGGCGGCCGTGGCGGTGGATCAGGCGGTAGCAGGCGATGGACGCGACGACGATCCCGGCTGACAGGGGGATCAGGCCGAGCGCGGTGCCCGCGGGGGAGCGGCCGAGGCCGCGCTGGAGGTAGAGGGAGACGGTGTAGAGCAGGCCCGCGACCGCGGCGAAGGCGAGGACACCGAGGACCAGGCCCGAGGTGAAGCCGCGGTTGTGCAGCAGGCTCGGCCGGATCAGTGGTTCGGGGGCCGTGCGCTGGCGCCGGCAGAAGGCGGCGAACAGGGCGAGGCCGGCGAGGAGCAGGGCGAGGGGCCGGGTTCCCCAGCCGCCGTCCGAGCCGTCGATCAGCCCGCCGAGCAGGCCCAGCATGGCGCCCGCGAGGAGGGCGGAGCCGGGACCGTCGACGGCGACGGACGCGTCGCCGCGGTCCCGGGGGAGCAGACGGGCGGCGGCGATGAGGGCGCCGCCACCCAGGAGCAGGTTGATCAGGAACATGGGGCGCCACCCGAGACCGGCGAGGTCGGCGTCGACCAGGAACCCGGCGAGGATCGGCCCGCCGACGGCGGACAGGCCCATGACCGGCCCGAAGAGGCTGAACGCCGTTCCGATCCGGTCGCGGGGCCAGGTCGCGCCGAGGATGCCGAAACCCTGCGGGATGACGAGCGCCCCGAAGGCGCCCTGCACGAGCCGGGCGACGACCAGCGCCGCCGGGCCGGGGGCCAGCCCGCAGGCCAGGGAGGCCGCGACGAAGCCGGCGAGTCCGGTCAGGAAGAGCCGGCGGCGTCCGTACCGGTCGCCGAGCCGTCCGCCGGGCACGAGCAGCACGCCGAGGGCGAGCGCGTAGGAGGCGCCGAGCCACTGCACGAGGCCGGCGCCCCCGCCCAGGTCCCGGGTGATCGTCGGTGCGGCGATGTTGGTGATGGTCGCGTCAAGGAGGTCGAGGACGTCTGCGGCGAGGACCACCGCGAGGACGGCCCAGCGGGCGCGGGAGGTCAGCGGCGGGCCATTAACTGCGTTACGAAGAATCTGTGTCACGCAGCTAAAATAGCGAGCGACGAGCCGGGACGGTCAAGCGGTTTACGCGGGGAAGGGACGACCGGTTCGGCCGAGCGCAGTGAGCGCAGAGGAGTGCGCCGGGCCGCATGACGCGGCGGAGGGCCCTTCGGGCTGGTCCAGCGCTTGGGCGGGGCGAGGTCGGCTGCGGCGGTCAAGGGCAGTCGGTGGGTGCTGGGCCGGGCGGGGTGGGGGAGCGCTGTCGCGCGGGTGCGGGGTCGGCCGAGGCCGTCGAGCGCGTTCGGCGGCTGCGGGTCAGTGCAGGCCCTGTGCTGCGTATGCCGCCGGCGGCACGCCCACCGTTGCCGTGAAGTCCCGTACCAGGTGGGCCTGGTCGGCGTAGCCGAGGTCGGCGGCGAGTGACGCCCAGTCGATGCGGTCCGCCGTCTCGGCGCGCTCCAGGGCCTCGTGGATGCGGTAGCGCAGGATGACCCACTTCGGGCCCACGCCGACGTACCCGGCGAACAGGCGCTGCAGGAGTCGTACGGACATGCCCTCGGTCCGGGCCAGCTCGGTGACCCGGCGGATGCCGCGGTCGGTGCGCGCCCGCTCGACCAGGGCCGTGGCGAGATCGGCCTGAGGGTCGGGCCGTGGGTCCAGGGCGAGGAGGAAGGCGTCGAGGGCGGCGACGCGGGCCGTCTCGTCGTCGGGAGCCAGGACCGCCGCGAGGTCGGCGTCCGGGAAGACCGCGGGGGAGCGGACCCGGCGGCCCGTCCACTCGCTCACCGGCCTGTCCGGTGCGAAGGGACGGAAGGCGCCCGGGCGGAACTTGACGCCGCAGACCCGGCCCCGCCCCTCCAGCTTCTGGGTGAACAGGCCGTGCTGGACACCGGCGACCTCCACGAAGGGCTCCTGCCCCTCGAACCGCTGGAAGACGACGTGGACGGCCGGGTGCGGGACCACGTGCGAGACGTACGGCTCGGGCAGGTCCCAGTCGATCAGCCAGTAGTGCTCGACGTACCTGCTCAGCGGCTCGGCGGCGTCCGGGCGGCGGAAGTCCACGCGCGCGAGGAAGTCCGCGGCGCCGACGATGCCTCGGGTGTCACGGCGTGGGGCGGCCATGTCCGGATCGTAGGACGGGGCACTGACAACGCGCGGAATACCGGGAGCCCGGCCCTCGTTCGACGGTATAGTTTAACGGTCAACAACTTGGAGGTTGAGCGACCATGCAGTTCGGGATCTTCAGCGTCGGCGATGTCACGCCGGACCCGACGACGGGCCGTACGCCGACCGAGCGCGAGCGGATCAAGGCCATGGTCGCCATCGCGCTGAAGGCCGAGGAAGCGGGCCTGGAGGTCTTCGCGACCGGCGAGCACCACAACCCGCCGTTCGTCCCCTCGTCCCCGACGACCATGCTCGGCTACATCGCGGCCCAGACGGAGAAGCTGATCCTCTCCACCTCCACCACCCTCATCACCACCAACGACCCGGTGAAGATCGCCGAGGACTTCGCGATGCTCCAGCACCTGGCCGACGGCCGGGTGGACCTGATGATGGGCCGCGGCAACACCGGCCCGGTCTACCCCTGGTTCGGGCAGGACATCCGCCAGGGCATCAACCTCGCGATAGAGAACTACGCGCTGCTGCGCCGCCTGTGGCGCGAGGACGTCGTCGACTGGGAGGGCAAGTTCCGCACCCCGCTGCAGGGCTTCACCTCCACCCCGCGTCCGCTGGACGGCGTACCGCCCTTCGTCTGGCACGGCTCCATCCGCTCGCCGGAGATCGCCGAGCAGGCCGCCTACTACGGCGACGGCTTCTTCCACAACAACATCTTCTGGCCCGCCGACCACACCAAGCGCATGGTCGAGCTGTACCGGACCCGGTACGCGCACTACGGCCACGGCACGCCCGAACAGGCGATCGTCGGCCTCGGCGGCCAGGTGTTCATGCGGAAGAACTCCCAGGACGCGGTGCGCGAGTTCCGCCCCTACTTCGACGTCGCCCCGGTCTACGGCCACGGGCCCTCCCTGGAGGACTTCACCGACCAGACCCCGCTGACCGTCGGCTCCCCGCAGCAGGTGATCGAGAAGACGCTGGCCTTCCGGGAGTACGCCGGTGACTACCAGCGCCAGCTGTTCCTCGTCGACCACGCCGGGCTGCCGCTGAAGACCGTCCTGGAGCAGATCGACATGCTTGGCGAAGAGGTCGTGCCGGTACTGCGCAAGGAGTTCGCGGTCGGCCGCCCGGCCGACGCGCCCGAGGCGCCCACGCACACGTCCCTGCTCGCCGCCGCACGGAAGGAGACCACCGTATGAAGCTCGTCGTCGTCTCGGCGGGGCTGAGCGTGCCCTCGTCCACCCGGCTGCTGGCCGACCGGCTGGCCGCGGCCGTCGACCGGCGCACCCCGGTCGAGGTCGAGGTCGTCGAGCTGCGCGACTTCGCCGTGGAGATCGCGCACAACCTCACCAACGGGTTCCCGGGCCGCGCCCTGTCCGCCGCGCAGGACGCCGTGACGAGCGCCGACGGACTGATCGTCGTCACCCCGGTGTTCTCCGCCTCCTACAGCGGGCTGTTCAAGTCCTTCTTCGACGTCCTCGACAAGGACGCGCTGGAGGGCATGCCGGTACTGATCGCGGCGACCGGCGGTACGGCCCGGCACTCGCTGGTGCTGGAACACGCGCTGCGCCCGCTGTTCGCCTACCTGCGGGCCGTGGTCGTGCCCACCGGGGTCTACGCCGCGTCCGAGGACTGGGGCGCGGAAGGGCTGGAGGGACGCGTCGAGCGGGCGGCGGGCGAACTGGCCGCGCTGATGACGGGGCTGTCGGCGGCACGGCCCGCCAAGGACGACCTCGAGGTGGTGCCGTTCGCGCAGCAACTGGCGGCGCTGCAGCCGGCCGGCCCGTCCGCCGTGTGAGGCCGGGGCGGCCCGCGACCTACGGTGAGAAGACGGTAGGCGTAGGGTCGCGGTTGCCTCTGTGACGGTGAGAGCGCGGTAAAAAAGGCCGATGGTAGCGCAGCTCACCCGGCTGAACAGCGGCCGTGCTTGGCAAACTGGTCCCGTGCCCCAAACTGTGCTGCTCGCCGAAGACGACCGCGCCATCCGTCACGCCCTGGAACGCGCCCTGACCCTGGAGGGCTACCAGGTCACCGCGGTCGCCGACGGCGTCGAGGCGCTGGCGCAGGCCCACCGCACCCCACCCGACGTGCTCCTCCTCGACGTGATGATGCCCGGCATCGACGGCCTCCAGGTCTGCCGGGTGCTGCGCGCCGAGGGGGACCGCACCCCCATCCTGATGCTCACCGCGCTCGTCGAGACCGCGGACCGCATCGCCGGCCTGGACGCGGGCGCCGACGACTACGTCGTCAAGCCCTTCGACGTCGAGGAGGTCTTCGCCCGGCTGCGCGCCCTGCTGCGCCGGACGGCCCCCGACAACGGCGCCGTCGCCGACGTACCGAAGGAGGTCCCGCCCGCCTCCGTCGACCGGCAGATCGAGGCGGCCGGACTGCGCATGGACGTGCAGGCGCGGCGCGCCTGGCGCGGGGAACGCGAGCTGGAGCTCACCCGCACCGAGTTCGAGCTGCTGGAACTGCTCGTACGCAACGCGGGCATAGTCCTCGACCACTCGACGATCTACGACCGTATCTGGGGCTACGACTTCGGCCCCGGCTCCAAGAACCTCGCCGTCTACGTCGGCTACCTCCGCCGCAAGCTCGACGAGCCCGGCGCACCACAGCTCATCCACACGGTCCGTGGCGTGGGTTACGTGCTGCGGGAGGACTGAGTGGGCCGGCTCAGGCGGCTGCTGGCCAGACGGCGGCCCGGGCTGGTCTCCCTGCGCACCACGTTCGCCGTGTCGTTCGCGACGGTCACCGCGGCCGTCACCGTGCTGGTCGGCGTGCTGTCGTACAACGCCGCCGCGCGGCTGGTCCGGGTCGACCAGGAGTCCGTCTTCGACCAGGTGGTGCAGGACCTGCGCGACGAGGTGCGCCAGCACCGGATGACCCCGGACGACTTCTCCTCCTCGGCGCCGGGACACGACATCGTCCGTCCGGCACGGACGGACGTGCAGGTGCTGGGGCCGGACGGGAAGGTCGTCGACTCCGGGAGCCCGGGGCTGCCGGTCATCGCCAAGGACCGCCGGATCGCGGCCGCCCGGGCGGCCGGGAAGATGATCGAGCACAAGGACGTCAACGTCGACGCGGACGTCTACCGCATCGCGACCGTCTCCCTCGGCACCGGGCGGGGCGCGGTGCAGGTCGCGCAGGAGTTCAGCGACACCGAGGACCTGCTGCGGGCCCTGCAGCAGCGCACGCTCATCCTCATGGGCGCGGTCGTCACGGCCGCCGGTCTGTTCGGCTGGTGGCTGGCCCGGCGCATCACCCGCCGCCTGATCATCCTGACCTCGGCCGCGGAGGACGTCGCCCGCACCCGGCAGCTCGGCATCGAGGTACCGGTCGCCGGCTACGACGAGGTGGGCCGCCTCGGCCGCGCCTTCGACCGCATGCTGGGGAGGCTGGCCCAGTCCGAGGAGGACCAGCGCCGGCTGGTCCAGGACGCGGGCCACGAGCTGCGCACCCCCCTGACCTCGCTGCGCACCAACATCTCCCTGCTGCGCCGCATCGACGAGCTGCCGCCCGCCACCCGCGAGGAACTCGTCGCCGACCTCGGCCAGGAGGCCCGCGAACTGACCGACCTGGTCAACGAGTTGGTGGACCTGGCGGCCGGCCAGTCGGACACCGAGCCGCCCCAGCGGGTGGACCTCGCCGACATCGCCGAGGACGTCGCCGGGCTGGCGCGGCGCCGCACCGGCCGCGACATCACCGTCCGCGCGAGCGGCGACACCACGACCGACGGCCGGCCCGGCATGCTGACCCGCGCGCTGTCCAACCTCGTCGAGAACGCGGCCAAGTTCGACCGGGAGGGCAAGGGCCCCATCGAGATCGCCGTCCACGGCCCCGCCCGCCCCGGCACCGTCCGCGTCGAGGTCCTCGACCGCGGCCCCGGCGTCGCCGGCCCCGACCTCATCCGCATCTTCGACCGCTTCTACCGGGCCGCCGACGCGAGGTCCCTGCCGGGCTCCGGACTGGGCCTGTCGATCGTCCGCGAGGTCGCCATGGCCCACGGCGGCGCCCCCTTCGCCCTGCAACGCGACGGAGGCGGCGCGGTGATCGGCTTCACCGTCGGCGGCATTCCCACCGGTGGGGTGCGCGACGGAGGGTGAGAGGGAGGGCCGGTGGCCGAAGTGGGGCGCCGGGTCGGCGGCGCTCCGGACGTTGGGGGGCGACGGGACCCGGTGGGCCGAGGCGAGGACTCGGGACGGCGGTTCCTCGCACGCGTGCGGAGACACGGCGGTGAGGGGCGGGGACGGGACCCGGTGGGCCGAGGCGAGGACTCGGGACGGCGGTTCCTCGCACGCGTGCGGAGACACGGCGGTGAGGGGCGGGGACGGTGCCGGTGGGAGACTTCCTGTTCGGCGCGGTGGGTCGGCCGTGGGGGAGGATCGGGGTTGTGAGGGGCTTGCGGGGTGGGCGGCGGGTGGCCGCTGTGGTGGGCGGGATCGGGGTCGTCGTCGGGGGTGTGCTCGTGGCGCGTGAGGTGAGCGCGCCGGACTTCGGCATCGAGGCCGCCTCCGCGGGCGGCACACCGCAGTGCGCGCGGATCGCGCGGGCGTACCCGGACGGCGTCGGCGGGCGGCGCCGGGACGGCACCTCGCTGCCCGGCGTCGGCGTATGGGGCGGCGGCGAGGTCACCGCACGGTGCGGCGTCGAGCCACCCGCCCCGACGACGGACGCCTGCCTGAGTGTCGACGGCGTGGACTGGGTGTGGCGCCCGGCAAGGCCCGGAAGCACCCGCAGGGTCCTCGTCACCTACGGCCGCGACCCCGCCGTCGAGGTCACGATCTCCGGCCGGTTCGCCGGCACGGACGAGGTGCTGGTGGCGATGAGCCGGGTGGTCGACCCGGTCACGCAGCACGGGAAGTGCATCGGCGACGACGACGTCCCCCTGTCCGGCTGAGACCGCCGGACCGCGCGGGAGGGCCCATCGGCCCGGGGCGCTGTCCCCACCGGCCCATCCCGGTGCCCCGGGTGGGCGGGATGGTGGGGATGAGACGTCGGGCAGCGGTCGCGGGTGTCCGGTCCGTGGCGGTCCGGCCGCGAGAGGGTGAGTGCCGTGATGTTCTGGTATGACCACCAAGTCAGCGGGTGGGGCTGGTTCACGATGTCGGTCGGCATGATCCTCTTCTGGGCCGTGCTCATCGCGCTCGGCGTCCTGCTCTTCCGCGCCCTGGCCCGGTCGGACGACTCCCCGACGTCCACCGGGACCCCGCCACGCGGCCCGGCGAGGTCCACCGCCGAGCAGCTGCTCGCCGAGCGGTTCGCGCGGGGCGAGATCGACGAGGACGAGTACCGTCACCGCCTGGCCGTGCTGCACGGCACGGACGACAGCGGGCCACGGCTCAGCAAGAGCTGACACCGCCCGGGCGGGCCCCGCGGGCGTCCCCGGCGGAGGCAGCCCGGCTGACGTGCGTCGACGCGGCCGCGGTCGACCTCGCGATCGGGCCTCGGCGCCGACGCCGCACCGCTGAAGCAGGCGGAGGCTTCCGCGCAGTCGCGGGTGCCATGACGCTGTTCTGGTCTACGACGGGATCGGACGCCCGGCCGTCTCGGGCCGGGGCGGTCGCCGCAGGAGGCGTCGGTGCCCACCGCCGGACATGGCCGCCCGCGCGGGAAGAGTCCGGCGCCGCCGGCCTCCGGCGCGGTGACGGGGGGCCCGGTCACGAGGCGGGTTGGCGACGGGGGCGTGCTGTACGTCCCCGACGCGGGGCGCGGGCACGGGCCCCGCGGCATGCGGTGACCGCCGGTCCGACGCGGCGCCTCCCGCCGCGGCGGGCGCCGGAGGCGCGGTGCGGCCCGGCGACCGGGGGAAGAGCCAGTCCTCGAAGGCGGACATCCCCATCAACATGCCCAGCAGGACGACCGGTGTCGCGAGCGCGAGCGCGAACACGGGCCGGTCACCGGACGCCGGCATCGACCTCGCGGGGACCGGGAGGTCGCCCGGCGGAGACGTCCTCCCGGCAGCACTGCCCAAAGCCGTGGTACGCGAGCGCCTTCATGACCTTCTCCCCACCCCAGGCGGAACGGCGGCACCCCGGGGCCGGCGCCGTCCGTACGGTTCCCCCTCGGGTTGCCCCGGCGGGGCAAGGGAAACCCGGGTGCTTGGTGCCGACGGCGGGGAGCGGGCATCCGGGCGCTCCGCGCCGACGGCGGGGGAGCGGAGAGCCGGGCACTTCGCGCCGATGGCGGGGCACGGGAAACCCGGGCGCTCCGCGCCGATGGCGGGGGCGCGGACATCCGGGGGCTTCGTGCGACATCCGGGTGCTTGGTGTCGATGGAGGGGGCGCGGAGAGCCGGGCACTTCGCGCCGATGGCGGGGCACGGGAAACCCGGGCGCTCCGCGCCGACGGCGGGGGAGCGGAAACCCGGGCACTTCGCGCCGATGGCGGGGAGCGGGCATCCGGGCACTTTGCGCCGATGGCGGGGAGCGGGCATCCGGGCGCTTCGTGCCGACGGCGGGGGCGCGGACATCCGGGCGCTTCGTGCGACATCCGGGTGCTTGGTGCCGATGGGGGGAGCGGAGAGCCGGGCACTTCGTGCCGATGGCGGGGCACGGGAAACCGGGCGCTTCGCGCCGACGGTTGGCGAGCCGGCATGGGTGGTATTGGGCGAGCGTAGGGAGATACGGGCATGCTGGAGGCGTATGCCGGTGTGGGTGTGAAGGGCGGCGCGGTGAACGACCGAACGGGCAGAGGCGGTGACGGCTCGGCGCCCGGGCTGAGAATGGACGTACTCCTGTCCGAGCTGCAGGAGCATGTCCAGCGGGTGCGCGACAGCCGGGACCAGATGCAGACCCTGCTGGACGCCGTCGTGGCGATCGGCAGCGACCTGGAACTCGGGGACCTGCTGCGGCGGATCGTGCAGTCCGCCGTGGAGCTGGTGGACGCCGAGTACGGCGCGCTGGGCGTGCTGGGCGAGGAAGGGCGCATCCGGCAGTTCATCACCGTGGGGATGGACGAGGAGACGATCGCGCGGATCGGGCACTACCCGGAAGGGCACGGCATCCTCGGCCTGCTGATCCGCGAACCGCACTCGCTGCGGCTGGAGGAGCTCGGCGCCCATCCGGACGCCGTCGGATTCCCCTCGGGACACCCGCCCATGCGGACCTTCCTCGGCGCTCCCGTGCAGGTGCGGGACAGGGTCTTCGGCAATCTGTACCTGACCGACAAGCGGGACGGACGGCAGTTCGACGCCGAGGACGAGGCGGTGCTGCGCAGCCTGGCGGCCGCCGCGGGGGTGGCCATCGACAACGCACGCCTGTACGACGAGAGCCGGCACCGCGAGCGGCAGCTGGCCGCCGGCGCCGATCTCACCCGCGCCCTGCTGTCCGGGGAGCCTCCCACGCGGATCCTGCGGTCACTGGCCGACACGGTGCGGGAGATGACCCGGGCGGATCTGGTGACGCTGGCCCTGCCGGTCGGGGACGGTGAGGAGCTGGTGGTGGAGACGGCCGCCGGGCGCAGGGCCGAGGACGTGCTGGGCCTGGCCCTGACGGCCACCTCGCTGGCGTCCAAGGTCTACGCGACCGGGCAGACCATCAGCAGCGACGGCCTCAGCGACGATCCCCGGTCCACCGGCGGCAGCGCCTCCGTCGTGCCGCTGGGACCGGGCTTCTTCGTGCCGGTCGGAGGCAGGGAACGGGTGCGCGGGGTGCTGCAGGTCGCCAACGAACCGGGCGGCGGGCAGTTCAACGAGGCCGTGGTGGACATGGTGAAGTCCTTCGCCGACCAGGCCGCCCTGGCCCTGGAGATCGCCGAGCACCGCCGGGACGCCGAACAGCTCGCCCTGCTGGGCGACCGGGACCGCATCGCCCGTGACCTGCACGACCTCGTCATCCAGCGGCTGTTCGCCGACGCGCTCACCCTGCAGTCCGTCCTCGTCCGCGTCAGCGGCCGGCCGGAGGCCACCGAGCGGCTGCAACGGGTCGTGGACGACCTGGACGACACCATCAAGGTCATCCGCTCGACCATCTTCGGTCTCCAGCACCGGGACCGGCCCAGCCGCGGGAGCGGGCTGCGCTCCCGGCTCACCGCGCTGGTCGACGAGGCCACCACGACGCTCGGCTTCCCGCCGGCCCTGCGCATGACGGGCCTGATCGACACCGACGTGTCCCCGTGGCACGCGGACCACCTGCTGGCCGTGCTGCGCGAGGCGCTGTCCAACGCCGCCCGGCACGCCCACGCCACCGCGGTGGAGATCGCCGTCGCGGCGGCCGAGGGAGTCCTGCGCCTGACCGTCGCCGACAACGGAGGCGGCATCGGCCCGGACGTCACCCGCAGCAGCGGCCTGACCAACATGCGCACCCGCGCCGAGGAACTGGACGGCAGCCTCGCCATCACCCCCCGCGCCCCGACCGGAACCCACGTCGAGTGGACGGTCCCCCTGAGCCCCTACCCCGGGACCCGCCCGACGAAGTGATCAAGAAGGGGTCGACCAGGGAGGGCTCAGGGCCACACCAGGCAGTACGGCTGGTGCCCCGCCTCGTGCAAGCGGTGGCTGAAGTCCTGCCACTCGTGCAGCGATTGGGGGGCGGGAGGGCGCTGACCTGGGATTTGTCCGTGGAATGCGAGTTGACCCGGGAAAACTCCTCTCGGTGGTTCTCGCGGGTCAACGCCGCTTCCCAGGCTCATGTGCCCTGAATGTGCCCTCGCGGCCTCTCAGTATTTCCTGGCGCTGTCATGCGCGGTCGTAGGCGCAGTCGCCGACGGGGGCCGGGGCGCGAGGTACCGGCCTCCGCATACGCCCCCATGCTCACGACCCGTCAGCTGCCGCCGCCTGTCGCCCGATGGTGCTGGCTCGTGGAATCAGCCGGTGCGGCGCCCGGATCTCCATGCCCGGGACGGGGGTCGAGCTGCCGATCCGCTTGAGCAGTCGTTCCACCGCCGTCTCCGCGATCACCTTCTTGTCCGGGGAGACCGTGGTGACGGACGGATTGGAGTAGCGGCCGTCCTCGATGTCGTCGTAACCGACGACGGCGACGTCCTCGGGGACGCGCAGTCCACGGGAGGCCAGGGTGTGCAGAGCACCCAGGGCGACCAGGTCGCTGTAGCAGAAGACCGCGTCGGGCGGTTCCTCCAGGTCGAGCAGGTGGGCCATGGCCGTCGCGCCGTCGGCGCGGTTGAAGCGTGGGGTGGAGACGACGAGTTCCTCGCGGACGGGCAGACCGGCCCGCTCGTGGGCCAACCAGTAGCCCCGGGTGCGCAGTTGGGCCGCCTCGCCGGTGCGGTAGGGCTGGTCGCCGATCGCGGCGACATGGCGCCGGCCGAGGCCGAGCAGATGCTCGGTCGCCTCCAGCGAGGCGGCGACGTCGTCGATGCCGATGTGGTCGAAGCTGCCGTCGCTGACCCGCTCTCCGAGCACGACGAGAGGCAGGCTCGGGTCGCGTTCGGTCAGGTCGGACTGGGCGAGGCCGAGCGGGCTGAAGATGACGCCGTCGAAGAGCAGGTGCTGGGAGCCGCGGCTGAGGAAAAGC
The DNA here is from genome assembly GCF_006715395.1 of Streptomyces sp. SLBN-31. Lineage (NCBI taxonomy): Bacteria > Bacillati > Actinomycetota > Actinomycetes > Kitasatosporales > Streptomycetaceae > Streptomyces > Streptomyces sp. SLBN-31. The sequence goes on from NZ_VFNC01000003.1 coordinate 1,252,869, forward strand.
TTCTCGTGCTCGGCGTCGCCGTCCGTCTGGTCGATCAGGACGTTGTAGCCCTGGACCCGGGCCGCACGGATGATGCCCTGCAGCAGTTCGGCGAAGTACGGGGTGTCCAGGTACGGCACCACCACCGCGATCTGACCCGAGCGGCCTGCGGCGAGGTTGCGGGCCAGAACGTTGGGCCGGTAGCCGAGCTTGTCCACGGCTTGCTGAACCCGGAGACGGGTGGCCTCGGCGACGGGCGCGTAGCCGTTGACCACGTTGGACACGGTCCGGCTGGAGACGCCGGCGAGCTCCGCGACGTCGCGGAGTGTGACGCCCTTTGCCATATGCCACCTTCATCCCGGATGTCGGTTTCAGCGCTGAAATTTTCCTCCAAGAGGTCCCCTGTGCCTCTTGCAGCGCGGCAACTTCTCGGTTAACACTTTTGCAGCGCTGCAGAGCGTAGCAGAAGGGCTTGGTCCGGTCGGATCAAGTACCCAGGGTCCGTGACGTCGCCGCGCCACGGACCGGATCCCCGAGAGCGATCACGGGGATGAACAGTAGGAGCCGCAGTGGGACCAGCAACCTCTCACGGGCCGGGAGCCGCACCCGTCCTGACCGGGCATCACTCTTTACTCACCGCGGTCTGAGCCGTTGCCCGGCGCGCCCGCCGCGCTGATCACCGAGCCGTCTCCCCCTCACCGACGTCACGCACCCACCCTCCCGCGTCGACCGACGTCCGCCCGCCGGCATCCGTAGGCGGGTAACTCTCTGAGCGCTTTGCGCCCGAAGCGCCTGCCCTTCACCCGAGCTCACCGCCTTCACGCCGGTCCTCCGCGTGCCCGGCGCGCCTCCTTGCACCTCCCGCACCTCCCGTCCTCCGTCCTGCCCTCGGGCACCACACCCAGGAGATCGCTCATGTCGTCCAGCAGAAAGCCCCAGCTCCGTTCCGTCTGTCGAACAGCGTTCGCAGCGACCTCCGCCGCCCTCGCCGGCGTGCTCCTCGCGGCCTGCGGCGGCGGTGGCGGCAGCTCCACCGGTACGCAGAGCGGCCCCGTGCACATCAAGGTGTGGGCCTGGTACCCGCAGTTCAAGCAGGTCGTGGCCCAGTTCAACAAGACCCACAAGGACGTCCAGGTCGACTGGGTGCAGGCCGGCGTCGGCCAGGACGAGTACACCAAGCTGAAGACCGCGCTGAAGGCCGGCCAGGGCGCCCCGGACGTCGTCATGCTGGAGTTCCAGGAGCTGCCGACCATCCAGCTCACCAAGGGCCTGCTCGACATGGGCAAGTACGGCGCCAACGCCGACAAGGGCAACTACGTGTCCTGGGCCTGGAACCAGGCCTCCGACGGCGACCACGTCTACGCCATCCCGGTCGACGGCGGCCCGATGGCGATGATGTACCGGGCCGACCTCTTCAAGAAGTACAACCTGAAGGTGCCGACCACCTGGGCGGAGTACAAGGAGGAGGCGGCCAAGCTGCACAAGGCCGACCCCAGCGCCTACATGACCGACTTCGGCAGCGACGAGACGGCCGCCGGCTGGCGCCAGGGCCTGATGTGGCAGGCCGGCTCCCGCCCCTACAAGTACTCGGCGAGCAAGCTGCCGAACATCGGGGTGAAGCTCAACGACGACAACGCCAAGAAGGTGTACGACTACTGGGGCGACCTGGTCAAGAACAAGCTGGTCGACACCGCCTCGTACGCCACCACCGACTTCTACAACGGACTCGGCACCGGCAAGTACGCCACCTACATCGCGGCCGGCTGGGGCCCGGGCTACCTCTCCAGCGTCGCCGCGAAGACCTCCGGCAAGTGGCGCGTCGCCCCGCTGCCGCAGTGGACGGCGGGTGCGGGCGCCCAGGGCGACTGGGGCGGTTCGAGCTTCTCGGTGACCTCGCAGACCAAGCACCCCAAGGAGGCCACGGAGGTCGCCCGGGAGCTGTTCGGCACCTCCGAGGCAGCCTGGAAGATCGGCATCGACCAGGCCTACCTCTTCCCGCTGTCCAACCCGATCCTCAACGGGGCGTACTTCAAGTCCAAGAAGTACGACTTCTTCGGCGGCCAGCAGATCAACTCGGTGTTCGTGCCCGCCGCGAACGGCATCTCGACCTTCGACTGGAGCCCGTTCCAGGACTACGCCTACAACACCGACACCAGTGAGGTGGGCAAGGCCCTCCAGGGCCAGACCGCCTGGTCGTCCGTCAACGACAACGTCCAGCAGCAGGTGACCTCCTACGCGGGCAAGCAGGGATTCAAGGTCAGCAAGTAACCGGCCCGAGTCCCGACTCCCCACCGCCCCCGTCGGCGCGCCCGCGCCCGACAGCTCCGCCGCCGGCGGGGGCCCGCACCACGCGCAAGGAGAAGTGATGAGCCTGCTCCGACAGCAGGGATCCACCGCGACGGCACCGCCAAGTGCCGTCCCCGCGAGGGGACTTCGCACTCCCGTGGCGGGCCGGCGCCCCGGCGGGCTGTCCGCCCGCACCCGGCACAAGGGCATGGGCCTGCTGCTGGTCAGCCCGTTCCTCCTGCTCTTCCTGGCCTTCCTGGTGGCCCCGCTGTGCTACGCCTTCTGGCTCAGCCTGAGGACCGCCACCCTGGTCGGCGGCGACCACTTCAGCTGGTTCGCCAACTACCAGCAGACCTTCACCGACCCGAAGTTCCTGGCCGGCGTGCGCAGAGTCGTCGTCTTCGGTGTGGTGCAGATCCCGCTGATGCTCGGCCTCGCCCTGCTGGGCGCGCTGATCATCGACGAGGTCACCAGCAAGCTCGCCAAGGTCTTCCGGATGACCCTGTTCATGCCGTACGCCGTTCCCGCGGTGATCGGCGCCCTGATGTGGGGCTTCCTCTACAGCCCGACCTTCGGCCCGGTGAACTCGATCAGTAACTCGCTCGGCCTCGGCAAGGTCGACCTGCTGTCGCACGGTCTGATGCTGACCTCGCTCGGCAACATCGTGACCTGGCAGTGGACCGGCTACAACATGATCGTCCTGTACGCCGCCCTGCAGGGCCTGCCCCGCGAGGTCTACGAGGCGGCGAAGCTCGACGGCGCCGGCCAGGTGCAGACGGCCCTGCGCATCAAGATCCCGATGATCTCCTCGGCGATGGTGCTCGCGCTGATGTTCACCATCATCGGCACCCTGCAGTTCTTCACGGAGCCGCGGGTCCTGGAGCACAGCGCCTCCTCGGTGATCACACCGGACTACACGCCGAACCTGTACGCCTACAACCTGGCGTTCCAGTACTCGGAGTTCAACTACTCCGCCGCCATCTCCTTCTCCCTCGGAGCGGTGGTCTTCATCGGCTCCTACTTCTTCCTGTTCGCCACGCGCAAGAGGAGCGGACTGAAGTGACCACCGTCGCCGCACCCGCCGTAACCGCCGCCCCGGCCACCGGCCGTCGTCCGTCCGCCGCCCGTGGACGCGTCACCGTCAACGTGGTGATGGTGGCGATGATCCTGTACTTCCTGCTGCCGTTCTGGTGGCTGGTCGTCGCCGCCACCAAGGGCAACGACGCGCTGTTCTCCACCGCCGCCCTCTGGTTCCACTCGCCGGGCTCCTTCTTCACCAACCTCCAGCAGCTGTTCACGTACAACGACGGCGAGTACCTGCGCTGGATGGGCAACACCGCGGTCTACGCCGGTGTCAGCGGCGTCGGTGCCACCGCCGTGGCGACCCTCGCGGGCTACGCCTTCGCCAAGTACCGATTCCCCGGCCGCAACCTGCTCTTCTCCAGCCTCCTCGGCGCCATCATGGTGCCCGCCACCGCGCTGGCCATCCCCACCTATCTGCTGCTGAGCAAGGTGGCGCTGACCAACACCATGTGGGCGGTCATCCTGCCCCAGCTGCTCAACCCCTTCGGCGTCTACCTCGTACGGGTCTACGTCCAGGAGTCCCTGCCGGACGAGCTGCTGGAGGCGGCCCGCATGGACGGGGCCGGCGAGCTGCGCGTGCTGTGGTCGGTGGCGCTGCCGACCCTGAAGCCGGCGCTCGTCACCGTGCTGCTGTTCTCCATGGTCGGCACCTGGAACAACTTCTTCCTACCGCTGGTCATGCTCAACAACGACAAGCTGTTCCCGCTCACCGTCGGCCTGCAGTCCTGGTACGAGGGGGCGATGATCCAGTCCGGCGCAAACGCGCTGTTCACCCTGGTCATCGCGGGTTCCCTGGTGGCGATCCTGCCGCTGATCGTCACCTTCCTGCTCCTTCAGCGGTACTGGCGCGGCGGGTTGACCGTCGGAAGTCTCAAGTGATCCGGCGCGCCCGTCTGTTGACCTGACGGGCCCGCCCGTTCCCCCCTCTTCTCGCGCACCTCCCGGAGCGACCTTCATGCTGCACGCCTCCCTGACCGTCGACCCCGCCTTCCGCGTCGCCGACGTGAGTCCCCGTACCTTCGGCTCGTTCGTCGAGCACATGGGCCGCTGCGTCTACACCGGCATCTACGAGCCCGGCCATCCCCTTGCAGACGAGGACGGCCTGCGCCGTGACGTCCTGGACCTGGTGCGCGAGCTGGGCGTGACCGCCGTGCGCTACCCCGGCGGCAACTTCGTCTCCGGCTTCCGCTGGGAGGACAGCGTCGGCCCGGTCGCCGACCGCCCCACCCGTCTCGACCTCGCCTGGCACAGCACCGAGACCAACGCGTTTGGCCTGCACGAGTTCCACCGCTGGGCCGAGAAGGCCGGCGTCGAGCCGATGATGGCCCTCAACCTCGGCACCCGGGGCGTCGCCGAGGCCCTGGACCTGCTGGAGTACTGCAACCACCCGGGCGGCACCGCCTGGTCCGACCAGCGGATCAAGAACGGCGCCCCCGACCCCTTCGGCATCCGCATGTGGTGCCTGGGCAACGAGATGGACGGCCCCTGGCAGACCGGCCACAAGACCGCCCAGGAGTACGGCCGCATCGCCGCCGAGGCCGCCCGGGCCATGCGCATGATCGATCCGAAGCTCGAACTGGTCGCGTGCGGCAGCTCCAGCTCCTCCATGCCGACCTTCGGCGCCTGGGAGGCCACGGTCCTGGAGGAGGCGTACGACCAGGTCGACTACATCTCCTGTCACGCCTACTACGAGGAACTGGACGGCGACCTCGGCAGCTTCCTGGCCTCCGGAGTCGACATGGACCACTTCGTCGACTCGGTGGTCGCCACCGCCGACCACATCCGGGCCAAGCTGCGCCGCAAGAAGCGGATCAACCTCTCCTTCGACGAGTGGAACGTCTGGTACAACACCCGTTTCGAGGCGGCGGAGAAGCCCACCGAGTGGGCCGTCGCCCCGCGCGTGATCGAGGACGAGTACAACGTCGCCGACGCCGTCGTCGTCGGCGGGCTGCTGATCAGCCTGCTGCGGCACAGCGACCGCGTCACCGCCGCCTGCCTCGCCCAGCTGGTCAACGTCATCGCCCCGATCCGCAGTGAGGCCGGCGGTCCCAGCTGGCGGCAGACCACCTTCCACCCCTTCGCCCAGGCCGCCCGGCACGCCCGCGGGACGGTCCTGCGCGTGGAGCCGGTGGCACCGACGTATGAGACGAAACGTTTCGGCGAGGTCTCCGTCGTCGACGCCGTGGCCACGCACCTCGCGGAGGCGGACGGCGCCGACGAGCTCACCGTCTTCGCCGTCAACCGGCACCAGAGCGAGAACGTCGAACTCGCCCTCGACCTGCGCTCGTTTCCCGGCTACATGCCGGTCGAGCACTCGGTGCTGAGCGACCCCGACATCCGCGCCGCCAACACCCAGGACGACCCCGACCGGGTACGGCCGTACGCCGCCGGCACCGGTTCCGTCACCGACGGACGCCTCACCGCGAGCCTGCCGCCGGTCTCCTGGAACGTCATCCGGCTGCGCCGCGCCGGCTGACCCACCCCTCGGACACCCGCCGCTCCTTGTTCTCCCCGGAAAGCGGCGGGCCCCGCACCACCCCCTCTTCCCGGACGTTCCTTGGGAGCCGCCCATGTCCACCACCAGGGAAGGCGCCATACTCCGCGCCGTACCCCGCACCCAGGCGATCACCCTGCTGCTGGCCCTGCTCGCAGCCGCCGTCGCCCTCGTCCTGCCCGCAGCCGGCCCGGCGCACGCCATCTCGCGCGCCTCGCAGACGATGTACACCCCGCCGTCGAACGCCCCGTCCCCCGGCTCGCTCTACCCGCGCGCCGTGCGCCTGCAGTACAGCGGATCCTCCGACGGCACCCTGCTCGCCACCTTCGAGCAGTACAGCTCGGGCACCCCGGTCTTCCCGATCTACCGCAGCACCGACAACGGCAACAACTGGACGCAGATCTCCAGCATCACCGACACGCACAACGGCTTCGGCATGCGCTACCAGCCGTTCCTGTACGAACTCCCCACGGCCGTCGGCAACTTCCCGGCCGGCACGATCCTCGCTGCCGGCAACTCCATCCCGAGCGACCTCTCCTCGACCGAGCTGGACCTGTACGCCAGCACCGACCATGGCACCAGCTGGTCGTACGTCAGCACCATCGCCACCGGCGGCAAGGCCGACCCCACCAACGGCCAGACGCCCGTGTGGGAGCCGTTCCTGATGGTGTCCGGCTCCAAGCTGATCGTGTACTACTCCGACCAGCGTGACCCCAACAACGGCCAGAAGATCGTGCACCAGGTCAGCACGGACGGCCTGACCTGGAGTTCCGTGGTGAACGACGTCGCCACCTCGACGTACGGCGACCGCCCGGGCATGCCGGTGGTCGCGAAGCTCCCCAACGGCAACTACGTGATGACGTACGAGTTCTGGGGCGCCCCCGAGGGCGGTTTCGCCGTCTACTACAAGGTCTCCTCCGACCCTGAGGCGTTCCGCTCCGCCACCGGCATGGCGCTCAAGGCAACCGACGGCACCCAGCCCAAGAGCTCCCCGTACATCACCTGGCTGCCCACCGGCGGAGCCAATGGCACCCTCGTGGTCAGCGCCAACAGCAGCGACGACCTGTTCCTCAACACGCAGAACGGCGCCGCGAACACCTGGACGCGCATCGCCTCCACCGTCCCCGGCGGCTACAGCCGAGGCCTGCTCCCGCTGGCCGACGGCCACAGCCTGCTGGTCCTCAGCGGTGGCCACCTCACCAGCACCGGCCTCAACCCGGTCAGCTACGGCACGATCGACCTGGGCGGCGGCATTTCGGACGGCGCCACGTACACCATGTCCAACGCCAACAGCCATCTGATGCTGACGATCGTTGGCGGTTCCACGACCAACGGCGTGGGCGCCACCCAGCAGAACGCCGACAACGCCACCGACCAGCAGTGGAAGTTCGTCCAGCAGACCTCCGGCTACTTCAAGATCTTCAACGTGGCCAGCGGCAAGGTCCTGGGCGTGCAGAACCAGTCCACCGCCAACGGCGCCAAGGTCCTGCAGTGGGACGACAACGGTACCCTCGACCACGAGTGGGCCATCGCCCCGAACCCGGCGGGCGGCTTCACCGCCACCAACCGGATCAGCAGCAAGTTCCTGGAGATCCCCAGCGCCTCCACCACCGTCGGCACGGCCGCCGGGCAGTGGTCCGACACCGGCTGCGCCTGCCAGCGCTGGAACCTCACCCAGACCGCACTGCCCACCCTGTCCACCGGCCAGTACCGGCTGGTCAACAAGAACAGCGGCAAGTTCCTGGAGATCCCCGGCGCCTCCACCACGGCGGGCAAGCAGGCGGGCCAGTGGGTGAACACCGCCAACAACTGTCAGCTGTGGTCGTTCCAGTCGCAGAGCGGCGGGGCGTGGACCGTGAAGAACGTCAACAGCGGTCTGTTCCTGGACAACAACGGCTCGACCTCGTCGGGGGCGGCCGTCGTCCAGAACTCGTCCTCCAGCGCGAGTTCCCAGAAGTGGACGCTCACGGACGCGGGAGGCGGCTACTTCAAGCTCGTCAACTCCGCGAGCGGCCTGGTCGCGGACGTCGCCTCCGCCTCCACCGCGAACGGCGCGCTGATCGTCCAGTCGGCGGACAACGGCGCCGATGACGAACTGTGGCAGGTCGTGCGGGTCAACTGATCCGCCAGGGGGCCCGGTCGCGGCCGGGCCCCCGTCCTTCTGTCCAGCATTCCGACCGATGACTGAAATACCGAACGAGAAAGGTGGGCCGCCTGTGTCTGAAGAACCCTGTGTCGTGGGCGTCGACTTCGGCACCCTGTCCGGCCGTGCCGTGGTGGTACGGGTCAGCGACGGCACGGAACTGGCGTCGGCGGAGCACGTCTACGCCCACGCCGTCCTCGACCGGACCCTGCCCGACGGCACTCGGCTGCCCCCCGACTGGGCCCTCCAGGTGCCCTCGGACTACATCGACGTACTCCGCAACGCCGTACCCGAGGCCCTCGCCCGCGCCGGAGTCCGGCCGGAGCAAGTCATCGGCATCGGCACCGACTTCACTGCCTGCACGGTCCTGCCGGTCCTCGCCGACGGCACACCGCTGTGCGAACTCCCCGGCCTGGAGAACCGCCCGCACGCTTACGTCAAGCTCTGGCGCCACCACTCCGCCCAGGATCAGGCCGACAGGATCAACGCGCTGGCCGCCGAGACGAAGGAGCCGTGGCTCGAGCGGTACGGCGGGAAGATCTCCTCGGAGTGGGAGTTCGCCAAGGCCCTCCAGGTGCTGGAGGAGGACCCCGAGGTCTACCGGCGCACCGAGCGGTGGCTGGAGGCGGCCGACTGGATCGTGTGGCGGCTGTGCGGGACATACGTCCGCAACGCCTGCACGGCGGGCTACAAGGGCCAGTATCAGGACGGCCGTTACCCGTCGCCCGGGTATCTGGCGGCGCTGCACCCGGACTTCGCCGGCTTCGTGACCGACAAGCTGGACCACCCGATTGGTCAACTGGGCGACGCAGCAGGGGCGTTGACGGCCGAGGCGGCCGCCTGGACCGGGCTGCCGGAGGGCATCACCGTCTGCGTCGGCAACGTGGACGCCCATGTCAGCGCCCCGGCGGCGGTCGCCGTGGAACCCGGCCAGATGGTCGCCATCATGGGCACCTCCACCTGCCACGTCATGAGCTCCGACCAGCAGGGTGTCGTGCCCGGCATGTGCGGGGTCGTGGACGGCGGCATCCTCCCCGGGCTCTGGGGCTACGAGGCCGGGCAGAGCGGCGTCGGCGACATCTTCGGCTGGTTCGTCCGCACGGGCCTGCCCGCCGAGTACGCGGAGCGCGCAGCCGCGGCCGGCCAGACCCCGCACGAGTACCTGACCGACCTCGCGGCCGGGCAGAAGGTGGGCGAACACGGCCTGATCGCCCTCGACTGGCACAGCGGCAACCGGTCCGTCCTGGTCGACCACGACCTCAGCGGCCTGCTGATCGGCCAGGCGCTCTCCACCCGCCCGGAGGACATCTACCGCGCTCTGCTGGAGGCCACCGCCTTCGGCACCCGCACCATCATCGACGCCTTCGAGTCCGCCGCCGTACCGGTGACGGAACTGATCATCGCGGGTGGCCTGACGAAGAACGCCCTGCTCATGCAGATCTACGCCGACGTCACCCGCCGCCCCCTGAGCATCATCGGCTCCACCCAGGGTCCGGCCCTCGGCGCCGCGATGCACGCCGCCGTCGCCGCCGGGGCGTACCCCGACATCCGCGCCGCGGCCCACGCCATGGGCAAGGTGCACCGCCGGGTCTACCTGCCGGACCCGCAGCGGGCGGCGGCCTACGAGCGCCTCTACTCCGAGTACCACGTGCTGCACGACTACTTCGGCCGCGGCACCAACGACGTCATGCACCGCCTGCGCCGCATCCGCGCCGAAGCCTCCGCCTGACCCACTGTGAAGGGAACCCTCATGACCACTTCCGAAAGGCCCTACGACAGCCAGGAGATCTGGTTCCTCACAGGAAGCCAGGGCCTGTACGGCGACGATGTGCTGCGCCAGGTCGCCGACCAGTCCCGCAGCATCTCCGAGATCCTCGGCCGCCCCGGGAAGGTCCCGGTCAGGATCGTGTGGAAGCCGGTCCTGACCGATGCCGAGTCGATCCGCCGGATGTGCCAGGAGGCGAGCGCCTCCGACGCCTGCGTGGGCGTGATCGTCTGGATGCACACCTTCTCCCCGGCGAAGATGTGGATCGCCGGACTCAGTGCCCTGGACCGGCCGTTGCTGCATCTGCACACCCAGTACAACCTGTCGCTGCCCTGGCCGAGCATCGACATGGACTTCATGAACCTCAACCAGGCCGCTCACGGCGACCGGGAGTTCGGGCACATCGAGTCCCGCGTCGGCGTCGACCGCAAGATCGTCGCCGGTCACGCGACCGACCCGAGGGTGATCGGGCGCGTCGCCGCCTGGGCCCGGGCCGCCGTCGGCCGCCACGCCTCGCGGACGCTCCGGCTCGCCCGCTTCGGCGACAACATGCGCGACGTCGCGGTCACCGAGGGCGACAAGGTGGAGGCCCAGCTGCGGTTCGGCTTCTCCGTCAACACCTATGCCGTCAACGACCTGGTCGCCGTGGTCGACGACGTCGAGGACAAGGCGGCCGCCGAACTCGCCGACGAGTACGTGGAGTCGTACGACGTCGTCCCGGCCCTGCGCCCCGGCGGCATCCGCCACGACTCGCTGCTGTACGCGGCCCGCCTCGAACTCGGCCTGCGCGCCTTCCTCACCGACGGCGGCTTCACTGCCTTCACCACCAACTTCGAGGACCTCGGCGGGTTGCGCCAGCTGCCCGGCATCGCCGTCCAGCGGCTGATGGCCGACGGCTACGGTTTCGGCGGCGAGGGCGACTGGAAGACCTCCGCGCTGCTGCGCACGATGAAGGTCATGGGCGCCGGACGCCCCGGCGGCACCACCTTCATGGAGGACTACACCTACCACCTCGGCCCCGGCACCCCGCGCGTCCTGGGCGCCCACATGCTGGAGGTCTGCCCCTCCGTGGCCGCCGACCGCCCGCGCTGCGAGATCCACCCCCTGTCCATCGGCGGCCGCGAGGACCCGGTCCGCCTGGTCTTCAACGCCTCCGAAGGGCCTGCCGTGGTCGTCGGCCTCTCCGACCTCGGCGACCGCTTCCGCCTCACCGCCAACGCCGTCGACGTCGTCGCCCCCAGCGAACCCCTGCGCCGCCTGCCGGTCGCCCGGGCCGTATGGAAGCCACGTCCGTCCCTGGCGGAATCGGCGGAGAGCTGGCTGCTGGCCGGCGCCCCGCACCACACAGTGCTCAGCTCCGCCGTCGATCTGGAGACGCTCACCGACTACGCGTCCATGACCGGCGTCGAACTGCTCACCATCGACGAGAACACCACCACGGCGCGGTTCGCCCAGGAGATCCGCTGGAACGCCGCCTACCACCGCCTCGCCCAGGCCCTGTGACGAAGGAGACCACGATGACCACAGTTGTCCGGGAGGGCCTGCGCCAGGAGGTCCTGGAGGCGAACCTCGCCATCCCCCAGGTCGGCCTGGCGACTCTCACCTGGGGAAACGTCAGCGGGATCGACCGCGAGGCGGGCGTGTTCGTCATCAAGCCCTCCGGGGTTCCCTACGAGGCACTCACCATCGACGACCTGGTGACGGTCCGCCTGTCCGACGGCGCGGTGGTCGGGGGCCACCTGCGCCCGTCCACCGACACCGAGACCCACCGCTGCCTGTACCTGGCATTTGGGTCGGTCGGCGGCGTGACCCACACCCACTCCACCCACGCGGTCGCCTTCGCCCAGGCCCACCGGGACATCCCCGTCCTCGGCACCACCCACGCGGACACCTTCAACGGCCCCGTGCCGGTCACCCGCGACCTCACCGAGGAGGAGTGCGCGAAGGACTACGAGTACAACACCGGCCACGTCATCGTGGACCTCCTCGACGGCGACGACCAGCGGGCCGTCGAGGTCCCCGCCGCCCTCGTCGCGGGCCACGGCCCCTTCACCTGGGGCGCCACCGCCCGCAAGTCCCTGGAACACGCGATCATCTGCGAGGCCGTCGCCGACATAGCCCTCCACACCATGTCCCTCTCACCGACGACACCACCACCTCCTCACCTCCTGAACCGCCACTACACCCGCAAGCACGGCCCCGACGCCTACTACGGCAATCCGGCCGACCCGGTGATGCGGTGACGGCGATGCACAGAAGCCGCGTATACGCCGTACTGATCGACGCACCCCAGGCCGAGGCTGCCCGGGCAGCGGACTTCTGGTCGGCCGCTCTCGGTGTGACCGCCCAACCGTTTCCACCGGCACCGCAGTTCACCACGCTCCACCAGGCCCTGCCAGGGGTGATCACCGCAGTCCAGGCGGTCGACGACGCACCTCGTATCCACCTCGACATCGAGACCGACGACGTCGAATCGGAGACCGCGCGCTTGATCGCCCTGGGCGCCGAGCAGGTTTCGCGGTGGCAGGAGTGCCGCGTGCTACGAATTCCTGGCGGTCATCTGCTGTGCGTACTACCTGTGGAGAGCGATCCCGACACTTTCCGGGCAAAGGCCAACGTTTGGCCGTGACGAGTACGTGCGGTCTCGGGTGACCTGCCCCTCACCCCCAGGTCGGCCGAGACCGGCGAGTGGCTCGTGGTTCAGAGGGCGGGGACGAAGGGTGGCTCTCCCCGGTCGGTCGCAAGGGGCTGGCTCGAGCGCGTCGACGGCCGGCCCGCCGATCCCCTCGGCGAGGACGGAAGACGAGGGGTGACCGGCCTGGCACATGACAAAGGCGGGACCCGAAAGCCCCGCCCGCACCAAAAGAAGCCCCAGGTCACGGCCAGACAAGGCAATAAGGCTGATGCCCCGCCTCATGCAGCCGATGGCTGAAGTCCTGCCACTCGTGCAGCAGCTGGTAGACGTTGAAGGCGTCCCGCGGGCCGCCCCGGTCCGGGACCGTCGACCAGATGAACGCCGCCGCGCCCACCGCCTCCTCGCCTATGCCGCGCAGGGGGTCGACCACCGTCATCGGGAGCTTGACGACCGCGTAGTCGGGGTGCAGGACGACCAGCTCCAGCGGCGGAACCTTGTGCAGGGGCACGCCTTCGATGCCCGTCAGCACCATCGCCGCCATCGTCTCCGGCTTGATCTTGGTGAACATGCCGTTCATGCCGAGCTCGTCGCCGCCGAGTTCCTCGGGGCGCATCGAGATCGGGACGCGGGCCGCGGTCGCACCGTCCGGCGCGCCGAAGTACTTGTACGTCACCCCCACCCGACCACCATTCCTGCTCCCGTCCCGCAGGCTGTCGAGCCGGCGGTCGCCGCGCCGCTCGAACTGCTCGGGCTCACTCGGTACACCCTGACCCTGACGTGTCTCGGTAGCTTCCTCCGCCTCGCGTCGGTGCCTTCCCCGCCGGGCACGTCGAGGACCCAGGTCGTCAGTCCCCTCGCCCAGTCCGCCACCGCGATGCATATCTCCACCCGACTGCTTTTCTAGGACGCGTGGCCCCCGCCGCGCAACCCGATCATCGTGTCAGTGACCTCCCCCACGGCCGCCCGCCGAAACGTGCGCTGAAACACCTGTCCGCAGGATCTTCGCAGCCCCTGAACACGCCTTCGTCCATGCATACGTACGAGAAGGCCGTTTGAGCTGTGTGTATCAGGACCCAGTTTCGCAGATCGACTCGGGGCGCCGCTGTCCGTCCGGTCAGCAGCGCCCTCCCGGCCGTCCGTACCCGCTGGCCTACCCTGAGGAGGTCACAGGCAACCGGAGCCGAAGTGAGTGGTCCCGAGCAGTCCCGAGAAGGTCGGAGAAGTCGCTGGTCATGAGCGAACTGCCATATTCCTACGAAGCCCCCGTGTCGCAGGCGCTGTTCGACCGCGCGTCCGCCGTCACGCCCGGCGGCGTGAACTCCCCGGTGCGCGCCTTCCGCGCCGTGGGCGGTACGCCCCGGTTCATGGTGTCCGGTTCGGGCCCGTACCTGACGGACGCGGACGGGCGGGAGTACGTCGATCTCGTCTGCTCCTGGGGCCCGATGATCCTCGGGCACTCCCACCCCGAGGTGATCGCCGCCGTCCAGGGCGCCGTCTCGCGCGGTACCTCCTTCGGCACTCCGGGTGAGGGCGAGGTCGCGCTCGCGGAGGAGATCGTCGCCCGGGTGGAGCCCGTCGAGCAGGTCCGGCTCGTCAGCAGCGGCACCGAGGCCACCATGAGCGCCATCCGGCTCGCCCGCGGTTTCACCCGGCGCAGCAAGGTGATCAAGTTCGCCGGCTGCTACCACGGTCACGTCGACTCGCTCCTCGCCGCGGCGGGCAGCGGGGTGGCGACCTTCGCGCTTCCCGACACGCCGGGTGTGACCGGCGCCCAGGCCGGCGACACGATCGTCCTGCCCTACAACGACGTGGAGGCCGTCAACGAGGCCTTCCACCGGCACCCCGGTGAGATCGCCTGCGTGATCACCGAGGCGTCGCCGGGCAACATGGGCGTCGTTCCGCCGCGCCCCGGCTTCAACCAGGGCCTGAAGGACGCCTGTGCCGAGAACGGCGCCCTCTTCATCTCCGACGAGGTCATGACCGGGTTCCGCACCAGCCGGGCAGGGTGGTTCGGCATCGACGGGGTGCGGCCCGACCTGATGACCTTCGGCAAGGTCATGGGCGGCGGTTTCCCGGCCGCGGCCTTCGGCGGCCGCGCCGACGTCATGGAGCACCTCGCGCCCGCCGGGCCCGTCTACCAGGCCGGCACCCTCTCCGGGAACCCGGTCGCCACCGCCGCCGGTCTCGCCCAGCTCCGGCTCCTGGACGACGCCGCCTACGCCAAGGTCGACGCGGTGTCGGAGACGATCCAGGGGCTGGTGACGGAGGCGCTGAGCAAGGAGGGCGTCGCGCACCGGCTGCAGAACGCCTCCAACATGTTCTCCGTGTTCTTCGCGGACCGGGACGTCCGTGACTACGAGGACGCCAAGCGGCAGGAGTCCTTCCGCTTCACCGCGTTCTTCCACTCGATGCTGGCGCAGGGCGTCTACCTCCCGCCCTCGTCCTTCGAGTCCTGGTTCGTGTCCACGGCCCACGACGAGCAGGCCGTGCAGCGCATCGCCGACGCCCTCCCGGCGGCGGCCCGAGCGGCGGCGGAGGCCACGGCGGTATGAGCGAGCAGACGAACAACAAGGACATCACCGTCGTGCACGTCGTGCGGCACGGCGAGGTCGAGAACCCGGACGGCATCCTCTACGGCCGTCTCGCCGGGTACCACCTGTCCGCGCTGGGGCGGCAGATGGCCGACCGGGTCGCCGAGCACCTGGCCTCCCGCGACATCGCGTACGTGTGCTCCTCCCCGCTGGAGCGGGCGCAGGAGACCGCGACGCCGGTCGCCAAGGCGCACGGACTCGACCTCGCGACCGACGAGCGGCTCATCGAGGCCGACAACGTCTTCCAGGGCAAGACCTTCGGCGTCGGGGACGGCGCGCTCAGGAAGCCGGCCAACTGGAAGTTCCTGACCAACCCCTTCCGGCCGTCGTGGGGCGAGCCGTACGTCGACATCGTCGTACGGATGATGCAGGCGCTGGAGTCCGCCAAGGAGCAGGCGCGGGGGCACGAGGCCGTGCTCGTCAGCCACCAACTGCCGATCTGGACCGTGCGGTCGTACGTCGAGCGGCGGCGGTTGTGGCACGACCCGCGCAAGCGGCAGTGCACGCTGGCCTCGCTGACGAGCTTCACGTACCAGGGTGACAAGATCGTGTCCGTGGGCTACAGCGAGCCCGCCATCGATCTCGTCCCGGCCCACCTCCGGGCGGGCGCGAAGCCGGCGCCGGGGAAGACCAAGGCCTTCGGCGCGTGACGGGTCCTCATACACACTCGTGACATTTGTTGCGAGATCGCTGTGATCGAGCGGAACCTCCCTGTTCGTCATGTCCTCTGAATGGGTGACCACCGGAGTACATGACGAATCGGGGATGGAATGCGCGCTCTTTCTCGCAGGGGGATGCTCGGTCTCGGCGCGGGCGCCGCGGCCGCCGCCGGACTCACGGCCTGCGGCTCCCTCACACCGTCAGAGGGGCCGAAGCACGCCGGGGGTTCCAAGGGCGGCGGCAAACCCGGCGGTACGTCCCATCCGGCCCGGCCCATCGGCGACGGCTCGACCTCCTTCACCGGCAAGCAGCCCCACCAGCCGAGGAAGCCCGAGCCGCTGGAGCCCGGCCAGACCCCGCCCCAGTTCGTCATCTTCTCCTGGGACGGCGCCGGCGAGGTCGGCAACGGCCTCTTCCCGCGCTTCCTGGACCTGGCGAAGCAGCACGGCGCGTCCATGACCTTCTTCCTGTCCGGGCTGTACCTGCTGCCCGAGTCGAAGAAGCGGCTCTACAACCCGCCGAACAACCCGCGCGGCGCCTCCGACATCGGCTACCTCACCGACGAGCACGTCAAGGCGACGCTGACCAACGTCCGCCGCGCCTGGCTCGAAGGGCACGAGATCGGCACCCACTTCAACGGCCACTTCTGCTCCGGCTACGGCACGGTCGGCAACTGGACGCCCGCCCAGTGGCGCAGCGAGATCCAGCAGGCCAAGTCCTTCGTGAAGGAGTGGCGGACCAACACCGGCTGGAGCGACCTGCCCTCCCTGCCCTTCGACTACGAGAAGGAACTCGTCGGCGGCCGCACCCCCTGTCTGCTCGGCCAGAACAACCTGCTGCCCACGGCCAAGGAGCTCGGCTGGCGCTACGACGCCTCCTCGCCCGGCGGCCGTCAGGTCTGGCCCGACAAGAAGATGGGCATCTGGGACCTGCCGCTGCAGCAGATCCCGTTCCCGGGCCGCTCCTTCGAGGTCCTGTCGATGGACTACAACATGCTGGCCAACCAGTCGATCAACTCGACCCAGGCGCCCGCCCACAACTACCCGGCCTGGCGCACCCAGTCCGCGAACGCCTACATCTCCGGCTTCAAGCGGGCATACGAGTCCAACCGGGCACCCTTCTTCGTCGGCAACCACTTCGAGCACTGGAACGGCGGCATCTACATGGACGCCGTCGAGGAGGCGTTCAAGCACATCGCCCGGGAGAAGGAGAAGGGCGCGGACGTACGGCTGGTCTCCTTCCGGCAGTTCGTCGACTGGATGGACGTACAGAAGCCGGAGGTGCTCGCCAAGCTGCGCACGCTCGACGTCGGACAGCAGCCGGCCGGCGGCTGGAAGACGTTTTTGCAGGAGACCTCCACCGCGTCCTCCACACCCACCGGAAAGGCCGCCTGACGTGCGGATTCCGGGGGGCGGCGAAGCCGCTGGGGGGGTGCGCAAGATCCCCGGAACGGGCATGCGAAACTTTTCACATGAGTGCCACCAGCCGCACCCCCCTGCGCTCGAACCGAAGCCGTGCCACCCTGCTCGCCGCGACGGCCGCGGCCGCCGCCCTCACGCTGTCCGCGTGCAGTTCGGGCGGCACGTCGGGTGGCGGCGGTGACACCAACTTCGTCATGGGCAAGGACGGCATCTCCACCGTCAAGAAGGGGGAGCGGTCCGCCGCACCCGACCTGTCCGGCAAGACCATCGACGGCAGCTCGCTCGACGTCGCCTCCTACAAGGGCAAGGTCGTCGTTCTGAACCTCTGGGGCTCGTGGTGCGCCCCGTGCCGCGCCGAGGCGCCCAACCTGGAGAAGGTCTCCCGGGACCTCAAGGCCAAGGACGTCCAGTTCGTCGGCATCAACACCCGCGACGCCCAGATCGCCAACGCCCGCGCCTTCGAGAAGCAGTACGGTGTCAGCTTCCCCAGCCTCTACGACCCCACGGGCAAGCTGATGCTCCGCTTCAAGAAGGGCACGCTCAACCCGCAGGCGATCCCCTCCACCCTCGTCCTCGACCGCCAGGGCAAGATCGCCGCGCGCTCGCTGGCCGCGCTCAGCGAGGACAAACTGCGCGCGATGATCGACCCGGTCCTCGCGGAGAAGTGACGTGACCTCAGTCACCACGCTCGCCGCGACGGGCTACAACGACACGGTGCTCAACGGCGCACTGCTGCTCGCCCTGCCCATCGCGCTCCTCGGCGGCCTCGTCTCCTTCTTCTCCCCGTGCGTCCTGCCGCTCGTACCCGGCTACCTGTCGTACGTCACCGGGGTCGCAGGCACCGACCTGGCCGACGCCCGGCGCGGGCGGATGGTCGCGGGGGCCTCCCTGTTCGTGCTCGGCTTCACCGCCGTGTTCGTCTCCAGCGGCGCCCTCTTCGGCTACTTCGGCGACACCCTCCAGGAGAACAAGGGCATCCTGTCCAAGGTGCTCGGCGTGCTCATGATCCTCATGGGCGTCTTCTTCATGGGCCTGATGCCCTGGATGACCCAGCGCGAGTTCCGCTTCCACCGGAAGCCCGCCACCGGACTGGTCGGCGCCCCGCTGCTCGGCGCGCTGTTCGGCATCGGCTGGACCCCCTGCATCGGCCCCACCCTCGGCTCCGTGCTGACTCTCTCCTCCCAGCAGGGCAGCGCCGGCCGCGGCGCCATCCTGACCGTCGCCTACTGCCTCGGCCTCGGCGTGCCCTTCGTGCTCGCCGCCGTCGCCTTCCGCAAGGCGCTCGGCGCCTTCGGCTGGGTCAAACGCCACTATGTCTGGGTGATGCGGATCGGCGGCACGATGATGATCGTGACCGGTCTGCTGCTCGTCACCGGCGTCTGGGACACCCTCGTACAGGACATGCAGTCCTGGTCCGCCGGCTTCACCGTGGGGATCTGATCGATGAGCAAGACCGAAACCGGTACGCCCCCCGAGCGGGCCGACGACGACCTCGGCGCGGCCGGCTCCCAGCTGTCCACCGCTCCCGTGGAGGAGCCGCCCAACCTGCCCTCCCTGGGCGTCGTCGGCTGGGTCCGCTGGTTCTGGCGGCAGCTGACCTCCATGCGGGTCGCCCTGCTGCTGCTCCTGCTGCTCTCCCTCGGCGCGATCCCCGGCTCGCTCATCCCGCAGTCCGGGATCGACGTCACCAAGGTCGACACCTTCCGCAAGACGCACACGACGCTCGCACCGATCTACGACAGGCTCGGCCTCTTCCACGTCTACAGCTCGGTGTGGTTCTCCGCGATCTACATCCTGCTGTTCGTCTCCCTCATCGGCTGCATCGTGCCCCGCACCTGGCAGTTCGTCGGCCAGCTGCGCGGCCGCCCGCCGGGCGCCCCCAAGCGGCTGACCCGACTGCCCGCCTACACCACCTGGCGGACCGAGGCCGAGCCGGAGCAGGTCCGCGAGGCCGCGCTCGCCCTGCTGAAGAAGCGCCGCTTCCGCGCGCACGTCGCCGGGGACGCCGTCGCCGCCGAGAAGGGCTACCTGCGCGAGACCGGCAACCTCGCCTTCCACATCGCGCTCATCGTGATGCTGATCGCCTTCGCCTGGGGCCAGCTGTTCAAGTCCGAGGGCAACAAGCTGGTCGTCGAGGGCGACGGCTTCTCCAACACGATGACGCAGTACGACGACTTCAAGTCCGGCAGCCTCTTCACCGCCGACGACCTGGTGCCGTTCAGCTTCAACCTGGACAAGTTCACCGGCACCTACGAGACCAGCGGCCCCAACCGGGGCACCGCACGCACCTACCAGGCGGCCCTCACCTACAGCAAGGGCGCCTACGGCAAGGACGAGAAGGACCTCGTCAAGGTCAACGAGCCGCTGGAGATCGGCGACGCCAAGGTCTACCTGACCGCCCACGGCTACGCCCCCGTCATCACCGTCCGCGACGGCAAGGGCAACGTCGTCTACCGCGACGCCGTGCCCCTGCTCCCCCTCGACTCCAACGTCACCTCCACCGGCGTGGTCAAGGTCCTCGACGGCTACAAGAACGCCAAGGGCGTCAGCGAGCAGATCGGCATCTCCGCCTTCCTGCTGCCGACGTACACCAAGGGCAGCGAGACGGCCTCCACCTTCCCGGGGCTCCTCAACCCCGTGCTCAACCTGGCCCCGTACCACGGCGACCTCGGTGTCGACTCCGGCATCCCGCAGAGCGTGTACCAGCTCGACAAGTCGCATGTGAAGGCCTACAAGGACGCCAAGGGCCAACAGCTCAGGGACAACCTCAAGCCCGGCCAGACCATGCGGCTGCCCGGCGGCGCCGGGTCCATCACCTACGAGGGCACCAAGGAGTGGGCGAACTTCCAGATCGTCCAGCAGCCCGGCACCGGCTGGGCCCTCGCCGGCTCCCTCGTCGCCATCTTCGGCCTCGCCGGCTCCCTGTTCATCCAGCGCCGTCGCGTCTGGGTGCGCGCGGTGAGCGGCCCCGACGGCGTGACGGTCGTCGAGATGGCCGGCCTCGGCCGCAGCGAGTCCGCCAAGGTCCCCGAGGAACTCGCCGACCTCGCCGAAACCCTCTACGACCGGGCGCCGGGCGCCCCCGGGCCCGACGAGGACTCCACCGACCCAGACGCCACCACCACCCCCGACCCCAGCGTCGTACCTGCCGAAGGGGCTGAGAAGAAGTGATTCTCTCCGCCGGAACCGAGTTGGCCACCGCGACCAACGAACACCTCGCGAACATCAGCAACACGCTGATCTACTCCGCGATGGCCGTCTACACCCTGGCCTTCTTCGCCTACATCGCCGAATGGCTCTTCGGCAGCCGCAGCAAGGTCGCCCGCACGGCCAGCGCGCTCACGAACGGCACGCAGAAGGCCAAGGGCGCCCCGGCCGTCACCGTCAACAAGGCCGGCGGGACCGCCGTACTGGAGCGGCCCAAGGTCGTCGTGCGGTCCTCCGCCGGGGCGCGGGACGTGCCCGACGGGCCCGGGGCGCACGGCGGGGACGCGCAGGGCGACCTCTACGGGCGCATCGCCATCTCGCTCACCGTGCTCGCCTTCCTGATCCACCTCGCCGGCGTGGTCGCCCGCGCGGCCTCGGTGGAGCGGGCGCCGTGGGGCAACATGTACGAGTTCAACATCACCTTCTCCGCCGTCGCGGTCGCGGTATACCTCACGCTGCTGGCGCTGCGGAAGAACGTGCGCTGGCTCGGCCTGTTCCTGGTCACCACGGTCCTCCTCGACCTCGGCATCGCCGTGACGGTTCTGTACACCGCCAGCGACCAGCTCGTCCCCGCCCTGCACTCGTACTGGCTGTACATCCACGTCTCCACGGCCATCCTGTGCGGCGCGGTCTTCTACGTCGGCGCGGCCGGCACACTGCTGTACCTCTTCAAGGACTCCTACGAGACCAAGCTGGAGAACGGCGGCACGCCCGGCCGCTTCGCCACCTCGTTCCTGGAGCGCCTGCCCGCGTCCTCGTCCCTCGACAAGTTCTCCTACCGCCTGAACGCGGCCGTCTTCCCGCTGTGGACGTTCACGATCATCGCGGGCGCCATCTGGGCCGAGTCGGCCTGGGGCCGCTACTGGGGCTGGGACCCCAAGGAGACCTGGGCGTTCATCACCTGGGTCGCCTACGCCTGCTACCTGCACGCCCGCGCCACGGCCGGCTGGAAGGGCCGCAAGGCCGCCTACCTGGCCCTGATCGCCTTCGGCTGCTGGCTCTTCAACTACTACGGCGTCAACATCTTCGTCTCGGGCAAGCACTCCTACGCGGGCGTGTAGCGGCAGGGGTCGCGGGAGAAGCTGGTCAGCCGACCGTGATGGAGTCCAGCTTCTCCCGCAGGTACACGTGCGAGTCGACCGGCTCGTACGCCACCCGCCCCACCGGCGCCGGCACGGACTCCACGAGCGTGCCCGGTGTGCACTCGCCGAAGTAGACGAGGGACATCAGTTCCTCGGACGGCGCGTCCGCGGGCGGCGGCAGCACCCGGTGCCGTCCCGAGCGCCACCGGTCGCCGGTCCAGCGGGCCATCAGGTCACCGATGTTGATGGTGAAGGCGTCCGGGTCGTAGGGCGCGTCCTCCCAGCCGCCGTCGTCCGTCCAGACCTGCAGGCCGCCCTTGCCGGCCTGCCGGTCCAGGATCGTCACCGTCCCGAAGTCGGTGTGCGGGCCGATACGGAACTGGCCCGGCTGCGGGTCCCCCACGACGTCCGTCCCCGGGTACCAGTTGATGTTGAACCCGTACGTCGGGTGGTCCATGTGCCGGGAGAAGAAGTCCGGTTCCAGGCCCAGCGCCTCGCCGAGCAGCGACAGCAGCCGCTTCTCCAGCTCCGCCATCCGCTCCAGGTACTCCGCGCACAGCGTCCGCAGCTCCGGCACCTCCGCGGGCCACACGTTGGGCGCGTACCACTCCGCGTTGACCACCGGGTCCTCGAAGGGCTCGTGGGTCGCGAAGGTCAGCGACTCCTTCAGGTCCGGAGGGGTCTCGGTGCCCTCCGAGTAGCCGTTGGCCTCGGCGCCCGGCCCGAGCCAGCCGCGGCCGCCGACCTTCGCCTCGTAGGGCTGCTTCACGGCGACGGGCAGGGTGAAGAAGGACCGTGCCGCCTCCCGGATCCGCGAGCGCAGGACCGGATCCACACCGTGCCCGGTGACCAGCAGGAACCCGGCGGTCTGCAGGGCCTCGTCGACGGTCCGGGCGATGGCCGCGCGGGCGTCCGAGCCACCCTCCAGCCAGGGCCGCAGATCGATGGTCGGGATGCGCGGGGCGGGGGCGTCACTCACCGATGTCCTCATTCCACAGAGCCGGGTTGTCCTTGATGAAGTCGCGCATCATGCCGACGCACTCGGGGTCGTCCAGCAGCACGATCTCCACGCCGTGCTCGGCGAGCCAGTCGTGCCCGCCGTGGAAGGTCCTCGCCTCACCGACGAGAACCCGCGAGATGCCGAACTGGCGGACCAGGCCGGAGCAGTACCAGCAGGGGGAGAGGGTGGTCACCATCGTCGTGCCGCGGTACGACCGCTGCCGTCCCGCCGCCCGGAACGCCGCCGTCTCCGCGTGCGTCGAGGGGTCGCCGTCCTGGACGCGCCGGTTGTGGCCGCGGCCGAGGAGCGTGCCGTCGGCGCCGTAGAGCGCGGCGCCGATCGGGATGCCGCCCTCGGCGAGCCCTGCGCGGGCCTCCTCGACGGCGGTGGCGAGCCAGGTGCGTGCCTGTGCCTGATCCATACGTCCCACTCTCCTGTGGCCGAAACACGAGGGCAACGTGCGGAAAGTACTCTCCCGGCAACCCGCCGCCGGACGAACTGTCCACGCCCAGGAGGTGCCCGTGGCCGCCCTCACCCTCCGCGAAGTGCTGGACCTCGACCCCGTACGGGCCGCCGAACCCGAACTCCTGGCCGGACATCGTGGGTTGGACCGCCCGGTTCGCTGGGTCCACTCCAGCGAGGTCTACGAGGGCGCCAACTTCCTCGACGGCGGCGAACTGCTGCTGACCAACGGCTTCGGGCTGACCGGCGCAGACGAGGAGGTCCGCCGCCGCTACGTCCGGGAACTGGCCGCACGCGGTGCGGCCGGGCTGGCGGTGGAGATCGGCCGCTCCCTGCCGCACATGCCGGCCGAGGTCGTCGACGAGGCCCGCCGCCTGGGGCTGCCGCTGCTGGCCCTGCACCGGGTCATGCCCTTCGTACGGATCACCGAGGCGGCCAACCGCGCGATCGTGGCCCGCGGCCTGTCGGGCCGTGCCGTCGTACGGCCCTGGGGCGACGACCACACGGCGGCCCTGCTGGCCGACCTCGCCGACCGGGCGGCCCTCAACCAGCCCGAGGTGGAGGCCCGCTCGGCCCTCGCCGGGTTCCGCCCGGGGCCCGGGGCGCGGCTGGTGGGCGTCTCCGTGCACGGCACGCGCGAGGTGACGGCCGTGGACCGGGCGGCACGCCTGCTGGGCTGTTCGGGGAGGCCCAGGTCCACAGCAACTGCAGCGGGGAGCCATGGCGTTCGGCGTCGGGGATGGGCTCGGAGCCCGCCGTCTCGACGGCGATGACCTTGTCACCGTACGCGGGGGCGAGGGTGCCGGCGGAGTCGGCGGGAGCTGTCGTCATGCGAGCCAAGTGTCCGGTCCGGGCCGGTCCCGGCACAGGGGCGCGATGTCCGTACCGTGAAGCCCGCCGACGTACATCCTGTATGCCGGGGTCAGTCCCCCTTGGGCTCCTCGCCCCGCTCGCGCCGCCGCAGCTCCTCCTCGCGGCGGCGCAGGTCCGCCTCCCAGTCCTTCAGCAACGCCTCGTCCTTCTTGTTCTCCTCCTTGAGGGACTTCAGGAACTCGGGGTTGTCGTCGGGTGCCACCCACTGCGCCGCCGTGCCGCGGTGCCACTCGGAGGGCGTGGAGCCGCCGGCCGGGGCGACCCGCTGCTTGCCGGCGACCAGCCAGGCGATCGGTCCCACCAGCACCTCGCCGAACAGCAGGATGATGATGACCCAGACCACCTTGGGCAGCCCCCGCACCTGCTCCTCGGGAGTGTTCAGACAGTCGATGAAGGCGTAGATCCACAGCGCCAGGACCAGCAGGAACGGCAGATACCTGAACATCGTGGCGGGATCCCCCAGAAGACGGTGACGGGCGCTGTGCGGCCCCGGTGACGGGGTCAGGGTAGCGGGTGGCCGATACTGGGACGCATGGCTTACGACGATCTTCGCTCCCTGCTCCGGGCACTGGAACGCGAGGGCGACCTCAAGCGCGTCAAGGCCGAGGTCGACCCGTACCTGGAGGTCGGGGAGATCGTCGACCGGGTGCAGAAGTCGGGCGGACCGGCGCTGCTCTTCGAGAACGTGAAGGGCTCCGACATGCCCCTCGCGATGAACGTCTTCGGCACCGACCGGCGGCTGCTGAAGGCGCTCGGCCTGA
Organism: Streptomyces sp. SLBN-31; assembly: GCF_006715395.1. Lineage (NCBI taxonomy): Bacteria > Bacillati > Actinomycetota > Actinomycetes > Kitasatosporales > Streptomycetaceae > Streptomyces > Streptomyces sp. SLBN-31. The sequence continues at coordinate 1,277,311 of NZ_VFNC01000003.1, forward strand.
AGTCGTACGCGGAGATCTCCGACAAGATCGGCGGACTGCTGCGGCCCGAGCTGCCGCACGGTTTCGTCGGCGTCCGCGAGGCCTTCGGCAAGCTCGGCGCGATGACCCACGTACCGCCGAAGAAGGTCAAGTCCGACAGTGCGCCGGTGCAGGAGGTCGTGCTGACCGGGGACGACGTCGACCTCGACCGGCTGCCGGCGCTGTTCACCTGGCCCCAGGACGGCGGCTCCTTCTTCAACCTCGGTCTGACGCACACCAAGGACCCCGAGTCCGGCATCCGCAACCTCGGGCTGTACCGCCTCCAGCGCCACGACCGGCGCACCATCGGCATGCACTGGCAGATCCACAAGGACAGCCGCAATCACTACCAGGTGGCCGCGCGGCGGGGAGAGCGGCTGCCGGTCGCGATCGCCTTCGGCTGCCCGCCGGCCGTGACGTACGCCTCCACGGCGCCGCTCCCCGGCGACATCGACGAGTACATGTTCGCCGGGTTCGTCGCCGGCAAGCGGATCGAGATGGTCGACTGCAAGACCGTGCCGCTTCAGGTGCCCGCGCAGGCGGAGGTCGTCCTGGAGGGCTGGCTGGAGCCCGGCGAGATGCTCCCCGAAGGACCCTTCGGCGACCACACCGGCTTCTACACGCCGCAGGAACCCTTCCCCGCCCTGAAGATCGACTGCGTGACGATGCGGAAGCGCCCGCTGCTCCAGTCGATCGTCGTGGGCCGCCCCCCGACGGAGGACGGGCCGCTGGGGCGCGCCACGGAGCGGTTCTTCCTCCCGCTGCTGAAGATCATCGTGCCGGACATCGTGGACTACCACCTGCCCGAGGCCGGCGGCTTCCACAACTGCGCGATCGTCTCGATCGACAAGAAGTACCCCAAGCACGCCCAGAAGGTCATGCACGCCGTCTGGGGGGCCCACATGATGTCGCTGACCAAGCTGATCGTGGTCGTGGACTCCGACTGCGACGTCCACGACCTGCACGAGGTCGCCTGGCGGGCCCTGGGCAACACCGACTACTCCCGCGACCTCACCGTCGTCGAGGGACCTGTCGATCACCTCGATCACGCCTCCTACCAGCAGTTCTGGGGCGGCAAGGCGGGCATCGACGCGACCCGGAAGTGGCCCGAGGAGGGCTACACCCGGGACGGCGGCTGGCCCGAGATGGTCCTGTCCGACCCCGAGACGGCGGCCAAGGTCGACCGCCGCTGGAAGGAGTACGGCCTGTGAGCAGCGCCTCCGCCGCGATCCCGCAGCCAGGACGCACCAAGGCGTTCCTGCGGCTGGTGATGATCGAGCACTCGGTCTTCGCCCTGCCCTTCGCGTACATCGCCGCGCTGACCGCGATGTACGAGTGGGACCGGAACATCCACTGGGGCCGGCTGCTCCTGGTCACCGTCTGCATGGTGGGGCTGCGCACCTTCGCGATGGCCGTGAACCGGATCATCGACCGCGAGATCGACGCCCGCAATCCGCGCACGGCCCAGCGCGAGCTGGTCACCGGCGCGATGTCGGTGAAGCACGCCTGGACCGGCGCGCTGATCGCGGTCGTGGTCTTCCTGGGCTCGGCGGCCCTCCTCAACCCGCTCTGCCTCGCCCTGGCGCCGGTGGCGGTCGTCCCCATGGTCGTCTACCCCTACGGCAAGCGGTTCACGAACTTCCCGCAGGCCATCCTGGGCGTCGCCCAGGCCATGGGCCCGATCGGCGGCTGGCTCGCCATCAGCGGCGAGTGGAACTGGCACGCGGTGATCCTCGGCCTGGCCGTCGGCATCTGGATCGGCGGCTTCGACCTGATCTACGCCTGCCAGGACGTGGAGACCGACCGGGAGATCGGCGTGATGTCGGTCCCGGCCCGCTTCGGCATCCCGGCGGCCATCCGGGGCGCGCGAGTGTGCCACGCGCTGACCACGGCCCTGCTTCTGTGGTACGGCGTGGTGACGGACGCGGGCGGCTTCTACTGGGTCGGACTGATGATCGTCGCGAGCGCCTTCGTCTACGAGCACTCCATCGTGCGCCCGCACGACCTGTCCCGCCTGAACAGGGCGTTCTTCAGCGTCAACGGCTTCATCGGCATCGCCCTCTTCGTGTGCGCGCTGCTCGACCTGCTGGTGCGGGGGCTGACCGTCTGAGCGGGCTCCGCGAGCCGCCCGGCCTCAGGCCCGTATCGCGGGAGCGGGAGGTCGGGACGGCCGGCGGCGGAACCAGAACGCCGTCGCCACTCCGGTCGCCAGACCGATCAGGTGGGCCTGCCAGCTGACGCCCGTATGCAGCGGCGACAGGCCCAGCAGGATCGAGGTGCCCCAGACGGCGCCCACCAGCAGACCGACCACGACACCCAGCGGGCGGCGCTCCACGAAGCCGCTGACCAGCAGGAAGCCGAACAGGCCGAAGATCAGGCCGGAGGCGCCCGCGGTGTTGGTGTGCGCCGGGGCGACGAGCCACACCCCCAGACCGTCGGCCACGATGATGACCAGGCACAGGGCCGCGAACCTGCGCAGCCCGCCCAGCGCCGCGAGGAAGCCCATCACCAGCAGCGGCACGCTGTTGGCGGCCACATGGGCGAACCCGAAGTGGATGAACGCGGCCGGTACGACGTCGACCAGCTCGGAGGCCCGGCGGGGCATGATGCCGAGTCCGTCGAGCGCGTGGCCGCTGACGACGTCGACCACTTCCAGCAGCCACAACAGCGCGACCCAGCTCGCCATCAGCGTGGCCGCGGCCTTCACCCGGTCCCGGCGCGACCACTGAAGCTCCGAACCCGACATGGCATCCCCCACTCGTCCGCCCGTCACCGTGATGAACGGTCAGGCCCCCTCGGCCGGTTCCCACCCCGCGACGCCAGCTAGGCTCGGAGTCGTGAACCCAGCCAAGCCAGGAGAGACGCCGCGTACACCTTGGATCGTAGGGGTGTCCGGCGCTTCGGGCACGCCTTATGCCGCGTCGGTGCTGCGCGCACTTCTCGACGCCGGCGAGAGCGTGGACCTGGTCGTCAGCCGGGCCTCGCGGCTCACCCTGCTGGACGAGACGGGCATCTCCTTCAGGGACGCGCACTGGCGCGAGGACCTGCGGGAATGGCTCGGACGGGGCGCCGACGGAAAGCCGGGCGCCTTCGCGCCGGACATGGACGGGGTGCGGTACTGGGCCGCCGGGGACCTGGGCGCGGGCCCGTCCTCGGGGTCGTACCCGAACAAGGGCATGCTGATCGTGCCCGCCTCGACGGCCTGCGTGGCCGGTGTCGCGCTCGGCCTGTCCAAGGACCTGCTGCAGCGGGCGGCGAGCGTCACCCTCAAGGAGCGCCGTCCGCTGGTCGTGGCCGTACGGGAGACCCCCTTGAACGGCCAGACGCTGCGGCACCTGGTCGCGCTGGACGACGCGGGCGCCAGCGTGGTGCCGGCCTCGCCCGGCTTCTACGCGGGCGCCACCCACATCCAGGACCTGGTGGACTTCGTCGCCGGGCGGGTGCTGGACGCGGCGGGCGTCGCACACCGGCTGTACCGGCGCTGGGACGGCGAACTGGGCGGCGCGAGCGCCGACCGGTAGGGAACGGGCCGCGGCGGCCCGGCACCTCTCATCACTTCGGGAACTCTTCAGCGGAAGGCATCGAATCGCATGGACGCGGTGGACAGGCAGCTCATCCAGGCCCTGAGGGAGAACGGCCGGGCCTCCTACGCGGAGCTGGGGCGCCTCGTCGGTCTGTCGGGGCCCAGCGTCACCGACCGCATCAACCGGCTGGAGGCGGCCGGGGTCATCACGGGCTACCGCGCCACCGTCGACGCCGCCTCGCTCGGCCTCGGCGTCATCGCGCTGATCGGCATCTCGCTGTCCGACGCGGCCGACCACGAGGACGTGGCACGGCGGCTGAAGGACCTCTCCGAGATCGAGGACTGCTGGTTCATCGCGGGCGACGACTCCTACATGCTCAAGGTGCGGGCGACCGACGTCGACGGCCTGGAGAAGATCATCCGGCGGCTGTCCGGGACGAAGGGCGTCTCCCGGACCCGGACCACGATCGTGCTCTCCACCAAGTGGGAGAACCGGGTCGGAGAGCTGCCCGAAGAGGTCTAGGGATACCGTTGGTCGGGCTGTCGGAGAAAGGTGTTGCCATGGACGTCGGGCTCAAGCGCGAGCTGGAGCAGAAGGTCAGGGCCGGTGAGCGGCTGACCCGCGAGGACGGCATCGCGCTGTACGAGTCGGACGACCTGGCGTGGCTGGGCGGCCTCGCCCACGAGGTGCGCACGCGCAAGAACGGCGACGTCGTCCATTTCAACGTCAACCGTCACCTCAACATGACGAACGTGTGCACCGCCTCGTGCGCCTACTGCTCGTTCCAGCGCAAGCCGGGCGAGAAGGACGCGTACACGATGCGCATCGAGGAGGCCGTCAAGCTCGCCAAGGCGATGGAGAGCGAGAACCTCACCGAGCTGCACATCGTCAACGGTCTGCACCCGAACCTGCCGTGGCGCTACTACCCGCGCTCGCTGCGGGAGCTGAAGGCCGCCCTGCCGAACGTGTCGCTGAAGGCCTTCACGGCCACGGAGATCCACCATTTCGAGACGATCTCCGGGCTGAGCGCGAGCGAGATCCTGGACGAGCTGATCGACGCCGGTCTGGAGTCCCTCACCGGCGGCGGCGCCGAGATCTTCGACTGGGAGGTCCGGCAGCACATCGTGGACCACCGCACCCACTGGGAGGACTGGTCCCGCATCCACCGGCTGGCGCACGAGAAGGGTCTGAAGACCCCGTGCACCATGCTCTACGGCCACATCGAGGAGCCGCGCCACCGCGTGGACCACGTGCTGCGCCTGCGTGAGCTGCAGGACGAGACCGGCGGTTTCCAGGTCTTCATCCCGCTGCGCTACCAGCACGACTTCGTGGACATGCAGGACGGCAAGATCCGCAACCGGCTGCAGGCGCGGACGCAGATGGCCACGGGCGCGGAGGCCCTGAAGACCTTCGCGGTGTCGCGGCTGCTGTTCGACAACGTCCCGCACGTGAAGGTCTTCTGGGTCATGCACGGCGTGCAGACCGCGCAGCTGGCGTTGCAGCACGGTGCGGACGACATGGACGGCTCGGTCGTCGAGTACAAGATCACGCATGACGCGGACAACTACGGCACGCCGAACAAGCTGACCCGTGAGGATCTGCTGGATCTGATCCGGGACGCGGGCTTCCGGCCGGTGGAGCGGAACACTCGGTACGAGATCATCCGGGAGTACGACGGTCCCGACTCGGCGCGGAGGGAAGCGCCGCAGCCGATGCGGGTCTGAACCGGTTGTGCGGCGGGTGCGGGTGGGTGGGGGCTTGTCGCGCAGTTCCCCGCGCCCCTGAGGGGGGTACCCGCACCGTATGGCTGACAAGGCCCCCGAGGATGCGTACACCGCAGAGCCCTTCGTTCCTGAGCGGGGTGGGCTGCCGGCCCTCCGGCGGGCCGCCGCTGAATGCCGGGGCTGCCCCCTGTACCGCGACGCCACCCAGACCGTCTTCGGGGAGGGTGACGCCCACGCGCGGGTGATGCTCGTGGGGGAGCAGCCCGGGGACCAGGAGGACCGGCAGGGGAGGCCCTTCGTGGGGCCCGCCGGGAAGCTTCTGGACCGGGCGCTCGCCGAGGCCGGGATCGATCCGGGCGAGGCGTATGTCACCAACGCCGTGAAGCACTTCAAGTTCACGCAGGCCGAGCCGCGCAAACGGCGCATTCACAAGGCGCCGTCCCTGCGGGAGATGACGGCGTGCGGGCCGTGGCTCGCCGCCGAGCTGGCCGTCGTCGAGCCGGAGCTGATCGTGGTCCTCGGCGCCACCGCCGGCAAGGCGCTGCTCGGTTCCTCGTTCCGGGTCACGCAGGTGCGCGGGACCGTGCTGGAGGAGGAGATTCACGGGCGCAGGGAGCGGCTGGTGCCCACCGTTCACCCGTCGTCCGTGCTGCGCGCGGACGATCGGGAGTCGGCCTACCACGGGCTTCTGTCCGATCTGAAAGTGGCGGCGCGCGTCCTGGCGTAAGGGCTACGATGCTGGGGTGTCCCTTACTTTCACTCTCGACCCCGCTGTCACTCCCGACCTGCGCGACGGCATCCTCGGCCTGTGGACGGACGTGTCCAACGCCGGCGGCTCCGTCGGGTTCGTGCCGCCCGTGACGGCGGAGGTGATCCGGCCGGACCTGGTCAAGCACCTGGTCGCGATGGCGGAGGGCCGCACCCGGCTGCTCGTCGGGCACGACGCGGACGGGCGGGTCGCCGCGACGGCCTTCCTCACCCACAACACGCACCGGCTGATGGCGCACTGGCTGTGGCTCTACACGGTGATGGTGCACCCCCGCCACCAGGGCAGGGGCTACGGCCGCGACCTGCTCGCCGCCGCCGAGGGCGCGGCCCGCGGGCTCGACGGCATCGAGGCGATCCGGCTCACCTGCCGGGGCGGCCTCGGCCTGGAGCGGTTCTACGGCTCCTGCGGCTACAAGGAGGTCGGTCGCGTCCCCGGCGCGATCCGTGTGGCGCCCGGCGACGACCGCGACGACATCATCATGCTGCTGCCGCTCGGCTGAGGCCCCGCCCGCAAGATCGGGACCCGGACGTGCTTCACTGGACGGTGCCCTTTGGGAATGTTCGTACCGTTGACGGAAGAGTGGATTGAGATGCTCCGCTACACGCTGATGCGCCTCGGGGTCTTCGCGGGCTGCTTCGTGGTCGTCTGGGGCCTCGTCTACACCGGCATCGTCCCGCGCGGCTTCGGCGCCTCCAACGGCATCTGGATGGTCCTGCTCGCCCTGGTGCTCTCGGCCCCGATCAGCTTCGTCGTGCTGCGCAAGGAGCGGGACCGGGCCTCGGCGAAGGTCGTCGCGCGGGTCGACCGGATGAAGGCCAACCTCGAGGCGAACGCGTCCCAGGAGGACGAGGCCGACGACGCCGCCCGCGCGCAGGGCCAGGCTCCCCAGGCTTCCTAGCTTCACGCCCTGGCGGCCACGCGAGGGGTCACGGCCGCCCGTTCGCAACTTAGTCTGTGCCTCATGGGTGCGGTGAAGACCAAGCGGATGCCACGGGCGGTTCGGGAACAGCAGATGCTGGACGCCGCCGTGCGGATCTTCGGGCAGCGCGGATACATGGCCGCGTCGATGGACGAGATCGCCGAACTGGCGGGCGTGTCCAAGCCGTTGGTCTACCTCTACCTGAATTCGAAGGAAGACCTCTTCACCGCCTGCATCCGGCGGGAGGCCAAGGCGCTCGTCGAGGCGGTGCGCGGCGGCGTGCGGCCGGGGCTTCCCGCCGACCGCCAACTCTGGGAAGGGCTGCGGGCGTTCTTCACGCACACCGGCCACAACCCGGACGGCTGGGCGGTGCTGCACCTCCAGGCGCGCACGCGCGAGCCGTTCGCGGCCGAGGTGACGGCGATGCGCGAGGAGATCGTCGCGTTCGTCACCGAGCTGATCGTGGTCGCGGCCAGGGACGCCCACCGCAATCCCGACCTGCCCGAGCGCGAGGTCGCCGGTCTCGCCGAGGCCCTGGTCGGGGCCGCCGAGTCCCTCGCCGCCTGGGCCAACGCGACCCCCGGCGTCAGCGCGCGACAGGCGGCGGCGACGCTGATGAACTTCGCCTGGGCCGGCCTCGGCAACCTCATGGACGGCCGGTCCTGGTCGCCCCCGCAGGAGGTGCCGGAGGCCGCCGGGCCCCGCCCGGCATGACAACTGTCATCCCCAAGGGCGGACGGCGGACACTGGGGGAGCGCGAACCCCCGCCCGTACCTTCGTGGGCATGACGAAGACCAGTGGCGAGGACCCGCGGAAGACCGACGTCAAGGTGAGCCTCATCGGCGGTCACCGCCTCGGCGGCGAGACCCTGCACGAGCGCACCCTGACCGCCTCCCTCATCGGCGGCGCCGACATCGACCTGACCGACGTCGACATCCCGGACGGCGCCGAACTGCGCATCACCAAGCTCAGCCTGATCGGCGGCGTCAGCCTCAGGGTCCGCCCCGACGTCCGCGTCGAGGTGCACGGCATCCGCCTCGGCGGGGTGAAGGACGACGGCCCGAGCGAACCGGGCGGTCCGACCGTCCGCATCGACGCCTGGGGTCTGCTGGGCGGGGTCAGCGTCCGTCGGTCGTGAGGTCCTCCACGGCGCCGCTCACATGCAGCCGGCCGCCGTCGCCGATCAGTTCGAAACGCCCGTCCCGCGCCGCGTACGTCACCGTGCCCGGCAGCAGCACCGGCGCCCTGAACTCGGCCCGCACCCGGACGCGTTGGGGCGCGCCGTGCGCGGCGAGGCAGCGGGCCACCGTCCACATGCCGTGGGCGATGGCACGCGGGAAGCCGAACAGGCGGGCGGTGAGCGGGTGCAGGTGGATCGGGTTGCGGTCGCCGGACGCGGCGCCGTAGCGCCGTCCGATGTCGGCGGCCAGCCGCCACTCGGCGACCTCCGGCAGGGCCTCCCGCTCGCCCCTGGGCGTCTCACCGGCCGATTGGGTGCGGTGCCGGGCCAGATAGGTGCTCCGCGACTCCCAGACCGGCTCCCCGCCGGCCCGCACCTCGGTGATCACCGTGGCCTCGGTGCCGCGCCGGTGCGGCTCCAGTCCGCCGACGTACACGGCGAGTTCGTACTCCCCGGTCGCGGGCAGCGCGCGGTGCCGGGTGATCTCGATGGAGGTGTGGACGAGGCCGAGCAGCGGCAGCGGGAAGCCCCGGTCGCTCATCAGGCGCATGGCCAGCGGGAAGCCCAGTATGTGCGGATAGGTCGGCGGCAGCGCGTCCTCGCCGGTGGCGAAGCCGCAGACCCGCTCGTAGGCCGCCAGGTGTGCCAGGTCGATGCGCAGGGTGGGCAGCACGAGCCGGTCGTGGGGGAAGTCGGCGTCCGGGCGGGGGCGTTTGAAGGGGGAGAGCAGGGCGCCGCGGGCCAGCAGCGGGGCGAGGGCGGGGGGCTGGGCGAGGACGACGGACATCACGCCCCCAGCAGGCTCTGGCCGCAGACCCGTACGACCTGGCCGTTGACCGCGCCCGAGCCCGGGTGCGCGAGCCACGCCGTGGTCTCGGCGACATCGGCCGGCAGACCGCCCTGCGCGAGGGAGTTCATCCGGCGGCCGGCCTCGCGGATGAACAGCGGGACCGCGGCCGTCATCTTCGTCTCGATGAACCCGGGCGCCACCGCGTTGACCGTCACCCCGTGCTCGGCGAGGGCGCGCGGCGCCAGCGAGCGGACCAGCCCGACGATCCCGGCCTTGCTCGCGCCGTAGTTGGTCTGCCCGGCGTTCCCGGCCAGGCCGGCGATGGACGCGGTGGCGACGATCCGCCCGCCGGCCCTGAGCGTCCCCTCCTTCAGCAGGGCGTCCGTCGTGCGCAGCACGCTCGCCAGATTGACGTCGAGGACCGAACTCCAGCTCTCGGCCGCCATGTTGACCAGCCGGCGGTCCCGGGTGATCCCCGCGTTGTGGACGAGGACGTCCAGCCCGTCCGGGAGTGCGGCGGCGATCCGCTCACCCGCGTCGGCGGCCGTGATGTCGAGCGCGAGCGCGCTGCCGCCGAGGCGGGCCGCGACGCGCGCCGCGTCCTCCTCGGCCTGCGGCACGTCCAGTACGACCACCCGGGCGCCGTCCCTGGCCAGCGTCTCGGCGACCGCCTCGCCGATGCCGCGGGCGCCGCCGGTGACCAGGGCGGTGCGGCCGGCGAGGGGACGGTCCAGGCCGGCGTCCGGCTGCTCGCCGGCCCCGACGGCGATGACCTGTCCGCTGACGTAGGCGGACTTGGGGGAGAGCAGGAAACGCAGCGTCGACTCGGCGGCCGCGGCGTCCGTCAGGCGCACCAGGTTCACCGTCCGCCCGCGGCCGATCTCCTTGCCGAGCGAGCGCACGAACCCCTCCAACGCCTGTTGCGCGGCGGCCTGGTGGTGGTCGGCGGGGTCGAGGGGCGCGCCCAGGACGACGATCCGGCCGCTCGCCGCGACGGACCGCACCACGGGGTGCAGGGCCGCGTGCACCTCGGCGAGCGTGTCGACGTCCCGGACACCGGAGGCGTCGAGGACGACGGCGGCCGGGGCGTCGGCCAACCTGGCTGTGGGTCCCGTACGGGCGAGGACGGGTTCGAGGCCGAGGCCGGACCGGCCCGCGGTGAGGTGGAGCAGGCCGCCTTCGAGCGCGGGGCGCTCGGGGGACCAGCGCAGCAGCGGCGCCGGTTGCGGCAGTCCGAGTCTGCGGGTCAGGAAGCGGCCGGCGGCGGTGTCGGCGAAGCGCAGATAGCGGTCGGCCATGTCCATCTCCCATGCGAAAGCCTTCTTACTCCAGAGTCAGGTTACCCGAGGTAAGGCGAGGTCAGGAGGTGAAAATTGTTCAACATACCCCCTGGTAACGTCTGATCGGCGAGAAAAGCGACGACACTGCACATCCCCGACGCACCCCCGCCGCCGGACCATCGCCGAACCCTCACCGCGCCCTCACGCGAGAGCCGTACGATCGCCTCTCCCCACCTGCGGCAACTCCCCCGCAGGGCAACTCCGTTGACCACTGGAGTCGCCCGTGTCCAGCACGCGCCCCGCCGCCGGTCCGGCGGTCCACGCCACCGCCTACGACGGCACGCCGGTCCTCGTGGAGCCCGTCGTCCGGCGGCTGGAGGGCGAGGTTCGCGAGGTGTCCGTACCGCCCTTCGTCCCGCCGACGACCTACGGCTCCCTGGCCGACCTGCCCTTCGAGAACGCGCGCGTCGCCCCCGAGGACAAGGTCCTCAGCCGCCGCACCGGGTCCGGCGGGTGGACCCATGTGACGGCCGCCCGGTTCGCCGAGGAGGTGCTCGCCACGGCGAAGGGCCTCATCACCGAGGGGCTGACGCCGGGGGACCGGATCGCCGTCATGGCCCGGACGATCTACGAGTGGACGCTGCTGGACTTCGCCGCCTGGGCCTGCGGCCTGGTCACCGTCCCGATCTACCCCACCTCCTCCGTCTTCCAGACCCGCTGGATCCTGCAGGACTCCGGTGCCGTCGCACTCGTCACCGAGACCACGGCCCAGGCCGCCGCGCTGGGCCCGGAGCTCAGTCGGCTGCTGGACCTGCGGCATCTGTGGGTCATCGAGAAGGGGCACGTGGAGCGGCTGGCGGAACGCGGGGCGCAGGTACGGGACCACGAGGTCGACGTACGGCGCGGGATGCTGGCCCCCGACACCCTCGCCACCGTCGTCTACACCTCCGGCACCACGGGCCGCCCCAAGGGCTGCGCGATCAGCCACGGCAACTTCTTCGCCGAGGTCGACAACGCCGTCGAACTCCTCTACCCGGTGTTCCGGTCACGGACCAGCGAAGAGGCGTCGATCCTGCACTTCCTGCCGATGTCGCACATCTTCGGGCGCATGGTGGCGGTCGCCTGCATCCGCGCGCGGGTACGCCTGGGCCACGCCCCGAGCCTGAAGTCGGAGGAACTGCTGCCCGACCTGGCGAGCTTCCGGCCGACCTGTCTGATCACCATCCCGTACATGCTGGAGAAGGTCTTCAACGTGGCCCGCGCCAAGGCCGAGGCGGGCGGCCGGGTCACCGCCTTCGACCGCGCGGCCGCCGTGGCCCGCCGGTACGGGGAGGCGCGCGAGGCCCGCCAGTCGGGCCCGGGCCCGGGCCCGAGCGCCGCGCTGAGAGCGGCCCGCGCCTTCTACGACCCGCTGGTCTACCGCCGTATCCGCACCGCCATGGGCGGCCGGGTGCGCTACATGATCTGCGGCGGTTCCCCGCTGGGCCGCCGGCTCGCCTCCTTCTACGCCGGCGCGGGCATCGAGATCTACGAGGGCTACGGCCTGACCGAGACGACCGGCGCGGCCACGGTCACACCCCCCTTGAAGCCCCGCCTGGGCACGGTGGGCTGGCCCCTGCCCGGCACCAAGGTCCGCATCGCCGCCGACGGCGAGATCCTGCTGTCCGGGGGTCATGTGCTGCGCGGGTACTGGGACCCGAACGCGGGCGGGGTCGTCCCCGCGACCACCGACGGCTGGCTCGCGACCGGCGACATCGGCCGCCTGGACGACGAGGGCTACCTCCACATCACCGGCCGCAAGAAGGAGATGCTGATCACGGCGGGCGGCAAGAGCGTGGCCCCGGCCCCGCTGGAGAACTGGCTGCGGGCGCACCCGCTGATCTCGCAGGTCATGGTGGTCGGTGACGCCCGCCCCTACATCGCGGCGCTCGTCACCCTGGACATGGAGGGCGTCGGCCACTGGCGCCGGATGAACGGCAGGCACCCGGCCGTCACCGCCGAACTCGTCCAGGACGACCCCGAGTTGCTGGCGGTCCTGCAACGGGCGGTGGACGAGGCGAACAAGCTGGTGTCGAGGCCCGAGTCGATCCGCCGCTTCGCGGTCCTCCCCGTCGACTTCACGGAGGAGGACGGCCATCTGACGCCGTCGATGAAGCTGCGGCGGGACGCGATCGCGGAGGAGTTCGCGGAAGGGATCGAGCGGCTCTACGGCTAGGGACGCCAGAGCGTTCCGTAGAGGAGAGAGGCGCACGTCGCCGTAAAGGTTGCACAGGCCCGGCTCGGGAGCATTCCCGAATCATCACGAAGTCGCCATGCGTGCGCCGTATCCTTTCTGCTGTAACCCGCGGTAACATCCCAGCCGCCCGCCGCCGGTGAACAACTCGGTACGCACCGCACGTACCACTGCAGAGCGGTACCGAGCTGCCCGCCCCAGGAGAGCTGCCATGTCCGTGCCCGTGCCCTACCCGTCCGCGTCCGACTACGACGGCGTCCCCCAGCTGGTGGAGCCCGAGATCCGACGACTGGACGGCGAGGTGCGCGAGACGTCGGTACCGCCGCTCGTACCGCCGCGCATCCATGGCTCGCTCGCCGACCTGCCCTTCGACAACGCCGAGGCGGCGCCGGACGCCCGGGTCCTCAGCCGCCGCCGGGAGGACGGCGGCTGGACGGACGTCTCGGCGGCGGAGTTCGCGCAGCAGATCCTGTCGCTGGCCAAGGGCCTCATCCAGGAGGGTCTGGTCCCCGGCGACCGGATCGCCGTCATGGCCCGGACGATCTACGAGTGGACGCTCCTGGACTTCGCCGCGTGGGCCGCCGGCCTGGTCACCGTCCCCATCTACCCCACGTCCTCCGTCTACCAGACCCGCTGGATCCTGCAGGACTCCGGCGCGGTGGCCCTGGTGACGGAGACGGCCGGACAGGCCGCCGCGCTGGGCCCGGAGCTCAGCCGGCTCCCGGACCTGCGCCACCTGTGGATCGTGGAGAAGGGGCACCTGGAGCGGGTGGCGGAACTCGGACAGCCCGTCCCCGACCAGGAGGTCGCCGTACGCCGGGGCATGCTGGTGCCCGACACGCTCGCCACCGTCATCTACACGTCCGGCACCACCGGCCGGCCCAAGGGCTGCGTCCTGACCCACGGCAACTTCCTGTCCGAGGTCGACAACGCGATCGAACTCCTCTACCCGATCTTCAAGTCCAAGTCGGACGACCCCTGCACCCTGCTCTTCCTGCCCATGTCGCACGTCTTCGGCCGCATGGTGGCGATCGCCTGCATACGGGCCCGCGTCCGCCTGGGACACGCGCCCAGCCTCCAGGCCGAGGACCTCCTGACCGACCTGGGCACCTTCCGTCCGACCTTCCTCCTGTGCATCCCGTACATGCTGGAGAAGGTCTACAACAACGCCCGGGCCAAGGCGGAGGCCGGCGGCCGGGCCGGCGTCTTCGACCGCGCGGCGAAGGTCGCCGTCCGCTACGGCGAGGCGCTGGAGGCCCGCGCGGCGGCCACCGGCCCGGGCCCGAGCGCCTCCCTCAAAGCGGCCCGCGCCTTCTACGACCCGCTGGTCTACCGCCGTATCCGCAACGCCATGGGCGGCCGGGTCCGGCACCTCATCTCCGGCGGATCCCCGCTCGGGCAGCGGCTGGCGGCCTTCTACGCCGGGGCCGGCATGGAGATCTACGAGGGCTACGGGCTGACCGAGTCGACGGGCGCGGCCACCGTCACGCCGCCTCTCAAGCCCCGCCTGGGCACGGTCGGCTGGCCCATGCCCGGTACCAAGGTCCGCATCGCCGCCGACGGGGAGATCCTGCTGCAGGGCGGCCAGGTGTTCCGCGGCTACTGGGACCCGCACGGCGGCGGAGTGATCCCGGCCTCGACGGACGGCTGGTTCGCGACCGGTGACATCGGCCGCCTGGACGACGAGGGCTACCTCACCATCACCGGCCGCAAGAAGGAGATCCTCATCACCGCGGGCGGCAAGAACATGGCGCCCGCCCCGCTGGAGAACTGGCTGCGCGCCCACCCGCTGATCTCGCAGGTCATGGTGGTCGGGGACGGCCGCCCCTACATCGCGGCCCTCGTCACCCTGGACATGGACGGCGTCAGCCACTGGCGCCGGATGAACGGCAAGCACCCGGTGCCCGCGGAACTCCTGGTGGACGACCCCGAGTTGCTGGCGATCCTGCAGCGGGCGGTGGACGAGGCGAACAAGCTGGTGTCGAGGCCCGAGTCGATCCGCCGCTTCGCCGTCCTGCCCCGGGACTTCACCGAGGAGGACGGCCATCTGACCCCCTCGATGAAGCTGCGCCGGGAGGCCGTGATGAAGGAGTTCACGGCTGAGATCGAAGGGCTGTACCAGCGCTGAGCCGAGGCGACGGCCTGCCGCGAGCCGTTGCCCCGTCCGACCCCCATGCGGCAGCGTCCGCCCCCGGCTCCCCGGGCGGCGGACGCTGTCGTTCCGCGCAGCCGCTCAGCCCGGACGACCCGGCTGCCGAGCAAGCGCCGGGGCGGGAAGGCGACCGGCCCCGGCAGGACTGCCTCGCTCGCCACGCCGGCCTCGGGCCGGCACGGCTCTTGACTTACCAAGACCCCCGCGCCACATTCCCCACCCCGTACCCGCACCTCTCCGCACCGCGCAACCCACCCCGTCCATCGCCCGGTTGGAGCGACCTGCCATGGCCACGAGCGCGGAACCCGCAAGACGTACCACCCCCATCGATGCGCGCCCCACGCGGAGACAGGTGCTCGGTGCCACCGCCGCGACCGGACTGACCCTCGCGGCCGGGGCCCGCACCGCGGTCGCCGCCGACGTGCCCCTCCTCGGCACGTACGACGTCGTCGTCATCGGCTCCGGTGCCGCCGGGATGACCGCCGCCCTCACCGCCGCCGAACACGGCCTGACGACGGTCGTGCTGGAGAAGGCGGCCACCTTCGGTGGTTCCGCCGCCCGCTCCGGGGCCGGTGTCTGGATCCCCAACAACCCCGTGATCCTCGCCGCCGGCGTACCGGACACCCCCGCCAAGGCCGCCGCCTACCTCGCGGCCGTCGTGGGGTCCGACGTGCCCGCCGCCCGGCAGAGCGCCTTCCTCGCCCACGGCCCGGACATGATCTCCTTCGTCATGGCCAACAGCCCGCTGCGGTTCCGTTGGATGGAGGGGTACAGCGACTACTACCCCGAGCTCCCGGGCGGCCTGCCGAACGGCCGCTCCATCGAACCCGACCAGCTCGACGGCAACCTCCTCGGCGCCGAACTCGCCCGGCTCAACCCGCCGTACATGCAGGTCCCCACCGGCATGGTCGTCTTCAGCGCCGACTACAAGTGGCTCGCCCTCGCCGCGGTCAGCGCCAGGGGCGCCGCCGTAGCCGCCGAGTGCCTGGCGCGCGGCACCAAGGCGGCCGCGCTCGGGCAGAAGCCGCTGACCATGGGGCAGTCACTCGCGGCCGGGCTGCGCAAGGGGCTGATGAACGCGGGCGTCCCGGTCTGGCTCGGCACCCCGCTCACCGACCTGTACGTCGAGGGCGGCGCCGTCACGGGAGCCGTGGTCACGCGCGACGGCGGACCCGTCCTGGTACGCGCCCGCCGCGCCGTCGTCGTCGGGTCCGGCGGCTTCGAGCACAACGCCGCCATGCGCTCCCAGTACCAGCAGCAGCCCATCGGCACGGACTGGACCGTGGGCGCGAAGGAGAACACCGGGGACGGCATCCGGGCCGGGCAGCGGGCCGGCGCCGCGCTCGGACTGATGGACGACGCCTGGTGGGGGCCGGCCATACCGCTGCCCGACCAGCCCTACTTCTGCCTGGCCGAACGCACCCTTCCCGGCGGTCTCCTCGTCAACGCGGCCGGCGCGCGCTTCGTCAACGAGGCCGGCCCGTACAGCGACGTCGTGCACACCATGTACCGGCTCGACCCCACCGCCCCCGACATCCCGGCCTGGCTGATCGTCGACCAGAACTACCGCAACCGCTACCTCTTCAAGGACGTCGCCCCCACGTTCACCTTCCCCGACAGCTGGTACGGCTCGGGGGCCGTCCGCAAGGCCTGGACCCTGGACGCCCTCGCCACGGCCGTGGGCATCCCGGCCGCCGCCCTGCGCGCCACCGTCGACCGCTTCAACTCCCAGGCGCTGAAGGGGAAGGACCCCGACTTCCACCGCGGCGACAGCGCCTACGACCACTACTACACCGACCCGTCCGTCCTGCCGAACTCCTGCCTCGCGCCGCTGTGGCTGCCCCCGTACTACGCCTTCCGCATCGTCCCCGGCGACCTGGGCACCAAGGGCGGCATGGTCACCGACGCCCGGGCGCGTGTGCTGCGCGCCGACGGCTCGGTGATCCCCGGCCTGTACGCCGCCGGGAACGCCAGCGCCGCGGTGATGGGGCACAGTTACGCGGGCGCCGGATCGACCATCGGCCCGGCGATGACGTTCGGCTACATCGCGGCACTGGACATCGCCGGGGCGCTCTAGGAGGCCTCCAGGGCGGCGGGGTCGGGCTTGCGGGCCAGCAGGAAGGCCTGGGGGGTCGGCTCGCCGAGGGCCTCGTCCGCCTCCCGCACCGTCCGTGAGTGGAGCGCGAATCCGGCACGCCGCAACAGCTCGGCCATGTCGTCCGGCCGGCGCCGCAGGAAGTCCAGCGACACGTCGTGTCCGAAGGGCCGGTCGTGGTGCCGGGGCCGGTCACCCACCTGGAAGCCGACCAGCAGGTGCCCGCCGGGCGCGAGCACCCGGTGGAACTCGGCGAAGACGTCGGGCAGCCGGTCCGCGGGCGTGTGGATGGTGGAGTACCAGGAGACGACACCCGCGAGGGACCCGTCGGGGATGTCCAGGTCCAGCATCGAGCCCTGCTCGAACCGCAGAGCCGGATTCTCCCGGCGGGCGATCGCCAGCATCGACTCCGACAGGTCGAGGCCGAAGACCCGCAGGCCGAGCGAGGCGAGGTGCGCGGTGACGCGCCCCGGCCCGCACCCCAGATCCGCCACCGTGCCCTCGCCGCCGACGAGTTCGGCGTACGCGCCGAGTATCGCCCGGTCCAGGGGCGTGGACACGAGGTAGCCCTCGAACATGGCCGCGTAGTCCTCGGCGATGGCGTCGTAGAACAGCCGTGTGCCGGTCACGAACCCGTTGTCGATCTCGGTCCCGGTCTCGATGTCGCTCATGCTCGAGACCGTAGCGGCGGCCACTGACAACGACCCGGGACCCGCTTCCTCAGGCCGCCCCGGCCAGCCGCAGCACCGCCGCCGTCCCCGCCGCCCCCAGCACGACCACCGCGAACGGCGCCCGGCGCCACGCCAGCACACCCCCCACCAGCACCCCGGCCGGCCGCGCCCAGCCCGCGAAGCCGCCGCCCTCCGTCAGCGCCCCCGTCGCCAGCAGGGCCGTCAGCAGCACGACCGCGCCCGCCGACAGCAGCTCCTGCACGCGCGCCGGGAGCTCGATACGCCCGTGCAGCGCGGGCCCGACCAGCCGGAAGGCGTACGTCCCGACCGCGAGGGCCAGGATCATAGCGACCGTCGCGTTCACGCCCGTACCTCCTTGCGGCCGTACGGGGCCAGTCCCGCCAGCGCCACCAGCACCGGCACCCCCGCCGGGACGGCCGGGGTGAGGGCGAGGGCGAGCGCCGCGCCGGGCACCGCGCACCGCCGTACCCGGGCGTCGGCGCGCAGCGTCGGCAGAACCAGCGCGACCAGTACGGCCGGGAAGGCGGCGTCCAGGCCGAACCGCGCCGTGTCGCCGAGCGCGTCCCCGGCCAGCGCGCCGGCCAGGACTCCGAGGTTCCACACGGCGAACAGGCCGATCCCCGACACCCAGAACGCGGCCCGGCGCCGTGCCGGGTCGGCCTGGGCGAGGGCGAAGGCGACCGTCTCGTCGGTCACCAGGTGCGCCCCCGCCAGGCGTGTCAGGCGCCCCGGGCCGAGGACGTCGGCGACGGCCAGGCCGAAGGCGGCCGTCCGGGTGTTCAGGAGCAGGCCGGTGGCCGCCGCCGCCAGCGGGCCGCCCCCGGCGAGCAGGACACCGACCGCGCTGAACTGGGCCGAGCCCGCGTAGACCAGCAGGGACATCACGACCGGGACCCAGACCGGCAGACCGCCGGTCACGGCGATCGCGCCGAAGGACACCCCGACGACACCGCTGGCCACCCAGACGAGTGACGCGTCCCGGACCAGGTCCCGATGGCGCGTCCTGTCCGCCCCGCTCCGTGTTCGCTCTGCCGTACGCATGTTCTCTACAATGGACAGCAGTCGACGTGTTCGTCAAGGCGAACGATCGTACCGATGGAGCGAACAAGTATGTCCGACGCACCGCCCCCGCCCGCCCGGCTCCCCCTGGACTGGATCGCGGCCTCCCTGCGCCGTGAGCGCACGCGCGCCGGGCTCTCCCTGTCCGAACTGGCCAAACGCGCCGGCATCGCGAAGTCCACGCTGTCGCAGCTGGAGGGGGCGAGCGGGAACCCCAGCGTGGAGACGCTGTGGGCGCTGGGCGTGGCGCTCGGGGTGCCGTTCAGTGTGCTGGTGGAACCGCCGGCGCCCGCCGTTCAGGTGATCCGTGCCGGTCAGGGACCCACCGTGGCCTCCGAGAAGGCCGACTACGTGGCCACGCTGCTGTCCGCCAGCCCGCCCGGCGCCCGGCGGGACATCTACCACCTGCGGGCGGAGCCCGGGGCGGCACGGGAGTCGGAGCCGCACATCCCGGGCACGGTCGAACACCTGATCGTCGGCGCGGGGCGGGTGAAGGCCGGGCCCGCGGGGGAGGAGGTCGAGCTGGCGCCCGGGGACTACATGACCTACCGCGGCGACGTGCCGCACTCCTACGAGGCGCTGGCCCCCGGGACGACGTTCGTCCTGGTCATGCAGCACGTGTAGGAACGCCGGCAAAAGGCAGGAGCCCCGCCGCCTTGCGGCGCGGGGCTCCTTGGGTACTGCATCAGGTCCGGATCAGAGACGAGGCTCGCCTCAGACGGGGGTGACGTTCTCCGCCTGCGGGCCCTTCGGACCCTGGGTCACGTCGAAGGAGACCTGCTGGTTCTCCTCCAGCGAACGGAAGCCGCTCGCGTTGATCGCGGAGTAGT
This sequence comes from Streptomyces sp. SLBN-31, assembly GCF_006715395.1. Taxonomy (NCBI): domain Bacteria; kingdom Bacillati; phylum Actinomycetota; class Actinomycetes; order Kitasatosporales; family Streptomycetaceae; genus Streptomyces; species Streptomyces sp. SLBN-31. The sequence continues at coordinate 1,296,576 of NZ_VFNC01000003.1, forward strand.
GGACGAAGACGTCGGGGCCGCCGCCCTCCTGGGCGATGAAGCCAAAGCCCTTTTCGGCGTTGAACCACTTAACGGTTCCGGTAGCCATAAGCCCTCCTTGGGCCCAAAGGGTTGCCCTGCTCCAGAACCTGCATGTGAAAGCTAATGCCGCACTGCATACGTCTGAAAACGTTAGAGCCCGCGGTTACATGCTCCGCAGGCTCTGTACTGCAAGGGAAACCAAACTGCAACTTGCGGCGAGCCTAGCACGCGGGCAGCCGAAAGCAATAGAGGCCAAGATCACGTCACCCGGAAGTTTGAAGATCGGAACCCGGTTGACCGAGGGGGCGAAGACTGGAGCGTACCTCAAAGGGGCTAGCCTCGCGATGTGGACAATTCTCGCACCCGGCCGCGCGTCGGCCACATCCAGTTCCTGAACTGCCTGCCCCTTTACTGGGGGCTTGCGAGGACGGGCACGCTCCTCGACTTCGAGCTGACGAAGGACACCCCTGAGAAGCTCAGCGAGCAGCTGGTGCAGGGAGACCTCGACATCGGGCCCATCACCCTCGTCGAGTTCCTCAAGAACGCGGACGACCTGGTCGCCTTCCCCGACATCGCCGTCGGCTGCGACGGCCCTGTGATGTCCTGCGTGATCGTCTCGCAGGTGCCGCTGGAGCAGCTGGACGGCCGCCGGGTCGCCCTCGGCTCCACCTCGCGCACGTCCGTCCGCCTCGCCCAGCTGCTGCTGGCCGAGCGCTTCGGCGTCCAGCCCGACTACTACACCTGCCCGCCCGACCTCAGCCTGATGATGCAGGAGGCCGACGCGGCCGTACTCATCGGGGACGCGGCGCTGCGGGCCAATCTGCACGAGGGCCCGCGCTACGGCCTCGACGTGCACGACCTCGGCACGCTCTGGAAGGAGTGGACCGGGCTGCCGTTCGTCTTCGCGGTGTGGGCGGCCCGCCGCGACTACCTGGAGCGCGAGCCGGAGATCACCCGCAAGGTCCACGAGGCCTTCCTCGCCTCCCGCAACCTCTCCCTGGAGGAGGTCGGCAAGGTCGCCGAGCAGGCGGCCCGCTGGGAGGAGTTCGACGAGCGGGTGCTGGAACGGTACTTCACCACGCTGGACTTCCGGTTCGGCGCCCCGCAGCTGGCGGCGGTCGAGGAGTTCGCCCGGCGCGTCGGGCCGACCACCGGTTTCCCGGCGGACGTGAAGGTCGACCTGCTCCAGCCCTGAGCGTCCGCTCCGGGACCGAGCGTCTGCTACGACCCCGAGCGGCGCGGGAACGGCGCACTACCCTTTTCTCGTCGTTACGGGGGATGCGGGGGAGGGGTGGACGTCATGCAACCGCTCGGAGCCGACGAGCCCACCGCCGTGGGTCCCTACCGGCTGCTCGGCCGGCTGGGCTCCGGCGGCATGGGCCGCGTCTACCTGGGCCGCAGCGCGGGCGGACGCACGGTCGCCGTGAAGATCGTGCACCCGCACTTCGCTCTCGACGACGAGTTCCGCGCCCGGTTCCGGCGCGAGGTCGAGGCCGCCCGGAAAGTGGGCGGCGCCTGGACGGCCCCGGTGCTCGACGCCGACCCGGAAGCGGCGGTTCCATGGGTGGCGACGGGGTACGCGGCCGGTCCGTCGCTGGCGGCGGCGGTCGCGGACCAGGGGCCGCTGCCCGCCCATTCGGTACGGGCGCTGGGCGCGGGGCTGGCGGAGGCGCTGGCCGCCGTGCACGAACTCGGCCTGGTGCACCGGGATGTGAAGCCCTCCAACGTCCTGCTGACCCTCGACGGCCCGCTGCTGATCGACTTCGGCATCGCACGCGCCACGGACGGCACGGCGTCCCTGACCTCCACGGGCGTCTCCATCGGCTCGCCCGGTTACATGTCTCCCGAGCAGATCGTCGGCAAGAGCGCGACGGGCGCGGCCGACGTCTTCTCGCTGGGCGCGGTGCTGGTGTTCGCGGCGACCGGGCAGGCGCCGTTCCCGGGCGACTCCTCCGCCGCCCTGCTCTACAAGGTCGTGCACGAGGAACCCGAACTCGACTCCCTCGACGGTGAGTTGCGCCAGGTGGCGCAGGCGTGCCTGGCGAAGGACCCCGCGGCCCGGCCCGCCCCCGGCGAGGTCGCCCGGCAGCTCGCTCCGGAGGGGGCGGCGCGGCTGGTGACGGGCGGATGGCTGCCGGGGGCGCTGGTGGAGCAGGTGAGCCGGAGCGCCGTACAACTGCTGAACCTCGATGTGCAGGAGGTGGCCTCCGGGCCGGTGGGGTTCAGCAGTCCCTCGGTCGGTGACGCGGTGACGGCCGGCGGGGAAGGGGCCGGACAGCCGACGGTGGGGGAGTTCGGGCCGGCGCCGGTGATGGTGCCGCCCTCCGCTCCCGGCCGGCTGCCGGTCGACGACGCGCGGCCGGAGCCGCGGGACGCGCCACCGGACGCCGTAGGGAAACCGCCCGGCAAGCTGTCCGTCTCCGTGGCGGCGACCTCCGCCCCCGGGGACGGCGGGCGCGGGCGGCGGCTGAGCTGCACCGTGGCCCTGGCGGTCGCGGGGGCGCTGGCGGCGGTGACGGTGGGGTCGGTCTTCGTGTTCGACCTGCTGCCGGGCAACGGCAAGGACGACTCCGCCTCCAGCGGCAGTGACCGCGGCGCGTACTCACCGGCGCCGAGCGTGGGCGGCAGCGCTTCGAGCGCTCCCACCGCTTCCGGCTCTCCCACCGCTTCCGGTGCGCCCAGTGCGTCGAGTACGACGCCGGGTGGCACCGCCGGTGACGTGCCCGCGGCCTACCTCGGCACCTGGGAGGGGCAGGCCACAGCCCTGGGCGGCACCCTCCCTGACGGCACCTTCCGGCTGACCGTCCACCAGGCCGCGGTGGGCGCGGAACTGGGCAGACTCCGCCAGACCGACCCGCTGGGGGGCGTCTGCTACGACGTCCTGACCCTGAGGTCCGTGAAGAAGAAGGAACTCCTCGTCACCTCGGCGGGCGCCGACTCCAACCACGCGGGCTGCGACCCGACGCCCCACACGGTCCGGCTCTCCCGGGCCGGGGACGACTTGAGGTACGTGGCGGAGAGCGAGGCCGAGGGGAATCCGACGGCTCGGTTGTCGCGGGTCGGATAAGGAGGCGGACCCCTCGCCGAGCGCCGCCGCCACACCCGGAGGTGGGCCTCGGCGACAAGGTCTTCGGCGGCCCAGGCGTTCCGGGAGAACGAGCGGGCATACGGACGAGACGCGGCTGCCGCTCCTCGTACATCCGGGCGTACGAGGACGTGGCGGAATCAGCCCCGCCCGACATCGGAGACCCTCGTGTCCATCACCCTGGAACAGCCCACCGGCGCCCACCTGCTCACCCCCGACGACGACGACCTCGCCGTCCCCGTCACCCTGCGCTACACCTGCGCCGACCCGCTGGCCGTCCACCTCGTCTTCCCCGCCTGGATCTCGCTCGACGACGAGGAGGTGACCTGGACCTTCGCCCGCGCCCTCCTGGAGGAGGGGCTGGGCGCCCCCGCCGGTGTCGGTTCGGTGCACATCCGCCCAGGTGGTCCCGCCCGCACCTACGTCGAGTTCCGCACCCCCGCCGGTGTCGCCGTGGTCCTCTTCGACACGCCCGCCCTGCGCCGCTTCCTGCTCCGCTCGTACGAGATCGCCGCGCCGGGCGGCGAACCCCTGGGCCCCGCCCTCGACCGCGGCCTGGCGTCCATGCTCGGCGGTGTCTGACACTGGGCGCGGCACGGGAGGCGGCGCGGGGAAGAGGGGGAGCCGATGGGGGACCTGCTGGGCTGGCTGCTCGTGGGCGTCGCCGCGCTGTGGGGTGCGGTGGCGGGCGCGCTGCTGCCGCGTGCGGCCTACCGGTTCTCCGTAACGGCCGAACAGGACTGGCGTACCGCGTGCCCGGACGGGCACCCGCTCGGCGGCTGGCTCGGGCCGGGGCGCTGCGGGGGGTGCGCCGAAGCGGCGGGCGACGCGGGCGGGACCGCCGTACGGACGCGGCGGCCGGAGCCGTACGGTCCCGGTGCCCTCGCCCTCTCCCTCGCCACCGCCCTCGTCTGCGCCGCCCTCGCCGCCGCCACCGGCACCCGGCCCGAACTCGCCGTGTGGCTGCTGCTCGCACCCCTCGGCGTCCTGCTCGCCGCGGTCGACTTCCGGGTGCAACGGCTGCCGGACGTCCTGACGTTGCCGCTCGCGGGCCTCGCGGTGGCGCTGCTGGGCGTCGTGGCGTTCGTACCGGAGCACGCCGGCGACTGGCCGCACGCGCTGTACGGCGCTCTCGCGCTCGGGGCCGGGTTCTTCGCGCTGTTCCTCATCAACCCCGGCGGCATGGGCTTCGGGGACGTGAAGCTGGCCCTCGGTCTCGGGGCCGTGCTCGGGTGGTACGGGTGGGCGACGGTGATGCTCGGGGCACTCGCCGCTTTCCTGCTCGGGGCCCTGTACGGCGGCGTACTCGTGGTGGCGCGGCGGGCCGGGCGGAAGACGGCCATCGCCTTCGGGCCGTTCCTGATCGGCGGAGCCTTCCTGGGGCTGCTCGCGGGTGCCTACGCGGCCTGACGTCGGGCTTGTCGGAGGGCTGGCGTAGGCTGGCCGAGTCCGTCCACACCCTCGAAGAAGCCTGCGAAGGGGACCCCGGTGACCGAGAAGGCCGACCTCACCTCGATTGATGTCACAGCCGTCCTCGACCGTGCCGCCGCCGGTGGGCGGATCACCCCACAGGAGGCGCTCGTCCTCTACCGCGACGCCCCGCTGCACGCGCTCGGCGCCGCCGCCGACGCCGTGCGCCGCCGCAAGTACGCGGGTACCGAGCACATCGCGACGTACATCATCGAGCGCAACATCAACTACACGAACGTGTGCGTCACGGCGTGCAAGTTCTGCGCCTTCTACGCCGCCCCGAAGGACAAGGACAAGGGCTGGACGCGCGACCTGGACGACATCCTGCGCCGGTGCGCCGAGACGGTCGAACTCGGCGGCACGCAGATCATGTTCCAGGGCGGCCACCACCCGGACTACGGCGTCGAGTACTACGAGAAGCACTTCGCCGCCATCAAGAAGGAGTTCCCGCAGCTCGTCATCCACAGCCTGGGGGCGAGCGAGGTCGAGCACATGGCCCGGATCAGCGGGGTGACGGTCGACGAGGCCATCACCCGCATCCACGCGGCCGGCCTCGACTCCTTCGCGGGCGCGGGTGCCGAACTGCTGCCGGAGCGGCCCCGCAAGGCCATCGCGCCCCTGAAGGAGAGCGGCGAGCGCTGGCTGGAGATCATGGAGATCGCGCACCGGCTGGGCGTGGAGTCCACCTCGACCATGCTGATGGGCACGGGTGAGACCAATGCCGAGCGCATCGAGCACCTGCGGATGATCCGTGACGTCCAGGACCGCACGGGCGGCTTCCGGGCGTTCATCCCGTACACCTACCAGCCCGAGAACAACCATCTGAAGGGCCGTACGCAGGCCACGCTCTTCGAGTACCTGCGGATGATCGCCATCGCCCGGCTGTTCCTGGACAACGTCCAGCACATCCAGGGCTCCTGGCTGACGACGGGCAAGGAGGTCGGCCAGCTCTCCCTGCACTACGGCGCGGACGACCTCGGCTCGATCATGCTGGAGGAGAACGTCGTCTCCTCGGCCGGCGCCAAGCACCGCTCCAACCGCATGGAGATCATCGACCTGATCCGCAAGGCGGGGCGGGTTCCGGCCCAGCGCTCGACGACGTACGAGCACCTCGTCGTCCACGACGACCCGGCGAACGACCCGGTCGACGAGCGGGTGATGTCCCACATCTCGTCCACGGCGATCGAGGGCGGGACGGCACACCCGGAGCTGAAGCTGCTGGCTTCCAACTGACGTAGCCGTGCTGACGATTCACGCGGCGCAGGAGGTCCGGACCAGCTGGGACGCCGCGCCACTCGGGGACGGTGCCGTGGTGGTCGAGGGCGACCGGATCGCGGCGGTGGGTCCGCTGGCGGAGATCGAGGCGCGGTTCCCCGGGGCACGGATGCGCAGTTGGCCGGGGGTGCTCGGGCCCGGACGGGTCCACGAGGGCCCCCTTCCGGACGCCCCGTCACCACGCGAACGCGTCCACGCCGTGCTGAAGCTGGGCGCGGTCGCGGTCGTCGAGGAGTACGTGGACTCGCCCGAACTGCGTGCGGCGGCCGAGCGGAACGACGTCCTCGTGTTGTCCGGTGCCCAGCCGCGCGCACTCGTCGAGTCCGGCCGGGCCGACGTCTCCGTGTTCGACGAGACGGGCACCTGCATCGCGACGGTGTGCGCCGGACGCCTCGTGCACAGGCGGCGCTAGCCGTCCCGGCGAGGCCCCGGAGCTCCACTCACCCCGCCAGCGCCTCGCCGAACGCCCCCGAACCCTGCCGTACGCACAGAAGGAACGCGACGCTCCCCGCGGCCCCCGAGCACGCGCTCCCCGAGCCCGCCGCGGAACCCCGGCGCCCGGTACGGGACCGCTACTTCGACACCCTCCGGGCCGTCGCCCTCATCCGCGTCGTCACCTATCACACCTTCGGGCGGGCCTGGTGCTGATCGCGGTGTTCGTCCTGTTGTGCGGCTGGGTGGAGGACGTGGCGGCCAAGAAGCGCCCGAAGCTCCTCCCCTGAGCGGTTCCCGGAGGCCGTACTGCAAGAATGGCGGGCGTGACCCGCGCTTCCCTGAACAAGCAGCCGCACGAAGTCGCCTCGATGTTCGACGACGTGGCGGAACGGTACGACCTGACCAACGACGTGCTGTCGCTCGGCCAGGACCGGGTGTGGCGCAAGGAGGTGGCCAGGGCGGTCGACGCCCGGCCCGCGCAGAAGATCCTGGACCTGGCCGCCGGCACGGCCACCTCGTCACTGCCGTTCGCGCGCACGGGCGCGTACGTCGTCCCGTGCGACTTCTCGCTCGGGATGCTCCAGGTCGGCAAGAAGAAGCACCCCTGGCTGCCGCTGACCGCGGGCGACGCGACGAGGCTGCCGTTCAAGGACGACACCTTCGACGCCGTGACCATCTCCTTCGGGCTGCGCAACGTCCAGGACTTCGACGGGGCCCTGCGGGAGATGTACCGGGTGACCAGGCCCGGCGGCCGGGTGGTGATCTGCGAGTTCTCGCACCCGACCTGGGCGCCCTTCCGCACGGTCTACACCGAGTACCTGATGCGTGCCCTGCCGCCGGTCGCCCGCGCGGTCTCCTCCAACCCCGACGCCTACGTCTACCTCGCCGAGTCCATCCGTGCCTGGCCCGACCAGCCGGCCCTCGCCGAGCACCTGAGGAAGGCGGGCTGGTCGAAGGTGGCCTGGCGCAACCTCACGGGCGGGGTGGTCGCCCTGCACCGCGGCTTCAAGCAGAGCTGACCACGGCGTACGGGTCGTTCGGCCGGTCCAGCTCACGCTGCAGTCCGCCCGTCGGGGGCCGGGGGATGCGGGGCTCACGCACGCCCCCGCCGCCCTCTCCCTCGCCGAAGTCGAACCACACGTAGACCATCGAGTCACGCGGCACCTCGGCGCCGGGCTGCGGGTACTGGCGTACGACGTAGTCGACGACGGCCATGTGGAAGTCCGGCCGGTCGGGCGAGTTCAGGAACAGGCCTCGGGACTGCGCCGCCTCGCGCGCGTCCATGGCCATCAGTCCGACCAGCCTCGGAACTCGTACTTCGGGTGTCTTGGGCGTTATGTGCACAGATGTCACCCCCAGCGGTACTGGCAGGGTAACCGCCCGGGGGTGCCGTCCGGAAGCGCCAAGTGTCTTTCTGTAACAGTCAGTTACTCTGAGTGACTACTGATCGAGGTCGAGCCGGAAGCAGAGGGCCTCCTCGTCGAACCGCGGGTGCGGGAAGGTCCGCTCCAGTTCCATGCCGAGGCGCCTGGTGACCGCGACGGACCGCTCGTTCCCGGGTCTGACCATCGCCACCACGCTCCCCACCCCGGCCGCCCTCAGCCGCTCCAGCGTCAGCTGCGCGGCCGCCGTCGCGTACCCCTTGCCCCAGAACGCCCGCCCCAGCCGCCAGCCGATCTCGATCTCGCCCCTGGGACCCCAGTCCCGGGGCCACGGCTGGGCGCCGGTGAAGCCGATGACCCGTCCGGACTCGTCGGTCATGGTCCACAGGCAGAAGCCGAGCTCGGCGTCGTGCCGGCGCTGGCGGGCGGTGAGCTCCTCGTAGACCGACAGCTCCGCCGACTCGCCGCCGTGGAACTCCATGACGTCCGGGTCGTCGAAGACCCGGTGCCAGGCGATCGCGTCCTCGTCGGTGGGGACACGCAGCCTTACTACGGGGAGAGCTCGGTTCACGGGGCAGCCCTTCAGCCGGGTGATCAATGCTGCTGAATAGACTGCCCATGTCCAGTGCCGGTCGGCACGCATATTCCGAACCTTGGGGAGATCCCGCCGTGACCGAGCCCCTCTCCGAAAACACCGCCGATGTGATCGTGGTCGGCGCGGGGCCAGCCGGCTCCACGACCGCGTACCACCTCGCCAAGGCCGGCCTCGACGTACTCCTGCTGGAGAAGACCGAGTTCCCGCGCGAGAAGGTCTGCGGCGACGGCCTCACCCCGCGCGCGGTGAAGCAGCTCGTGGCCATGGGCATCGACGTCTCCGAGGAGGCCGGCTGGCTGCGCAACAAGGGCCTGCGCATCATCGGCGGCGGCGTCCGCCTGCAGCTCGACTGGCCGGATCTCGCCTCCTTCCCGGACTACGGCCTCGTCCGCAAGCGCGACGACTTCGACGAGCAGCTCGCCCGTCAGGCGCAGAAGGCGGGCGCGCGGCTGTACGAGCGCTGCAACGTCGGCGCCCCGATCGTCGACGAGCGCACCGGTCGCATCACCGGCGTGCACGCCAAGCTCGGCGAGGAGAAGCGCGAGGTCACCTTCCACGCGCCCCTGGTCGTCGCGGCCGACGGCAACTCCACCCGGCTGTCCCTGGCGATGGGCCTGCACCGCCGCGAGGACCGCCCCATGGGCGTCGCCGTCCGGACGTACTTCGAGAGCCCCCGCCACGAGGACGACTACCTGGAGTCCTGGCTGGAACTGTGGGACCGCCGCGGCCCCGAGGACCGTCTGCTCCCCGGCTACGGCTGGATCTTCGGCATGGGCGACGGCACCTCGAACGTCGGGCTCGGCGTCCTCAACACCTCCGACTCCTTCAAGGAACTCGACTGGCGCGAGGTGCTGAAGGCCTGGTGCGCGTCGATGCCGGAGGACTGGGGCTACACGCCGGAGAACATGACCGGCCCCATCCGTGGCGCCGCCCTGCCCATGGCCTTCAACCGGCAGCCCCACTACACGCGCGGTCTGCTGCTGGTGGGCGACGCCGGCGGTCTGGTGAACCCGTTCAACGGCGAGGGCATCGCCTACGCCATGGAGTCCGGCCAGATCGCCGCCGACGTCATCGTCCAGGCCCACGCCCGCCCGACCCCCGCGAGCCGCGAACTCGCCCTGCAGCGCTACCCGCGCGTCCTGAAGGACACCTACGGCGGCTACTACACGCTCGGCCGCGCCTTCGTGAAGCTCATCGGCAACCCGAAGGTCATGAAGATCGCGACCCAGCGCGGCCTCACCCACCCGCTGCTGATGAAGTTCACCCTGAAGATGCTCGCCAACCTCACCGACCCGACGGGCGGCGACGCGATGGACCGCATCATCAACGGCCTGAGCAAGGTGGCGCCGAAGGCCTAGCCTCCGCGGGTGCTGCATCGGCGGCCCGGCGGGACGGACATTCGTCCCGCCGGGCCGCCGATGTGTGCGCGACGCCCCGTCAATGCCCTGCCCGCCGGGGACAATTCGGGCACTGAGTGCGATTCCGGCCGTGGGTGCGACGGAGGGCCGCTGCCCCCGAGCGGCAGCGGCCCTTTCCGTGTCGTGTTCTGTGTCCTGATGTGTCCCGGTGTCAGAGCACCCGCACCGCGCCGGTCGGCGGGTCGTAGGAGAGCGGCTTCTCCACGACGCCGGTCGAGGGGTTCTGCGCGCCGACGAACATGCCGTCACCGACGTACAGCGCCACGTGGTACGCGCTGCCCGCGCTGCCCCAGTACAGGATGTCGCCGGGCTGCAGGTTGCTCAGCGAGACCTGGGTGCCGGCCGTCGACTGGTCCTGCGAGACGCGCGGCAGGCTGATGCCGACCTGCTTGAACGCGGTCTGCATGAGGCCGGAGCAGTCCCACGAGTTGGGGCCGGTGCCGCCGGAGACGTAGGCGTCGCCGATCTGTGCCTTCACGAAGGCGATGACCGCCGCGGCCGAACCGGTGGCCGTGGAGGAGCTCGTGGAGGCGCTGGAGCCCACGGAGGCGGACAGGGTGGTCCGCTCGGAGCTGCGGGACGCGGCGCGCTCCGCGGCGGCCTTACGGGCCTCCTCGGCCTTCTTCTTCGCCTCGGCCTTCTTCTTCGCCTCGGCGAGGTCCGCCTTGGCCTGCTTCGCGGCCTTTGCGGCGGCCGCGTCACGCTCGGCCTGCAGCTCGTAGTTCGCGGCCGCCTGCTGAGTGGCGTCCGCGGACTGGGCGACCTGGGCGGCCAGGTCGGCCGTCAGGGTGGGCAGTTGCAGGGTCTGAGTGGTCTCGGCTGCGTTCGCCGAGGCCGCACCCGCCGCCGCCATGCTGAGTACGCCACCGGCAACTCCGGCACGCACGGCGAGGTTCGTCGTCGCGCTGCGGCGGGGTTTCCGGTGGCTGCGTATGTGAGCGGTGTGGGACATGAGAACAACCGGTATCAGGGGCTCCTCCATACCTTCAAGAAACGTGTGGTGCGCCACAGTTGCTCAATGGACCCCCCAAATTCCTCGCCAGGGTTTCCTTATTGACGCCGTAACGGACATTGCGGACGCGACCCATCAAGCCCGTGATCACGCTCTTTCGCCAGTACGCCCGAATTGCCCCCGACCTACCATCGGTTGGGACAGTTGGCCAAGCCCGGTTCTCAGACGCCTCTCATGGATGTGGCGGAGGTCACGCAACGGTCACGGCAATGCGTGCGTCACGCGCGTAGATCACGAAGGGATTGCGCCGGGATCGCGAGGCGGACTCGCTCGTGAACGGATGCACGCGTTCACATCGCGCCGCAGACCTCACTCCGAGGTGTGAACCGGCTCCACTATCAAGGCGGTGGGTCCAGCACCAATTTGCATGCAGCGGAACTCTCTTGATATGGAGACGCCCCCTCCGAGCTGCGCCGACGAGCGAAAATGTCACCTCTGGTGATCACTCTGGCGCTTCGCGTACGAAGATCACCGCTCATCCGACTTCATGATCCTTCGTCAGGTGGTGGAGATCACAAAGGTTGTGCAATACCCCGTGTCGCAGATCACAGAGCGGCAGGCATAAGATGCGAGGCAGTCGGGCTTGTGACCTGCTTCACATGTTCTCGATCTTCGTTGGGACGAACGGAGGTTGGAGGGGCGTGGGAGGCCGGTGTGAGTCCGGCACCAACGCCAGCAGTCAGTGCCGACTGAGAGGAGCGAGGAGCGGTGAACGCGTATGCGCCCATCCTCGTACTGGGAGCCCTCGGGGCAGGCTTTGCGATCTTCTCCGTGGTCATGGCCACGCTGATCGGTCCGAAGCGGTACAACCGGGCCAAGCTCGAGGCCTACGAGTGCGGTATCGAGCCCACCCCCACGCCGGCCGGCGGCGGGCGTTTCCCCATCAAGTACTACCTGACGGCGATGCTCTTCATCGTCTTCGACATCGAGATCGTCTTCCTCTACCCCTGGGCCGTCACCTTCGACGCCCTGGGGATCTTCGGGCTCGTGGAGATGCTGCTCTTCGTGCTCACCGTCTTCGTCGCCTACGCGTACGTATGGCGGCGGGGCGGCCTGGAATGGGACTGAGGGGCCTTTAACGACATGGGACTCGAAGAAAAGCTGCCGAGCGGCTTCCTGCTGACCACCGTCGAGCAGGCCGCGGGCTGGGTGCGCAAGGCGTCCGTCTTCCCGGCGACCTTCGGCCTGGCCTGCTGCGCCATCGAGATGATGACCACCGGCGCCGGCCGCTACGACCTGGCGCGCTTCGGCATGGAGGTCTTCCGCGGCTCACCCCGCCAGGCGGACCTGATGATCGTCGCCGGCCGGGTCAGCCAGAAGATGGCGCCGGTGCTCAGGCAGGTCTACGACCAGATGCCGAACCCCAAGTGGGTGATCTCCATGGGGGTCTGCGCCTCCTCGGGCGGCATGTTCAACAACTACGCGATCGTCCAGGGCGTCGACCACATCGTCCCGGTCGACATCTATCTCCCGGGCTGCCCGCCACGGCCCGAGATGCTGATGGACGCCATCCTCAAGCTCCACCACAAGATCCAGACCTCCAAGCTCGGCGTGAACGCCGAGGAGGCGGCTCGCGAGGCGGAGGAGGCGGCGCTCAAGGCCCTGCCCACGATCGAGATGAAGGGGCTGCTGCGGTGAGCGACGCGAACGGTGCGAACGGGGCGTCGAACGGCGTGAACCCCGAGAAGGACCTCGGCGCCTCCAACCTCCCCGGCCAGCGGGGCGAGGGCGGTGAGGAGATCCGCGTCCAGCGCGGCATGTTCGGCGCCAACAACGGCGGCGACACCTCCGGCTACGGCGGCCTCGTCCGCTCGGTCCGCCTTCCGGGGCCGGCCGCCCGCCCCTACGGCGGCTGGTTCGACGAGGTCGCAGACGAGCTGGAGGGCGCGCTGGAGGAGCAGGGCCTGCTCCCGGACAACGCCATCGAGAAGACGGTCGTCGACCGCGGCGAACTCACCTTCCACATCGAGCGTGAGCACCTGCTGCGCGTCGCCCGCACCCTGCGCGACGACCCGGCCCTGCGTTTCGAGCTGTGCACCGGCGTCAGCGGTGTCCACTACCCGCACGACAAGGGCCGCGAGCTGCACGCCGTCTACCACCTGCGCTCGATCACCCACAACAGGCTCATCCGCCTCGAGGTCAGCGCCCCCGACAGCGACCCGAAGATCCCCTCGCTGGTGTCGGTGTACCCGACCAACGACTGGCACGAGCGTGAGACCTACGACTTCTTCGGGATCGTCTTCGACGGTCACCCGGCGCTGACGCGGATCATGATGCCGGACGACTGGCAGGGCCATCCGCAGCGCAAGGACTACCCCCTCGGCGGCATCCCCGTCGAGTACAAGGGCGCCCAGATCCCGGCTCCGGACCAGCGGAGGTCGTACTCGTGAGCACGCAGTCAGCATCGGCCCGCGAGACCACCGAGGGCACCGTGTACACGGTCACCGGTGGCGACTGGGACGAGGTCGTCCAGTCCGCGGCCCGCGCCGACGACGAGCGCATCGTCGTCAACATGGGGCCCCAGCACCCGTCCACCCACGGAGTGCTGCGCCTGATCCTGGAGATCGACGGTGAGACGGTCACCGAGGCCCGCTGCGGCATCGGCTACCTCCACACCGGCATCGAGAAGAACCTCGAGTTCCGCACGTGGACGCAGGGCACCACGTTCGTGACGCGCATGGACTACCTGACGTCCTTCTTCAACGAGACCGCCTACTGTCTCGCCGTCGAGAAGCTCCTCGGCATCGAGGACCAGATCTCCGAGCGCACCAAGATCATCCGGGTGCTCCTGATGGAGCTGAACCGGCTCTCCTCCCACCTGGTGTGCATCGCCACCGGCGGCATGGAGCTCGGCGCCACCACGATCATGATCTACGGATTCCGTGATCGTGAAATGATTCTCGACATCTACGAGCTCATCACGGGCCTGCGCATGAACCACGCGTACATCCGGCCCGGCGGACTCGCCCAGGACCTGCCGCCCGGCGCGGTGGACCACATCCGCGAGTTCGTGAAGAAGATGAAGAAGAACCTCCCGGAGTACGACAAGCTCGCCACCGGGAACCCCATCTTCAAGGCCCGTATGCAGGACGTCGGCTATCTGGACCTGGCCGGCTGCATGGCCCTCGGCGCGACGGGACCGATCCTGCGCTCCACCGGCCTGCCGCACGACCTGCGCAAGGCGCAGCCCTACTGCGACTACGAGACCTACGACTTCGAGATCCCGACCGCCGACACCTGCGACTCCTACGGACGCTTCCTGATCCGCCTGGAGGAGATGCGCCAGTCGCTGGGCATCATCGAGCAGTGCCTGGACCGGCTGCAGCCCGGCCCGGTCATGGTCGCCGACAAGAAGATCGCCTGGCCCGCCCAGCTCGCCCTGGGACCGGACGGGCTCGGCAACTCCCTCGACCACATCAAGAAGATCATGGGCACCTCCATGGAGGCCCTGATCCACCACTTCAAGCTGGTCACCGAGGGCTTCCGCGTCCCGCCGGGACAGGCCTACGCGGCCGTCGAGTCGCCCAAGGGCGAACTCGGGGTGCACGCCGTGTCCGACGGCGGCACCCGCCCCTACCGGGTCCACTTCCGGGACCCGTCCTTCACCAACCTGCAGGCCATGGCGGCGATGTGCGAAGGCGGCCAGGTCGCCGACGTCATCGTGGCCGTCGCGTCCATCGACCCCGTGATGGGAGGCGTCGACCGGTGACCACCAGTCCTTCGGAGCACGGCGTCAGCCTGGGCATGCCCGAACTGCCCGCGCCCGCCTACCCGGCCGACGTCCGTGAACGGCTCGAGAGGGACGCGCGCGAGATCATCGCCCGCTACCCCGACTCCCGCTCGGCCCTGCTGCCACTGCTGCACCTCGTGCAGTCGGAGGAGGGCCATGTCACGCGCACCGGGATGCAGTTCTGCGCGGACGTGCTGGAGCTGACCACGGCCGAGGTCACCGCCGTCGCGACCTTCTACACCATGTACCGGCGCAAGCCGAGCGGCGACTACCAGGTCGGCGTCTGCACCAACACGCTGTGCGCGGTGATGGGCGGCGACGCGATCTTCGAGGAGCTCCAGGAGCACCTCGGCGTCGGCAACGGCGAGACCACCGGCGACGGCAAGGTCACCCTGGAGCACATCGAGTGCAACGCGGCCTGCGACTTCGCGCCGGTGGTGATGGTCAACTGGGAGTTCTTCGACAACCAGACCCCGGCCAGCGCCAAGCGCCTCGTCGACGACCTGCGCGCCGGACGCGACGTCGAGCCCACGCGCGGGGCACGCCTTTGCACCTTCAAGGAGACCGCGCGGATCCTGGCCGGCTTCCCCGACGAGCGGCCCGGGGCCGTCGAGGAGAGCGGCAGTGCGGGACCGGCGTCGCTCGTGGGCCTCCGCCTGGCAAGGGGAGAGACCGCACCCGCGCGCGTGGTCCATCCGCGGGACGGCGGCCCGCACGACGAGCCGCAGGACAGGGAAGTGCACGAGCCGTCGCCGACCGAGCACCTCAGCTCGCACGACGCGCCGCAGGAGACGTCGGCCTCCGACCCAGCCCACCCGGCAGGGCCCGCCGCCGAGGAGGGGGAGTGATGACCTTGGCACCCGAACTGAAGGACACCAGCCCGGAGAAGCTGCTCGCACCCGTGTTGTCGGCCTTCTGGGACGAGGACAGGTCCTGGTCGCTGGACGTCTACAAGAGGCACGAGGGGTACGAGGGCCTGCGCAAGGCGCTGGCGATGTCGCCGGACGACCTGATCGCGTACGTCAAGGACTCCGGTCTGCGCGGCCGCGGCGGCGCGGGATTCCCGACGGGAATGAAATGGCAGTTCATTCCGCAGGGTGATGGAAAACCGCACTATCTAGTTGTCAACGCCGACGAGTCGGAGCCGGGAACCTGCAAGGACATCCCGCTCCTCTTCGCGAACCCGCACAGCCTCATCGAGGGCATCGTCATCGCGTGTTACGCCATCAGGTCTTCGCATGCCTTCATCTATCTGCGGGGTGAAGTCGTCCCCGTTCTGCGGCGGTTGCACGAGGCCGTGCGCGAGGCCTACGCGGCGGGCTACCTCGGCGAGAACATCCTGGGCAGCGGGCTGAACCTGGAACTCACCGTGCACGCCGGCGCCGGCGCGTACATCTGCGGTGAGGAGACCGCACTGCTCGACTCGCTCGAAGGCCGCCGGGGTCAACCGCGGCTCCGTCCCCCTTTCCCCGCCGTGGCGGGCCTCTACGCGTGCCCGACTGTTGTGAACAACGTCGAGTCGATCGCGTCGGTTCCCGCGATCGTCCATCGGGGCAAGGAATGGTTCCGGTCGATGGGCAGCGAGAAGTCCCCCGGCTTCACGCTGTACTCGCTCAGCGGCCATGTCGCGAGCCCCGGCCAGTACGAGGCCCCGCTCGGCATCACGCTGCGCCAGCTGCTGGAGATGAGCGGCGGCATGCGGCCGGGCCACCGGCTGAAGTTCTGGACGCCGGGCGGCTCCTCGACGCCGATGTTCACCGACGAGCACCTCGACGTGCCCCTCGACTACGAGGGCGTCGGCGCCGCCGGTTCCATGCTCGGCACCAAGGCTCTGCAGTGCTTCGACGAGACGACCTGCGTCGTCCGCGCCGTCACCCGCTGGACCGAGTTCTACGCCCACGAGTCCTGCGGCAAGTGCACGCCGTGCCGAGAAGGCACCTACTGGCTCGTGCAGTTGCTGCGTGACATCGAGGCCGGCAAGGGCGCCATGGACGACCTCGACAAGCTGAACGACATCGCCGACAACATCAACGGCAAGGCGTTCTGCGCCCTCGGCGACGGCGCCGCCTCGCCGATCTTCTCCTCGCTGAAGTACTTCCGCGAGGAGTACGAGCAGCACATCACCGGCCGGGGCTGCCCCTTCGACCCGGCCAAGTCGACGGCCTGGGCGGACCGCCCGGAGGTGAACGCATGACCGTGACCACCAGTGCTCCCTCCGGAGGGGGAGAGGCGGCGGTCCCGCCGGAGGACCTCGTCACGCTGACCATCGACGGCGCCGAGATCAGCGTGCCCAAGGGCACCCTGGTCATCCGGGCCGCCGAGCAGCTCGGCATCGAGATCCCCCGCTTCTGCGACCACCCCCTCCTCGACCCGGTCGGCGCCTGCCGGCAGTGCATCGTCGAGGTCGAGGGCCAGCGCAAGCCGATGGCGTCCTGCACCATCACGTGCACGGACGGCATGGTCGTCAAGACGCAGCTCACCTCGCCGGTCGCCGAGAAGTCCCAGCACGGTGTGATGGAGTTCCTCCTCATCAACCACCCGCTGGACTGCCCGGTCTGCGACAAGGGCGGCGAGTGCCCGCTGCAGAACCAGGCCATGTCGCACGGCCAGGCCGACTCCCGCTTCGACGGCAAGAAGCGGACGTACGAGAAGCCGGTCGCGATCTCCACACAGGTCCTGCTCGACCGCGAGCGGTGCGTGCTGTGCGCGCGCTGCACCCGCTTCTCCAACCAGGTCGCGGGCGATCCGATGATCGAGCTGCTGGAGCGGGGCGCGCTGCAGCAGGTCGGCACCGGTGAGGGCGACCCCTTCGAGTCGTACTTCTCCGGCAACACCATCCAGATCTGCCCGGTGGGCGCGCTCACCTCGGCGGCGTACCGATTCCGCTCCCGTCCCTTCGACCTGGTCTCCTCGCCGAGCGTGTGCGAGCACTGCTCCGGCGGCTGCGCGACCCGCACCGACCACCGGCGCGGCAAGGTCATGCGGCGCCTGGCGGCCAACGACCCCGAGGTCAACGAGGAGTGGATCTGCGACAAGGGCCGCTTCGCGTTCCGCTACGCACAGCAGCGCGACCGGCTCACCACCCCCCTGGTGCGCAACGCCGAGGGCGACCTCGAACCGGCCTCCTGGCCGGAGGCGCTGCAGATCGCCGCTCAGGGCCTGCTCGCCTCGCGCGGCCGCACCGGCGTCCTGACCGGCGGCCGGCTCACCGTCGAGGACGCCTACGCGTACAGCAAGTTCGCGCGCGTGGCGCTCGATACGAACGACATCGACTTCCGCGCGCGCGTGCACAGCGGCGAGGAGGCCGACTTCCTGGCGGCGCGGGTCGCCGGCCGGGGACGGGACCTCGACGGTACGGGTGTCACGTACACCTCCCTGGAGAAGGCGCCCGCCGTCCTGCTGGTCGGCTTCGAGGCCGAGGAGGAGGCGCCCGGCGTCTTCCTGAGGCTGCGCAAGGCCTGGCGCAAGCACGGGCAGAAGGTGTTCGCGCTGGCCACGCACGCGACGCGCGGCCTGGAGAAGGCGGGCGGCACGCTGCTGCCGGCCGCCCCCAGCACCGAGACCGAGTGGCTCGACGCGCTCGCGAGCGGGGTCGGCCTGGAGGACGACGGCGCGAAGGCCGCCGAGGCGCTGCGCGCCGAGGGCGCCGTGATCGTCGTCGGCGAGCGGCTCGCCGCAGTGGCGGGAGGTCTGACCGCCGCCGTACGCGCCTCCTCCGCCACCGGGGCCCAGCTGGTCTGGATCCCGCGGCGGGCCGGAGAGCGCGCGGCCGTGGAGGCCGGCGCGCTGCCGTCCCTGCTGCCGGGCGGCCGTCCGGCGACCGACCCACGCGCGCGTGAAGAGGTGGCCGCGGTCTGGGGGGTCGCCGAACTCCCGCACCGCTACGGCCGCGACACCAGCCAGATCGTGGAGGCCGCCGCGAGCGGCGAACTGCAGGCCCTGGTGGTCGCGGGCGTCGAGATCGCCGACCTGCCAGACCCGGCACGCGCGCGTGAAGCACTTCACGAGGCCGGGTTCGTGGTGTCGCTGGAGCTGCGGCCCAGTGAGGTCAGCGAACACGCCAGCGTCGTCCTGCCGGTCGCCGCGGTCGCCGAGAAGGCCGGAACCTTCCTCAACTGGGAGGGCAGGGTGCGCTTCTTCGACGCCGCGCTCAAGCCCGAGCAGATGACCCGCCGCCTCGCGCCGACCGACGCGCGTGTGCTGCAGATGCTGGCCGACGCCATGGACGTGCACCTGGGTCTGCCGGACCTGCGCACCGTGCGCTCCGAGATCGACCGGCTCGGTCCCTGGGACGGGCCGCGCGCCTCCGAACCTCTGGAGACCGGGGGCCAGTTGCCCAGGCCCGCGGCCGGGGAGGCCGTACTCGCCGGGCACCGCCTCCTGCTCGACCGGGGCGTCCTGCAGGAGGGCGACGAGGCGCTCGCCGGCACCCGGCACGCCGCCCACGCGCGCGTGTCGGCCGCGACGGCGGCCGAGGTGGGCGTCAAGGACGGCGATCTCCTCGCCGTGACCGGACCCGCGGGAGCCGTCGAACTCCCCCTGCAGACCGCGGAGATGCCCGACCGGGTGGTCTGGCTCCCGCTGAACTCCGTCGGCGGGGGAGTCGCCTCCGACACCGGGGCGCTGCCCGGCGCCCTCGTCCGCATCGGCCCGGCGACGACCGTCGGCGAGGCCCCGAAGGAGGTGGAGGGATGAGCCCGTACTTCGCCGCTGAAGACCTCTCGATGTTCGGCACCGACCCCTGGTGGCTGGTCGTCGTCAAGGCCGTCTTCTGCTTCGCCTTCCTGATGGTGACCGTGCTGTTCTCCATCGTCTGGGAGCGCAAGGTCGTCGCCTGGATGCAGCTGCGCATCGGCCCCAACCGGCACGGCCCCTGGGGCATGCTCCAGTCGCTCGCCGACGGTGTGAAGCTGATGCTCAAGGAAGACCTCATCGTCAAGCGCGCCGACAAGGTGGTGTACGTCCTCGCGCCGATCGTCGCGGCCATCCCGGCCTTCATGGCGATCGCGGTGATCCCCTTCGGGCCGGCCGACAACGAGGTCTCGATCTTCGGCACGCGGACCGCGATGCAGCTCACCGACCTGCCGATCGCGATGCTCTTCATCCTCGCGGTCGCCTCGGTCGGCATCTACGGCATCGTCCTGGCCGGCTGGAGCTCCGGATCGACCTACCCGCTCCTGGGCGGTCTGCGCTCCTGCGCGCAGATGATCTCGTACGAGATCGCCATGGGCGCGGCGTTCGCCTCCGTGTTCCTCTACTCCGGGTCGATGTCGACGTCGACGATCGTCGAGCAGCAGCACGACCGCTGGTACATCCTGCTGCTGCCGGTCTCCTTCATCCTCTACATCGTCACCATGGTGGGCGAGACCAACCGCGCCCCCTTCGACATGCCGGAGTCCGAGGGCGACCTGGTCGGCGGCTTCAACACCGAGTACTCGTCGATCAAGTTCGCGATGTTCATGCTCGCCGAGTACGTCAACATGGTGACGGTCTCGGCCGTGTCGACCACGCTCTTCCTCGCGGTTGGCGCGCCCCCTGGCCGATCAGCACCTTCTGGGAGGGCGCCAACCACGGCTGGTGGCCGCTGCTGTGGTTCACGATCAAGGTCCAGCTGCTGCTGTTCTTCTTCATCTGGCTGCGCGGCACCCTCCCGCGGGGGCGCTACGACCAGCTGATGAAGCTCGGCTGGAAGGTCCTCATCCCCGTCTCCGTGGTCTGGCTGATGCTGGTCGCGACGGTGCGGGCGCTGAGGAACGAGAACTACGACTTCGCCGACATCGCCCTCTACATCGGCGGCGCCGTCCTCGCTCTGCTCCTGCTGTCCTTCGTCGCCGACATGTTCCGCGAGAAGGCCAAGGCGAGCGAGCAGGAGGCCGCGGAGCCCGCCGGATTCGACCCGATGGCGGGCGGATTCCCACGTGCCGCCGCTGCCCGGACAGGAGCTCCCGCCGGTGCCGAGGCGCAGCTCGCGCCGAGAGCGGGAGCTGATTGTCAGTGGTGGGCCGGATACTCCCAGTGACGGATCTTCGGATGGAAAGGAGGCGTCCGATGGCTGAGGAGCCCAAGGAGACCAAGCCCGGTTTCATGAACCCCGTCGCCGGCTTCGGCGTGACCTTCAAGGCCATGTTCAAGAAGCGGCTGACCGAGCAGTACCCGGAGCAGCAGAAGACCACCGCTCCCCGTTTCCACGGACGGCACCAGCTCAACCGCCATCCGGACGGCCTGGAGAAGTGCGTCGGCTGCGAGCTGTGCGCCTGGGCCTGCCCCGCCGACGCCATCTATGTGGAGGGCGCCGACAACACGGACGAGGAGCGCTACTCGCCGGGCGAGCGGTACGGCCGCGTCTACCAGATCAACTACGCCCGCTGCATCCTGTGCGGCCTGTGCATCGAGGCGTGCCCCACGCGCGCGCTGACGATGACCAACGAGTTCGAGCTGGCCGACTCCAGCCGCGCCAACCTCATCTACACCAAGGAGCAGCTGCTCGCCGGCCTCGAAGAGGGCATGGTCGACTCCCCGCACGCGATCTACCCGGGGACGGACGAGCAGGACTACTACCGGGGCCTGGTCACCGAGGCCGCCCCCGGCACAGTCCAACAGACCGCCGTCTCCAAGGGCGAGGTCGTCCAGGAGGCCGCGTCGACCTTCGGCGAGGAAGAGCCCGCGTCGGAGAAGGTGATCGGCCGATGAGCGCGCAACTCGCCGCCTACTCCACCTCCACCGGAGAGGCCTTCCAGTTCTGGGTCCTCGGCACCGTCGCCGTGATCGGCGCCCTGTCCACCGTCTTCATGAAGAAGGCCGTGCACAGCGCGCTGTCACTCGCCGGCACCATGATCGTCCTGGCGGTCTTCTACCTCGCCAACGGCGCCTACTTCCTGGGCATCGTGCAGATCGTCGTCTACACCGGCGCGATCATGATGCTGTTCCTCTTCGTGGTGATGCTCGTCGGCGTGACGGCCGCGGACTCGCTGAAGGAGACGATCAAGGGCCAGCGCTGGCTGGCACTTCTCTGCGGAGTCGGCTTCGGGGTCCTGCTGTTCGCCGGGATCGGCAACGCCTCCCTGAAGGAGTTCAACGGCACCGGCCAGGCGAACGCCAACGGCAATGTGGAAGGCCTCGCGGCCCTCATCTTCACCAAGTACGTCTTCGCCTTCGAAATCACCGGCGCGCTGCTGATCACGGCGGCCGTCGGCGCGATGGTGCTCACGCACCGCGAGCGCACCGAGCGCGCCAAGACGCAGCGCGAGCTGTCCGAACAGCGCGTCCGCGAGGGCAAGCACGTACCGCCGCTCCCGGCGCCCGGCGTGTACGCCCGGCACAACGCGGTCGACATCGCGGGCCTGCTGCCCGACGGCACCCCGTCGGAGCTCACGGTCAGCAAGACCCTGCGCGATCGCGGCCAGATCCGCGACGTGTCGGCCGAGGCGCTCAACGACCTCAAGGCGCTGGAGCAGCGCGCGGAGGAACGCCTTGAGCGCACCGCGATCGAACCGGCCACCTTCAAGCGGGAGGAGGCGTCGAAGTGAACCCCGTCAACTACCTGTATCTCTCGGCCCTGTTGTTCACGATCGGCGCCACCGGCGTGCTGATCAGGCGCAACGCGATCGTCGTCTTCATGTGCATCGAGCTGATGCTGAACGCGTGCAACCTCGCGTTCGTCACCTTCTCCCGGATGCACGGCAACCTCGACGGCCAGATCATCGCGTTCTTCACGATGGTCGTCGCCGCCGCGGAGGTCGTGGTCGGACTCGCGATCATCGTGTCCCTGTTCCGCACCCGCCACTCGGCCTCGGTCGACGACGCCAGCCTGATGAAGCTCTGAGGGGTCGGAAAGAATCGTGGATAACCTGATTGCGCTGCTGGTGGCGGCGCCACTGCTCGGAGCGGCCGTACTGCTGTGCGGCGGCCGGCGGCTCGATGCCGTCGGCCACTGGATCGGCGTCCTGATGTCGACGGCCTCCTTCGTGTTCGGTGTGATCCTCTTCGCCGACCTGCTCGGCAAGGACGCCGAACACCGCACCCTGACCCAGCACCTGTTCAGCTGGATCCCGGTCGCGGGCTTCCAGGCGGACGTCACCTTCCGCCTCGACCAGCTGTCGATGACGTTCGTCCTGCTGATCACCGGCGTCGGATCGCTGATCCACCTGTACTCGGTCGGGTACATGGAGCACGACGAGCGCCGCCGCCGCTTCTTCGGCTACCTGAACCTGTTCCTCGCGGCGATGCTGCTGCTGGTCCTCGCCGACAACTACCTGCTGCTGTACGTCGGCTGGGAAGGCGTCGGTCTGGCCTCGTACCTGCTGATCGGCTTCTGGCAGCACAAGCCCAGCGCGGCGACGGCGGCGAAGAAGGCCTTCCTGGTCAACCGCGTCGGCGACATGGGCCTGTCCATCGCGATCATGCTGATGTTCACGACGTTCGGCACCTTCGCCTTCGGACCGGTCCTCGGTCACGCGACCGACGCCTCCGAGGGCAAGCTCACCGCCATCGCCCTGATGCTCCTGCTCGCCGCCTGCGGCAAGTCCGCCCAGGTGCCGCTGCAGTCCTGGCTCGGGGACGCGATGGAGGGCCCGACCCCGGTCTCGGCCCTCATCCACGCCGCGACGATGGTGACCGCGGGCGTCTACCTGATCGTCCGCTCCGGGGCGATCTTCAACGCCGCGCCCGACGCACAGCTCGTGGTCACCGTGGTCGGTGCCGTCACGCTCCTGTTCGGTGCGATCGTCGGTTGCGCGAAGGACGACATCAAGAAGGCGCTGGCCGGCTCGACCATGTCGCAGATCGGCTACATGGTCCTCGCCGCCGGTCTCGGTCCCATCGGCTACGTCTTCGCGATCATGCACCTGGTGACGCACGGCTTCTTCAAGGCCGGCCTCTTCCTCGGCGCAGGTTCGGTCATGCACGGCATGAACGACGAGGTCGACATGCGCAAGTACGGCGGCCTGCGGAAGTACATGCCGGTCACCTTCATCACCTTCGGCCTCGGCTACCTCGCGATCATCGGCTTCCCGGGCCTGTCCGGCTTCTTCTCCAAGGACAAGATCATCGAGGCGGCCTTCGCGAAGGGCGGCACCGAGGGCTGGATCCTGGGCGCGTGCGCCCTGGTGGGCGCGGCCATCACCGCGTTCTACATGACGCGCGTGATGCTGATGACCTTCTTCGGAGAGGAGCGCTGGAAGAACCGGCCCACCCGCTCCCCGGAGGCCCCGAGCGCGGAGCCCGCCGCCGAGCACCGGGGCGAGCACGCCGAGCCGCACCCGCACGAGTCCCCGAAGGTCATGACGATCCCCATGATCGTGCTGGCGATCGGCTCGGTCTTCGGCGGCGCGTTCTTCAGCATCGGCGACCGCTTCCTGCACTGGCTGGAGCCGGTCACCGGGCACAGCGAGGGCGACTCCCCGCTGAGCGCGGCGACCGTCACCGGCGCGACAATGGTCTGCCTGATCATCGGCGTCGGCATCGCCTACGCCATGTACGGCCGCCGCCCGGTGCCGTCCGTCGCCCCGCGCGGTTCGCTGCTCACCCGGGCCGCCCGGCGCGACCTGCTGCAGGACGACTTCAACCACGTCGTCCTGGTCCGCGGCGGCGAACACCTCACGCGCTCCCTGGTGTACGTCGACCACACCCTGGTCGACGGTGTCGTCAACGGCACGGCCGCCTCGGTCGGGGGCCTGTCCGGACGCATGCGCAAGCTGCAGAACGGCTTCGCGCGCTCCTACGCGGTCTCGATGTTCGGCGGTGCGGCGGTCCTCGTCGCCGCGACCCTGCTGATGAGGGCGGTCTGATACCGATGTCCTTTCCTCTGCTGACAGCGACGGCGGTGCTCCCCGCGATCGGGGCCATCGCCACGGCCGCCGTGCCGGCCGCGCAGCGCACCGCCGCGAAATGGCTGGCACTGCTCGTCTCGCTCGCCACACTCGCCCTCGCGATCACCGTCCTGGTCCGCTTCGACCCGGACGGCGGCCGCTACCAACTGACCGAGTCGCACGCCTGGATCGCGGACTTCGGAGTCCGCTACGAACTGGGCGTGGACGGCATCGCGGTGGCGCTGGTCGCGCTGACCGCCCTGCTGATCCCGTTCATCATCCTCGCGGGCTGGCACGACGCGGACCCGCTGGAGACCGGAAGCCGCCGCTGGCGGCCGACGCAGGGCTTCTTCGCCCTGATCCTGGCCGTCGAGGCGATGGTGATCATCTCCTTCGAGGCGACCGACGTCTTCCTCTTCTACATCTTCTTCGAAGCGATGCTGATCCCGATGTACTTCCTCATCGGCGGCTTCGGGGACCGTGCCCACGAGCACGGCGAGGAGGCGGCGTCCACGCAGCGGTCGTACGCGGCCGTGAAGTTCCTGCTGTACAACCTGGTCGGCGGGCTGATCATGCTGGCCGCGGTGATCGGTCTGTACGTGGTCGCCGGGAACTTCAGCCTCCAGGAGATCGCCCAGGCCCGCGCCAACGGCTCGCTGCACATGGCGACGAGCACCGAGCGCTGGCTGTTCCTCGGCTTCTTCTTCGCCTTTGCCGTCAAGGCGCCGCTGTGGCCGCTGCACACCTGGCTGCCCAACGCCATGCAGGAGTCCACCGCGCCGGTCGCCGTGCTCATCACGGCGGTAGTCGACAAGGTGGGCACCTTCGCGATGCTCCGCTTCTGCCTCCAGCTGTTCCCGGAGGCCAGCAAGTGGGCGACGCCGGTGATCCTCGTACTGGCCCTCATCAGCATCGTCTACGGCGCGCTGCTCGCGGTGGGCCAGCGGGACATCAAGCGGCTGGTGGCGTACGCGTCGATCTCGCACTTCGGCTTCATCATCATGGGCATCTTCGCGATGACCAGCCAGGGCCAGTCCGGCGCGACGCTCTACATGGTCAACCACGGGATCTCCACGGCCGCGTGGATGCTGCTCGCCGGGTTCCTCATCTCGCGCCGCGGCTCGCGGCTCATCGCCGACTACGGCGGTGTGCAGAAGGTCGCCCCGGTGCTCGCCGGCACATTCCTGATCGGCACGCTGGCCACGCTGTCCCTGCCGGGACTGGCGCCGTTCGTGAGCGAGTTCCTGGTCCTGGTCGGCACGTTCACGCGCTACCCGGCGATCGGCATCATCGGCACCTTCGGCATCGTTCTCGCCGCGCTGTACGCCCTCGTCCTCTACCAGCGGACGATGACGGGCCCGGTGAAGCCGGAGGTCTCCGCGATGCCCGACCTCAGGGTGCGCGAGCTCCTGGTGGTCGCCCCGTTGATCGTTCTGTTGATCTTCCTGGGCGTCTACCCGAAGCCGGTGACGGACATCGTCAACCCGGCCGTGAAGTCGACCCTGTCCGACGTACACAAGACGGACCCCAAGCCTGAGGTGGAGGCGGTGGCCAAGTGAGCGCAGCAGCCGTCCACAGCCTGTGGACAACGGCGGCGACCGCAGCCGAACCGATTTCGAAGATCAACGCACCGAAGATCGAATACGCGCAGTTGTCGCCCACCCTGATCGTCGTGGGCGCGGCGATCGTCGGGGTGCTCGTCGAGGCGTTCGTCCCGCGCAAGTCCCGCTACTACGCCCAGGTGTTCGTGTCCCTCGTCGCGCTCGTCGCCGCCTTCGCCGCGGTCGTCGCGCTCGCGTCGGACGGATACGGCACCACCAAGGCGCACATCGCGGCGATGGGCGCCATCGCGGTCGACGGGCCGTCCCTGTTCCTGCAGGGCACGATCCTGCTGTCCGGACTGGTCGGCCTGTTCACCTTCGCCGAGCGGCGCCTGGACCCGGCGGCGCACGGCAACCGGGTCGACTCCTTCGCCGCGCAGGCCGCGTCCGTGCCGGGCAGCGACAGCGAGAAGCGGCTCGTGAAGGCCGGTGTTTACCACCACCCGAGGTGTTCCCGTGCTGCTCTTCGCGATCTCCGGAATGCTGGTCTTCCCGTCGGCCAAACGACCTGCTGACCCTGTTCGTGGCCCTGGAGGTCTTCTCCTCCCGCTCTACCTGATGTGCGCGCTGCCCGCCGCAAGCGGCTCATGTCGCAGGAGGCCGCGGTCAAGTACTTCCTGCTCGGCGCGTTCGCCTCGGCGTTCACCCTGTTCGGCATCGCCATGCTGTACGGCTACGCCGGGTCGGTGTCGTACGCGCGGATCGCGCAGGTCGTCGACCGGCACCGTCCACGAAGTCGACCCGGCGCTCGCGGACACCATTGGGCAACGACGCGCTGCTGCTGATCGGCGGCGCGATGATCCTCATGGGCCTGCTGTTCAAGGTCGGAGCCGTCCCGTTCCACATGTGGCGCCGGACGTCTACCAGGGCGCGCCGACCCCGGTCACCGGGTTCATTGGCGGCGGCGACGAAGGTGGCGGGCCGTTCGGTCGCGCTGCTGCGCCTGCTGTACGTCGTCCTGCCGGGCATGCGCTGGGACTGGCGGCCGGTCATGTGGGCCGTCGCGATCGTCACATGCCGGGCGGTGCGATGTCGCGATCACCCAGACCGACATCAAGCGGCTGCTGGGTACTCGTCGATCGCGCACGCCGGGTTCATCCTCGCGGGTGTCATCGCCACGTCGAAGGACGGCGTGTCGTCCGTCCTCTTCTACCTGGGCGCGTACTCCTTCGTGACGATCGGCGCGTTCGCGGTGGTCACGCTGGTGCGCGACGCGGGCGGCGAGGCGACACACCTGTCCAAGTGGGCGGGGCTCGGCCGTCGTTCGCCGCTGGTGGCGAGAGCCGTGTTCGCGGTGTTCCTGCTGGCCTTCGCCGGTATCCCGCTGACATCCGGCTTCGCCGGTAGTTCGCCGTGTTCAAGGCGGCGGCGGAGGGCGGGGCGGCGCCGCTGGTCGTGATCGGTGTGATCTCGTCCGCGGTGGCGGCCTTCTTCTACATCCGCGTGATCGTGCTGATGTTCTTCAGCGAGCCCAGGCCGGAGGGCCCGACGGTCGCCGTTCCGTCGCCGCTGACGATGACCGCGATCGGGCTCGGTGTGGTGGTCACGCTGGTGCTCGGTGTGGCGCCGCAGTACTTCTGGACCTCGCGAGTCAGGCGAGCGTCTTCGTGCGCTGATCCGCACACCGCGTCACGGCGGGCCCCGGTTCCCGGAGAGGGAGCCGGGGCCCGCCCATGTGCGGGGCAGGCGCCAGCAGGCCACCTCGGGTTGTACGCGGCGAACAGCCCGTTGTCATTGGGCTCGTAGAGCCAGGCGCGCAGCGTGAAGTAGCCGGAGAGGCCGGCCCTTCTGGAGGGTCTCGCCGAACAGCTTCGGCGCGGTCCGGCCGGTGTTCTGGACGATCCACTCACCGCGACCAGCCTGCGGCCTGCGTCGGCGCCGTCCATGCCGGTGATCTCGTCGGTGAACCTGTCCGCGTAGATCAGAGCCGCCGGTTTCCCCGGATCGAGTGAACCGACATTCGACAGGTTGACGTAGCGGTAGTCGGCGCCGCCCTCGGCGGCGGCGTCGCACCCGCCGACGGGGACGTACCGGCCGTCCTTGGCGAAGCCCTCGTGGGCGTAGCGGGCCGTCGCGACGTAGGTGTCGGCCACGCCGGTCCACACGGAGGGGGCGGGGTCGGGCGCGGCCTGTGCGGGAACGGCGGCCAGCGAGAAGGCAGCGGCCACCGCCACGGTGAGGGCGGCCTTGAGGGGCCGACGGGACATCACGCGGCTCCTTGGTCGGGGGACGCGCGGGCCACCCGTCCGGGGAGACGCGGCCCGCCCCCGTCCCGCCCGAGCAGCATGTCCCCGGCCGGTACGGCGGTGTCACGCGACGCGGGCCATTGGGCTGAGCGCCGATCGCCCGGCGCCGGCCTGTGGACAACTCCGGCGCTGTCAGTCCGGGCCCCTATCGTGGAGGCAGTGGTCGAGGGACGACGCACGGGGGACGAGCGATGCACGGGATGGGCGGGACGGTTGTGACGACCGAGGCACACACGCCTGTGGCACACCGGCGACAGCGAGGCACTGGCCACGCTCCACCGCGTCTTCGGTACGACAGCTTCCGCGGCGAGCAGGAAGCGGTCATCGAGCACGTGGTGGCGGGCGGCGACGCCGTCGTCCTCATGCCCACCGGCGGCGGCAAGTCGCTGTGCTACCAGATTCCGTCCCTGGTCAGACCCGGCACGGGAATCGTGGTCTCCCCGCTCATCGCGCTGATGCAGGACCAGGTCGACGCGCTCCGGGCGCTGGGCGTGCGCGCCGGGTTTCATGAACTCCACGCAGGACTTCGACGAGCGGCGGGTGGTCGAGGCCGAATTCCTGGCCGGCGAACTCGATCTGCTCTACCTCGCCCCCGAGCGGCTGCGGCTGGACGCCACCCTGGACCTGCTCTCCCGCGGCAAGATCGCCCTCTTCGCGATCGACGAGGCCCACTGCGTCTCCCAGTGGGCCACGACTTCCGCCCGGACTATCTCGCCCTGTCCCTGCTCGGCGAGCGCTGGCCGGACGTACCGCGCGTCGCGCTCACGGCGACGGCCACCCGCGCCACGCACGAGGAGCTCACCCAGCGGCTGCACATGCCGACCGCCCGGCACTTCGTGGCCAGCTTCGACCGGCCCAACATCCAGTACCGGATCGTGCCGAAGGCCGACCCGACAGCAGAGCAGCTGCTGGCGTTCCTGCGCGAGGAGCAACGCCGGCGACGCGGGCATCGTGTACTGCCTCTCCCGCAAGTCGTGGAGGCGACGGCGGAGTTCCTGACCGACAACGGCATCGAGGCTGGTGCCCTACCACGCGGGCCTGACGCGGGGCACCCGCGCGGCGCACCAGTCCAGGTTCCTGCGCGAGGAAGGCCTGGTCGTGGTCGCGACCATCGCCTTCGGACATGGGCATCGACAAGCCGGAACGTTCCTCTTCGCGCCCACCTCGACCTGCCCAAGTCCGGTCGAGGGCTACTATACAGGAGACGGGCCGCGCCGGACGCGACGGCTGCACCTCCACGGGCCTGGATGGCTACGCGGACTCAACGACGTCCTCAGCAGCGCAAGATGATCCAGTCGTCCGAGGGCTACGAGGCGTTTTCCGCCGCCGCGGCCCTCCGCCCACTGGACGCGATGCTGGCGCTGTGCGAGAGCGCCCGGTGCGCGCGCGGCCAGCTCCTCGCCTACTCGGGCAGGACCCGGATGCGGCGGACTGCGGCAACTGCGAACACCTGCCGCACCCGCCGAGACCTGGGGACGGCACGGTCCGCCGCGCAGAAGGTGCTGTCCACGGTGGGTGCGGCTGCCAGCGGGAGCGGGGGCAGAAGTTCGGCGCCGTGCAGATCGTCGACATCCGCTGTGGCAGGCGCACGGCCAAGGTCATCCAGTTCGCCCACGACCAGCTCGCCGTGTTCGGCATCGGCGAGGACCTCACCGAGGTCGAGTGGCGCGGTGTCGTAAGGCAGTTGCTCGCGCAGGGGCTGCTCGCGGTCGAGGGCGACTACGGCACGCTCGTGCTCACCGAGGCGAGCGGGTCGGTGCTGCGGCGCGAGCGGGAGGTACCGCTGCGCAAGGAGCCGAAGAAGCCGGTGACCTCACGCTCGGCGTCCTCCGCGAAGGGCTCCAAGGCCAAGGCTGCCGCGGCCGAGCTTCCCGAGGCCCTCCAGCCGGCCTTCGAGGCGCTGCGCGCCTGGCGGGCCGAGCAGGCCAGGGAGCAGGCGTCCCGGCCTACGTCATCTTCCACGACGCCACGCTCCGGGAGATCGCCACGGCCTGGCCGACCTCCGTGCAACAGCTGGGCGGCATCAGCGGCGTCGGCGAGAAGAAGCTGGTGACGTACGGCGAGGGGGTGCTGGCGGTGCTGGCCTCGCTGGGCGGGGCGCCCGGCGCGGCGCCCGCGGCGGACACCGGTCCGAGCGCCGAGGACGACTGGCCCGAGATGGAGGAGGAGCCGGAGCCGGACGACTGGATGTAGGGGCGGACCGGGCACGCCGGGGCTGGATCCCGTCGCGCCGCGGGACGGCGGAACTCCGGCGCGCCGGGGCGGCGGCCGCGAATGCGTTCCTGCCAGCCGAGGTGTGGTCCGCGCTGGGCCTCGCCCTGGTGCGGGGGCTGGTCACAGGGTTCCTCGGCGCGAGACCGGTGCAGCGCCGGGGACCGGCGGAACGGCCCGCCCTGGTCGGCGCAACTCCGGCCCGCCAGGGCGACGGCAGCCCGACGCGGGTCAGGCCAGCGCCGTCAGCCCGGGGCCGAAGACGATCAGCAGCGGCAGCAACGGCACCAGCGCGGCGACGGTCGCCGTGAGCGCCCGGTGGCGGCGGCCCAGCCTGCGCGGCGGCTGCAGCAGCCGGTCCACGCGCTCGCCGAGCAGACGGTGGCTGGAGGAGCAGGACAGTACGCCCCGGTGCTGGTTCAGCTCGATCAGCGCCAGCGCGGTCGTCAGGTGCCCGCACCGCCGTGACGCCGTGTCGTCGGCGGCCAGCTCGACCAGCCGGTGCGTCTGGTCGCAGAAGTGGGCGAACAACGGCACCCGGGGGAAACCCGTGGCCAGCGCCGTCGACAGATGCAGCAGCCAGTCGTGGTGGGCCCGCGCGTGGTCCTGCTCGTGCGTCAGTACGGCGTCTAGTTGGTGGTCGGTCAGCCGGTGCAGGGCGCCCGTCGTGACGACAGCTGTGCCGGGTTGCCCGGCATCCACCAGGCGTCCGGATACTCGTCCTCCAGCACCAGCAGCGGACCGCGCGCCACCGCCTCCAGTCCGGCGGGCAGCTCCGGCGCCCGCTCGCGCAGATGCGCCCGGGTCACGCCGCGCCGCCGCCGCGCCTCGACGAACTCGGGGTGAGCATCGCGGTGCTCCGGCGGCCCCGCAGGCCAGCAGCAGGGTGAGGGCGGCT